>CAZURK010000235.1:0-24511 GCA_964623055.1 uncultured Pirellulaceae bacterium
TCATCGCCCAACCGCCACCCCCTACGCAAGACGTCCACCAATGCAACGCTCACGACTGCGGTGCACACAACGACCCACGGTTTCTAATTTCTGCCTCCGTCTGTGGCTGATTCACCACTCAACAGCATTGCCGAGGCAAGTAGGCCGGACCCAGCGAAGCGCCGTTCCGGCACGGCTAAGCAGTGCTTAGAAACAAATGCGCGGTTGCCCGTGCTGAACCTGGGAGAAATACAGCATTCAACGCGCTTCGATCTGTGCAAACAATATCAACCTCCGCTCAGTATAACAGAACGTCTCATTCATCGCGTGCCGGAGTCCACCGCGGCGGATCGCTGGGCTCCTTGATCTGGCCAACTTTGCTAGGTTTCTTGCACAGGGCGGCAGGGCCGCCAGCCAAATACGAGCTAACGCTCGGTTGGCACTGGTCCGCTCCCCTTGGTCGCTGATTTTGCGAAGAAGTTAACGATCTTGGACATTAGTGGTACAGAAGCTCGCAAAGGTCGCAAAGCATGGTTCTTCGCGGCCTTGGCGTTCTTCTGTTCGGTTTCTCTTTTCTAACTCAAAAAGAAAACGCGACCACGCAGAAGGCAGCAAATAGCCGCGAAAAACACGAGAAATCAACAAAAAGAAAACGCACCGTTCACGTTCGAGCAAGTCTATCGAAATTTTCGTGCGTTCTTGTGCCTTCTTGTGGCCATTCCGGGAATGGCGTTTACAGTTTGAGTTTCCAAGAGCGTGTCCCGAAATTCTGAATAGGCATGATTTACGTAGCGGAATTCGTGTGAATTCCGGGGATTTCGCCAACCATCAGAAGTCTCACGACTTCTGCTACCAATTTCGGGACACGCTCTAAGTCAGGAATGCGGCTGTCAGCAAAAAGAAAGGAGCGAATTCGGCTACTGACGCCGGCGTGCACTCAGTGCCTTGACCTCCGCGTCGCTCATCGTCCTGCCCAGAATCAGAACATCGTCAACGTTTCCGCGGAGCTGCTCGTTGGGGCCGCCGGCGAGGTCTTCGCCGATGGCGAGGTCCCAGTTCAGCTCGACTGGGCCGGGCGCAACGGCTCCCTTGCCGACCTGCTCGCCGTCGAGATAGAGGCGCACGTCGCCATCGTTGTAGGTCACACCGATGTGGTAGTGCTGGTTAGGCTTCAGATCGAGGCCTTCGGAACGAATCTGCTTTGCCTTCACGCTGAGCACGAGTCCTGGGGCAACCGCGCCACTGGGGTCGAAGGAAAGGGCCAACTCATCGGGCTTGGCCGGGCCGCCCCCGCGGTAATTGGTGAAGAGGCGGGTCCACCGGAGATCCTCGAACCTTGCGAACGCGGCCAGCGTGAAGGTAGAGCCGAGATTCCAGGTTCCCACGAATTCAACCCGCTCCCGCGTTGTCCCACCGTGACCGAGAGAGACCGATCCGCTGCCGACCGCGGCTTGCGTTTGATCGTTCACGATCTCCGGCCCATTCTCGAGCCGGATTCGGTCGCCGGCGTCCGACACAATAGGCACGCCATCGATTTCTGGGCTGTCTGCGTCGAATGTGTAGAGCCCCTCGCGCAGTTTCTCATGCGCCGATGGCGGCGGTTTGGGGCCGAAGCGCATGGCGTACAGGTCCGCGTCCTTCATCACGAATCGTAGTCGGACTGGCTTTCCGGCAAGCGCGCTCACGTCATTACCAGCTATCCAGGACACCTCGCGCTCGATCTCGTTGCCGATCTGCTCCTCGGCCTCGTCGAGAGCGAAGCCGGGGATGGCCTTGCCGTCCGGGTCTTGGATCTCGACGCGTACGCTTCCTGGTGCGGACGTGGCGAAGTTGATGAACAGCCGTTCTCCCTGGAAGATCAGTGGCTTGGTAATCATCTCTCCACCGTCGTACCCCGCCCGGACCGAAGCGAAGCCGTCGAGCCTGAGCGAGAAGCGCTTCAGGTGCACCGTCGGTTGTGCGTAGTCGCACTCGAGGTACAGCGACATCTCTTCGTCGCCGGTCTGCACCACGTTGAGCGCCGGCATGTTCGTGCGGGACACCCAGTTCTCGGCGCCCAGGTCCGGCCGAACGAACGATTCGAGGAACGTGCGGTCGTAGACGGAGCCACCGCGCGAGGTCATGAGGATCGCGTCGGAGCAGTCGTTGGCGTAGTTGGGGTGGACGTGGATCGCCCTGGCCTGGCGCATGGTGAGCGCTCGCCGGCCGGGCATGAACCGAAAGGGCAAGGCGATGTAGACGTGGGGCGCCCGGAAGTAGGGATGGGTGCCGTTGGTGTAGATGTGCTCGTCGGGAGCGAGGCCATCGACATGGCGGAAGGTCATCGACACGGGCTCGTCCCAGTTCAGGAAGTCGTCGCTCGTGGTCCGAGAGACCCAGCGTTTGCCGTGCTTGAATGTGCGGAAGTAGGCCAGATACTTCTGCTCCGCCTCCGACCAGAACGCGAGGTTCTGCGAGTCGAACGCGCCTTTGGTGATCACCGGTTTGTCGAGCAACTTGCGCCAATGGATCGCGTCGGGTGAAGCAAAGGCAAACATTCCGCCCGATCCTCCCGTGCCAGCCACGGCCTTGAACCGCTGCTGGTGATCCACGCCTTCGCGCGTGTCGAGGAACGGCGTGAAGTTGTGCGAGAACGGCGGGTCATTGGCCAGGATGCAGTTGTTGTCCTTCGAGCCCAGGACCTCGAACAGACCGAGATTCGGCTTGGTCCAATGGATGCCGTCCTTGGACTCCGCGTAGCACGTGCTCTCCACATTCGTGCCATCGCCCGTGCCGCGCATCCCGCGGTAGATTAGGATGTACTTGTCGCCGTCCCGGATGACCGTTGGGCACCCGGCAAAGGGGAACTCCCACGGCTGGTCAAACCGGATCACGGCACCTTCGTTGCGCGGCCGATTCAGCTCCAGCCGCACATTCTTCATCCCGTCGATCAGGTAGTAATCGACGAACAGCTCGCGCCGCGAGCCAATGTCCCGCGGCAGCTCGGAACCGGGCGACGTGGCTGGTAGAGCCAGAAGTAGGGCTGTGAGAAGTGCGAGGGTGGGTTGCATGCTTGTTCTTTCCCGAGCAGCGGAAACAGAATGTAGGCCGGACCAAGCGAAGCGCCGTTCCGGCACCGTATGTTTGCCTTGGTGAAGGGCTCCCCTGACTGCCGGAGCATCGTCGCTGCGCTCCTCGATCCGGCCTACTTGACTTACCCGTCCTACAGGGACTGCGTGCCCGTATTATGGCACGACAGATCCGAGTAGGATATGCTACCGCCGTGTATCCGTCACGGTACGTGTTTAGCGCGATAGCACGCCAGATTTCTCTTTTTTAACGGCAAGCCGCTGGCATCGGCGGCGTCAGACTGCTGGTGCTCCCGAAACACAGTCGCCTGCGGCTCGCCGTTAAACGACTTGACAGCACGCTAAACGCGTGCCCGTCACCGCGCGGGGCAACGTGGGCAAGGCGATTTATCGCGATGATGCGGGCTGATCGAGCCGCAGAATATCACGAGTGATTCCACTGAGTGGTTATCCTCATCGAGAGAAAGGAAATGCCAATGACAGGCTTCCGGTGCCTTGTGATGGCGGCAGCCTCGACTTTCTTGCACATCTACGGCGTTGAAGCCGCCGACAGGCCGCTTCCCGACTGGGCGATGGGCCCCTTTTTCTTGCAAGAGAAGCCAGTCCTTTCGCCCACCTCCGATTCAACGTTCGACTGTCCGGTCGAAAGAAAGAAGGTGCATTGGGACTCGGAATACGACTGGGAGACAAAGGGATTCACCAACGGCGCCACGGTGGCCAATACGCTGGTGCCATTCAAGGGGCAGTGGCTGCTATATTACGGTGCGGCCGACCGGCACATTGGCTTGGCCGTGTTCACTCCGAAAGCCGGCTCTCTGTCTTCTCTCACAACGCACGAGCACAAGACCGGCAGCGATTGACTCGCGTCAAGAAGGGAAGACGATCGCCGTAACGGCGTTGAACGAGGTGTCACATTTCGTCGCAGTCTCCATCATCTTTCCGACACGATTCAGGTTGGGTGAAGTCACGGTCCGTAACGCCACGCATGAGGTTCGTCCTCCGCTCATCGGCGAGAGTCATTCAGTCACCTCGATTCATGCCTTGTTTGCTCTTGATGATGTTCTTCAGCGAGGCGCGCTCTGAAACGAGCTTTTGAGCCAGGACATCTTCGTCGCGGAAACGGGCAAAGAGAATCTCGGCATCCGTGGAGCGATTGCGGTCGTAGTGGATGTAGATGTCGCCGTTGGGGGCCTGAGCGATGTCGGGGTAGGACACGCCATTGCGTTCGTCCAGCATCAGGCCGGAGGTCCAGGTTCGCCCGTCATCGGTCGAAAGAAAGGCGGCCAGTTCGCGACGGCTGGGAGTCGCTTTCGTCAGATCCGTGCCGTGACGGATGAGCAGGATGTTGCCGGACTTCAGCCGACGAAAGACGCACTTACTCGTCACGTGGGGAGCGAACCGGCTCTGCGCCCGCCATGTGCGGCCACCGTCGCTGGAGAAGCTTTCGGCCGTTTCGTCGAAGCAGCGTGCGATCATCCATAAACGGCCGTCTTGTAACTCAACGATGGTGTGTTCGTTGAAGCAACTGTTGTTGAAAATGATGCCACCGCGATAGCGCCAGTGCCCGCCTTCGTCATGGGAGACAAACACATTGGCTCCGCGCACGGCATCCAGTTCACGGTAGCAATCGGCGAGGGGCTTGTCGATATGCCAGCGTTCCCACAGCGAGACCGGCAGAATCCATTCACCGTTCTTCCGCACGATGGGTTTGTTCAACGACGCACCGAAACCGATGAAAACCGGATTTGTCCAAACGGGCTGCTCCGCGTCCGGATTGTCACAGCGAATGAACCAATTGCTGCAACTGCCATCGAACATGCCGACGGACTGATGAAAGAACAACCACAGCCGTGCCTTCGGATCAAGCCACAACGCACCGAGCCGCGTTCCCATCTTCAGCCCCTGAGCCTGCGGATCGATCACAAACACCGGGTCGCGCCACGAGTGGCCCTCATCGTCGCTGTACGACGCCAGCAGGTAAGCATCGGGACCGTCTTGCCCTCCCGCCCAGCACGTCCAGATACGTCCGCCACGCGTGACTTCAAGACTCGCCGCCATTGCAAACGGGAGATACTTTTTCTCGTACGCCGGAAACGGCTTGAAGTTGATCTTCGGCCTTATATGGATCTGGTTCAGCAACTCCTGCGTGACTTTGACCGCCGACTTCTCCGGCTCAGCAGCTCGCAACGCGGCGGGCAGGACACATAGAACAGACAGCACGATGAGCGTAAGGGGACTGCGGGAGAATAATGAACTCATCCGACGTAGCGGAAGTAGTGAGACTTCCGAAGTCAGAACTCTCACGAGTTCTGCTACTGGTGCACCATTTTCCCGCACTTGCGTAAGGGAGAGTTTCATTTCTTTGGTATCTCCGACTCTGGAGAGTCAGGCTACAGCTAGGTCATTTCTTGCGAGTCGTCTTAGCGCCAAGTCGCCTTGCCATCCGCATTCACCTCCAACCAGGTGATGATTTTGATGGCGTTGTCTGTGAAGGTATAGGAGGTAATCGCGTCGGTGCCGTACCATTTACCGCTCCACCATCCGGCGGGATTCTGCTCATCAAGGATGCTCTTCACCTGTTCAGTCAGTGCCAGACGATCGTTTTCTGTTTCGATCTCAGGTGTGCGGAAAGCCCCATATCCGCTTTCGATGTCGAGTCTTCCTGTGCGCTTCAATCGCTGCGCCAGCAGCTTCTCCCGGCCAATGGATTTCAGTCGCTCCCAACTCTGGATCACGGAAACCGGAGCAGCAGGGCGGTCCAAGAAGTACGGTCCCATATACCAGCGCTCTTGATCAATCTCTGGGAGCTTACTTACATCCTCATACCGTTGACCGGTCTTCCTATTCACGATGAGCGGCTTGCCACTTTCTATATCAAAGGTCCAACGAATAGGCCGATGCCCATCCTCCGCCATGCTGTTGCTGCTCGTAGAATGTCAGCGATTTTCGCAGCCCAGTCTCGACACGTTCTCTTCGGACGTTTTCGAGTTCGATGCGGGGAAGTGGGTCTGCAGCCGCTACCTCAAACAGGAGGAAACCAAGAAAACTGAGTGTCAGGAAAATGTGTCTCATGAAAAACTGCCTTTCTCCAAACACCTGATCGCGGGTTTTGCTGCTGAAAGCCTGCGCTGATTGATGCCTGCCAGCGCCATTTGGTTAATGCAAATCAAAGCCAAACAATTGTGCATCCCTGAGACGAAACTCCAAGCAAACCGCCTTGCCTGAAATAGGCTTCAATCCATTGCTCCACTCTATTTTGTGTTCGACCGAATCCCCGATGAATTCAACCCAGCCGAAGCCGTCGAGCGGTTTCCGATTGGCATCCAGCAATCGAACGCGACCTTCCCCTTTCACATTTGCGTTTACCGTTAGCGATTGCGACCTCATCACGAACGACCTCATCACGAACGGCCTGGTCACTAACCGGCCTGGGTTTCGACCGGCATCGCGGCTCACATAACGGTCGCGAGGCATCCGAGCCAGCATGAGGTGTCGATATTTCGTTCGATCCACTTTGTGGCCGTGTTCGTATCCGGCGTAATAAATGAGCGTTTCGTCGTCCGTGATGATTTGCGCGTCTCCCCACGCCATCGCGTGGTCGAACGTGCCGGGAAACTCGTTCCTCGGAATGAACGGTTCGTGATCTCTCTGCCAGGTTCGTCCGTCGCGGCTCCAGGCCAGCACGGTATAACCAAGTCCGGCGGCCTTTCGGTCCGGATCGCCCATCTCCGCAGCGGTCTTGCCGGGGGTGGCGTTCAAATCATCCTGGAGGACTTTCACCAGACCGATGAGCAAATCTCCGCGCGCAACAATTCCGGACATGCCGTAGAACTGCGTTTTGCCGCCGTTGAGTTTGGACGCGTAGGTTTCGATGGGCGCCAGACTGGGTGTAATGACAGGCCGCTTTGGCTCCCAGTTGATCAGATCTTTGCTTACGGACTGATGAGGAATTCGGCCCAGTCGTTCGACCAAGTGGTTTACGATGGCAATATACTGTTTCCGAATCGGATCCCAATGCAAGGACAGGATGTCGTTGGTGTGCTTGACTGCTGGTTCCTTGGATAGGGGAGCCCAATTGAATCCATCTGGAGATGTGTAAATCCTAAGTCCGTTGGCTGGATTTTGACCCCATGCTTGAATCCGTTTCGCATGGGTGGC
Organism: uncultured Pirellulaceae bacterium; assembly: GCA_964623055.1. Lineage (GTDB taxonomy): Bacteria > Planctomycetota > Planctomycetia > Pirellulales > Pirellulaceae > JADHUC01. Next base: position 7,206 of record CAZURK010000235.1, read on the forward strand.
CATGACATAACGCTTGCCAGCATCCGGCCAATCCGGGCCGTGATCGACCACACTCAAACGGACGGCGTCATTGAAATCTTTGTCGCGAAAATGGTTCGGCAACACTTTCGGCGGATGGTCCCAGGTGATTCCATCCTCGGATTCCGTATAGGCAACATGGGATATGGGATCGGAGAAGCCTCGCAAGTTTTCAGGTCGGGCATCCGGGACCTCATACCACATGCGAAAGACGCCGGTCTCCGCATCCCGCACGACGCTGATGAATGGCTGGTAGATACGGTAAGTGTCACCTCCCGGAATAACGGGTTTCCGGCATTTTTCAGGGTTGTTTACCGTTCGAAGTAAGAATGACTGTTCCCCAATTAAATGGTCATCAATCAATAGATGAGGGCCATTATCCAGTGTCAATGGCGTGGGTTCTGATTCATTTCCATTGGCATTGGCGTCAACAGAAAAGACGGCCAGAGCGAGGCATAGTAGTGATAGTCGTGGCATGAGTACGCTTTCGAGTTAGATACGGGTGTCCGGAAAGCCGTCGTAGCGGAATTCGTGAGAATTCCGACTTCCCTGCATGATCTGAAGTCTCACGACTTCAGCTACGGCTAACAGTCCTCGGAATCTCCTTGACGAATTCCCGGACACCTTCAGATAGATGCGTGATTCACCGGCTGACATTGTGGGACTTGGGCAGCAGCTTGTCGATCAGGAACTCGGTAGAGTCTGCGTATTCGTCCGAACTCAGTTCATGCTCGCCCGCGATGATCAGATGGAATTCACACCCCAGACGATCCGCCTTCTCTTTCACCTTCAAGCCGAAGACCGGGTGGTGAATGCCGTGGTTGGCGTTTTTGGATGGCAACGTCATGGGATGATGTTCGGTATATGTCATCAGCAGCGGCGGATCGTCTTTGGTGAGATGATTGTAAGGGGAAAACTCAACGTAGGTTGATTTGTTCTTCTCGTAGTTCGCCAGAGCGTCTGTCAGGTTCCGCTCGCCAACGGCCGTCCAGATCATCCGATGCCGCAGCACGTTCGGACCGAGCCATTCCTCGATCGCTTTCGGATCGAGGGACGCCTGGGCATTTCCAACAGCAGCAGCTGAAACCCGCGTTGATTTGCGTTCGACCGGGTCTTCCGAATTCGGGTCAGCCAGATCGTCGTGAAGCAGAATCCACATCGACGTGCAACCACCCGCGCTCCCACCCGTGAGGGCGACGCGATCCTTGTCGATGTTCCACTCCTTCGCCTTAAAACGCAGAAACTGAACGGCGCGCGCCGCGTCATGCACGGGCGCGGGCAACGGAGCTTCCGTGCTGTAGCGGTAATTGATCGCGGCGCAGGAAATTCCCCGGTCGAGAAATGGTTTGAAGGTGTGTCTGGATTGCGGCTTGCCTCCCTAGGTCCAGCCACCGCCATGGATGAACACAATCAAAGGCCAGGGTCCATCGCCATCCGCTTGCCAGAAGTCCAACACGTTGCGCGCATGCGGCCCGTAAGGAACGTCGGCATAAGTCAATCCGGCGGGCTTCTCCTCGGCGGCGAAAGTCATCTGAATCGCGACAACAGCGATGGCGAAACACGTGTTTAGACGGAATGTTCTCATTTGGTGCGTTCGCTCTATTGTTTGCGATTGATTCACGGATTCTCTGTGGGCGGGTCTGCCGACCCGTTGACGTGGCAGACCGAAAGTCGCACGGGTCGTTATGGCTGCGGTCGATCCAGTGGGTCGGGTCAGGAGACCGCCCCACAATTGAGAGGGCCGTGCTGTCAATCGAGATCCAGATCGCCGGGCAGACCCTTTACATAAACCTTCACCTTTCTGACCTTTGCCGGGGTGTAGAAGTAGAAGCCGACATGATTCTGTGACTTTCCGACGAGCGAACTTTTCTCTCGCTCGACGAAAACGGCCTCGCCGTCCACGAAACAACGCAGCTCGCCCCGGTCGTTCTCCAACACAACCTGGTGCACTTTCTTTGGGGTGATCTTTGCTTCGGTGGAAATGCGGAGGGTTTCTCCGCCTCTGGCGAGCTGAGTCACGGAGTTATACCTGCCGCCGAATTGAAAAAAGTATCCGCCCGACTTCCATGGCTCCCGATCGTCAGCCGTGTGCTCGCAATGGATGAAGGAACTCAGGTCGCTGACCTTGGATGTCGCCGGCAAAGTCGTGACAGCCTCGAATTCGAGCCGTTGAAATCCTGCGGCGTTGTCTGCCGGGAAGCCGCGCGCCGAAATCAATGCACCGCTGCCGGTGAGCGTGCCATCAGCCAGTGACCACTTGCCGTCGATGACTTTCCACTTGTCACCCAACTTCTTGCGGTCGAAGTCGTCCTGAAAGACGAGATGCCAGCCGGCGGATCGGGCGTCGCGGAGTTTCGTTTTGTCCGCTGGCGAGGTTCCGCCGGGGGTTGCGGCGTTCGACTCTCCGGCGGCTTTCCTTTTCCATGTGGCGATGGTCTTTGACTTCACCTTGTTCATGAAGTCGGGATGAAAAAGACCGGCACGGGCCATGCGTTCATTGGGACGCAGTGGCGGCCAGTAGACCGCCAAGGGCTGTTTGTTGCAGTTGTCTTCGATCTCAGCCCACTTCGCTCGCACCTGATCAGAGACTTCAGCATCTTTTCCGTTGCTCCGCAGCAGTTTCAGGCTCAGTTCGCGGAGTTCCGTCGTCAGCTTCGTGTGATCGAGCCCAACGCGAATGAACTCGACTCGCTGACGATACTTCTCCTCGCGGGATTCCGCTGCTTTCTTCGCCGCCTGATCAAGCAGCCCGTAGGCCCGTTTGAAAAAAGTTTCATTGTAGACTTCCGAGTATCCGTGTGACTCACCCGGATAGTCGTCCACTTTCCGGTTCCGGGATGCTTCCAGCAGATTCCAATAAGCCTTGATATCAGAAGCGGCCGGCCCGAATCCACGTGCGTAGCAATCATCCAGCACGGCTCGCCAGTTCTGCGACGGGTCCCATGTCATGCGTGCGAGCACGTAATATAGGGGCCCCTGAGTCGCCCAGTTCTCCAGAACAGAATCAACGCTGACGCCGATGCAGCCGTGGTCCATCGCGAACTGAAAACTCTCCATCGTGCGTTCGATCGGCACGTCCGGCAGACCGCTCTGCCAACCGGCGGGATTCCCGGTATTCGGCCGCCACACCTGCTTCTTCGTAAGCTTGCTCCAATCTGCGTAGTGCCGGGAATAGGTCTTTCCCACGAGGCAATCTTTGTCCGGCGTGTCGACCTTCCAGAAGTTGTTGGCCACGGCCATGACGACCACGTTGTCATCCGGTTTCGTCTTCAGCGGAGCGGGCCTCGCATTGCCATAGGCGTTGATCGAAACGTAGTAATCTTCATTCGGAAACCGCTCCTTGAGCAGCCGGGCGCATTCGTTCCCAAACCGCACGTCGCGGTCGGACAACGCCGGTCCGCGCGCGATCTCGCCAGCCCAGTAGAAGGGGCGCAGGTCGGCATCCGGATGATCCCACGCTTTGCAGTTTTCGCAGACGCAGTGCCCCGTGCCATACCCATCGTTTGGCGAAGTATTGAAGATGGTCAGGTTGGGGTTGTGCCGGATCTGCTCCTCCACGTCCACCAGCCATTGCTTCCAGACATCCGGGTTAGACACACAGAGCTTCGCGAGAGTGGGCGACGGATAACCGCTGCGAGTTCCGTCGGGCTGAAGCGCAAAATACTCCGGATGCGTTTCGTGAAACCGCTCCCACCAAGTTTTGAAGGCGTGGCCGGGATGAACATCCAGGGAATCCAGTTGCAGACGCTGCCGTCGCGCCCAGTTGCCGGACTGGCCGTAGGCGCTGTGTTTGAGCAGCACGGAAAAACACAGGACTTTGGAACGCGCCCGCAAAGGCGGGTGAAACCGATGTTCGAAGGGGGCGAAAGTGATCGACTTACCGGTCGCGAAGTCCTCTCCCAACTCGCCCGGCCAGAGCCAGCGCACACCCAGTTGATCCTGAATGAAGGTGTAAACAGCGTTCGCCGTTCCATATTCGCGCTGCACGCCGTTCACGGTTTCCCGCTTCCCTTTCACCACGAGGTGGTCCGGATGCCACCGATCCCGGCCTGCGATGACGAGGTGGTTTTCGTTCGCCGCGATGAGGATTTCTTCCGGATGTTTGAAGTCAAAATCGGTTTTCGGAAACGTCTTCTTCACCACCGCCTGTACGCCGACCCAAATGGCACGATCGGGCAACACCTGCGGCTCGCCGTCGATCACTTCGGGGCGCGCACCGCTGATCTTTTCAACGTAATCGGCCAAAACCACAGCCGCCTCACGGGTGTAAGGCGGCGCTCCGTCAAAGACGATGATCGGAGCCCGGCTGACGCCATCCTCGACGAGCACCAGTTCATGCTCCTGCGCGTGAAGACTACCGAAACAGGCAACGATCAGGACGGTGAGAGCGGACGAGAGTAGCGAAGTTCGGTTGATCATCTTCACTTATTCTGTCTCTTCTTGAAGCCGGGCGACTTCTACTCGCAGGCGCACTTTGTCGGTCACCGGCTTTCCGGCACGTGCATCTGCTTCGGTAAAGGTGGCCATCAGGACGGCTCCGTTGGGCGTGCGGCTGTAATCGTAGACGATGTAGATTGTGCCGTCATCGGCCTGCACGCCGTCGGGATAGGTAACTTTCTCCCGCTCATCGAGCATCAAGCCGCCTTGCCAGGTCCGGCCATCATCATCGGACACAAACGCCATCAGCTTTTCACGACGGGTCCGCTCGTCGAGCGGACCATGTTTCACCAGCAACAACGCGCCTGACTTCAGACGCCGCAGGAAGAAACGCGCCGTCGGATGACGCAGCGAAGTCTGCTTCACCGGCGACCATGTTTTCCCTCCGTCCTGAGACACCGTCTCTGCGATTCCCCGCCGCCGCACCAGCATCCAGAGCGATCCGTCCCCGCGCTCGACGATCATCGGCTCGTCCGGCCCGCGCGTTTCCGCCGGAAGCACGTTGGCCGTTCCGCGCAACTCAAAGGTCTTTCCCTGATCGGTCGTCGCGTAAACGTTGATGCTGTGATCGGCCTTCCAGACCGACGAGACGAAAAGCCAATCACCGCCCGTGAGCACGGTCGGCTTGTTGAGCATGATCCCGTCACCAAGCCGTCGCGGCTCGGACCACTCCGGATCCTCTTTGTCGGGATCATCCGTCGTGATCGCCCAGATGCCGTAGCGGCCGTCCTGCTGACCGAAACTCTGCCCCCAGAACACCCACATGCGCTGCTGTGGATCAATCCAAATGCAGGCGGACATCGCCCGCACTCCTTTGCGCGGCAGGATCATCAGTCTGACATCGGACCACGACCGCCCGTCGTTATCGCTGGTTTTCAACACCTGGTAATTGCGAGTGCTCTCGACGTCTCTTCCGTAAATCACCCAAAGGCGACCCCTGGCGGTTCGTGCAATCCCTGGCACTCCCTGCCTTGTCGTCGGCGGTACATGCCGCGGCCAGGGCGAGGTGATGACATGAGCCGGTTGCAGTGCCAGGTCCCGCGAAGGTGAGTCGTCTTTTTGTTTCGCTGCATCTTGCTCTGCTGCGCCAGCTATTGCCAGAACACCGGAAAGGGCGATCAGGAGTGCTGTCTGTTTCATGGCGTGTGCTCCGCAGCGTGTGTCTCACACTTCCCGTCGTATCCTGCTTACCTCTCGCCTAACCACCTCAAATCGAACGCGGCAAAACGTGAGTTGCCGGTAGCCGCCAGATTCGTAGATCAAGCCGATCCAGCCGTCTGGCAGACGGGCCATGGTCGAGGAGGCGGCGACTCCCTGGTCGATCAGCCTGCTAATCGGCCAGGTGTGACCGTTATCGTAGCTCAGCCGCACGGTCAGTCGGTGGCGCGGACCGCCCCATGTGCCCGTGGGTGTCGCGGCTGGATTAGCGAACAGCAGGCGGCTGCGCGAACCTTCGCCGGGAAACGAATAATGAAGCAAGCTGGCCTGACAAGTTGGTTCGATCAGCGCTTCGTCGAAAACCGGTTCACTCCAGGTTTGGCCTCCGTCGCTACCGCGGGAAATGATACGTTTGCCGGCCAGGTCCGGACGGCCGCCGGTTCGCGCCCAGTGATTACGGGCGTTGATGACAAGTCCGCCGCGCGTGACTTCGAGACTCGCCGCCATTGCAAACGGGAGATGCTTCTTCTCGTACGCCGGAAACGGTTTGAAGTTGATCTTCGGCGTTATGTGGATCTGGTTCAGCAGCTCCTGCGTGACTTTGACCGCCGACTCCTCCGGCTCGGCGGCTCGCAACGCGACGGGGACGACACATAGAACAGACAGCGTGATGAGCGTAAGGGAGTACTGCATTTCTTTGGCATCTCCGGTAGTCGCGCTCCGACGTAAACAGCTCGGTGTCGGTTGTGGGCGTTGCATGTGCACGATGAGCCTTTTGTTTATACCGCTCGCGGCCAAGTGTGACACATTTGGAATTCCGTAGGTACGCTCGCCAGAGCGTGGAACTCCGCGGTCTGGCGAGCGTAGCTACGGCGAGAATCACTGGAACGACGTTATCTTACTAATGTCGAGGAACCATCATGCGAACGAGAATATTTCACACGATTGGATGGCGGTGCTTGATCGCCGCGACGCTGCTACTATCGCCTGGCCAGGCCGCGATAGTCGGCGCCGACCAACCAGACAGAGAATTGAACGTACCACCGGAAGGCTTCACCGCGCTGTTCAACGGCAAGGACTTCACCGGCTGGGAAGCCCATCCCAAGGTCAAGGAAATGTGGTCGATTGAGGACGGCGTACTCAAGTCGCACGGCCTTCTGGAACGGTGGGGCGCCGACCTGGTGACCGAGAAGGCGTATCGAGATTTCGTCCTAATGCTCGATTTTCGGATGCCGACCATTTCGGACAGCGGCATCAGCTTCCGCCGACTGATTCCGCATATTCCAGGTTTTGGGAACCAGGAACAATTCAACCTGAGGTCCCGGGGCGGCATGGGCCATCTCGAAAGCTACTACTTTCTCCCGAAAGAGACCGCGAAGAAACAGGGCCTCAAGAAGGAAGAGGAACCTCATGTCAGGCATATCGACCCCGAAGTCGGCGTCTGGCATACGGTCAAGCTGACGGTCCAAGGCCGGACCATCTCTACCGAATTCGATGGCGACAATCTCGGAAAGCTGAATCCCTGCCCGATCGAGTACCGCAATATCTTCATCAAGGAACTCAAGGCTTCAGATCCAGAGCCCTAGGCTGGCGACGCGAAGCTGACTTGCTGAACTGACACCGCACGCGGTGCCGTGGTATCCGATTCGTTCGAGCGAACTTGAGATACAAACAGCGAGTCGGCCGTTCGCCGCTCAGTTGGCAGACCACGGAAAACACTGAAGACACGGCAACGACCAATGACCGATCTATTGTACGAACAAGAGACGTCTCGGATTCGCGGAGCTTGCTTTGAAGTCTAAAAAGAGAAGGCAGGATCAGATGTATCTGAAAACCATCCTCCGAATTCTCATCGTTAGCGTCGCGGTGTTCACGTTTGGTTGCTGCACGGGCGTAAGGGCCGAAGACGGCTGGACTCGCGTTGGTGCCGCAAAGGTTGGCATCACTCCGGAGCATCCTGTTCTGCTTGCCGGTTATGGTGGTCGACCGGGTGAACATGTCGATGTAGATCAGAGAATCTGGGCGCGGGCCTTGGCCATCGGCGATGAGAACCCGGTGGTGCTGGTTGCCGTAGACAATTGCGGAGTGCCTGCCCACGTTACCGCGGCGGTTGTTAAGGAGAGTTGGCTCCGCAGCCCGACATTGTCGCGAGGCGGAGCTGGCCGTAGGATGGACAGGCGTATTGGATGGTGGTGACTGGCGCGGGAGATGCGTATGTGGCCGATGTACCAAGACGAAGAAGGCGCGTTGGAGATGATCGAATGCGCGCGGGACGACGGATGGGAAAGCCTGTCGTTCAAAGAGTGGGATCTCGATGAGCTGCCGCCGGAGATCGGGCAACTGACTGGGCTGAAGGAACTGGTAATCAGGAAGACGGCCTTGGACTACCTGCCGGCGGAAATTGGGGATATGGCGAGCCTGGAGACCTTGGACCTTCAGGACAACCGCCTGACTGAACTGCCGCCGGAGATAGGCCGGCTGAAACACCTCAAGAACCTGAACGTCATTGGCAACCGGCTGACGAGTCTGCCGCCAACGATTGGTCGTATGACCGGCCTACGGCACATCGACATCCAAAGCAGTCCTGTGACGTCTCTTCCGCCCGAACTCGGGCAACTCACCGAGTTCGTTTCCCTGGATGTCAAGGACAGCCCGTTGAATTCGATTCCACCGGAGATTGGTGGGATGCGTGGCCTCATATCGCTGCGCCTTTCGAGCAATCGTCTGACTCACCTACCGAATGAGATCGGTCAGTTGAAGAGCCTGCGGACGTTGATACTGTCGTCGAATCCACTAGCGTCACTACCGGCGGGAATTGGCGGGCTCAGCGCGCTGGAACAATTCGAAGCGGAGCGGACCTCGCTCGAGACGCTGCCGCCCGAGATCGGTCGGCTGAAGAACCTGAAGAAGCTCTCACTCAGGAGCAGTCGCGTGAGCAGCCTCCCGCCGGAGATCGGGCAAATGGAAGCGCTGGAGACGCTGGATCTACGGGGCAACCGGTTGGCCTCGCTGCCGGACGCGATCTGCCAACTGCGGAACCTCGGGGGTCTGGGGCTTTCCCAGAATCAACTGAGCCATCTGCCGGCAGAGATCGGACAGTTGAAGAAACTGACATGGATCGGCCTGTTCGATAACAGACTGACGAGTCTGCCGCGTGGATTTGGGGACCTGGCCGGTATCACCCACCTGGAGCTAGACAAGAACGCGCTGGCTTCTGTGCCGGCTGAGATTGGGCAGATGACCGGACTGAAGTATGTCGAGTTGTCGCGCAACAAGATCACGTCGCTGCCGCCGGAGATTGGACAACTGACGGGTCTGCTGAAGCTGGACCTCAGCAGCAACAAGCTCACGAGCCTGCCACCGGAGATCGGGCAATTGGTCGACCTGTGGAAGCTGGACGTTAGCGAGAACGAATTGACGTCCATTCCGCCCGAGGTCGGCCAACTCAACGCCTTGAAGGAGCTGCACCTCGATACGAACCGATTGACGACGATTCCGCCTGAGGTTGGCCAACTGAGCCGTTTGACGGATCTCGGTCTGTCTGACAACCCGCTGGAATCACTTCCGGCACAGATCGGCAACCTGACCGGACTGCTACGTCTGGAGGCCATTCGAACAAATCTGTCCGCGCTTCCGCCGGAGATAGGGCAGTTGCCGCACCTGATGAAGCTCTATGCACGCGACAACCAATTGGCGACCCTTCCGGCGGAAATTGGCCAACTGACGTCACTGCGGCGCGTGGATCTTCGGAACAACAACCTGACATCCGTGCCGGCTGAGATTCGCGAGTGCTTCCATCTGAAGGAATTGGACTTGCGGGACAACCCGCTGGCCGTTCCAGCCGAGACGTTGGCCAAGACCTCCCGTCCCCGCGACATCATCGAGGCGTCTCTGACCATACAAGGTGATCTTTAGCGGCTGGCGCGGCCACGCGGTGCAGGGTCGTTTTGCCTGAGGTGTGTCGTTGGCAACGAATAGTCCGGTGGCGCACGGCGTGAGACTGATCAAGAAAGCTATGCTTCATATAGTGCCGACACGGCTGTCAGCATCCTCCACGACGACAACGCCGACTCTGGGGTGACGATCGGCAAGTCGCGGAAGAATCTATCGTTCGGTACGTCCAAGTTCTTTCTTTGAGGAGAATGCCGTGATTGGGAAACGAGCTGTCTTGGTTGGGAGTGTCGCATTTCTGCTGTTGGTGTCGGAGGTTTCGCGAGCTGATCAGCCGTTGTTGGGATTTCGCGGGGCGCTGGTCCCATTAAGGGGTGAGCTTGAGGGGCATCGAGGCTACCGCGTCGACTCGGTCAGCCGCGGTACACCCGCCGCCCAGATGGGCCTCGAGCGTGGTGACGTTGTCGTTTTCATCAGCGACACCATGGCATTCACGACCCACGAAGCCTATCTCTACGCGCTGCGGCAGCAGGGAAGAACGGCCAAATTTGGCATTATCAACGTGCGCAACGGCAAGTTGGTCTGGGACACCTGCCGACTGAACCACGATCCGGAACCACATCTGAATGAGCCACTCCCGGACGGTGTCATCCTGGTCGATTTCCGGCAAAACATGCGCGACGAACTGTAGGCGGAGACTGCCGGCTTGCGTCGCGGAACTCGTTGGCGTGGAAACGCTAGCCAATAGGTCAGCCTGCCCAACTGGCGTTTCCGGTGGCAAGTCCAACACGACGGGATGGTCTTTTTGAGTTCCAGCGAAGTACGAAAACTCATCAAGGATTCTTGCTCCGACGTTCGGATGCACCTGAAGTGGGGGCGGCGACCGGTCCGAAGATCACGTCGGTGCTGCCCAGTCGGTATCCGAAACGGGCGACGGTCATTCGGCCTTCGCGGTGGGCGGCGTTGGGGCCGAAGGCCACGTTCGCGCCGCGTGCGAAACGGCAGAACAAGTCCGTGAACGGCATGCGGATCACCTCGCGGCCGTCGACCTCCAACGAGACGTCTCCGTTGGCCCCGCCGCTGTGAACGATGCGGTACCAGTGGGTGCGCTCGGTTGTGTCGAAGGGCACGGCCTTGAGCACTTTGTGGGTCGTTGCGTCTTGCGAACTCATGATGCCCACGGCCTGGTCGCTCAAGTAGATGGCGGCACCGCGGCCGGCGTCGGGCCGGAAGAACGAGGCCAAGCCGTAGTTCGGCTCGCTGCCCTGGTCGACGACCCGTGCCCACATCTCTAGACACCAGTCGGTCTGGTCGTTCCAGTTGGCATCCTTGTGAAACGACGCCCGGGTCTTGCGGTCTGCCGCACTGTGCAAGTCGAGACATACCAACCCCTCCTCCTCGACAATCCGGTAGCCCGATGCCAGCCCACCCATCGCGAACCGCTGCGAAGGCGGCAGCTTAGGATCGCTTGGCAGTAGCCGGCCGTTTGCGTCGGGATTGTAGATGACTGTCGCCGGGCCGGTCGTCTGGTCGGGGAGATACGAGTACAGATCCGCGTGTTTGAGATAGAAACGAAGCTTCTTCTCGACGTCGATGTGCCGCTCAGACAGATGATCGGTCTTCCAGGTGAGCACATGAGCGGTGGCGTCGCCGGTGAAGGGAATGCAGTCATCGCGAGTGAATCCCGGCAATGGGTCATTCTCGCCATCGAGGATCTCAGCCACTACGTATCCGTTGGCGCCCGTGTCCGCATTGATCGTCACGCATGGAACGCGAAATGGCTCGCGCCGCGTGATCAGCCAGCCTTCGTCCGCGCCGGCCCGCATCGAACAGAATCCGTCCATGCGTAGGACGGCAACGCCGATGTTGGCCTTGGCGGCCGGTCTGTTGTGAGGCTCGTTCCACCCACCGTAATAGAAATACAGCCGTCCATCGACCACAACTGGTGACCGAGCCGTGTAGATCATGTCCGAGTCGAACTCGCCAGGACGGCCTCGCGGGATCAGGGGCTTGCGATCCGGCGGGCGCGTCCAGTTGATCAGATCCCAGCTCCAGGCGAGCTGTACGTCCATCGTGCAAGGGCTGTCGCGTTCGACCTCTGCCATGCGCTGGTCGGTGTACGAGCCATACTTGAACCACCGGGCGCTGTAGACCCAAGGCATGCCGATGTAGAGGCCCTGGTACGGGAAGACTGGCATACCGTAGATTTGCGTGGCGTCGGGATCGAGGTCGTCGGCAACCATCACGGGCCCTTCGACGGGCTTGGTCCAAGTGAGCCCGTCGTTTGACGTGACCACGCCTGCGGCACGGCCCCGGCGATTGCCCGTCTTCCACGTGGCCACGTATCGGCGGCGGTACGGATCGTGGAAGAAGTTCAGCACGTCGCCGGAAGAGAAAAGTCCTTTCTCGCGGGTCTCTGGGACGAATGTCCACTGGAGTCCATCGGGCGAGAACGCCGCCCTGGCGTGGCGGTAGTCGACACCGTAACAGAACAGCACGTAGCGGCGTGACGGATCGCTTTCCCAGGGCCGTTTGATCACGCTCGGATTATGGCACTGCCCGACGTTTCTGTACGGCGGTTGCTCGTCGGGATCTTGTGTGACGGTGAGAAACAAGTTGTTTTCCGTGGATCCATCGAACTCGCGCAAACCGAGGTTCGGTTTGGTCCAGGTCAAGCCGTCTGTCGATTCTGCGTAGCAGTTGAGGTAGCCGCCGCACTGACAGTGGTACCACATACGCAGCTTGCCACCGTCCCACATCACCGTGCCATACAGATACGGACCGCCGCGAGTCTGGCCACCTTCCCACGGGCGGTCGTGTCTCAGGACGGGATTGGCCGGATGCTTCTCGGCCTCATGAAACATGCGCGCAAGCCCGTGCTGTTGCTCGACGACCATGGCGTCCAAGAACAGCCGCCGCCACGGCCCGCCGGGCAGGCCGGCCATCGGGTCCTCATCTGGTGCCGCCGGATCTTCCCCGGCCGCGCCCGCTGAACAGATTGTGAAGAGGGCCAGCGTAAGCGCCCAAAATCTCCATCTCATGTCGGCCTCCTTTGCCCGGCACGTGCTTTTCGAAGGCGACGACCATTTCCCTTCCGTCGTCACACCAGACCGCGTCGGACATTGTGGTTGCGAAATCTCTCTGATTCTAGCGACCCGGATTTTGCTGTGCACCAAGGAAACCGTTAGACTCATGAGAACTCCCAGGAGGCAAAATCATGAGATCCATATCAAGACGGTCGTTGGTGAAAGGCATTGCCGCAGCCCCGGCAGTGGCTGCGCTGTCGAGTCCTTTTTCTGAGGTAGCTCCTTCCCAAGGCAGGAAGTCTCCCAGGCTGGCCGAAGTAGGCTGGTGCTGGGATGGACAGGGTTTCAACGGTGGAGTTAATCCGTCCATCTTCGGAGCAGGCGAAGGCACGAGGTGGTTTGGGTTGAAAAAGACAGCCTACATGTTCCATCCCAATACAGACCTGGCCATGGAGAAGCTGCGCGATTTCGATGAAGTCATCTGTGAGATTTCCAAATGGAAAGTGCGACGGTGCGAGAACGGTGTTGCCCACTACCTCGACGGCAAGATCAGCACAAAATGCGAGGAGGCCCAGGCGGTTGGTCGTCTGTCCCGCCGCTTTCCCAACATAACCGGCGCGGTTGACGACGATCTACTGGGAATCATCAAGCGTGAAAGCATCAAACCGGAGCAATACGGCTTGGTTTATGAAGCCCTGAAGAAAGGAAATCCCGACTTGAAGCTCTGGACGGTCGTTTACGACAGGGAACTCGATCAGAAGAATTGGGCCGGCTTCGAGCCGTTCATGGACATCGTCAACCTCTGCGTGGGGAACGAGACAAGGGATTTTCCCAAGTTGGGACAATACCTCGACCAATGCAACGAGCTCTTTACTAACAGGCCGATCAACCTGATCTATCGCCTCAGAGACTTTGGGCATAAGCCTCTTGGAGGCGTACGCATGGATCTGTTGAAGCAACATTGGGAAGACATCCGCAGGTACGTGGAACAAGGGAGGCTGTCTGGCTATTCGATTTTGGGCGGGTTTCTGATCGACATGCACACGGAACAAGCCAAGTGGTTGCGAGATTTCATCGCCGCCAGTTGAAATGGGTCCACAGCCGGGTAGACTCAACAACGCGTCGAGCGCAGACGGGACTCCATCGTTGTCGCAAACGGAGAATGTCGACTCGAGTGTTCTTTTGCACGAGGCAGCGACCATGAAATGTCAATCGTCCACCGCGGGAGGCTCTCGGCGGGACTTTGTCAAGACGATGGCGGCGTCTGCGGCCGGATTGGTAGCCGGCGGCAGCGCCTCGGCGGTCGCCGCGGGCAGGCCCGACAAGTCCACGGCCAAGACGGTGCGCGACAGGATTTGGCTCTGGTCGGTTTTCGCCGGCGGAGACAACAAATACGGGCTGCCTAAGCCGTCGCGGATGACTCCGGCCGAGGCCGCTTTTTATCTGGACATCCCCAATTTGTTCTTCATTCGTTCCGGCGGGATCCCGCCGCTGGACATGTTCGACCAATACGCGATCTCGTTCCGGCCCTTGAAGCGGGTCATTTGGTCTCTGGTCGGAGCTGGAGGGAAGACTGCTGAGGATGAGCGGAAACGCGCCCTTGAGTTGGCCGGTCGCTTCCCGAACATCACGGGCTTCATCATGGACGATTTCTTCCACAAAGACGGCAGCGGCTCTTTGTCGCCCGACGAGCTTAACGAGCTGCGAAAGCAGTTGGTGATCAACGGGCGGAAGCGGGATTTGTACGTGGTCGTGTATCAGCATCAGTTGGAACTCCCCATCCAGAAGCACCTTCAGTATTGCGACAAGATTACGTTCTGGACTTGGTGGTCCGAACGGCTGACGGATTTAGAGGAGGATTTCGAGCGGCTGGAGAAACTGGCTCCGGACCATGGCAAGCTGCTGGGCTGCTACATGTGGGATTACCCCAATCGCGCCGCCGTGCCGCTGGAGCGGATGAAGCATCAGTGCAAACTGGCTCAACGTTGGCTCGGCGAAGGCCGGATCGAGGGCATGATCTTCCTGGGCAGCACCATTTGCGACCTGGAACTGGAGGTGGTGGAGTGGGTCCGGCGCTGGATTGCCGAGGTCGGCGAGCAGCCGATCTGATCCAGAACGGGCGATTTGGCAACAAACTCATGGGTGATTGCGAGTGCCATGTTGTCTCCGACAGAAAGTGAAACGCTGCGCGACAAGACGCATCAACTGCTGTGGGAAGCCGGTATGAAGATCGAGAGCGAGCGGATTCGCTCCGCCATGCTCGAAGCCGGTTGCCAGCAGGCCCCTTCGGGCAGAATTCGGATTCCCAAGCAGCTTATCGAGGAGATGACGGACCACCAGAAGAAGACGCAAGAGCAGGACGATCGCGATCAGGAGCTTCATCTGCGGTGCGGTGTCGATTGGGCTCACCACATCGTCTGGCACAGCAAGCAGGAAGAGATCCGGCAGGCATTGCAGTCCAAACTGCTGATGTCCGCCTTCGACTGCGGTCCAACGACGTACTATGACTATGCCAATCAGAAGCCGGTTCCAGTGGATACGGATATTTTCGTCACCGCCAAGAAACTCGCCCAGGCGACACCAGAAATCGGATACATCAGCACCTGGTACCGGCAGGACGTGCCGCAAGCGATCGAACGGATCGACTCGCTCGTGCTGGCCTTGAAGTACACGGACAAGGTCGACGGGATCGAGGCCATCGAGCCGCCGGTGATCAAGTATCTGAAAGAAATCAGTGAAATCATCACCGAGCGAACCGGCGATTCGAGCTACTTGGCTGGCTCCGAGTGTATCACGTCACCGTTGATTCTGGAGAAGCGGTCAGCCGAGGACATCGTGGAAAGGAAAGTTCGGGGGATCCATCGCTACCATGTCGCCTCGATGCCCACGATCGGGGTATCGACCCCGGTGACCCTGGCTGGCTCGGTCGTAATGGAAGCGGCGGAGATTCTGGGCGGGATGGTGGCATGCTTCGTCATGGACCCCGAGTCCGACCTGAGCGGCCGAGCCATCTCGCTGGTGGTCGACATGCGAAACGGCAACAGCACCCCGTCGGGCCCCGAGCCTGCGCTGGTGAACCTCGCCGTGCGCGAGCTGTTCGACACATGGTGGGGCGGACACCTTTGGGTGGAAGTCTTCTTCAGCCCTTACGCGAAGCGCCCGGGCTTGCAGGCCGTGACCGAGAACTCTTACGGCCTGTGGCGGTACTCGAAGCTGCTGGGCGATCCCCACATCCCCTACCCCGGCATGGGAACACTCAACAGCGGCGGGACGGGCTGTTTCGTTCAATTCATGCTGGACATGGAAATCCGCAGATCGCAGTTCGCCATGGAGAACGGGATCTTGATCGACGACGAAACGCTGCCCATGGCAGAAATCTGCGAGGCAGCGACGTCCGACCGCGATTTTCTGGCCAGCGAGCACACGCTGAAGCACTATCGCGAGCTATGGACCTCGCCGCTGTTCCTGACCGAAAACCCTGATCCGGCAGGGTGGGCGGGAGATGAAGAGGCCATTCTCGATAAGTGCAACCAGTTGTGGCGGGAGAACCTCAACAACTACGAGCCGCCCCAATGGCCTGAGGAGAAAACCAAGGCACTGGACGATGTGTTGGCCAGGGCGAAGCGGGAGTTCTCGATTGCATGAACTAGCAGGTGGAAATACCCAAGGGAATCAAGTCGATGAGCAACGACGTGTCCAAAGAAACCATGCTCGATATACTGCGGGTGATGTATCTGATCCGTGGCTTCGAGTTGAAGATGCAGGATCTTTTCCAGGCAAAGGCGGTGGCCGGGGACTTTCTCGGTGCCCTACATTCTTACGAAGGCGAAGAGGCCGTTGCCGCGGGTGTTGGAGCTTGTCTGCGAAGGAACGATTACGTGTTCAGTACGCATCGCGGACATGGCCATGCCATCGCCAAGGGCCTGGATTTGAACGGGATGGTGGCGGAACTGCTCGGCAAGGAGACCGGCTGCTCTCGCGGGCGGGGCGGGTCCATGCACCTGTTCGATCCGGAGATCGGATTGATGGGCGGTAACGGCATCGTCGGAGGCGGGCTCGTGCTGGCTTTGGGAACCGCCTACTCGGCACTGTACCGGGGTACCGATCAGGTGACGGTCTGTTTCTTCGGCGACGGTGCTGCCAGTCAAGGTAGCTTTCACGAATCGCTGAACATGGCGGCCCTCGAGAAGTACCCCATTCTCTACGTCTGCGAGAACAACCTGTACGCGGCGACGACACCTGTCAGTACGAATTGTCCGTTGGAGAACATCGCCGATCGGGCCGCCGCCTCCGGCATTCCGAGCAAGGCGGTGGACGGCAACGACGTGCTGGCCGTCTACGACGTGGCGTCCGAAGCAGTGACAAGGGCGCGGGCCGGCGACGGGCCCACCTTGATGGAGTGCAAAACCTACCGGCAACGTGCACACTGCATGGCGTTTTCCAACTCTGAAGAGCGAAATCCCGACGAAATCGAGGCGTGGAAGGCACGGGACCCCATCCCGCGGCTGGAATCGAGATTGCTGGCCGACGACGTTGCGACACGAGAGCAGTTGGATCGACTCCAGGCGGAAGTGCAAACGTGCCTGGCAGACGCTGTTGGATTTGGAGAGAACAGCAAGTTTCCCGACCCCCAGACCGTCGCGGACGGACTCTGGGCTGATTGAGTAAGGATAGACCTCTATGCCAACATTGAAACTCCCGGCAGTCAGGGTGGCCGGGGTCGAGCGCAGCGAGCCCCCGGAATCGCAACCCTCTGTGGGCTCGCTACGCTCGACC
>CAZURK010000236.1:0-24481 GCA_964623055.1 uncultured Pirellulaceae bacterium
CTAGGGGTCTGATCACGCCCCTCGTATTCTTGAAGGGGACCAACGGTACGTCACGGTAGAAAATCGGTGCGCCGACCGGGTCTTCTGAAGTCGCGATTTTCACCTTGCCGCCCGAAACAGATTCTCGGGGTCGAGAGCTGTGAAAGCCAACAAACGAAACGGTCGCCGCCAACCCCACCGAACGCCGCTTAATCGCGGCCCATACCTCGTCGGTGGGCGTCCAGCTCTTGGCAGATGCCTGGTACGGGGGTGTGTACAGTTCATTGGTCGAAGCAAGGCACTCAGGATCGATCTCGCCGATGGTCGTCGGATTTCCTGGCGCCAGAACGTAGATTCGCTCGGAGCCCTTGCCGAAGGCAACGTTAATCAACCAAGTGTCCGCCTGCTCAGTCGGCTCGTGCCAAAGGAACGTCGGAGGAACCATCTCCGGCGGGAAAACCGATTCATTGTGCGGGTAATCGATTGTCAAAGGAGCCAACTTGTCGTCGCCACCACCGTACTCAGCGACGCTTCGAATCACCCGCGCCAACTGCTTCCCGGCTGTCGAGCGAACCTCGTCGCAGCCTTCGGTCAACACCACCTCGTCGGCTTGCCCCAGGAGAGGATGGGCCATGCGCGGCGACGGCAATGGCGTGGGCTTTTCCTGCGTCGTCGGGACGAACGTTGTTCCACGCTCAAGCACCCTCGGCCGGTGCGGACTAACCGGGCCTGTGCACACGTAGGACGCAATCAGCGTCACGGCAAAAATGCCGATAGAGGTGCCGATAACGACAAGGGAGGTCTTGTGCACGCGTCTTCTCCGCCCAACGTAGGGCACGTTTCTCACGTCCCAACAACCCAACGGCGCGTTGGAAACGCGCCCCAGGACATGCATCGCTGCTCGGAAGAGGACTGTCGCGATAGGAACCGTTGTCCAACAAATCGCCCCCAAAGCATGCCCGACCGGACAGACGTTTCGGCCGCGGGCTAGTATAGCTGACGCCCCCGGCACTCGAAAGAGAATCGAACTCACGAGTTTGCCGTGTTTCGAGCCGGCCGAGCGGCGATCCCAGGTATGTGCCTTGTTCCAGCGACCGCTGCTTGCCACGGTGTCGCCGGAGTGGTACTGCGACAGCAAGGCGTTCTACGATGTGGCGCCGCGCGATACCGAACGATTCAAGTTGTACGAGGAGGCGATTGACAGGAACCTTGCGGCCTACGCCGCCCGCCGCGAGCATCAGCACGATTTTGGCATGTTGAACTACGGCGACTGGTACGGCGAACGCTGCCACAAGTGATCCTTACTACTTGAACGCCGGTCGAGTTATTGTGGATCGCGTGTTGGAGACCAGGAGACCAAACCACGCCCGCTGCCCGCATATCAAGTCGAAGGGCGGAAGCCGTATCAGTTGGGCGGTTGGTCTCGCATGATGGTACCGGGGCACTGCCGCTACGAGCCAAGGCATAGGGGCAACGCCGGTTTCATGGTCGCGGTGCTGCTGTCCGGACTGAAGTACTACCACGACGTGACGGACGACGAGCGTGTGAAGCAGGCCATCATCCAAGGCGCACACTACCTGTTGGACGAAACGTACTCGGACGAAACCCACGGTTTTCGATACACATCCTGCCCGAAGACGGGCTACGGATCAGGCGCCTCGCCGCTAATGGTCGAAGGCGTCGCCCGCGCCTATCTATGGACCCGTGACGAACGGTTTCGTCGGGTTCTTACCGAGGCCCTCCCAAGATCCGCCCGCGGCAGCAGCTACGGCAAGGGATTCTCGATGTACTGCCGAATGGGCCCCCGTGTGCTGGCAGACCTCGATGCGGCGGGGATCACGTTGAACGAGACTTCCGATCGTTAGGGACCGGCGAACTTAAGGCGGTGGGCGAGTATCGTTCGCTATTTCTTGAGTTCAATCGTGACGTCGTCGTTTGCCCCTTCGGCAACGTCCTTCTTGATGTCGCTTTCCGCTTCGCTCCAGTACTTCGACGGCACCGACTCATCGACCTCCGAACCAGCGCTTTCGAATCCCGCCACGCTTGGGTCCACCGGTTCCGAAGCACCAGCCTTCGGTTCGAGATAAACCGTGTACGATCCGACCGGCAACGGCGTCTCGATGCTAAACGTGCCGTCCGACTGGATTTCCGCCGCCCCGCCCTGGCCCGTTTCGAGGCTGCTGAACACCACCGATGCGCCCGTGTAAGGCGCACCATCCAGGGTCACTTTTCCCTGTACGGTTCCCGTGGAGACAGACGTGCCGCACCCGATGATCACGGTGCTAAGCAGACTCACCGAGAGAACTGCCCAGGACGGAAATCGCTTCATCTTCGACACGAAACCAGACATGAGACATCCTTTCGAGGAAAGCTCGCGCCGTCGACTTCTCTCAAAGCTCCACGACGCGATGGGGGGAGGGAGACGCTATTTGAAGGAAAGCGGATGCGTTACACAGCTTAGTAATGGGCCAAGGGGTCCCCGTCGTATCGACATGCCAACCGCTTGAGGTTGGTGAAGTCGACATCATCGGAAACGAAACGCACGCTCCCATCGGTCAGCACAAACATGATTCCGCCCGGGTGTTCCGAGTTGAGGATCGTGTTGTTTCGCCACATGTACCGTGCTTGGCTCGGGACCGCATTCAAGTTTGGGACTTCCTTGTAAGAGTTTAGGGCGTACCGAAGGCAGCAAGTTCCCGTCTGCCAGAGATCGCCGCACGACGAAGCTGTAATGGGTCTGCTATGCCGGGTGCCGTACCAACCGCCGTAATAGTTGGACGTGCGGTTATGCCTCTGTACTGTAATCCTGCCGGATTGCTCCCACACGAGCGCGACGTTCGACGTGCCGTCCGTAACGTCTGCCATGTCGAAACACTCGTTGGCGACCAACACCCCGTTGTTGCACGACCAACCGTGGCTACAATCCCTGGTTCCGCCGTTCGGGTCTCCCCCAGGAATGGGTCGTGCGGCGCCTTGGTTCCCTACGTAGTGGATATTCAGTCCCTTCCGGCTATTCGACCAACTATGCGGATTATCGAACGGGGTAATCGTGCTCGATGGGCATTGGTACGTGTCTATGATCACGCCACTCAGGACTGCATTGGGACCTAGGTTGCCGTACCAACCCATTGCGAAAAAGTCAGTCCTGTTGAACGACAACTGATCGTGAAGCGAACTCTCCTCGATGAAGGGAAGGATGAGAGCCCTCCAATTCGTTCCATTGGACATCCAAGTTGTTCGAAGGTTGAACGAGCCCAACGGGAACGTCTTGTAAGTATCGTGGTAATTCTGCAGGCCGATCCCGATCTGTTTCAAGTTGTTGGTGCATTGACTTCGGCGAGCTGCCTCCCGCGCCGCCTGAATTGCCGGCAACAACAGAGCGACCAAGACTCCAATAATGGCAATGACGACCAGTAGTTCGACGAGGGTGAAACCTCGCCTCTTGGGAAGACGCCAATTCATGACTCGCTCCTTATGGTGCAATGGAATCTCAAGAACGCGGCATCCGTTATTCAATCGAAAAACCACAAGTGCCATCGGGCAGCCGACAAACCCCACTCCTTCTACGATGAGACTAACACAGAAGTTCGGGGATTCAAAGTGGAAAAGAGGGTTGGGACGAGATTGTTTAGGAAAGGTGTCTGGAATCCGAGCATGAGGGCCGGTATTCGGCGTTGATAGGACGTTGAGTCGCGGAAAACACCGTCTGAGCAGAAAGCTCTCGTGCGGTGTTTTCCGCTGGATGCGCTGTTCTGTTGGCAATTCGCCTGAATCCTCACTCCGCCGCCCCTCTGGGCCGGCAATCGGGGGAGCTGTCCACCTACCGGCTTCCACGCTCGGCTTCGCTTACCTGTCTCTTGCTTGACTCGCCAGACGGATCTGCGACCACGCGGAAGCCGAGGAAGTTGCTCCGGAGCATGGGCACACTCCCGCTGCGCTGCGCCGACCGGCAGTATCTAGCGTCGTAGAACCATCCTCCACCCCGGATCACCCCATCCGTGCCCTGTGAAGGCCCCTGAGGATCGCTATCTGGTGATGACTCGTAGTATTCTCCATCGTACCAGTCGCTGCACCACTCGCATAGATTTCCGTGCATGTCGTACAAGCCAAATGCGTTCCGGGCATACGAACCCACTGTCGTTGGACGCTGAAGGAAAGGCCCCTTAGTGGTCGTGCCATAAGGAGCGCTGCCGTCACAGTTTGCCTCACGGCCATTCAACTGGGAACCGAAATGAAACGGCGTTGTAGTTCCAGCACGGCAAGCGTACTCCCATTCTGCTTCCGTCGGCAAGCGATAGACCCGCCCCGCCGCCGTCTCCTCTGGCAAAGCGGAGAGCTTTCGGCAGAACTCCACGGCGTCTTCTCGCGAAACGCACTCCACAGGGAACCGGTCCGTGTCTAGACCCTCTACCTTCTCTTTGCCGCCGCCTCCGGGAGAAAAGCGACTTGGATTCGTGCCGATCAATCGCTCGTACTCCGCCTGCGTCACCTCGAATATGCTCAGGTAGAATCCCTTGGTGATACGAACCCGGTGTTGATACTCGCTGTGCTCGCGTTCTCGCTCCGATTCTGGTGAGCCCATCACGAACTCGCCCGCCGGAATCAAGGCCAATTTCATGCCGAGGGAATTGGTGATGATCTCCACTGGGAGAGTATCGTCTTCCGTCAGTGGTGGTTCCAGTGGGCGATCGGATGAGCACGAAAAGGAAAGAAGCGTCAACACAAGAGTCAACAGGGGAACGTGTCGTCGCATCATCATCATCTCCTCCCGATTCACTTTACCCGACGATTGTACCACAGATGAATCGCCTTGCGCCAGTTTTCCGCCAGCCGTGACCCGTCGTAGATGTCGCCGAAGCCAAAGACGATGCCCTTTGCACGCGGCACCCATGCCGTCGACAGTATGGCGTTCACTCCTGGCGGTCGGTTGCCTGATTCCACCAAATAGCAAGCGAGTGTGACACCCGTTGCGTCGGCGACACTAAGTTCGAGCCGACAGCGAAATCGAGATCGCCGTCATTGTCAAAGTCCGCCAGTTCGGCTGCAGCGTGGTACGGGAAGCCCGTTTCCAGCGTATGGCGCGCAAAATCTCCGGACGATGTCTGTTCTAGATACACGATCGAAGCCAACTGTTCCTGCGCCACAGTCAACGGCCATACGGGCCGGGGAACCCAAGCCACGGCGATGACATCCTGATCTCCATCCAGATCGATATCGCCGGCAACTGCTCGGTATGCACCCAGCAAGTCAGTTAGCCGGCGATGGGCGAATTGCAGATCACCGAGATTCTCAAGCCATCCGACGCCGTGGCACGGTCTGACGTACATGTCGTCGAAAGCGTCGCCGTTGGTGTACAGGATATCCGTGTCGCCATCCTGATCCAAGTCGACCAACTCAATACCACTGGCCCCAAACGCCGGACCGGGTCCCGCCCACAGCGTTTGAAGATTGAATTTCGCGTCTCCCTGGTTGATGAATGCCTCCACGCACTCGTAGTGTTGGCTGACCAACGCCACAAAATCGAGCCGACCGTCACCGTCTAGGTCGTGTATCGTCACATGGCTCGCACCAGGACGAGGGTCCAACTCCTTCGGCTCGAAGCGGGGTCGTTCTCCGTCTGCAGAAACATTGCTCAAGAGAACGATGCCTCCCGTCTTCTCCCAGCCGAATTCGGCCACGAGTAAATCAACATCGCCGTCGCGATCCAGATCCGCAGGCCGCACGTCTGCCACGCGTCCCAGTCCGGACACGAGCACGACTTCTTCGTACGAAACCATTGGCTCTTGGCATCGCAGCCAGACGACTCGGCCTCGGTCGTGATCGTCGGGATTGAAACTACCCAGATCCGCCACGACAAGATCGATCCCGCTGTCTTGGTCAAGATTGCATGGCTCGACATGGCACGGGTGGTTCAATCGCGTCAGAAGCTTGGGATCGAATGGCCGTTCGCGCAGGTCGATGGCAGTTATACCGCCTCGCCGCATGTCGCAAGCTAAGAGAACGGGTTCTTCGTCTTGTTGGAGACGAGTCCAGAGTAAATGCGAAACATCGGGTGAAAGATTGATGTTCTCGTCCCAGGTGACTTTCTCGACGGTGAACCTGACAGGCAGTTCGCTTTCGGCCTCCTTCGGATCTGGAAAGACCACCTGTTCCGGCGCGCGAGATCGATAATAGGTTACCGCCAGATGCATGGGGGGCGGATCCAGATCGTTTCGCCCTGATTTGGCATAGAACTCATAGCCACGCCGGACCTTCTCGTGCCACGTATCGCGAGGATAGTTCTCCGCATTCGGCATGCCGTGACAGTCGCTACAAAACGCCTCAATGCGCGCCTGGAGGTTTTTGTCCACGGTGGCAGGCAGTACATCTTCGCGCAGGAGCTGCATGTACGAATCGCGTGTCGCGCGACCGGACGACACTTGCCAAACAACCAACGCAGCGATCACACAGAGCAAGCACCCGGCTATACCGAGCGTGCAAGATCGAATCAATCGCTTTCTCCGCTCGTCGCCCATTCGCTGCAGTCCCACATCTGTGCCGCCTTGTGCGTCGTTCAATCCCGATCGGCAAGGCGCATCGCGATATTCTAGCAACCACAACGCCGCGTGGAGAGTGCCCGTCTCCAGCTCGCCGTCCTGTCGTATTCTCGATCGCGCAAGGACTCTTCGCGGGGACCTGTGATTGATCCACGTGGGAACTTGTGGTCTACTCATCGGCCGGGTCAAGATGCGGCCGATCCACCCGTCCTTCTACACACGGATAACGATCTCAGGACCGCATTTCACGCCCACCTGTCTCCGAGACTTCGAACCGACTTGTGGCGGTCAGGATCTGTAGCATGGCACCGCGAAAGCGACCTTCGCAGCCAAGTCAAAACCATCGTTCATGGCTTCGGCGACGCTTTGCAGCGTGCGTGATCGGCATCGTGGCGATCATCGTAGTGCTGGTTGTTGGCCCGAGACTTGTCGCGATGTGGGCTCGCCACATGGCTTCGCGCGAGATGGACGTGTGGGCACTAAGCGCATCGCAAGAATGGCTCGCAATAGCCGCTTGGCTGAACCCTGGGAACGGCACGACGGACTTGATGCAAGCAGTCTGTCACCGTCGTCTGGACCAGATGGCAGACTGGAACGAAGCCCTGCAGTCCGCCGAACGAAAGGGAACGCCGACCAGCCGAATTCGACGAGAGACCAAACTTGGCCTCGTCCGCACGGGGCAATTCGACAAGGTAGGTGAAGTCCGGCTTGAGGACTTGATCGAAACGGGGGCATCGATGCATGACGTTGCTGCGAGCTTCGTACATGGCTATCTGCTTAGAGGCGAGCGGGACAAGGCCAGAACGCTTCTAGAGAGATGGGAGGCGATCTACCCAAACGAGGCGCACGTCGCATACATGTGGGGAATGTACCAATACGAGTTGGGGGAAACGATACAGGCCATTGCGGAATTCGAAGACGCCTTGGCAAGGCAGCCTAGCCACGAACCGGCACGCCGGGCCGTCGCCGAGTTGTGCGAGACTGGGGATCGGCTCGATCATGCCTATGACCATTACGTCGAATTCTCTGCCCGGTCCCCCGCAAACGCCGTTGCGAAAGTAGGCATTGCGAGAGTCCTGCGAAAACTGGGACGCGTCAACGCCGCGCGAAATGTGTTGGAGTCGCTGAACTCGCAGCCCGAGCTACCCGCGGATGTTGCGATAGAGATGGGACAAATCGAATTTGAATCCGGCAACTACGAAGAAGCTGAACGCTGGTACGCGCGAACGGATCTCGATCAGGCAGAAGACGCCGAGTCATTATCCGCCGCGGCAAACACGTTTGCCTTCAGGGGAATGCCTACTCGCGCTGAAAGGCTATTCGCCCGAAGCGCCGTCTCGACGAGCAGGTCCAGGCGTATGCGCGACTTGCAGACGCGACTTGTCATCGACCCCAACGACAAGCAGGCCGCCGATGAATTGCAGCACTTGTCCGAACCCTCCACTGTCGTTTCAGCAGATGCCGGGGGGAATGACACGGAATCGCCTGCAAACGACTCGGCCGGTAGCCCCGCCGCGTCTGGTCCCGATTTGTACGCCCTGCATTGCCGCGCCTGTCACGGAGCAAACGGCGATGGCAATGGTCGCGCCACGTGGCACTTGTTTCCCAGACCGCGGGACTTTCGCACCGAACAATTTCGCTTGGTCTCCACGCGCAACGGTGCTCCAACGCTCGGTGACCTGGAAGCGGTCACCAAGCGGGGAATGCCGGGCACTTCCATGCCGGCGTTCGAGGACCTGAGCGACGAGCAGCACAGGCTTGTGGCTCAAGAGGTGCTGCGATTGCATCGCGAGGGTGTGCGAAGTCGATTCATCGAAATGCTGAGCAAGGAGGGGGAAGAACTCGACGAAAACGAGGTCCGCCAGGTTGTCAAACATCGCACTGTCCCCGGGAAAGTCACGAAGGCCCCACAGATTGGACCACCAAGCTCAAGATCCGTCGCGAGAGGCAAGGAAACCTACTATGGGCTGGGCTGCAACAAGTGCCACGGAGATGAAGGTATCGGTAACGGGGACACACGCTCGTTCGACGACAAAGGACGTCCAATACGGCCTCGCGATTTGGCGCATGAACCGTTCAAGGGTGGGCACGAACCCGAGTCGATATACGTGCGAATTGCACTGGGGATGCCGGGCAGTCCGCATCCTGCCAGTCCGACTCTCGCCGAGAACGACTTGATCGACCTCGTTCATTACTGTCGGTCGCTCTCACGAGAGCCTAAACGTACGCTGACGAACCATCAGCGAGCCGTTTTTTCCTCCGGTCGCGCGTACCTTTTGGCGTTCGGCGAATCTCCTACACCCGAACGCGACAATTGACAACCTCCTTGCCGGCACGAAACATAGCGGGAATCAACACGCCGTGACGTCGCTGACAACCAGTCATTTTAGGGACGGAGTCAGCAAGCACGCAGGCCCTAGTTGGACAATGTAGACAATGTCATTGTAGCGACGTTAGTGAACTCAGTAGATTGTCTGGACTAGCGCGGCTCAATTGGACTGTTCCGGGTCATTTGCAGGCCAAGGGCCAAGACGGCGGCGGGTAGGCTCCCCATATTGGTAACGCTTTAGCTCTTGCTCGACCCAAGCCGCAAGGGATTCCTTTTCCGCACGACGAGCCGAACGCAGTGCGCGTTCGGCGATGGCGACGGCGTTTCGGAACTGCCCGGTTTCCGCATGAGCTGCCGCCAATACGGCCAATGCGGCCGCGTCCGTGTACCGGGTCAACGCACATGCCCTATCGGCCAGCGCAACCGCTTTCTTCCCGTCACGCAAGCCCTCTTCTTCTGCCGTGGCGAGTACAGACGCCAGACCTACCAGGGCAGGGACGTAGTCAGGACCCCGTTCCAGCGCGCGGCGGTAATGGATCGCGGCTTGGTCCAGCTTTTCCGCTCCCAGAAAGCCATCCGCCACGTCAACACTTGTGCGAGCGTCGGCGTGTACCGCATCCAAGCGAATTGCCATGTCCAGATGGAGTTGCCCCTCCTTCACCTTTCCGAGACCCGACAGCGTCGTTCCCAGCATCATGTGACACTCGGCATCATCCGGATTGATTCGCAGTGCCTCGCGCAAAGGATCGATCGCCTCCTGGAATTTGCCCTGCCGGCCCCTGGCCGAACCAAGGTCCTTGTAGGCGCCTGCGAATTCGGGGTCGATTTCAATCGCTTTGAGGAAGTAGGCCTCCGCCTCGTCGAACTTCTCTCTGATCGCCAGGACGACGCCCAACCCGTGACTAGCCTCCGCATGGTTCGGTTGAAACGAAAACGCCATGCGATAAGCCCGCTCCGCGGCGTCGAAGTCTTCGATATTGAAGGCGGCAAGCCCGGCTCGGAAATAAGACTCGCCGTCGACGAATTGCTGGCGGATGGTCTTGATCGCGCCGGCCGTCGCGTTGACGAATTCCGGGATGTTGGCAGCCGTTTTGGCTTTCGTGAATCGATCCAACTCGACCGCGGGGCTGCTCCGACCTTGAGCGTCGATGTGGGTCAAGAGAAGTTGAGTGTAGGGCGACCGGGCTTTAGAGGAGAATACCAGCCATCGGCTGTTGGGCGACCAACTGTGCCAGGAGTTCATCCGCTGAGTATTGCAGCCGAGCCTTCTGGCCTGACCGCCGCCGGCCGGGATGATGTAGAGCTGGCTGTCCGGCTGCAGCAGCATGAAGCTCTTGGCCTTGCAGAAGACGATCCATTCACCGTCGGGAGAGTACTTGGGAAAATAGTTGCTCATCCCATTGTTCGAGGCCCCGGCCAGTGGCTCGGCCTTCCCTCCCTCGCCTTCGTTGAACGGAATCCGGTACAGGTCGTACAGAAACATCTTTCCGCCCTGAAGGAACTCGGCGCAGTCTTCCCGGTCCAGCAGCACCGACTTCTTCCCCCGCATCTTCTTCGGATAGTAAGCTCCGCTCCGTGCAAAGACGATGTACTTTCCGTCGGGACTCCACACTGGATTGCTCTGAACAAACCGCTTGTCATCAGCGCCTGGCAGGGCGTGAAAAGTCCCTGCCTTTCGGTCATAAACAACCAGAATCCCTTTGATCGGGAAAAAGAGTTGGCTGAACTCCAGATCGTCCAGCGGAACAAAAACGGAGAAATCCTTCACCGTGCTCACCACGTACCGGCCGTCCGGAGAAACCTGCGACAGGAGCCCAAAGGTCCCTTCTTCGTCTTCCTTCTTGTACTCACTCCACGTGATAATCTTGTTGTCGTCCAGAACGATCTCCTCCGTGACAGGAGAAATCACATAGGAGCCCTTGTCGTTGGCGTAGTCCACGTCCATTCCCAGGCAGGTGCCATCGCTGGAGAACGAATGGCAGTTCCCACACACCGGCAACTTCTCCAGTACGACAGGAGGCTGCTCTTTGGACGAGATCATCCCAAAACGCCATTTGATGTACGCGGCGGGATCTGCGACGGCTTCCGCAAAGGGCAGATGGACTTCGCGGTAGAACAAGGGGGCTCCCACTTCGTCAACGGATGTGGTAATCGAAACGCTGGCTCCCGATAGGATCTGTGTCGGCTTCCTCCGATGGATTCCGAGGACGGAGATCGTGGCTTCCTTCTCCCGGCTGAGGCGTTTGATCATCTCCCACTGGTCGTCGGCCGGCGTCCACCGCGTGTCGTGCGTGAAAAAACTCATCCGCTGTCCGGCATCCTGAAAGCGGATCGTGACAAGCCATGTGTCCGAATCGGTCACAGCATCCTGCCAGCGGACGCTGGGTGCCGGGATTTCTGGTGGAAACAACGTCTGGTCGAGCGGGTAGTCGATCGTTAGACCACCGTACTCCCTGTCCTCCTGGAATGCGGCGAGCACTTCGTCAATTCGCAGGGCGGGCTCGCGAAACGCGACCAACCAGGTGACGAGCGCACCGGCTGCCACGAGAGCGACGCCCGGAATCGCGTATGCCACAAGCTTTCGCATACCTATCCTTCCAGTGATCTGCTAGGTGCCGATTCGCGCCACAGACGTACTCTACTGGCCACCCTCAAGTCTTTCAACTCCAGCCATCTTGTTGCCCACGGCAGGTCGCTCAGCGGGTACGCGGGAAATGCAGGGGCACTCATGGCCAAGGTGGCGATGCGCCGCGGCGTTTACGCGGACGCCGCGACTTTCGCAATGGACGGCTGACGCTTGATGGGTCCGCTTGTGATCGGACTGCAGTTCGAGGACGGTGTGGCCTATTGAATCTCCCGCTTTCGCCACGTCGTCGAGGTGGACCTGCGCGTCGTAGGTACGGCCTCGAGCTTGCAGCTTCTTGCCCAATGGTTTTCGGGTCCAGTACACGACAGAGACACAGGTTCACGACTGTGCCGTGTTGCGATATCCAATGGCCCAAGGAAAATTCCGCTTGATGACGGCCCCGCAGACGACACACATGGCAACGGCCGCCCCGGTGTACAGAAGACTCCACGCCAGGCTTGCGTCCTTGAATGATTTGTCGACGCCGAACACGAACATGGCCACGGCGGTGAGGAAGCTGAAAGCGATCAGGTGGAGGGGAAAAATGACGATTGTGTTTTTAGCGATCAGTCTGGATACCGCGTTCTTGGGTACCAACCGCGACAGGAAGACGACAGCCGAAATGCCGACTAGAGCATTGAAGTAGAACCACGCCGGATTGCCCAACACATTGGTGCTCACGTCAACGCCAGCGTTCCGCTGTGCGTTCACCACCAACGCTAGTGCCAGCACCCCGACAGCCAGCAAGTCGATGCTTGCACGCGTCTGCAGATCGTTGCCCAGGCTTCGTCGAAACGCGTGTCCCAAAGCGAAAAACGTTACGGCGCTCATCGCAACGTCCAGGCACCAGGGAAGGGGAAAGCCAACGATTGCGGGAACGAATGGCCCCAAGGCACCAAACGCGGCCACTGCGACGATGATTGCCGTCGTGTTTCTCAGGCGGAGCACACACCAAAACAGAAACGCCACCGAGAACAGGCACGCGAAGAACCACAACACGACGTTTACGTACAGCATGTCTGGCGTGCCGTACAGCAAGCCCGCAAAGGGATTGAGCCATGATTGGGAGTCGACGGCCTCGTGCAACAACGTTCGGCGTACCAACCAGTAGACGTACGACAGGCACCAGAAGGTCAGATAGGGAACGCCCAGCGACATGAGGTTGCGTTTAAGGAAACTCTTGAATGGCAGCGCGAAGTAACGCTCCTTGGCCAAACAGCCCGCTAGGAAGAAAAACAGGGGCATGAGGAAGCTGTGCATCAACACCTGCGAGGACTCGTTGACCCCACTGGTGTGCGCCCACACCACGAGGACCATCGCAATAGCCTTAGCGTTGTCGACCCAGTTGATTCGCATGACGCTGTTTCCGACCAGTACGTCGCCCATCGGACGCACGAAGTCGATTCCCCCACAATAGCCTAGGTTGCCGTGGCCGCTGTGCAACTTTACGGCGCATCGAATCGTGCTAGATGGCTGAACGCGTAGGC
This sequence comes from uncultured Pirellulaceae bacterium, assembly GCA_964623055.1. GTDB lineage: Bacteria > Planctomycetota > Planctomycetia > Pirellulales > Pirellulaceae > JADHUC01. The sequence goes on from CAZURK010000236.1 coordinate 12,958, forward strand.
CGGAACAAGTCCGCGCAGTTCCGGCATTTGATTCGATTCGCGCCGGAACTGCGCGGACTTGTTCCGGCCTACCCGGCATTTTCGATTTGACGGGGTACAAGATTCTTGCCGGCGCCATCCGCATGATCTGCACCATCACCACCCGCGGTGCCCGGACGAGGCTCTCAGGAACTCACGAAGGGCTGGACTATTCGATCGTCAAGCCCGTTAGCGGCGGTGTGTCGGGAACGTAGAATGTCACCGATTCGCTTGTTTGCGGCGGCCCCGGGAAGCGAGCGAAAAGGGTGACGGACTTGCCAGCGGCCACCACTGTGAACGCACTTTCCGATGCCGTGGGGACGCCTTCGGCATCGCGGTGTACCGAATAATCGGCCCGCGTGGCGTCCTCCACCAGGTAGACCCGGAGCGGTAACTCACGGGCTTGCTGGCTGTCGAACAGTTGGATGCCCTCATCGGTTCGATTCCGGTATCGCCAGCGGACCTCGACCAAGTCCTCCGTTGTTCGACGAACTCTCTCGACTTCCACTACCAAGCCGGAAGTGTGTTGCTCTTTGGCAAGCAGTTCGTCCGGATGATCGGCAGGGGCTGGTTGCTCGTATGAGGCGACGGCCAGGTCCTCCATCGGCATCAGCAGACCGGGTACGAAAAACGCGATGTGAACATTCTCGGCCGGAACGTCGAACTTTGCCCAAAACATAACCGACTTGCCCGGCAGCACGTCCGTCCAGCCGATCTCCGACGCGAGACGTCTTCCCCCGGAAAGCTCCGCGGGTGTGTATTTCTGGCCGCCACTGCTGCAATACAGCCCGGCGGCCAATGCCTCACCACCATCGTTGCTGCAGAGGTTGATTGTCTTTCCGGTGGGATTTCGATATCGCCAACGAACCTCGACAAGACCATCGGCAGTTCGCGCAACGCGCACCACCTCGGCCATCAAGCCGTTCTGCAGTTCTTCGGACGCCAAAGCGTCCGTCTGCCGGGCGGACTCCGACTGGTTTTCGACCGGCGGCGGTGAGCCGGAATCTGTTTCTGAATGCGAACCATTCTCCGGCTGCCTGAAGAAACACAAGTAGATCAGCAGTCCGATCAAGACGAGCAGTAGCAGAATGATAATGAACAAATGGGAACGTTTCATCACATCGCCTCCTGTCGATCTGTAGCAAAGTGACGATTTGGCAAGACGGGAGAGAGACCCTGCTGAATGCACCATCCCGTGATGCGTCATCCGGAACGCGGTGCATGTTACTCATCGAGCCAGTACATGCCAAGTCACCGCCGGGCCAGCAATATTGCCGGTGGAGTCAAACCACCAGTAGGCCGCTTTGGATTCTTGCGGGTTCCATCCGATCAGCATTTGAGCCGTGTCTTTGCCCAACGGGGTATCCACCTGGAGGATCTTGTGCCGCAGTGTCCAGCGACAACTGGCACGCCAAGTTTGCGTTTTCGTCCAGTTGGTCCACTGACGGATCTCGCGTTCCACCGGTTTCAGTTCCTTCCGCGGAGCCCCGCCGCCCTCATTCGGCAGATCGGGGAGTTGCTCGATGCGTGCTGCTTCGCCTCTACAAACGACTGGATTTTCATTGCCTTCCGTGCGAATGACTATCTCATACTTCCACCTGTCTCGGCCGGCGAGCGTTACTGCGCCTTCGTGTTGCTTCTTCATTCCGTCGCTTGTGATCTCGCGACCTCTGAAGGCGATTCTGTTATCCCGTTTGGCCCCAGATGCACGGACATAACTCCCATCCGAATAGAATGTCCAAGCCACAAGTCTCCGTTCACGTGCATCCCAGCCGACCAATTGCCTTCGTGTCGAAGTCACGCTCTCGTGGGCATCCAGGACGCACTGGTTGAGTTCCAAGAAACGGCCTTCCAGCGCCCATTTGTACGACGAGTAGAAAGCGAACGGCTCACCGGCAATCGTCCCGTTTCCAGCCCAATCACCAACGAAGACACTCAGTTCCTTCAGTTCTTTCGGGACGGGCGGTTTCTTCTTTGGCTGTTCCCTATCCGCCTGCGCCACAGCAGTAGATGCCGCGATAAGGATAGCAGCCAGGGTGCACATGGCCGTTCTTCTCCAAAGGTATCCGAGTTGCGCATCGACCAAAATGGGATGGCATCGCAAGCAGGGAGCGTACAACGAATCTCCGTTGACGCTTCGCGCTGGCAGGTGACAGGTCGCTCTGCGCATGCCCCGATATACGGGTATCCCCAATGCGCGTCGTGGGGCTGGATTTCTGGCCCTACGGTGGGGTGATTCCGCTTCTTCTCTTTGAGATGGCCTTTCGGACGCCAAAGTTCCCATCGCGCACCCAAGTTCCCCAGAATCGAGGCAATACTGCCTACGATCCATAGATCTCCATCGCCAGCGCGCCGAGGCTGCACGCATTCAGCAGGAAGTGTACTACGATGCATGGCAGAATTCGGTGGGTGCGCTGGTAGAGATAGCCGAGACCGATCGCGAGCAGGAACAAAGGAATAGGGTCCGGGCCATGGGACGCGTGCATGGCAGCGAAGAAGGCGGCGCTGATGACGATCGGCACAGGGAGAACTTGGCCATCGCTGTCGTGTGTGGGAACATCGGGGGACGCTGCCTCGTACTTGCTTATGCCGCCGACGACTTTGGGGGGCGCGTACGGATTCTCGTCTGGCGCAACTCGACATACCTCCCTACGCCCACCGTCATCGACACTATCGGCAGAGGGTACGCCTGGTAGTCGTCTGCCAATCGCAATGGCTTTTTCTAACCATCCCTGCACGAGCACTCGGAAGAAGTACTCCTCGGCAACCGGCGCCACCAGGACGGCCGAGAACCCACTAACGGCCAGAAACGCTGGATCGGGATTCTCTTTCAGCAGTTCTATCAGCGGGTGTTGCGACGAGAGCCACTGGACCAAAAGCACCTGCACTGCATAGACCGGCGGTGCGAGCATCACGAAAGCCGCCACACCAAGTCGAACGTCAGAGGCAAGCTGCCGCCCCACGATCCCCATGTCGCTCCAGTCGGCCCGCGTGCGCAGCATGATGACGGCCAACGAGATAGCTGCCGTCAGTAAGCTGGACACAGCCCCCGATAGCAACACCGCGGCGCGCTCGTTCGGTGTCATTTTGACCAGATCGAGTGACAAATCGACGTCGAATGAATGACGGATAAGCAGCAGCGCTGCGCCCTGAATGGCAAAGAAGACGAAGACCGTGAAGATCACATCCAACAGTCCCCAAGGAACCGGGCGACGCGGTTCCAGTGGTACGATGCTCCCTCCCGCCCGCCATCTACGCAACGCCCGCGTCCATCCCCACACGCAGGCGAGTAGGATCGTCAGAACAACTGCGTCTGCAACAGACTTCATCAGAGCGTAACATCCCGCATCTTGCTCAGTCTTCAGGAGCACGCCGGTACTTCGCAGCGACAGCCACGTATACGAACCCAGAATAGACGGTCAGGACTAGCGCCGTCCAAACCGATATCAAGAGTGCCCAGTCCAGCCATTGCTTCCATTGCAGCCAATCCGGCCGAGGCTCCACCAGGGCGAGCATCGCACCACCAGCGGCCACACACTGGAAGACCATTTTCAGCTTGCCCGACATCTTGGCGGAAAAGTCGCCGCCGCTCTGCTCGATGAAACTGCGAAGCCCAGTAACCAGCAATTCTCGTGCGACAACCAACACTGCCATCCACGGCGCAATCCCGGAACGCGGTTCGGCCGCCAGAAGGATGAAGGCACCGCAGATGATGATTTTGTCTACAAAAGGATCGAACACACGCCCAACCTGGGTCACTTGGCCGAAGCGACGCGCCCAATAGCCGTCGACCCAGTCCGTTGCGGCAGCAATAACGAAGACCACGAACGCGGCAAGGAACTGGGGTTCGCGCAACTGCAAGAGCACAAAGACAACAATCGCCAGCACCAATCGCGCCGCCGTCAGTACGTTGGGAACGTTCAGAATGCGGTTTTTCTTTATTTCGTTCACGTCGTTCAAGACTCTGCGCGTCAGGTAGAGGAAATCCACCGGCCCACCACAAGGACCGGGATCAATAGGGCAAGCACACCCAAAGCATAATACCAATTGGCTACCTCCAGTACCACAGCAGCGTCAAGCACAATTATGGACATAATGGCGTGCTTAACCGCCAATTGGACTTGTCTGGGAGTTGGATCGATTGCCGCTGTGCCGCAACGACGCAAGATGAAGAAGGCTAGCACGCAGACCAGAAACACCCAGACTAGCTCGGCGGGCATGCTGCCGGACTGGATCCTGGGGGGAAGGTCGTTTGGAAGATTTCGGTGAAGCAGGCACAAAACAGCGATGCCCGCCATCATCACTGCGGTTCCAAGCCACAGTCGCCACGCGCTGCTTTCCCTTGCCTCGGTACGCGCAAACACCGTGACCCCGACGACGTATACGCCGATACCACCCGCTGCGATCATATGATGAGTGGCATACCCGGCCACATTCCAGCCATCCGTCACGTGAACCGCAAAACTCATTCCCAGCAAAACGTTCAAGAAACGGCACGCTCCCATCGCAACGGGCCCAAACGGCGTCGCCTTCAACACCGCGTCGTACAATACGATGCACACGCCCAGCAGGCTGGCGACCGCGCCGCCTCGCCAGGCGACTGCCCCTTCCACATCGCCCAGAAACCCGGACAACCAGCCCACGCCGATGCCGCACAGCAGCATGCCGTAGCCAAATCCCCGAGCTGCGCTCAGTGACACTCGTCCCGAGGGGATTGGCCTTTCGGGCCGGTCGCGCGAGTCGATTTCCACATCGTAGACGTCATTCAGCACCATGCCCGCCGTGTAAAGCAAAGAAGACGCCGCCAGCAGACAGACGAATACCGGCAGCGGGGCAAGCGACCCGTGCACGAACAGGAAGCCCATCGCCACGTCGGCCATAGCCGTCGAAACATTGGCGACGCGAAACAACTGCATGTAGGCTACGACTGTGGTCGCGGGTGTTTTCCGTTGTTCCTGTGTCATCCCATCGACCTTGAACAAGTCCTATCGGGCATCTTGCCGTCAAACGCTGCGTCGCACATTCCTGGTAGGTCCCGTCTGCCGGACGGGACCTGTGGCTGCCGCCGACATCAAAGGAAACGCGGAGGTCCCGTCCGGCAGACGGGACCTACTAGACACTGCCTCGATGTGACGTGCCGCTTGGAGTATAGCAGTGCAGATACCCGTCGCAAGCATCGACGAACCCGTCTGCATGGTATAATCGTGTTTGCCATGACTAACCGTGCCGACATTCTGATTCTCTGCAGCGATCCGGAACGGGAAAGCCGTTGGACGCGGACGCTGACAGATGCTGACGCTCGACTGTGGCTGGGAGCCTCGGAGTTGCCGCCTGACACTTCGATCGATGTGATCGTGACTGATCGCATGATCGATTCGGAAGATCTTCCTCATGCGAAACTGAGTTCGAAGCTGGCTGCCGGAGAAATCGCCGTTGTGCGAATCGGTCCCGGCCCGGCGGATGTTTCGCTGCCCGAGGACTGTACTCCGCGTGAACTCCGGCTGGTATGTCGCCTGCTGGCGGAGATCACTCGATTGCGGCGAGATCGGAGTCGCGGCCGCCGTCTCCAGCATGCGCTCGCCGAATTGGCCAGGAGCGATCCCCTGACCGGTCTGCCCAACCGGCGGGCATGGGAAGACGAGTTGGCTGTGCGCATCGGAATAGACGAGGAGGACGTAGGAGGCTGTTGCCTTGCCCTTTTCGATTTGGACCATTTCAAGTCTGTCAACGACACGTTCGGACACATGGCCGGTGACGACCTGCTCCGGCACGTGGCACGGCAACTGGACGCCCGATCCAACGGATCCGATTTCGTCGCTCGCCTTGGAGGGGACGAGTTTGCATTGTTGCTCACAGGGCGAACCTTGTCGGAAGCAGCCACGCTGATCGAAACGCTCCGCGTGGCGTCTTGTGAGGCTTCACCCCACACGACGATCACCGCTAGTGCAGGTTTCGCTTTCTCCGACGAACTGCGATCCCATACTGTCGACAATCTGTTCCGCGCAGCCGACCACGCACTACGCGAGGCCAAGTCCACCGGCCGCAATCGGACCGTTGCTGCGGGCAAGCGTCCGTCAGGATCCGTTTGATGAAAACCGACTGTACGAGCTGGGAGATCTCGGCAAATCGCGAAAAGGCCCAGTCTCGCCCTGGACCTCGCCCCTAACGTGATCACCAACCTGGGCCGAAACTCGACCGCCTGAGTATCGAGCTGCTCTGGTCTTCTCTGGAGTAGTCTCCCGTCTTCTCGGCGAGCACGGTCGAACCCGCGAAGCATAGAACCGCCGTCAAGAACCGCCGCTGGCGTCACTTCTGTCCGCAGCATTGCTTCCATGACTCCCCATCACTAGACCCCCATGAACTGTATCGCGTAGAGCTTTGTGTTGCGCATCGAAAGTCGCAGTCGGACGGGCTGGCCAGCCAGCACGCCGACGTCAACGCCCTTCTGCCATTGCACTTCAAAGTCAATCCCGTCAGCATTGATGACATGGCAGTCTGCGGCAGTGAAACCAGGAATCGGTGTACCGCCGGCGTCCAGCATCGCTACCTTCGCGCTGCCGCTGCCCGACGTGTGGAGGTTCAGGCAAAGTCGACTGCCTTCGAATCGAAGCGGTCGTGTGGTGAGCACTCCACCTGTGTATGCGGCGTCCATCGAGACGAAGCCATCTACCCGCTGTGTGGCCAAGTAGACTCCGCCGAGATCTTTCTTCAGCCACTCGGCGCGGTTTGCCAGGTCGCGATCCCAAACGACGGGCCGGCCATGCGTATGCGGCCACCCAACGAAGTACTGATGGAGCAGCCGCCCACGACGCACCATGCCCTGGCCCATGCTGACCAGACGCAAATCGATTCCATCGTGGAACCCCGCGGCCACGTGTGGACGGCGCCAGCGGTTCCAGGTAATGCCATCGCGACTGGTAGCCAATTGCACTTCGAAGGTCCCGTCGTTGCCGTTGAGCGCCCGTGCCTGCCAATCCGTCCCCCTGTACGTCAGATAGACCGCCGGGAAGGCGAGATAGACGTTCGGCGCGAACGGGTAACGAACGACGGCGCTCGTGTAGAGGTGCAGGTTCTCCGGATCTCGCTCGTCGGGCGCCATCACCGTCGGTAGCTCTCGACTAAGTGTGGGAATCTTGTCCTTGCCCCAGTGGAGACGGGGAGGAACCGAGCAGTCGTAGGGCCACGGGCTTTCCAGATCACTCACCGCGACACGGGCGACCGAGCGGCGCGGGTTCCAGGCCCGCAAATAGATAACGTACTTCTGCAGGGCTTCGTCCCAGAAGCCCGATGGTTGGCTATCGGGTAGAAACGGAAACAGCCGCTGGGGCGTGGTGACCCACTGAATCCCATCGGCGGACGATGCCACATACACTCCCGCACGAGTCGGGTCCGGCCAATGCTTGGTGAACAGCAGCCGGTAACGTTTTTCCGCCGGCGCGTGAGGATCGAGAAACACGCCTGCCTCGACGGCTCCGATCGGCAGGATGTTGTTTTCTTTGCTCCCGCGGAAGTCCGTTAGCCCGATCCGGGGCCGTTCCCAGTTGATTCCGCCCCGACTGTTCGCGAGACTGAAGTGTTTCCCCTTTTCTGCATCGTGGCTCCCATGAAACAGCTTCAAGGTGCCTCCGTCGTCCACCACGCTTGCGTAGAAGATAAATCCCAGCGCCTCCCAAGGCCGATCGGGCTTCAGCACACGGCGGATGCTGTGCGGCGGATTCAGTGTGCGTGTGACGTCGCTGGTCCGGGCGAGGTCCACTAAACGGTCGTCGAGAAAGAGTTGGCGGTCGCCGCCGATGGCGATCGGCTCTGCATTGCTGCTATCCTCTGCCCGGCCCGGGCCGCCCCATGCCACAGCCGCACTGGCCAGCCCGGCCTGCAGGAACTGTCGGCGGCTCCAAGCGGATGTCATTCGCATCCTTTTCATGGACGATTCTGCCTTCTTAAACGAAAATCCGTCTTCGATCGTCTCATCGAGTAGTTCCTCCCGCCACTTGTCCCAGTCGGTTGATCGCTCCCAAAACCGCGTCGGCGATGGCCTGCATTCCTTTGTCGCCAGGATGCGCAGCAACACCGTCGTGCGTGAACTCGCGTTCCGACCGGGCATAGTTCGCTTCGTCTTTTTCAAACTGTCCAATATCCACGAAGATCCCGCCCACTTCCTGACAGGCCTGTTCAAGAATCTGATCTTTGGCCTCATTCGGCCAGAAGCAACTGCGCACAACAAGGGCAGGACGGTTGTCCGCCTTCAGGCCCCTCAACAATCTCCTAAAGCTGTCTGCAAATTGGTCCTTCGATTCTTCGGAATTCAATTGTGGCACGTTCTCCCCAATGGCCACGATGACCAGATCGGCACCGAACTGAAAGGCCTCCTTCAGATTGTCGTCCACGTCATAACTGGTGTATTGCCTTTCGAATTCGGCGATGTTCTTGATCATGACTTTGGGTGCAGTTCCCGAGGTTTTGGAGAGAGAATTCGTCACAAGATGCACAAAGTCCTTTTCCTGGGCGCTTGCCGCCATCCCCCAGTCGCCGGACCAGCCGATGGACTTCTTGGGCCCGTGCCGAGTGATGCTATTGCCCAGGAACAGTATCTTGCGGATAGAGCGGACTCCGATAGGCGAAGGCAAAGGGGGGAGTTTCGCCCGGTAGAAGACACAACGGTGGCGGTTGTCGTCGAAGGCGAAGTTCAGGAACTTGCCGTCCTCGCCGACGAAACCATCGGGATAGTTGATCCGGCCGCCCGTGTCGCACGACTCTGGCACCAGCACGCGGCGGTAGGGCCACGTCTTCAGCCCATCGAAGCTGATCCACAGCGCCAATGGGCTGCGGTGGCGGGGATTGGGATTGTGCAGAATGGCCACCGTGTCGCCGCCGAGGCCGTAGAGCGTGGCCTTGGAGCCCGGGTTCGGGATCGTGGTCTTTGCGGCGAACTCGGGCCAACTCCGGCCTCCGTCCTTCGACTCGGCATAGTAGAGCACGCCTCCCAAACGGTCGGCACGAATGATCATGGCGATCGTGCCGTCGCTCAGCTCGACAATGTTCGGCTCAGCCCAGCCGTGATAGTTGTTGTCGTCGGTCAGACGAATGTCGCCGTGAAGGTCCCACGTGCGGCCACCGTCGACGCTTTCGATCACGCCGATGCGCGGATCGCGAGGCGTATAGAGGACACGGCCTTTCGATATCTTGTGTCCCGTTTCGTCGCAGCGGTTGTAGTGCTGAAACGGCATGAGGATCCTTCCGTCCCGGGTCCTGATGGCATTGCGGATCATGGTTCGATCAGCCAGCTTGCCCGGCGCTGGCTCCAATTCCGACCACGTGTGGCATGAATCGTCGCTGTGGACGAAATACGTCTTCCACTCGCTAAAACCGCCGTTGTGAACCTGCAAGACCATGGTGGCACGTTCGCCGTTGAGCATCAGTTCCGAGAGCGTGATCGCGCGGGTAGGGTCCTTTGACTTGATGCCCAAATCAATCGGACACATCGGCGTCCAGGTTTTTCCCTGGTCCCGGCTACGGGAGATGAACACACGATTGGCCGGCAACGGTTCGGTATGCCCGCCACCCAACATCACGGTCACCCAGGAGCCGTCGGGCATGGGACGAACCGTCGTGTCGCAAGCCAACTGATTGGGCGCTTGGCCATCGAAGATGATCGTCGAAGAGTCCTGCTTGGCGTCTTCTTTCGCCTGCCGGCCCCAGTCGACTGAGTTGGCCGAAAGGGCGTTCGTTGCCATGCCTATGACTAGGGCTGAAGCGAGTCTTGCTCGACAAACATCCATGGCGGTTTCCTCAGGGCGAACATGGTAGTGGCTCAAACCGACCTTTTGAGAATGCGAAGCGACCGTTTGGGAAGCTGCCAGAGTTTCGCGGGAGCCGCCGAGGAGTCATCCGTGGGAACGTACGTATCGGCCGTTTCTATCTGCTGAGGCGATTGGCTGTAGTTGGCCAAGACCATGTATAGGTCCCGATTCGCAAAGGCGGATGCTACGCAATCTTTCGGCAGTGGCTTGGCCAACAAGTCCGAGTCGCCGATCTCCAGGTAGGCCCAAGTGCCTTCTTCGACCAGTGGCATGTATTGCTTGAGCCACCGAGCGTGGGCCGGCCTCATATCGGGGTTGGGTGGAATCGGATCCCAACCGCCGTAGATGTAGGGGCCGTCCGGATGAGCCTTGTAATACTCCCACGCCGCACTGTAGAACCCCCTGTACTTCGCCTCAGGCAAACGAGGGATGGGGATCTCGCAGCGTTCCCCCGTCAGAGGCCGTCCGCCCTGTAGCAACGGAAATTGCATGTAGGGAATCGAGTGCAGGAAGTGATCGTCTTCGCTCCCGACCTTGGCGGCGGTCCCTTGGATACAGGGAATCACGTAAGGTGTATGGTCCTTGGTCGCTTCACGCAAACCGTCGGCGTTATTGACGTTCTCTCCCACCCAGAGATAGTCGTAGACCTTGAGCCCGCCCGTCTGAGGCTCATTGGTACGATCCGCGTGCATTTTGTAGATTCCGCCGCGCCGTTTCACCTCCGAGTAGATGAGATGCAGAAGATCGGTCACCGCGCCGTCATACTGCGGGGTTTCCTCAAACACAACCATCTCGTCTTTGGCCAGTTCCTTGATTGGCTTGTTAGCGTTAGGCTTGTAACCCCAGTCGTTATAGAGGCCGTCGACGCCGTAGTCGTCGAGGATCTTAAGCATGCGCGGCAGAAGATAAGCTCGCCAACCCGGACTGGCCGGCGAGCATCGCGGCAAGTCCCACCAGCCGGGATCACAGATGTCTCCGGGGCGCGACCATTCCTTGCGGTAATCCGGATCGCTTCCGGCGAAATATCCACTCGAAGCGTAGGCCAGAATCTTTATGCCGCGCTGGTGTACCATCGCGACAAAACGGCGAAATCCTTCCGGATTGACCGCCGTCAGCTTATTGTGACCGAAGAGCCCATACCGATCATTCCATTCGTCCATCACTTGAATCAACTGGATTCCATGGTCCTTCAGCCGGTCCAATTCTTGTTCGTCGTATTCTCCGGGGGCCCACGGCTCGCGACTGGGATACTCGCCCAGATTGTAGACGCATTGACCAGGCAGATAGTTGGTAATCAGGTGCTTCTTCATGCACTTGCGAATCTTCCGCGTGCAGATGCCAATGTTCTGCAGCCGACGCCGATGATCTTCGGCCGAAAAGCTCTTCATAACCACCGATGTGCCGGAATCGCCCGCGGGCGTTTTGGAGGCAGGCGCGTCGGCCGCGCTGCTGTATTGGGCGGGGATTGAAACCGCGGCGCCTGCCACGGCACTTGTCGCGGCGGCTTTGGCGCCGGTCTTGAAGAAATCTCGTCTGTCCATGGAATACTCCTTGTGGTTTTGCTGAGCCCGGTCTTGCTCGCGCCGTTTCGTCCCCGTCGGGCAATGGTGTGAAGCATTTTTCCTCCGGGAAATGGCGGCCTCTTGAATGTAGCTGAAGTCGCAAGACTTCAGAGATTTTGCAGGTCCCCCGAATTCTTGCGAATC
>CAZURK010000237.1:0-24477 GCA_964623055.1 uncultured Pirellulaceae bacterium
GCCAACACGACGACCGCCGAGTTCAGCATGACTTCCTCCATGTTGCGATTAGTGCTTATTCAGACGTATGAGAATTCCGAACGGAATCGCTGATTAAGCCGGGAAGAGCCTACTTCTTGAAGATTGAGTTGATTAACCGCGTAAAGCGCATGTGGTTCACACGAAAATCGCTCGATTTCGCTTTTTCGACCAACCACCATTGCGTACAACCATCATTGCCTGACCAACTCGGAGGCCGTGCACGCACTTTCTCAACGCAGAGGATTGAAGAGCGCAAAGACGATCGTGCCTGACTTTGCATCCTTCGCTTCGCAGCGTGGGCAATGTACAGGCTTCACGATCTCTGGTTGCGGACGGAGGTCGGGCCAAGCGAACTGCGAGTCACTACTCAGCTCAGTCCTCCAGGCACGCCTTTACAAGTTCGCCCGCACGGCAAGTGACCAGACCGACGCACGTGTTCGCTGCCCCGTAGTAGATGAAGGCCGCGGCGTCCTCCGGCGCAGCCGAATGGGGCGATTGGTGCTGGAGGACGAGTCCCGTGGGGAAGACGATGTTTGGCACGTAGCCTGTCATCTCCCAGGGCTCGCGAGGTTCGAGGATGTTCCGCCTGGTCCGGGCGATCACCTTGGTTGGGTCGTCCGGGTCGAGCAATATCGCTCCCGCCTGATAGATATCCGGGCTGCCAACGTGAGTAGCAATCCCGTGGTAGATGTGGAGCCAGCCCTCGCTCATCCGCACGGGCGGCGGTCCGGATCCCACGAGCTCATCCCAATAATGCGGCCGCCCACGGAAAACGGGCCCAACCTTGGACCAGTGGAGGAGATCCTCCGACTCGTAGAGGGAGACCGCGTCGCCATCAGTCGCCCCGACCGTCTGATGGACTCGATTCGGCCCGGACAGCATGAGATAGCGGCCCCCGATCCTCTCCGGGAAGAGGACGGCGTTACGCGTGTCGTGGTCGAGCGCGATGGCAAGAAACTCGAAGTCCTCGAAGTCGTTGGTGCGGGCGATCCCTACCTGGCAGCCCTCACCGATATCCATGGCAACGGTGACATAGACTACGCCGTCGATGTCCGTGAGCCGGGGGTCGTACACGTGGTAGAGTGGACTCGCGACGTCCTCGATCCCTCGGATCCGGCTGATCGGCTCGTGCCCCCGGAAATCCTGGCCGTTGATTGACTCGGTTCTCACAAGGCATGTCTCGCGGCCACGGGTCTGCACACGAACGAGAAGCCGGAACTTCTCGTCAAAGTAGATCGCGCCCGGGTTGAACACAGCGCTCAGATCTCCCAGTTCCTTGCCGGACCACCTCCGCGACAGAATCTGGTTTCTCGATAGCCACTGGATGCTCATGTCCTGTCCCTCCCATAGAAAGCTCCACCGTCCACGGTTGGATTGAAGCTACCACGTACGAGGCGCAAGCTCAAGAATACGATGCGTTCCCGTCGCCATCAGCGCGTTCTTCATTCCTCATTACCCTTGCCCGGCCATGCCCAGGTTCGCAGGTCGTCGCTCCAGGCGAGGCCAATGCTTGCGAAGTTGTCGAATCCGCCGCGCGGGTCTCTCTCAGGGAAATCCGATCCGTGAAAGAACAACAAGGCTCTACCCACGGCGGGCTCTTTGCGTAAATCCAGGACGAAACCCGCCGTCAGCCGCCCCTGCGTCCACGGCCACGACTTCTGCCCCAGTGTAAGCACCCCTTCGTCCCGCCACTCCTTGAGATCCTTGGATCGCTTTACCCCTACTCCATTCCCCGGCGAGTGAAACAGTACGTAGTCCTCGCCGTCAACGATAACGCAGGCGTTCTCGCCGGCCGATGTCCGACCTGCATACATCCAAGTATTCAGGTCGCGCGACCAGGACATGCTCACGCCATTTTGTTTGTAGAAGCACCACCACCTGCCCGGCTCGTCCTTGTCTTCCAGCAGAAAAGCGTCAATCATCCGCCCCATCTCCTCCTGCGGCACGTCCGGCCCTTTCACTCGGAGCAACTCCGGTTCGCCCCACGTTTCCAGGTCTTTGCTGCGCATCGTCCAGATGCGAGCCGTGCTGTTACCATACTTCTCGCCATCGGGGCGAGGATAGGTCTGGAGACAAAGCACCCATTCGTCGCCATAACGGATGATGTTGCCGGGACTGCCGTAATTTAGGCTTTGATCGCGCGGCGTGAAGATCGTGGGTTCGCTCCACTTCACCAGATCACGGCTCTTACTCCATGCCGCGTAGGAAAACGGACGCTTGTCCGGTTCGATCTGGACCAGCGTGAAGAAGAGACGAAACCAGCCGTCGTGGTAGATCACCGCAGGATCGCGATAGGCAGTCGTGGCATCGCCGCGAAAGATGATCGGCGAAGGAATTGCTGATAGTGATACCCTTGATCGGGGCGGCGAGCCGAAAAGCTGGCCGGCCAAAGTTTGCTGTGCATAGCGCGCGAGGTGCCCATGGATATCGTTCGTGTAGCTTTCCAGAATCGCCTTTGCTATCCCGTCCGCATCCCCACAACGATAGAGCATCGCCGCGACAATCAGCTCTTTGAATGCCCGGTTCAGGCTGCCGCCCTGGGTGAGCAAACGTTCGGCGATGGTTGCGACGTCATCTTCATTTCCGCTTTTCTGCTTGACGACGGGCTTGACCGTCGCGTGGCCCGTAAAATCTGCCCTTTTGAGGAGTTCTACCAACGATCCGGCAGCGGCGGGGCAGTGGTAGTGCCGCAATGCCAGGGATATCGCCTTGTAGTGGGACAAGTTGTCGTTGGGTCGCAGTTGCTCGAGTTTTCTGAGTAGGGCCTCCAATGCCATCGGATTGCGGCTGAAACCGAGTGCGATGACCAGCCGATCCAGATCGCTGAACGTGTTTCCCGTCTTGCGCTCGGATGTCAAAGGCACGCCCTTGTCCCAGCGATCGTGAGCATCGACCGCGGCAATGAGGGTCGGGGCGCCCGCATAATTCCCAAGGATGCCGAGGATCTTTGCATAGGCCAGTTTCGCGTCTTCGGTGTTAGCATTGTCATGCCGCGTCTTCAGCATGGGAATCGCTTGCTGGGGATGAGCCAGAATCACGGCTAGCGCGGCGAGCAATTCGATCTGGCCGCCTTCCGCGTCGCCGATCGTCCGCACGGCCTCCTCGATCGCCTCGGGGCTCATAGGATACGAGTCCCGATCCGTATACACGCGCTCGTCCAGAACGTCTTCGGTGATGAGCCTCTTCTGGGTTGCCTTGATGTCGATATCGCGCGTACGCCCACCTGCCTTGACAACCGCTGCTGCCGCCAAACCGGCGGCGTACCCCTGATTCTGCAGGTCGGGCTGCATGCGAATCAGCGTCATGGCGTCGCGGTCGGCGCTCGATCCCAGCCCGACCACGAGGATGCCGTCCAGCCCCTTCGGCAACAGGCAACGGTATGGCAAGTCAGTGTGGAAGTTCGGTCCTTTGGCGTCGGCCACAAGGAGCAATTTGGCGTCGGGGAAAGCTGCCGCGTCGAAGTTGCTGTAGTGCTGGCTGATGGTGTCGGGAAAGGTGCGATGATTCAGGATGTCGTTGGTGGTCAGAATGTAATCGCCGACGATCCGGCGTCGCTCGCGCGAGTCCACCAACTGCCCAACGTCGAAGGCACCTTTGTCCTTCGGGGACGCGACCCGTTTCCAGGCCATCAGGTGCCAAACATCCACAACATCGGTGTCATCGACCATCGTATAGCAGGTGTTTACGTAGGAATTCTTCATAGGGCGATCCGGGAAGCCGGCGATCTGCACGTTCAGGCTACCTCGGGCGGATATTCCGTACTGAGTCTGAGCGCCGGCACAGGCCGCGATGTCGGCGTTCCCCGTTGCGTCGATCACTACGTCGGCCAGCACGGCGCCGCGCCCCCAAGGCGTCGCCACAACGACTCCGCGGACCTGCCCATCATCGACCAGCGCACCACAGCCAAGCGTGCCCAGCCACACTTCCGCGCCGCTGCCGATCAACTCTCGACGGAGCCATTCGGCCTTTTCGACGGCGTTCCATCGCCCTTCGCGCGAGTTCACCTGCTCGTCGACGTACTTGGTAAATCCGCGCCGCAGACCGCGCCAGTATGCGCCGATCAGGCCGACCGTGCCCACGCCGCCCAGCTCGTACAGGTACTCGACGACCAGCGTCTTTGCACCGCTCTTGGCGGCTGCGATACCCGCCGGAGCGCCCGATGTGCCGCCGCCTACGACAACGACGTCGTATTGTCCCAGCACCGGCAGAAGTCGGCGACCGGCATGAACAGTCCCGCTTTGCCTTGACCTGATCCCGTCCAGTTCCTCGCCGACGGTCACCGCAATCCCAACATCGGCATCCACATCCGGAAGACACACGTCTCGCAAAGCCGAAGTTTCGGCCGCCTCGGCGGCGGCCGCCCGGCCGATCCGTCGGCCCATCGCCATTAGTTCCCGCGGCCGAAGTAGCTTTGCCGTGGCCGCACCGTCCAAATCCGCGTACGCATTAAGGACATAGAGTCGAGCCGTTCCCTTCGCCCGGAACGCTTTCAGACTTGCTTTGTCCGCACCGGGCCACCGGTCCAGGTGTCCTTCACCGATGATCGAGTCGGACGGGATGTGGTACAGCGTCTCGGACGCTAACTCGGAGCCTGCGTCATAAGTCACGTCCCGGGCCTGATTCTCCGCGCGTTGAAAGGGCCGGAAGCCGTTGTCCTCCACGTCGATTTGAAGCGTGTACTCATAGACCGGAAGGCGATGCTTCGTTCCCTTCGCCACCGAATCGCATGTGAAATCCTTCTTTTCGCCCGACACGCGGTCACCGGTTCGCATCTTCCCGCCGATTACCACGCGTTTGAAGTTCTTCCGCCCCAGTTCAAACGGGCGAAATCTCACTTGAGCCAGTCGCGCGACGACCGCTCGCTCGGTCGCATCGACGACCACCTTCGCTCGGATCGCCTGCCGGCCACTACGATTGGCCATGACGACGCCCGCAATCTGACCATCCTTGTCGCGCAAGACATCCGTAGCATAACATCCAGTCAGATACGAGACTCCCGCTTCAAGCAAAGCTCGATCCATCGCCGCTTTGACCCCGAACGGAGTTGCGACACGCTCTTCGCCAAAGCACGCCACCGCCAGTTTCGAGCTGGGCTGCTCGTCATCCTCCAGCCACAGGCTCAGCGTCGAGCACATGTCCGTGCCCAAGTACGGCCGTGGCGCGAACAAGAAGACTCTCGCCCCCTGCTGGGCCGCTTCGCAAGCGCACTCGATCGCGCCACTGGACCCTCCAACAACGACAACATCGACATTGTGGACAACCGGGATCTCCTTCGACGCTTCGATCACATGCTCGGCACCGCCAGCCGCCGCAACCGCCGTTGACACGCACAACGCAAGTGAGCCGATCGTACCTTTGAGCATGCTAGGAGTCATGGCGGATTTCCTCATGACTTGCCCTTTCGCTTTCCGGATGCGCCTTCTTCCTCTGATCACGATCCGGACAACCGCGCAGGGACAAATCGGTTCTCACTCTCGTTGGCTACGACAAACGCGAAGATCTTGCGGCCGATCGTGCCAAGGCCGCTTTAGAACTTAGATGCCGATTATCCCACGTCTTTCGGCAGGATCAAGCAGAATCGTTTTGCAGTTCGCCGCTGCCGAGCGTTACCCGATGAGGCCGGCAGAAACGCGATGAACGGACTATCGCGCCGTAGTCACGGGCATCCGTTCGACGAAAAATGGGGCGACGCACTCTAAACGGATGCTATGTTTCCACAGGTGATAAGAGTTATCGGAAGAATAGACGTTCTTTGGACTCTAGGGCTCCGTGATTTTTTGACCAAGTCGCCGCACCTGCCGAACCGATAGAGTGGACACGGAGCTAATCGGAGGACCGCGTATGCCGGACGGAAAACGCAAACGGCGGCATAGTGAAGATCAAGCCAAACGTCGTTGGTATGCTTTGCATCGGGCCCGCCGCTTCAAACGCCGCTTCTGGATGCTCTCCGACAGACCCGCCAAATCAGCTCCCTTTTCGTCGTCACGAATCCCGGTTGCCTCTTCGTCAGGATGATATTCGCCGCACGACCGGCGATGGATCTGCGCGGGATAGCGGCCGCTGGAGTGATGTGCTGAAGCACAACCTACCACTGTCGGGGATCTGTCCGCGCGGAATGGCGGCCTCCTGTCAAGAACCGATGGGGCCCATCGTCAGTAGGGCGTAGACGGTGATCGCAATGATCACCAGGCCGAAGCCCCAGACGATGAGATTCTTCTTCAGCTTTTTTCGTTCCCTTTCTTCGGCGGTGAGCGACCTTAGCTCGATCTCTTCGTCACCTTCACCGACCGTCTTCAACGGCTCTCGCACCGTCACGAACGTCCCGTCTTCGGTGGGGATCACGAGAGGTTCGCCTCCGCCGGACGGACCCCGGGATTGGACGCCGGCGGTAGATCCGACCGCCGGCGATGTCGCAGTCGGTGCCGGTCTGGTTGGAACCGGTATAGGGGCGGACATCGGTAACGGTCTCGAGCCGGTCTTGGCACCGGTCGGCTTAGGCGACGTGGGTTTGGGAGTTGCCTTCTGCGATTCTGGGGCGCGCGGGCCGGTGCCGGTCGACTGGACGGTGGGCACGGGGGCAGGCGCCGGCGAAACGGGCGTCGTCGGCTGTTGCTGACTTGGCCCACCGATCGGTTGCTGCGGCGTCTGCGGGACGATTGGTACGGGCCTGAGCGGTTGCCCCGAGCTTGGTGGCGTGACGGCTTGCTCCTGAACCGGCGCACTGACCGGGGCTTGGGGGCTAGGCGGGTGAACCGGTTGCTCGTGCGGCTGTTGAGGCTGAGGCGCGGGAGTGGTCGGAGCAGGGAACGGTTGCTGGACGCCCGGTGTTTGGGGATAGGTGGGCTGTGCCGGCGCTGCACCGCTGGTGGCCGGCAGAACGACGACGCCACGACAATGCGGACAGGCCACTTGGCCGCCGGACATCGAACTGTCCACCTGGAACACTCCGTTGCAATGGGGACAAGTGAACTGTAGGGCAACCATCGAGACGCCTCGCAGAAAGGAGACTGGCCAACACCTAAATCCTAGCGGCAGAACCGCCGAGAAACCAGTGGAGGAGAGGTGGGCAACTACTTCCCGACGCCAAGGAAGAAGCTGAACATCTGAGTCTCGTCCCTGTCCGCTGTGGCCACGGGGAATGCGAAGTCGAATGAGAGCGGGGCGGGGCCCAACGCTGGGACGTTGATACGCAAACCAAATCCGGGGGCGACGCGGTAGTTTTCCGAGTTGATTTCGATGTCTTCTTCCACCGTGCCGAAATCGACGAAAAGGGCACCTTTGAGCATGTCGTCATGTGTCAGTGGGAACAGGTACTCGACAGATCCAAGGAAGCGGAACGTACCGCCCACGCGAACGCCACTGTCGACCGGCGACGCGCCGCGGAAGTCGAAGCCGCGAAGCGTGGAGAAACCGCCGGCGAAATAGTTCTCGAAAAGGGGCGTGCGCGCGCCGCTGAAGCCCAGACGGAAAATGTATCCCAGCGTGTGGCGACCCGAGGTGTCCGGTCGTTCCCGAATAATGAAGTACCTGCGAAGGTCCAATTCGCCTCGCGGATAGTCAAATTCGCCGAAGACCTGCTCGTAGCTCAACTCGATCAGATGCCCCTCGGTGGGCATGAACGGGATGTCGCGGGTATCGTGTGTCAATGTGAATCGGCCGCTGTACACATCGTTGTCGCCGATCACCCCGTCCAGCGCCGCCACACCTATCACGCGCGGATCGGAGATTTCGACGTTCTCGGCGCGTACAGCCGCACTGACCGACAGATCGGGCATTAGCCGGTACCCCACCGCCAGCCGGCCACCGACGCGTTGTTCGTCCCAGTCGAAGAATCGGCGATCGTACAGGAAGCCGCTCGCGTTCAAACTGATCCGCGTGCTCAGCAAGTACGGTTCGGTGAAACTCACTAAGTACCGTTGCACCAGGTTGCCCGGCATGGCTTCTACGCGGAACCCTTGGCCGGCGCCGCGGAAGGCCGTACCGTTGACAAAGTCCTGCCAACTCGTGGGCACGCGTGTGACGTCGAAATTGCGTTCGTCAATCACGATCTGGCCGGTCACGCCTGCGTCCGAGTTGATCCCGGCGCCGAACATGAACCGGCCCGTGTGCGTCTCTTCCACATAGACGTCGACCGGCGTGGACATGGTCGGTTCGATACCGATATAGGGTTCGGCTATCGGTTCCGACATGAACCCAGGGAGGCCGGGAAAGACCTGTGTTCCCTCGGGCGGTCCGGTCAAAGGCGGCAAGCTATCGGTCATGGCCGGTGCTGCGTTGGAGGGCGCGGGCGCCGAGTTTCCTTGAGCCAACATGGGCGACATCCCATGCCGCAGGTAGCTGCTGGAGCCGGGATCCTGCCGATCGATCGGCGTTCCGTAGCCGTAGTCTTGCCCTCGGACCACCGCAGCTTCGTTCGATGGGGATGTCGCACTGGCCAGCTTCACTCCGTCCGAATACGCACCACCAGTTTGTGAGCCCTGCCACGGCGGACGGTACGCCGTTCGGGTAGGCTGCAAGGGAGCGCAGCCTGCTACGACGATCACAAGGCTGATCAGAAGCAGTTGTGCGGTGATCGAGCTAGGTCGATTCAACGTGCTACCCTCGGACGTCTGGTTGATTGATGTGTTTCTAGTGGCGGTAACCACCGGAGCTTTGCCCTCGAACGGTTCGCTCTAAATCCTGCATTTCCGGCGGACGAATCTCGACACGAGGCGCTTTGCCTCTCGTCGGGTCGTTCATGAACAGTTGCGAAGCCTTCAGTCGCCGTTCACTGGCGCGGATCTCTCGCATGTCGATGATGTCGCCGGGACGTATCGATACTCGATTCAACACGACGCTCTGGCGTGTGTGTGGATATTCGCCGCCGATATGGACGTTAATCTTGCCAGCTCGCCACACGCCCCCTTCTTCGATGTTGTAGATCAAGTCGAGTTGGCCGGGTTGCTCGAGGAACCTGGGATCGGGATTGACGTCCACGAAGATATGACCGTGCCCGCCGTAGGCATCCACCAACGTGTTCACGTCTCGGTTCATTTTGGCGAAGTCGAAGTAGTCGCCCGATGCCAACTCCATGCTGTCGATCAATGCCTCGGAGGAGAACTTTTTGTTCCCCACGACGGATACATTGCGAATTTGGTACCGTGGTCCTTCGTCGATAACGAACGTGATCGTCAGCCATTTCCCGGAATCGCTGAACTCCAACTCGCGGCCAATGCGGGCGTTGAAGTACCCAAAGTTGCGATAGTAGGCGGTCAGCCGCTCGACGTCGTCCTCGATCTGATTGCGGTCGACTTTACCGCGAAACAGGTACCATAATATGCCCGGCTTGGACTTGATTTGGGTTTTCAGTCTCCCGTCCTGGACGAACATGTTGCCTCTGAAGCGAACGGCCAGGATACGCTCCAAGTGCCCCTCGTTGATCGCGAATTTGACTCCACGATGTTGCGGATCGTTGCCTTCCGTTATGAAGACCTGGCACTTCGAATAGCCCTTGGAACGGTAGAATTCTTCGACCTTTCGGCGCGCTTCTTCCACGGCATAGCGGTTCAGCGGATCGTCAATGTCCAGGCCGTCCTGCTTCTCCAGCGGCTTGTCTTGGATCCCGCGATTGCCGACGAATTTGATGTAGCGGATCGTTGGGCGTTCGAAGACCTCGAAGGTGACAACGACACCAGCCGGCGTATTCTCTGTGTACGGGCGTACGTCGTGAAACTTGCCGGTCGAAGCCAACCGGCGTACGTCAGCCTGAACGATCTGCGGGTCGAACTCTCGATCCTTCTTTGTCCTTAGCTGCGATTGGACGAACTGCGGGGTGGCCGTCTCGTTACCCACAATGCGGACTTCCGCCACCAGGCGATCATTTGGAAGTCCGTAGGTGTCGTCTTGTCCACGGATAACGGTAGCCTCGTTCGGCGGGGACGTCGCACTAGCCAGTCTCTGAGCGTCCGAACCCCGGCCTTCCGCGAGCAAGTCCTGCCACGACGGGCGGTATGCCGTCTGGGAAGGCTGCAGGGAAGCGCAGCCGGCTACGACGAGCACAAGGCCGATCAGAAACAGTTGTGCAGTGATCGCGCTTGGTCGATTCAAGGTGCTACCCCTGGATACGAATCTAGAGAACTGGAAAAGACTTATGGAAGACAGGATTCCCGTGGCCCCAGGGCGACCACGATTAGCACCACGACGCCGGCAAGCGATAAGTCTCGGGCCGGCTTCTCGCGGGTCGCGTAGAAATACAGAATGTGCTCGTCTGGAGCAAGGCGAATTCGCGGTCCGGTTCGCGGAATTTGCGCTCGGTTACACGTGCTAGCAGGATGCTACACTGCTCCCGGCCTGAGCCGACACAAGCCCGAGGCGCAAGTGAGGGACGTAACCCACTCCCTCGCTTGCGCTTCGGGCTTGTCTGCGATGTGCCAGACTTGACCAGGAGCGGTATAGCCTCTGCTTGCGCTCAGCGCAAACAGATCCCCCGTTCACGGGCAGAGAACCTGTTCCGCTGGCGTGTCGGGAGATTTGACGAGTCGCAGAAGTTCTGGCGGGACTATTCGCCGCCGACCTTGTTCACAGCGGCTTCCTTCTTCAGCAGGCATCCGGTTATGAACCAGCCGTCCTCTTCGGCATCGATGAACGCGCCAGCCGGCCCCAGATTGTGGCGAATTTTCGCATACTCGGGCATCTTGGCGCCGTCGATCTGTTGCTCGCGCAGCACACCTTCTTCTTCGGGGCCAAACATCCCGTTCAGCAGGTTTCCGAACAAGGATTTCGCCTCGGGCATTTTCCCCTCGCGAATCAACTCGTAGGTCACGTGGTATGCCTTGTCCGACCGAGTGAAGAACCCCAGAGCGTTCACGCCGGCACCCATCTTCTTTAAAGCGGCACCCACCGCGGTGTACTCTTTGGCCTTGCTGAGCGGCGGCACGGCACCGGCTTTGGCCAGGATTTCCTGCATGAAATCGTAATGAGAGGTGATTATCAGGTGACCGCGAATGACCGTGAATGCCGCGTGGTCCAACAACGGAGGCGCCTCGTCCTCTTCTTCCTCTTCCTCAAACTCTCCGAAACCTGGCCCGTCGATCTCCAATTCATCGAGGCCCTCCGGCTCCGGTTTACGCTTGATCTCCCATACCCTTTGCTTCTTTTCGCCTTGCTTTTCTTCGCCTTGCTTCTTTTCGGGGATGACCATAATCCGTTCATGGGCTTCCGGATCCACCTCCATGATCTTGTCCACCGTGCGAGCGACCACAGTGGCATCTTTCGCATCTTTGATCTCAAAAGCAATCAGCCAACGCTCGCAGGTCGGCGAGATCGGCAAACGGTAGTCTGCGAAAAACGTGACTCGCTTGCCCAGTCGCTGGATCAGGTCCTTTCGCAGGTCAACTCTGGGGCCGTTATCGTCATTCTTGAGTTGGTCCAGAACATCTTCAAAAACCGGGCCGCCGGCAGCTTCATCAACCAGCGTCTTCGCAGACTCGAATGCCTTTTCCATCTCCCAGTACATCGTGATGTAGTTCGTCACCTGGTGGGGTACCCAAGGCTGCGGGTCCAACTGATTGCTTTCGGGAAAGTCCAGCATTCTCGCTGCCAGTTTGTATTTGTCTCCCTTCTTGTTGACCGGCGGAGCGTAGATGAACGTCCCGTGCTGTGCCTCGTGTCCGTTGACGGAGAAGGACACAAAGCCGCCGACTCCTTTGATAGCATCGAATCCCTGGTTGCGCAGAAGCTTCAACGGGTCCGTACCGCGTTCCTTTCGACCGCCGGCCGCAGCCCGCATCGTTTCGGCATAGCCGAACGGTTCAACGAACCAGCGGATGTGGGCGGGCGATTCGCCGAAAGCTTTCTCGCATTTAGCCATGGTCGTCTTATAGGCCGGCAGGTCCTTCAACGCATCCTTGCCGCCGCCAGCAAGACGGGGCAGCATTTCTTTCGCCGTGGCCTCGTTGTCCGTGGCAACAAGCTGGTCCTTGTGAATGAAGTAGAACGCGCGTTGAGCTTCCTTCGCGCCCCGTTGCTTGGGCAGTACGTACGAGATCAATGTGGCGCCGTCGATCTTCTGCTCGCTCCTTTTGGCCTTCTGTTGCTGAAGTTGCTTGTCGATGTTGGCCAGCAGGGCTTTAGCCTGCGGCAAATGGTTGCTGACGTCCACCAACAGGACTGTGGCGTGCTTCTTTGCATCCCCACCAGGTTGAATTCCCGCCAAACACACTTCCCCGCCGTAGACGCCTTTCAGGTCGTCCAAATCGATGTTCAACCGGACGGCCGTTTTCCCCATCTTGCTTTCGATCTGCTTACGCAAGTCCTCCACAAAGGGCTTCATCAGCGGATCGTTCACCAGTTTCCCCAACTGGGTTTTCTCGAATTCGGTTCGCAACACGTCCACGTCCTTGATGGACACGTAGCCTTTGGTCGTATTGGGCAACAGGACGTCACTGGGCTGTGCAGCGCGGCTCGGGGTGGCCGACATCCACGAAACAAAGACCCCCAACGAGAATAGGTAAATCGCAAGACGCGCCACGATCAGTCTCCTCTGGAAAAAACGCAAACCGTTGCTCGCAGGCAAGCACGGCCCACATGATAACCCAATTGGTTGAATCTGGTAAAGTTGAGTAGAAAGTCCAACGGCAGAAGTTTGTATCGGCTAGTGCGGAAAAAGGACTTTGGGGAATCATCCGTATCGGAACGCAATCGTGTGAGAGACCGATTGCCTACTTTTTGTGCAGCCCATGTGGCGGTTCGTTGACAGCTCGCTGTAACGTGCCTAGCATAAAGGGGTTGTCGTTTCTTCGATCAGTCCCATTGGCGTAGCAGTAAGAGGCAGCCATTGTCCAGCCCAAGTCGCGGAGGCGTATTTCGGGAGGAATCCGATAAGCGCCTGGAGCAGTTCTCCGAGAGCATCAGCTTCGACCACCGGCTGTACGCGCATGACATAGCCGGCTCGATCGCCCATGCGCAAATGCTGGCGTCCGTGGGGCTGATAACCAACCAAGAAAGCCAACAAATCACCGCGGCACTGGAGGAGATCAAGCGCGAAATCGAGGAGGGTCGATTCGAGTTTCGCGTCGAGCTGGAAGATATACACATGCATATCGAGCGGTCTCTAATAGACCGCATTGGGGATATTGGACGCAAACTACACACGGGCCGCAGTCGAAACGATCAGGTATCGACCGATTTTCGGCTCTGGATTCGAGACGCCATCGACCGTGTCGACTCGCGGTTGGTGGATCTGCAGAAGGCGTTCGTTGGCCGCTGCGACGCCGAAGCTGACGTGATCCTGCCGGCTTACACCCATCTGCAGCGGGCGCAACCCGTACTGGCACCGCATTATTGGCTCGCTTACTGCGAGAAACTCGAACGGGATCGGCAGCGACTGGCCGATTGTCGACGAAGGGTCAATGTGTGCACTTTGGGAACGGCTGCCGCGGCAGGAACCAGTTTGCCCATCGACCGTGCCGACGTGGCTCGGCGACTGGGGTTCGACTTGGTGGCAGCCAACAGCCTGGACGCGTCCAGCGATCGCGATTTTGCGTTGGAGTCGGCATTTGTTCTGGCGTTGATCGCCGAGCACTTGAGTACGTGGGCGGAGGAGTGGATTCTGTGGTCGACGGTCGAATTCAACTTCATCCGGTTGCCTCAGGAGTTCTGCACGGGCTCGTCGATCATGCCCCAGAAGATCAATCCCGATGTGTTGGAACTGACTCGCGGTCGGGCTGCGCGGATTGTAGGGAATTTGCAGACGTTGCTCGTATTGGTGAAAGGCCTGCCGCTGGCCTACAACCGGGACCTGCAAGAGGACAAACCGGCCCTGTTCGATTCGTTCGACACGGTCGAGGCGTGTTTGGCGATCGCCGCCCCTGTGGTCGCTGGCGCGACGCTGAATCGGCAAGCGATCACCGAGCGACTGGATCGCGGCTATTTGGACGCCACTACTTTGATGGAGTACCTGATCGGGCAGGGAATGCCCCAACGAACGGCACACCATCTGGTGGGGCATTTGGTGGGAAAGGCGATCGAACGGGGCGTGAGACTGGCCGATTTGCCGCTGGACGAGTTTCAACAGGCTGATGCGAGTCTGGACGAAGGTGTGTATGACGTGCTAGGTGTGGAAAAGGCCGTACAGGCGTTCGTCAGTCACGGTTCTACCGCGCCGTCGGAAGTGGAAAAACAGGTTGTGCATTGGAAAGAGAGACTTGGCCCAAGTAGTCTGTAGATAGGGCGTTTGACTGGTGGCCCGGTCGGGAGACCGGGCCACAACTGAGAACCGGACCTCAACCGAGTTGGGTCACAACGGAACGACGAGAGACCGGCTTGAGAACCGACTGATCGAGGCAGAACACGATGCGATTGATTATGGGGCTGGTGATTCTCCTGGTTGCGGCAGGGCAATTGACCGCTCAGAATCCGTTCAACCCGTTCGGCGGAGCGAAACCGCAGGGCCCGGGCGCTGGCCAACCACCGGGTCCCTTCGGCCAAGGCAAACCGGCCGCAAAGCCCAAGATGCCTGTGGCCAAGCCGAAGCAAGGCGATCTGCCGCCTATCGAGGACGAAAAGGACCCGGTTGTTCTGACGATCCGGGAGACGGACCCTACAACCCCGGACGAATTGATGTTCGCGATCGCAACGTTGGCGGACATGGACCGACCACGCGAGACCAAGTTCTACATTAAGAAGCTGATTGACTTGAAGCCGGATCAGAACGTCTTGGCGGGCTTGCAGCGCGAACGGGGTTCCGCATTCTTCTACCGGATATCGCGAGAGGAAGTCCTGAAGCCCGAGGGCGAAATGCTGGGCAAAGCAGTTCTGCGAGCCGCATACGAAGTGTCGCGGGATCCGGCGCGACTCCGGACGCTGATCAAGCAGCTTAGCGAACCGTCGTTCGGTGTCCGACAGCAGGCGATCGAGGATTTGAGCGGTGTTGGCAGAGGCGCCGTCCCTGCTTTCCTGGAAGCGCTGGCAGACCCCAATCGCTCGAACGAACATCCGCAAATCCGCGCGGCGGTGGTACAGCTCGGTAGAGCGATGGTCGACCCGATGCTCGGCGCGTTGGAGACCCCGAACGACGATCTTCGCATTCAGGTCATGGAAACACTGGGGCAGTTCGAATCGCGTCGGGCCGTCAAGTCGCTGGTAGGTCCCTACCTGTTTGCCGATAGTCCTCCTGCCGTCCGCCAAGCAGCGGGCCGAGCGATAGTGGCCATCGTGGGCGAAGCCCCGACACGCTACGACGTCGAGCGGTTTCTGTATCGTCGAGCCAAAGAGTACTACGCTGGCGAGTTGCCAGGCCGACTGGACGACGAATACCGCGTCGAAATATGGCGTTGGGACGAGAAACAGAAGACCAGCGTACCGCGCCGGTACGCTGCGACCGACGCGTCGCGGATGCTGGCTGCGCGGCTGGCTCGGGATTTGTATGAGATTGCGCCGGAAAACACCGACTTTCGCCGTTTCTTTCTGCTGACGAATCTGGATTTCGCCAAGACCGAAGCCGGTTTGGATCGCCCGATACCAAAGGGCGAAAGCACGGTTCACGGCGTGGCGTTTGACGCCGGCGCGGAAGTCGTCGAGGACGTTCTGGCCTACGCCACGGAGAACGGATACGTTGTAGCCGCGGTCGCTGCGGCAGAATTGCTTGGCGATTTTCGCGACGCAAAACTTGTCCAATCCGACGATGGAAAACCGCGACCTCTCGCGATGGCGTTGCGCCACGGCGACCGCCGATTGAGGATGACGGCGGCGGTCGCGATCATGAAGCTCGATCCCAAACAGCCCTACGCCGGTTCCAGCTACTTGCCGGAGACGTTCGGCTACGTCATCCGTACAGCGGGTTCGCGCCGAGCCCTGATTGTCCATCCTAGTGTGGAGAAGGCGCAAAGTCTGATCGGCACCTTGAATCAGATTGGCTTCGAGGCGGATCCGGCGCGGTCGGGGCGCGAAGCATTTCTTCTGGCGGCCAAGAATCCAGACTATGAATTCGCGTTGGTCCACGACTCCATCAACTATCCCGACGCCAACGAGACGGTCCAAATGTTCCGTCGCGATCCTCGCACGAACCGGCTGGCAATCGGTCTGATGGCACGCGAACACAGAATGGAATGGGGAAAGCGATTCGCCGAGCGTGATCCTTTGGTGGAATCCTTCCCACGACCTCACGACCCGGAGCTGATGGCGTTTCAGGTTGCACGACTACTGGACCTGGCCTCGCGCGGTCTGGTCAGCCACGAGCAACGGATGAAACAGGCCGCCAGCGCGTTGAATTATCTCACTCGTTTGGCGGAGAATCGCGAGGACTATGTGTTCTACGACGTATATCGCCAGCAGGATGCGATCCAATCGGCGTTTTTCGTGCCGGAACTCTCGGCCAAGGCAGCCCGCCTGATGGGGCTGCTGGGAAATGCTAAGGCGCAACTCGCGCTAGTGACCCTGGCCAGCCAGCACGCCCGACCGCTGGCCGAGCGGCAGGCTGCGGCCGAAGGATTCGAGTCGGCCGTCGAGCGTTGCGGCTTGCTGTTAAAGCGCGACGAGATCCTGCTGCAATACGACCGCTACAACCAAAGCGAAACGCTTGACGCGGGCACGCAGCAAGTATTGGCGGATATTCTCGACGCAATTGAGGCGCCGAGCAAGAAAATGAGCCAACAGGAAGAACAAGACTCGCAACAGCCGCAGCCAAACGACGCCTAGCGTCCTCGCATTTGTGTGGCCCGACGTAGTCGGCTTAGGATCGTTCGAGAAACAACTGTCGTAGCCGAAGTGGCAACACTTCGGGCGGAAGCGGCGAATCCCGAAGTCTTGCGACTCCGGCTACATTCAGACTGGACAGTTATCTATCGAATGATGCTTGCTCCGTGAGCCGTATTATTCATCTCGCGGAACCAACGGATTGCCTCGAGCGGAACGCCCAAAACACCAACTGCTGCCAACACTTGGACCTCACTTCGACGCATGTCAGCCTACGGCCCAAATCACCTGGACGAAACCGGCCCGCCGATCCCCACCATTATCGGCAACAGCAAGGCGATGCAGGACGTCTATCGGATTACGCGCCGGGTCGCGCGCAGCAATGCATCGGTGCTGTTGTTGGGTGAAACGGGCACGGGTAAAGAGCTGATCGCCACGGCAATCCACCGCCTGAGTGACCGGGGCACGGGCCCCTTTGTCCGAGTGAACTGTGGGGCGCTGGCCGAGAACCTGCTGGAAAGCGAATTGTTTGGCCACGTGCGCGGGGCGTTTACGGGCGCGGTCGGAAACCGCATCGGTCGCTTCGAAGCAGCCCACACGGGAACGATCTTCCTGGACGAAATCAACTCCACTACACTCCACCTGCAAGTGAAGCTTCTACGAGTGCTGCAGGAGCAGGAATTCGAGCGAGTCGGCGACACTCAGACGGTCAGTGTAGACACACGCGTGATCGCCGCCAGCAATCGCGACTTGCTGTCAGAAGTGGACGCGGAGAAATTCCGCGAGGACCTTTACTGGCGGTTGAACGTGGTCCCGATCGAGATCCCGCCCTTGCGAATGCGCCGCGAGGACATTTCGCCGCTGGCGACGCATTTCCTGTATCACTACAACGAATCCAACGACCGTTACGTCGTCCACATCCAAGCGGAGGCAATGGAGGCGCTGGAGGACTATCACTGGCCGGGCAACGTACGCGAGTTGCAGAACTACATCGAACGCGCGGTCGTTATGGCCGACGGAGACGAATTGACCATCGACCTGCTGCCGGGCGTGCTCACGGGAAAGGAACGCCCGCGGCGGGGGCAAATACGCGGCGTCGATCTGAATACGATCGTTGAAGAACTCGTTCAGCAGGGGCTGTCAGATGCCGGTTCAGATGCCGAGAACCTGTACCAGGTAGTCGTCGATCGCGTTGAACGAGAGCTGATTGCCCAGGTAATGGTCGACTGCAATAACACCCAGATCAAGGCCGCCAAGAGACTGGGTATCAATCGCAATACGCTTCGCAGCAAACTGAAGTACTTCGGCCTGGACGCGAAGCCCGACGAGTCGTAGTGCTTCATCAAGCTCGTGGTCCCGGCTTGAACCGAAATGCGCAGATACGGTGTTGAATGGTACGTCGAGTATGGTGCCGCCGGTTCATAGTGTCCTCGTTTGACGGTAAGCCGAAGGCGACTGCGTGCCGGATTCGCTGACGCCTTCGGCTTGCCGTTAAACGAACTATGCGGATATTCCAAACCGGCGACGATGTCGCTGATGATCCACCGCGAGTATCCGGGGCGCAGCAGAGAGACAACACGAAAGGAAAGAAAAGGAGGCCCGAGATGAGCGACGAGATTCCACGTGACGGAACACGGAGATGTGCGGGAGGCTCACGAAGGTCGCGACGTCGGTTTCTCGCCGGCGCTGCCGGGATTCTGGCGACGCCGTATTTCGTCCCCGGGTCGGTTGTTGGCATGAACGGTCGCGCGCCGGCCAACGACCGCATCCGAACGGGCCACATCGGTCTGGGAGGTCGGGGCAGTGGCCTTGCTGGCGCGTTCATAGGCGATTCGGCCACGCAGGTTATGGCCATGTGTGATCCGTTTCAATCGAAACGCGAGAGAGCCCAGCAACGGGCGAACGCTCGCTATGCCGAGGATATCGGCACGGGCACCTACAAAGGCTGCGACGCGTACAGCGACTTCCGCGATCTGGTTACGCGCGATGACATCGACGCGGTAACGATCGCCTCGCCCGAATTCTGGCACGCCTTGCACTCGGTATGGGCGATGCGACATGGCAAAGACGTCTACTGTGAAAAGGCGATGACGCTGACCGTCTACGAAAGCCAAGCCGTCCGTGACACGGTGCGACGGCACGCCCGCGTGTTTCAACTCGGCACGCAACAGCGTTCGGACCGCAATTTCCGCTTTGCTGCCGAGTTAGCCTCGAACGGCTACCTGGGGAAGCTCCACACGGTCAAAGTGGCCGTTCCCGGCGGACGATCGCTGGCGGTGGCAAAACCGGCGGCGCCGCCGCCCGAGTTGGACTACGAGATGTGGCTCGGGCCGGCGCCATTCACGCCGTACAACAATATCAAGTGCAGCTACAACTGGTACTTCATCTACGACTACTGCATTGGCTGGATCGGCTCGTGGGGCGTGCACCACGTCGACAGTGCCCTGTGGGGCGCGCCAATGTTCGCCCGCGGCCCGATCCAACTCGAAGGCACGGCGGTATTTCCCACCGAGGGCTTGGCCGACACGTCGATCACCTGGGAAGTCAATGTCCTGGCGGAAGACGGCACACGGATGATCTTCAGCGACGACCGCACACAACCCCACGGCGTACGTTTCGAAGGCGATTGCGGCTGGGTACACGTAGTACGAGGCGGGATCCAGGCCGAACCGGCTTCGCTGTTGAAATCCGTGCTCAAACCCAACGACGTCCGCCTGTACGAATCGCGCAGCCACCACGGCAACTTCCTGGAATGCATCCGCACGCGTCGCGACCCCGTGTCGAATGTTGACGCCGGCTTTGCGGCGACCGTGATGACGATCGTCTCCGACATCACCACTCGCTTGGAACGGAAGCTCACGTGGGACTGGAGTACGGAGCAGTTCGCCGACGACGACATTGCCAACAGCATGTTGCGGCGACCAATGCGCAGCCCGTGGACGTTATGAGCGGACCGGACCAGACAACAACGCGACAATCCGCTGGAGCTATTCCCATGAAACATCTAACACGCACTGCGGTTCTTTTCGTAGTTCTGTCGCGATTTGCCGGCGCAGCCGAACCAGAAACGTCGATGTCGGTTGATCAAGCGTTCGAGAAACTTGCCAGGTACGACTGTGGCCAAGACGACAAGGCACTTCATGTCTTGCAGTTGCACGTCGGCCGATTCGCCACGGACTCGGCACGCAAGAATGAGGTGGCCAGACGATTGGCCGCGATTTTGGGCCGTAACGAGACATCGAAAGCAGCCAAGATCTTCATCTGCAAACAGCTCGTCGTCGTTGGGGCCGAAGCTCAAGTGCCTATCCTGGAAGAAATGCTTGGTGATCCGGAGACCGCGGAGATTGCTCGCTACACGCTGGACGCGATCCCCGGCGAAGTGTCGTTGGCGGCGTTACGCGCGGCTGTGGAACGCCTGAAGGGCACTTCGCTCATCGGCGCGATCAACTCTTTGGGCGTCCGTCGCGACGCAGAGTCCGCAGGCACGTTGACTGGCCTTCTGAGCAATCCCGATCCGAAGATCATTGCGGCCGCTGCCGAGGCTCTTGGCAAGATCGGCACGGCCGAAGCCGCCGCGGCCCTGACGAAAAGCAAAGTGCCCGATGCTGCACGGTCGGCCCAACACAACGCGCGACTTCAGTGCGCCGAGCGGCTGGCCGCCGCAAATGACTCGGCCGGCGCTGCGGCCATTTATCAACAGGTTTGGGCATCGGATGGACCAGCGGCTCGACGAGTGGCAGGATTGGTTGGTTTGGCCAACGTTGCCGCCGGCGAGGCTACGCCACTCGTGATGGAATCGCTTGACGCGGATGATCCGCTCCTGCGAAGCACTGCCGTCCGGCTCGCCAGCCAATTGTCCGGTGCGAATGTGACAGCGGCGCTAGTCGAACGGTTGGACAAGCTCGATGCTGCCGGTCAAGTGCTTGTGCTTGGTGTGTTGGCCGAGCGCGCGGATCGGTCGGCGGCCTCGGCCGTTGCGAAACGCATGAGTCACGAAGGCGAAGCTGTACGCGTCGCCGCCATCGACGCGATGCGCAATCTCGGCGACGCATCCACAGTCGAGCCTCTGGCTAAGGTCGCTGCCGCATCAGGCGGTGCGATTCAATACGCGGCCCGCACTAGCCTTACGAGACTTGTCGGTACGGACGTGGACGCGAAACTCATCGCGATGGCCGCCGAGGGCGACACAGCCGTTCGGATGGAGGCCTTTCGCGCTTTGGCCGCTCGCGGTACCAGTGAGGCCACAACAGTTTTGGTCAAATCGGCGACCGACGACGATGTGCAAATTCGAGTGGCGGCGTTCGACGCTCTGGCGGCTGTGGCCCCGGCGGACAGCTACGCCAAGCTGGTCGAGCTTCTCGTGGCCGCGCCCACTGCAAACGAGGCCGCGGCTGCCGAACGGGCCGTTGTGGCGACCGGCAGTCGATTGGACAGATCTGCCGAGCGGCTCGGTCCGGTGATTGCCGCCTTGGGGAAGGCTACGGCACAGGCGAAGGTTCCGCTTCTGCGCGTACTGGGTGGGTTCGGAGGGGCTGAGGCACTCGACGCTGTTCGTATGCAAATCGGTGATGCTGATCCGGCCGTTCGGGACGCCGCGGTCCGTGCAATGGCGGGTTGGCCTGACGCTTCGGCCTCGGGCAACCTCTTGAAGATCGCTGAAGGTTCCGACAATCCGATTCACCGCGTATTGGCGTTGCGCGGATACATGCGGCTGGTTCGCGAGGTGAAGGAGGCGTCGGCTCGGCTGAAGATGCTCGATGCAGTGCTCCCCATCGCCAATGCCGTGCAGTCCAAGCAGATGTTGCTGGCAGCGCTGTCCGAAGTGGCTGATCCCGGCGCACTGCACGTCGCAACGAAATTCCTGGACGACGCGGATGTGCATGCCGAAGCCGCGGTGGCCACGCTGAAGATCGCCCGTGCGGCGATGCTGGCCGACCCGGCGGCGGTGCGCGCAGCAATGCGGAAGCTGATGGACACGACCAAGGACCAAACGCTAATCGATCAGGCTGCAACGTTGGACGAGGAAGCCATGCGGGTTCCGTCACCCTCAGATATCCAGCAAGCCCTCCGATCCGACAAGAAGCGAAGCGATGCTCACAAAACCGCACTTGCCAAACGTGCGTCAAAAGGCTACCGACTTGCCTGTTATCTCGACTGTGGGCCGGATGCTGTCGACGGCGATAAGGACGGACCGCTGTTGCGAATGGTCGCCGGCACGCCGTACATCTGGGGGGATTCGCTGCGTGCGGCTGACGCCCGTTTCGGCAGCATCTTTTTCGACGGCCAGTTGGTCATCTTCGAAGCCACGGGGCTGGATCCGAAGAAGTCGTATCAGATCGGATTCACTTGGTGGGACTACGATCACAACACCCGCGCCCAGTCCGTTTCGCTGGCCACGGGCAAGGGCGAGCATGAAACCAAGGTGTTGGAAAAGACAAAATTGCCATCGGGCGCTAACAAGCAGGAGCCCGGCGAGCAGACGGTGACGGCCCCAGTGGAACTGTACGGAGACGGCTCGTTGCGCATCAGTTTCCGCAATGAAGGCACGCCCAACGTGGTAGTCAGCGAGTTATGGCTGTGGGAAGGCGATACGGAGAGAGAAAACGGCCAGTGATCAGCTCATCGGAGGAACGATGGCGGCGTTTTTCCGGAGTAGTTCGCGAATCGCATCAAGCGGGACATCAAGCGGTGTCGATTCGCGCAGGGCAGCCAACGCAGCCGCGGCACCGGCCGCTTGACCGGTTGCCATGCATGTGGCCTGCACGCGAAGACCGGAATTCGCCAGACGGTCGCTGCTGATGCTGCGGCCCGCCACCACGATCCTCCGGCTGCCCTTGGGTACCAGTGCCCGCAGAGGCACGGTCGGCACTATGCCCTCGTCGAGCGGTTTGGGACGGACGCCGCTGCGAGTGTGCAAATCGACGGGGTAGAAAGCATGGCAGATCGCATCTTCGAAAACCCGGCCGGTCACGTAGTCGTCATGGGTGATGACCACTTCGCCTCGGATGCGATAACTCTCCCGAAAAGCGGCTTCAGGTTGGATTTGCACCAGGCGCGAGTGCTTCTCGCCAGCGGCCCGACGCGCACGTAGACGACGGAGGATCTCGCTGCGTCCCGTCAAGTTGGCGTGGGTTCTGGTCACGGAATTCGACGAGTCTGCGCCATGGACATACACAGCGCTCAATCGCTCGCGGCCCGCCTGAAACTCGTCACCGAACTTGTACAGCATCGAACCGGGTTGGGTATCCTTCTCGCGCAACCGAGGTAGCCCCAGCATGCCCGCCACGTCTGCACCGCCGGTACAGTCAATAAGTTGCCCGCAAACAATGCGCCGCCGAGTGCCGGGGCCGGCGGTGTCGACGCACCAACCGTCCTTCGTCGCTTGAACTGACAGAGGAAACTCGTAGTAACAGATCGTCACGCCGGCTTCCACACACGCCTCTTCGGCCAGCACCGCATACACGTATGGATTGATCAGCACCTGATGATGCCAATGCTGTCGCGGCGGCGGCGGTGTCGCGAAATCAGGCAATGTACCGCCGTCCATTTCAACTGTCTGACATACCAGTTCCCAGCCGATGCCGGAAATGATCTGTTTGCCCCAGGCGTGGAACAGTCCCGGAAAGGCCACGCCTCCCACGGTCATCGTGCCGCCTAGTTGACTGCCTTGCTCGACAAGAACCGTACGCGCCCCGGCCCGAGCCGCCTGGATCGCAGCGACCGTGCCGGCCGTCCCTCCGCCAATGACCAAGACATCGGCTTGGTTCCGAATAGCTTCGCCCGCGCCCGGGGCAGAGAACGGCTTCGAAGTCGGGGACTCGTCACCACCAGCGACGGACGCAGCAGCCCATGTTGCTCCCGCTGCCGCCGTACCCTGGAGAAAGTCACGTCTTTGTAAGAGATGTCTATCCATAGCGCTGCTCTTCCTTGGATGAGACCTTTGCTGTCACGTCCCACAAACAGTGGCACCCCATCCGTATGTCTTCATCCGTGTGCGAATGCAAAGTCGGCAAAACGCACACGGATCGAGACACACGGATAACTCGACTCCGGGCGTCCTTGCTCGGAACCCAACACGTCGTCCGATGATTCTGCGAACAGGCCATCGCGTTCAGTCAGCATCGGGGGGCCTATTGGCGCCAAACGGTGTCCGCATTGAATGGCGTTCAGCTTGAGATGGCGTGGTTTGGTGGAAGACGCGGGTTATATATGAAGACAGGAACTCGGCCCGCCAACGTCTCCATTTATAACCTCTGATGTATAACCTGTCACTCTTATCCCGGCAAACTGCCTTTCTCGTTGATGTCACCGGCATCCCAGGGCGTGACATCTCAACCTCGGTAGGCCCATGCACAAAGACCATTTGGTGCCAATGGATAGTGTACCGATATCGCCGGCCTGCCATCAGTGCCGATCAAACGCAATTGTCGTGCACTCTCTCCCGAATGTCCCGTGACAAAGGCGAAACGTTCTGCCCCGGAGTCGATGAGTTCGGCGCCGACGTGATGGGATTCGTCCTAAGCGTGCGGTTGACTGCCGTGCAGCCGAAGGATCGCCATCAATCGCTAGGGAACTCCTTCAGCATCTCCATGCTCGTGTTGAGCCGCTCCAATTGAGTGAGTAGGTCCATGACCTCCTCATGCGCATGCTGGCTTTGCTTGATTACCAGGCAGCCCGGCAAAGCCTCGACGGCCGCCAGTCGAGGTTTCTTTTGTGCTTTGACCTCGTTTGATGATGACGTTTCGTCTGACGACGCACTCGTTCGCCAAGTATCGGGGCGAATTG
>CAZURK010000238.1:0-17524 GCA_964623055.1 uncultured Pirellulaceae bacterium
TTATTTCAGTCCCTCTTCGGGCAGTGGTCGGGCAGGGCGCCCGTTCTTTTCAACGGCCCGCGGTTCCCGTCGTCGATCACCGTTCCGGGCTCCGGGTGAACGGAGGTTCCGGCGTCGACC
Organism: uncultured Pirellulaceae bacterium; assembly: GCA_964623055.1. Classification (GTDB taxonomy): domain Bacteria; phylum Planctomycetota; class Planctomycetia; order Pirellulales; family Pirellulaceae; genus JADHUC01. The sequence continues at coordinate 121 of CAZURK010000238.1, forward strand.
GTCGACAACTGGCAGGATGTCAATTGTCAGGACTTGCCCCCTGCCTCACAAGGTCCGCAGGTCAATCTTTCCAGCTCTTCAGATTGAGGCTGGTTCCATTTCCATAATCTCGCAGGATGAGGCTGTCTAGTGCCTGCCTCGCTGGCCTCGGTCTGTACTACTAATGCCCAAGATCGTTGAGTTTTTCGCGAGGTTGGCATCGTTCGATCAATTACTGTCGTAGCGAAACTCACGAAGAGTTTCGGCGTCGCTGCAATTCCGGAAGTCTTCGCGACTTCCGCTACGACCGAATCGGCCACTCATTTCTGGAACGACGCTTAGCGACCAACGGATGCGGGCCATCGCCAACCGAGCGTCAGTTCGCATTTGGCTGGCGGCCCTGCCGTCCTACCTCAAGGACGTCTCGGCCGGGGATGCCAAGCACCACGGCTTCGCCATCAAAGTCCTCCCCGACCGAGCTTTCGCCGACGCCGCGACCCGACGTGGGGCGTCACGGAACTCAAACCGATGGATGCTCGTGATCGCCGGGTTGCGGAGGGCACCCTCGACAAATGCCCAGTATATTCTCACGCGGTCCGCCGGCGCGCGACAGGAAGTGACGACCGTGCATGGTGGGAGTCATAGTGCTAAGCTAATGGGGTTGGACGAGGGAATCTTCTAGCCGGGAGGACTACGTCAGTGTGGTCGTTCATTACGTTATGACGCGTGTGCGGCGGCAATTGTCCACTCATAGGGAAGTTGGCGTAATCAAAACCCGAAGCGTCAGCGAGGGAATCCGGTGCGGCCCTCGCTGACGCTTCGGGTTCCGATGCATCGCGCCGAGAACGTGAAGACCTCGAGGAGACAATCCAACAAGTCTACCATGATCCAGCGAGGCATTTATGACAGCAACCACCTCTTCCCTGACGTCTCGTCGTGACTTCTTCCGTCGGTCGGCCTTGCTGGCAGGGGCGATGCCTCTTGCTCTGACCGGCAGGCTGTGCGGTGCCGATGCGCCCAGCAATCGGGTGCGTGTTGGGGCGATGGGCACTTCGCGAAACCGCATCGGCGGTGACGGCCGAGGCACGACTCTGGCCAAACAACTGGCCGCATTGCCCGGTGTCGAGATCGCTTACGTCTGCGATGTCGATGAACGAAATATCGGGAAGGCCATTGACTCGGTTATGGAGAATCAGGATCACAAGCCCCAAGGCGTGACGGACTTTCGCCGCATACTCGATGACAAGTCAGTCGATGCCTTGGTGATCGCGACGCCGGACCATTGGCACGCTCCGGCCGCCATCGCCGCCTGTGCTGCCGGCAAACATGTATATGTCGAAAAACCGTGCAGTCATAATGCTCAGGAAGCAATGTGGCTTGTCGAGGCGGCGCGGAAATACAATCGAGTCGTGCAGCATGGAACGCAACGTCGCAGTTGGCCAGCCACTCGCGAGGCGATTGGGAAACTGCACGATGGCGTGATCGGACGCGTGATTGCCGGTCGATGCTGGTACTTCAACGATCGGCCCAGCATCGGCAGGGGCAAACGGGCGGCGGTCCCGGATTGGCTCGACTGGAACCAATGGCAGGGGCCCGCACCGCGGGTGCCGTTTCGGGACAACTACGTACATTACAATTGGCACTGGTTCTGGAACTGGGGCACCAGCGAAGTTGGTAACAACGGCGTGCATACCATCGACGTTGTCCGTTGGGGACTGAACGTGGATGCGCCCCGACGAGTGACCTCTAACGGCAGGCGTTACCGTTACGACGACGACCAGGAAACACCCGACACCAATGTGGTCAGCTATGACTGCGGAGACCGAACGATGACCTGGGAAGGCCGCAGTTGGGGCAAACGCGCGCCGTGGTCGCCGGACAATGAAATTGCGTTCTACGGCGAGGAGGGCACGCTGGCGATTCGAGGTGGAAGCTATCGTATCTTCGATCCAGACGGCAAAGAGATCGACAAAGGCAGCGGGCGTGGCGGCGACGTGGATCACTTGACGAACTTTGCGGAGTCCATCCGCGGCAATGCCACTCCCAACGCCGAGATCGCCGAAGGTGTGAAGAGCGTCATGTTTTGTCATTTGGCGAACATCGCTTACCGTACCGGCCACACGATCGACTACGACGGCAAGCAGATTGTCAACGATCCGCAAGCGATGCAGCTTTGGGAACGCAAATACGAAGACGGTTGGAAACCCGTATTCTGAAGGCAACCAGACTCACAAGTTGACTGAGAGGAGCGTGTTATGATGAACAAGAACACTCTGACCTTTCTGACTTTCTTTTCCGTTCTTTGCGGACTTGCCTCCGCAGAAGACCTGACGTGTCTAAAAGAGGACGAGCAAGCGGCGTGCAGGTTGTATGCCCATTTGCAGCAGGAGGCCTACGCCGCACTGGACAGGCGCAAGGAAGCTTGCGAAGCACTGAAGGCCCCAGTAGACATCCTCGCGTATCAACAACGGCTGCGGGAATTCTTTGTCAAGCAACTGGGTGGCTTCCCGGAACGAACGCCGCTGAACGCAAAAACGGTGGGGACGATTGAAGCCGACGGTTACCGCATCGAAAAGGTGATCTTTGACAGCCAGCCGCGCCATCACATCACGGCGAATCTGTATTTGCCGGACGGAAATGGACCATTTCCCGGCGTGGTCGTTTCCAGCGGGCACAGCCGCACGGCCAAAACCGCGGATTACAATCAGCGTTTCGGCATTGTGATGGCTCGACACGGCATGGCGGCGCTGTGCTTTGACCCGATCGGGCAGGGCGAGCGGTCGCAGATTGTGGACGACAAAGGCCAGCCGCGGTTTTCCGGGACGACCACCGAGCATTTCCTGATTGGCGTGGGCTCCATCCTTGTCGGACGCAACACGGCCCGCTATCGCATCTGGGACGCGATGCGGTCGATCGACTACCTTGTCAGCCGCCCCGAAATTGATCCTGCGAGGATCGGCATGACGGGATGCTCTGGCGGTGGCACCCTGACCAGCTACGTCATGGCGCTCGACGAACGGGTGTCGTGCGCCGCGCCGGCTTGTTACCTGACGACCTTCCGGCGGTTGATCGAAACGATTGGCCCACAGGATGCTGAACAGAACATCTTCGGCCAAGTGGCTTACGGACTCGATCAGACTGACTACATCCTGCTGCGGGCACCGAAGCCGACCTTGATCAGCGCCACGACAAGCGACTTTTTCGATATTCAGGGCTCCTGGGACAACTACCGTCAGGCAAAGCGGATCTATGGGCGGTTGGGCTTTCCGGAACGTGTCGATCTGGTGGAAATCGACGGGAAACACGGTGTGCAACCGCAGAATCTCGCCACAATCGCGCATTGGATGAAGCGATGGCTGCTGGATCGCGACGAGCCGGTGCCAGCCGCCGTTCTGGCTGTCCGACCAGGGAAGGAGTTGCTTTGCACCGAGTCGGCACAAGTCCTACGGCTCCCCGGCGAACGCTCTGTGTTCGATTTGAACGCCAAGCATGAAGCGGAGCTTGCGGCGCAGAGGAAAAAGCTGTGGGAAGCGACGCCGAAAGACGCGATGGCGACGAAGATTCGTGAGATGGCTGGAGTGCGGCCTGACGACCAATTGGCGGCGCCGACGTGGAACAAGGTGGGGCGAGTCGAACGTGATGGTTACCACATCGAGAAGCTCATCCTGCGAACCGGTCCCGGCGAGCCGTTGCCCGCATTGACTTTCCATCCTGAGAAACCTAACGGTTCCGCCTGTCTGTATCTGCACGACGACGGCAAAGCGGCTGATGCCGCCACCGGCGGCGCGATCGAAAATCTCGTCAAGGATGGAACCCTTGTGGTGTCGATGGATCTGCGAGGACAGGGTGAAACCGGAGGCGGCAGGCGCAATGAGCAACTGGGCGATTGGAAGACCTACTTCCTAGCATATCTGCTAGGCAAGTCGCTGACCGGAATGCGCGTGGAGGACGCCTTTGCCGGGACGCATTTCGCCAGCGTCTATCAAAGCCAAAAGAACCAACCCCGTCCGGTGCATCTCGTCGGCGTCGGGCAGGCCGGAATCGTGGCCTTGCACGCCGCGGCGTTGCGACCGAAGCTTTTCGCTTCGGTTACGTTACGCGATACGCCTCGCGATTGGGCCTCCGTAGTGCCGCAGACGAATCCCGCTGGACACCTCGACACCACAATCCACGGCGCGTTGGAGGTGTACGACCTGCCGGACCTGATTCGGCTCGCTGGCGAAGACAAAGTCAATTACGAGAAATGATCCAAGACCAGGGAGGCATGACCATCATGAGATTGCAGATCTTCTTCGCGCTTTTGGCCCTGTTCGCATCTCAGGCTCGCGCAGAGGCCGTGCGACCGAACATCTTGTTCCTGATCGCCGACGATCTCGGTTGGGCGGATGTGGCGTGGCATGGTTCGGATATCGACACGCCGCACCTCGATCGGCTTGCGCGGGGCGGAGTGATTCTCGACCAGCACTACGTCACGCCCATGTGTTCCTCGACGCGCGCGTGTCTGCTCAGCGGACGGTATTCGACTCGTTTTGGCCTCGATGGCGCGACGAACTCGCGCGTGTTTCCCTTCGGAATGACCACATTGGCGGCGGCGCTGCAGTCGTTGGGTTACGACACTGGACTGACCGGCAAATGGCATCTCGGCTCGACACCTGAATGGGGACCGCAACATTTCGGCTTCACGCGCAGCTACGGGTCGTTCGCGGGCGGAGTCGATCAGTATTCGCACCTTTACAAGCGCGGCCCATTCCAGAAAACCTGGCAGCGGAATCATCAGTACGTCGAAGAAGAGGGGCACGCCACAGACCTTATCGTCCGCGAAGCCATCCGCTGGATCGAGGCCGCGCCGGAGCGGCGGAAACCATGGTACATCCAGGTCGCGTTTACCGCGGTCCACGTGCCCATCCAGGAGCCGGGCGAATGGATCGAGCCCTACGCGGACCGGATCGAGAACGAAAGCCGCCGACGCTTTGCCGCCTGTGCCACGCACATGGATCAAACCATCGGCGAAATGATCGTGGCGCTGGACAGGACCGGGCAGAGAGAGAATACGCTGATCGTATTCACTTCCGATAACGGCGGTTCCGGTCCCTGGAAGCCCTCCGGCAAGTATCCGGGCCAATACGAGCCTTGCCCGGTGCTGGGCATCAACGAACCGCTACGCGGGCGCAAGGGAACCGTCTACGAAGGAGGTATCCGCGTGCCGGCATTTGTATGCTGGCCCGAAAAGTTGCCCTGCGGTGTGACCATGCGGCATCCGGTCCACATTGTCGACTGGATGCCGACATTGCTGCGTTTGACCGGTTGCGAGACGAACGCCGAGGGCTTCAAGTTTGACGGCCGCGATATCTGGCCATTGCTAACCGGCGAGCAGACCGATCCGCAACCGCGGACCCTCTATTTCAAACGTGGTAGTTCAGCCGCGCTGCGTCTGGGGGACTGGAAACTGGTGGCGTCGGGAGCCAACCGACAGCTATTCGATCTGGCAAGTGATCCGAACGAGGAGAACGACCTCGCTAACAAATGCCCCGATGAGTTGACGGAGCTGTCTGCATTGCTTCAGGCAGAGCGGGAGAAGGAGAAGGGAGCGAAGTTGACACAGCCGAAGCCATGATTGGCGGCAAACAGGATGCCGGGGAGTTGACCCGCTGCGTCTGTCTTGGTGGAATCTTGGTTGCGATGGTGGTGTTCAAGGCGAGCGGCAGGTGCAAAGTAACCCGATGCGCGTGCGAGGACGAAGCCCAAACCGTGGAATTCCTCGCTAACGCTTCGGGTTACTATGATAAACTCTCTTCTGTCGCTCGCCCAAGATTTATGGAGGATCATGGAATGCCTCTCAGATTTTCTTGCTGGCTGATTGCGTTTTTCCTTGGTGTGGTCGTTACGCGCGCCGATGAGCCTCGCATGGAAAAACTGGTTCTTTCAGACGGCGACAGCGATTCCAAATGGCACACGGCGGAAGCCACGATGGGGCCGGATGACACACGCGCGATGGATGGCCGCGCGATGCGCTTTCATATCGACGTGAATCACAAAACCGGCCAACCGGATTATCCGATCGGCTGGCCACGGACCTACCAGTCCATGCCGGAGGATACACGCGACTGGCGGAAGTGGGACTTCGTCGAATTCTGGCTTTATGCGGATACGTCGCGCAACAGTCTGCCTGGCACGCCATTGGGCTTCATCGTCCGGTCGCCGGACAAGCCCAACAGCTACCACAGGACCGTGCACGAGGTGCAAAAGGGCAAATGGACGCGCGTGCGCGTTCCCACTTCGGACATGCCAAGTCCCACCGATTGCAGGGCGATCCAGTTCTTCATCTCCGAATCGAACTACAATCACGGCGATGTGTTGGACTTCTGGATCGACGACCTCGCGCTGCTGCGCTATGCCGAGCCGACCGTAATCAGCATGCGGCCACTGGGTCGGGTCCAATACGCCGACACCGACGTCATCAGAATCGAAGTCGGGATGACCGGTTTGGAGGAGGGGAAGACCGCGGAGTTGCTCATGCGCCTGGTGCGCGACAGCGAGACGGTCCGTCAAAGCTCGGCGATATTGCGTTCCGGCATCCAGGCAGTTCCACTGAAGGTCGTCGGGAACCTGGACACCGGCGACTACGAGTTGCAGGCGCAGATTACGGGCAGCCAGCGCACCGTCGCCGAAACGATCCGCGTCATCTCATCGCCCTGGGAGGAGACACCGTGACTAAGTTCACCCCGCTATCGCTATTCATCGTTGTGCAGCTCGTCGCATCCGGAGCGTTCGGGGAAGTGCGCTTCTTCGACATGGGCACTGCGAATTCGAAAGTCTACACAGGCGCGACACGTGTGACCTCGGACGATGCGTACACCGGCTCGAAGGGCTACGGCTGGAAGCGTTCGGAGGGCTTGACCGAGCAGGCGCGGGCGTACGAAGAGATGGGTGATCGGCGGGGCAGCCCGGCCCCGCCGGTGATGTGGACGAACGCCGTCACCGAAGATTGCATCATCGGCGAGACAGAAGACGCGTTTCTGGTGGATGTGCCTAACGGCGATTACCGCGTCTACCTGCTGTCCGGAACCAGCGACGCCTACCGCTACTTCTACTGGGACTTTACGGTGGCGGCGCGATATGCCGCAAGTGCCGCCCCGGCCGATGACGTCATGACGGGCCGCGTGCAGATGGAGGGAGGCCAGCAGCATCGCCCCGTACGTCTGAAAGTGGCGGTTACCGGCGGCAGGCTGCAGATTGATCTGACGCCGCGGAGTAAATGGGTTGTCAGTTGCCTGCTCATCGCATCGGAGGACGAGTGGCAACGTGTCGAACGGGAGATCATCCATCCGCTCGAGCAGTGGACGTTCTTCCTGCCGCCACACGTCCAGGAGAAGTGGACGCTCGATCCGCCGCCGGAACCGGAGCCGATGCCAGAGCTGTCGCAAGAAGACCGCGAGCGGGGTTGGGTGCTCTTCAACCGGCCGTGGCCGAAGGTCGTTTGGCACAATACGCGCCCGCGGGCCGAGGAGATCAACCGCGAGGCGCGCGTTTTTGCCTCAGTCGGAGAGTATGAGCCGCTCACGTTCTGCGTACATCTGCTGCGAGACGTGGGCAACCTGGAGGTCCGATGTACAGACGTGGGCCCGGTGGCAGCGGATGACATTGACATCCGCCATGTCCGCTACATGCGCGCCAAGCCAAACTACGTGGGGATGGGGCTCTACCGGATCGTCCCCGATGTTTTGGAGCCGATGTGGATGTTCTCCCAGCGCGAGATCTACGACCCCGCGGCGCCGGTGGGTTTGGAAGCAGAAATGACGCACCGCTTTTGGCTGACACTACGCGTGCCAGACGACGCCGAACCGGGCATCTACAAGGGCACGGTGACGGTACGTGATGACCGTGGCGCAGAAGGCCAAGTGCCGGTTCGTCTGCGCGTGCTGCCGATCGAGCTGCAGGAGGACCCAAACAAGATCTGGGGGATGTACTACCGCCACCCGGTGACCAACTGGAGTCGAAGCGCCGACGAGCACTCAAAGAAGCACTGGCTGCGGCGCGCGGAGTCGGAGCACCAAGATTTCGTCGAGCACGGAATGCGCAATGTCGTGCTCAACGCCTGGTGCCGTCCGGCGAACGAGGATGGCAAGTTCGAGGCGGACTGGACCGAGTTGCAGAGGACGCTGGACCTGTGCGAGAAGTACGGCTTCCGCGGCCCCTATGCAATGCACATCAACGCCAGCGGCATCTACCGCAAGTATACGGGCGAGAGTTGGGGGTCTCACACAAAGGACGCGAAGGTTCCGCCGCCAGAATATGCAAGAGAGCTCACCGCCATGACGCGGTTCATCGAGAGTGAGCGGGAAAAGCATGATTGGCCGGAATTCCTTTACTACCCGGTAGACGAACCGGGGCGGCATCCGGAATCCGTGGAGCTGATGCGGATCACACTGAAGGCGATCCAGGATGCGGGCGCGCCGACCTACGTGACCGCCGCGCCCGAGCACGAGCAGTTCCAGCCGCTCGCGCCCCACGTGAACGTGTGGTGCACGCAAACCTTCCTGCCCGACCGCCAGACGGTGCTGGCCGACATGGCCGCGCGCGATGTTCAGTACTGGTGCTATCCCAACAAGTCCTGCGGCGAGAACGATCACACGACGGTGCGCGGGGCGCGCATGACCTACGGCTATGGCTTCTGGCGTTCTGGGTTTGTTGCGCTGATTCCATGGATCTACTCGTCGACGACCAGCGATCCACTGAACTACCTCACGGGCAGCACGATGGACTTCCTCGTACGTCATGAGCCCGACGGCACACCGATGCCCGTCACCCTCTGGGAGGCGTTTCGCGAAGGCCATGACGACTACCGCTACCTTTACACGCTCGAACAGCTCATCGCCCAGGCGCGTGCGTCAGGCGATGCAGATGCCGCAGCGGCGGCTGACGAGGCCCAGCAAGAATTGGATTGGATTTGGGACCGCATCAACGTTCTGCCCCGCTACCAGTACGACGACCTCTGGCCGGCCGGTGACTTCAACGCCTACCGCTGGATCATCGCCGAGCAGATTCTGAAGCTGCAATCGAAGCACTGCCGATAGCATCGAGGCATTTGCACCAAACAAGGAGACCACCCCGTGAAGCATCTAACCCTAGCACTTTGCCTGATCAACGTCCTCGCCACCGCACTCCACGCTGAACATCCGAATGTCATCCTAGTCATGGCAGACGACCACGGTTGGGGCGATACCGGCTACAACGGGCATCCGGTCGTGAAGACACCCAACCTGGACGCCATGGCCAACGACAGCCTGGTCTTCAACCGCTTCTACGCGGCCGCCCCGGTTTGTTCGCCCACACGCGGCAGTGTGCTGACCGGACGTAATCCGAACCGGATCAAGATCACGAATCACGGCCGCTACATGCGCCCACAGGAGACAACCATCGCCGAGGTCCTGCGCGACGCGGGCTACGTCACCGGCATGTTCGGCAAATGGCACGTGGGCTCCGCGCAAAAAGACAGCCCGGTCAATCCGGGCAGCAGCGGTTTCGACGAGTGGGTCATCGGCTTGAATTTCTTCGACAATGACCCTTACCTCAGCCGTAATGGGATTGTGGAGCAGATCAAAGGCTCAGGTTCCGAGATCACCATCGACGAGACCATTGCGTTTTTGCGGAAGCACAAAGGGGAGGGCAAACCGATGTTCGCCATCGCCTGGTTCCCGTCTCCGCACAGTCCGCACTTGGAGAGACCGGCGGGGCCTGATCCCTATGAAGACAGCAAGGCGGCTGGGTACTTCCGGGAGATCACCGTGCTGGACCACGCCTTCGGGCGGCTGCGAAAGGAGCTAAGGACCCTCGGCATCGAGCAGAACACCGTCCTTTGGTACTGCAGCGATAACGGTGGCCTTCGCGAAGAAAGCTCAGGCGGCCGGGCGAAGAAAGGCAGCATCTACGAAGGCGGTCTGCGTGTCCCCGGCATACTGGAATGGCCGGCCAAGATCGAGCCCGGCAAGATCGAGGTGCCCGCGACCACGTCCGACATCATGCCCACGGTGCTTTCCATGGTCGGCGTCACGGCAAAGAGCCATTGCGCCTGGGACGGCATCGACTTGACGCCGATCATCGAGGGCAAAGCTGCCAGCCGTCCCCCGATCGGATTCTGGTTTGGCCTGCAGGGTGGACAGGCAACCTGGAGCGACCGCATCCTCAAGTCCGTGATGCAGGCCCAACAAGCCGGCGAGCCAACCCCATACCCGGAACGTTTACGCAAAGACATCGACGAATACCCCCAATTCCCGGAGGACAAGTTCATCGGTCACGCCGCTTGGCTCGACTGGCCCTGGAAGCTGCACCGCAAGGAAAAGGAAGGCGTCACCTTCGAGTTCTACAACTTGGTGGAAGACCCGATGGAAGCCACCGATCTGGCCAAGAACCCGGAGCACGAAGCACGCCTTAAACAAATGCAGATTGGCTTGGCGAACTGGCAACTCTCCGTCACTCGCAGCCTCAACGGTAAGGACTACGAGAAACGTTAGATAAGCTTCGCCTCAAACCGACTAGTTTCGGCGATTCGCACAAACGGAAACTCCGCCGAGACAGTTCTGACTATCAGCGCAGATTTGCTGATGGACTCACGACGGTGTTTGACTTCGTCACCCGTTAGAACGCGCAGTAGGTGAATCGTACCGATTCAACTGGCCGCCTTGACAACTTTGTATCTCGTCGTGACTGACTTTGTGTCCCGTGGAGTCAAAATATTCAGCCGAACTCTCTGTCCCGACTTTCTACACTTTTCTGCGCGAGTTCTCGCCACCGTAGCCGGTCAGATCCCGCGAATTCTCGTCATTCGGTTGCTCTTCGAGCCGCAGGCCGCATGATAAGACCACGGCTACTACAACTTGCGCGCAGCGGCGATATGATCACCGCTTGAAAGAACTTGTCCGGACGACACAAGACATCGAGTGCGCCGTCCGACAAGGCGTCCCCCGCTCGCGCTCGTAGTCGGAAGTGCGTTCGGAAAACGGCGACCTTACCCGGAATTGACCACCGCTCACGCGTTAGCCGCGCCAGAGACCACCCGAATTCGCCCGTGTCGAAGACAATGCGTGCCAGATGGCGAGAACTCGCGCAGAAAAGTGTAGAAAGTCGGGACAGAATGCTCGGCGCAATTCCTCGCGAACAGCCGCTATGACGATTATCGAACGCTTTCTTTCCCGGGAAGCCGTTATCGCCTGCAGCGGACTGCGGTAGCAGTAAGCGGTGCATTGATTTATTCATGGGTGTGAAGTCGCGGTTGCTGGATGCGACCTGAGCGAGCGTCATTTCACGTTCAAATAACATGCAGATTCCCGGCCATTGGTACTTCCCCGAGGAATCCGTTTCGATGCCAGGCCCAGGTTGGCCTCCTCGCCCGCGACGCAACGAATTCACACGAACGCCCAGTCGCCATGAGGAAAAAGTAATGTCACGAATCGAGATTCAAGATTCCGCCCATATCGAAAGACCGGTTTGCATACGCGGTGTTCGGGTGGCGTGAGCTATTTCTGTCCCAGCGATGCGGCGATGACCAAATTGATGGAATCGTGCGTTTCGATGGACGAGGTCTATGAGCAAATGGAGAAGTGTCGCGCCAGCCAGCGTGTCCTGCTGATCGACGCCTGTCGAAATGAGCGCGCCGTGAAGGGCATCAAGAGCCTGGGGCTGAAAGGTTTCACCGCTGAAATGGAGCAGGACAGCAAGCCGCTTAGGGGGCTGCGCATCTTATCAAGTTGCGAAGCGGGCCAATGGTCGGCAGAAGATCCCAAATTGAAGCACGGGGTCTTTATGAATTACGTCATCCAAGGTTGGCGAGGAAAAGCGGACTTGGAGTGTGAGGGAAATAAGAACGGGAGAATCTCACTCGACGAGTTGTACGCCTACGCTCACCAGAGAACGAAGACACACGTCTCCAAATCACACGGCATTCTGCAGCGTCCGTGGATGAAAGGTGAGGCCGTGGGGATATATGAAATTGGAACGGTTAATCTAGAAGCGTCCCATGCGTTGGAACTCACGCCAGACCCCAAAGACATCGTTGAGACCGGAGCTAGTAAGCAGCCAACTGATCCGTTGAGCGGGCAATATCGTATTCTTGCCAAACGCGGGATCGAGTTTCACGATGGCGGAAGTTACGACAAGGCGATCGAAGAATTCACTGACATCATCAAAGAGACCAGCCTGCCGGCCGAGATACTGAATCTGGCAAGGCAAGACCGTGCGAAGGCCTATTTGGAGCGCCGCAAAGAAGGCGATTTCAAGCTGGCAATCGCTGACCGAAAGGCCGCCGGGGGTAAAGAAGTGCTGCTTAGTATTCGAGTGGCGTCCGCGAATTTGATGATTGGAAAGGAAGTCGTTAATAAGGTGAAGCAAGGACAGGTTGTCGAAATCACATCGGAGAGTCCCCCGTATCTGTGGGTGAATTCGGTTGGTGGCGACGAGACTTTCCGAGGTTGGGTGTTAAAAACAGCCGTACTGGAGCAACAACCCGCAACGGCACGCGCGCCCGTAGCAACATCCACTCAGGTTGCGAATACCAGAAACGTTGACCATCAGTCTCAACAGTCTGCGAACCACTCCTCCAGCTATGCAAACAAGAAGTTTAGGGGAATGTCTCCAGAAGAGTGGACTCGCGACTTCCAGCGACGGAAAGGACGACTGCCCTCAGCAGGCGAGACGCCGTGGTGGGAACCAGCGAGAGACCTGAAAAGATTACGGGCAAGCGGACAACTGCGTTCCCGTTAATTCGTTCGATTCTATCAGCCGCGAGGACCAAGGTCACCGCCCAGGTAACTGAAGGACGTCTACTAGCTTGTAACAAACCGTCGTGACAAGGGTTACAGCAGAGGAACAATATGAGATTATCGGTAGGGTTACTCGCGATCGCACTGACAAGTCTGCCGGCGACCGCTCAAGAAGTTTCGCCCAAGAGCAAACCTGCGCCTGCCGTCCAGGAGGTTGCGGAAGTGGTCATGGGAATGGTGGCTGCATCCATCAAAGGCGATGGGGAAGTGATTGCAGGTTTGATCGACAACAGTCGGCTTTTTGACGAAATCGTTCGGCAGGAACTCGTCGCCAAACTTGAACCGATCAAGGCAGCGGCCTTGCGAGTTGCGATTCACGCAAACCTTGCCCACGGGTGGGCGGTCTTAGCCAAGGAGCAAGACTGGAAGCGTGCAGTTATCTCAGACACAGTGGCATCCGAACGCGGAGCACTTGTGCATGTGCGTTTATACAATTCCAGCGACGCCTATACCTCGGGCATGCAACTTTGGCTTTTCCGTAGCAAAGCGGGCTGGAAGATATACGATTGGCGCAACGTGTGGTCCCCCTTCCGCACCACGACGCTCGTCGGAAGCATGCTCTCTGCTGTCCATGGTGGAACCAATGCCGGTGGTGTGCAATCGCTGTTTGACACCCAGGCAGCCTTAGACCGGAGAGAGCACAAAGTAGCAGATGACGTCCTGCGTTCTATCGATTACAAATCCCTGGCGAAAACCCAGCAGGCGGCATTCTGGCTGTTGCTAGCGCAAGCCCAACTGGGCCTTGAAAACCCACAGTTTGCCCTGGCGTGTGTTGATCGCGCAGAGGCAATCGACACAGTCAGCATGGCACGCCTGACCCTGCGTGCTGAGGCACTGCTGAGCATGCAGGAATATGATCTAACGATCCGTATGCTCTCCACGGCCATGGACAGACTTGGGCCCGTTCCAAAGACACAGAAGCTTGCCGGTGATGCGCTTTTCCACTTGGACAAACTCGGACTGGCGGTTAACTCTTACCGACGTGGCCTCGCTCTGGATCCCAATTCGATGGCGAACTTGGTTGGTATGGCGCGTGCGTTGCCAGCAAGTGAAAAAGGCGAAGTTGCTGCTCGGTTCGCGAAAATGGAAAGCCCGGCTGCCAAGTTTCGCCAATTGGCCGATGCGCTGCTTGCGTCTGACGATGACAAAACAGTCGAGCAACTCATCACGGGCTCAGCAGAAAGAATCACGAAAATGGACGCAGCGGTGTACCTCGCGAGGATACAGACAAAGCGAGGCGAACACGCGGATGCACTGAGCACTTTGGGAGAATACCTTAAGGAAGTGGATCCCCCTCCGACCAGAATCGTCGAGCAGTTCCTCGATGCTTCGCTCAAATCCGACAAGGCTGTCGACGCCTATCACGCTCTTCCAAATAAGATCCGCACGTTTGCGTATCTCTCGGAGCGATTACTTGAACAGCAGAACCACGAAACTCTCGGCGACTTGGCCCGCGCCCATCAGGCGGCGGCTCCGAAAGACCCTCAACTCCATCGCAGCCTTGGTGAAGTAGCCATGCTGCAAAAACAATTTGCGGTGGCCGCGATACATTTCTCTCGCGGTTTGGAACTGACCACCGAAGAGCAAGAGCAAGAATTACTCAGAGTACGGATCGTCGACGCAAAGTATCAAGCGAGTGCCTGGAACGACGCGTACGAGCGAATCGGGCCGCCACGAGCGACCTTCGATCATCTGGCTCGCGCCATGGCGAACGACAAGAACGACAAACACCTTGAAGCCTTGATTCGGCTCCACTTCAAGCGCGAGCCCGCTGATCCCACCCTGCTTTTATGGCTCGCCGAAGTCCATTGGTTGCGGAGAGACTATGACGAAGTTGTCGACATTTTGGAGAAGAAGCGAGACCTGATCATCGCAGATCACCTGAGCGTCGGTCGCCTTGAGGATCGGCTCGTCCGCAGCTTGGTGCGACTGGAGCGTCACGACGATGCCCTGAAAGTCGCCCAACGTTCAACTGAACGAGATAGCGATCCGTGGTTTGAGGTGGTCGTGTTGTGCGCACAAGGCGATCCCAAAAGTGCCGAAACGGCACTTCAACAGTGCGTCGACTTAGGCTATTCGGTCGAGCAATTCTACGGCGATCCCGATGTGGGCCCCGCCTTGCGGTCCGACAAACTAGCTTCCGTGCGCGAAAGATTCCCCCTGACAAAATAGTCAGTTAGCGAAATACCGGCGTACCGACAGACGATACAGGTCGTTGCCAACTGGAGAATTACCCATGCGGTCGATCCTCATTATTGCCGCAATCGTCTTCAGCTTTCTGTTTGCCAGCGTTACCAATTCTGCGCAGGCTGCGAAAAAACCCAAGCAGACGCTGGTCGTCTACGTACCGGGTTGGAGCCAAGGCCAAGGGCGCAAACGTGAGGAATGGATCGATCCGATGCGCAAGCAAGTCAGCCAAACGCTCAGTGGCTATGGGAGCGACAATCATTCGATGGTTGTCGAGTGGCCCTCGTTCTTCAACAACAAAGAGGCAACTGAGTATGTCTCCGATCAGATTCGCGACCACGTCAACAGCAAGGGGGGGAGGAAGTCGACGTTTTGATCATCGGACACAGTCGTGGCGGTATTCTGGCCAATGACATCATGAAGGAGGTTGGCGACGAGAAGAACATCGGGTATTCGCAACTAGTAATGCTCGATCCGACGGCTGCCCGTTCAAATGGTGATCAATTTCCAACCAGCAAGCCAACCGGCGTCGATCGAGTCATCAATTACGACGACGACCATCCTTTCTTCACAAATCGGTACCCTGGCGGCAATACGAAGGATGGTGAAGAGGTCGAGAATGCCGAAAACCACAATTTGAATCCGGCGCAAATTGACGCCATGTCAGCTGACGAAGTCAAACAAGCCTTGCTCAATCGTGGCCTGGCAACTGCGGCAGATCTAAATGGCTTAAGCGACACAGACATCGTGGCGCGCCGAGATGAACTGAAGTGGTGGGAGGCGGACTATCCAACCGACTCGACCGAGGCGCATGTGACGCTCCCCTATCTCTATCAAGGCAAACAACTAGAAAACGATCTAGCGACGTTCTTTGCGGAAAAAGAGAACCTGCAATCCGACGAACGAGGTGTCCGACCGTTCGTTTACAACGGAAAGACCGTGTACTACACCAGAGATGCGAACGGCGTTAGACGCGATCTGCAGGGGCGTAGACTAACGATCACCTGGGACAGAGACAACTCGGGCAAGGTCAAGAGAGACGCCAATGGCAATCCCATTGCATCCACGACCGATTATTACGACTCTTCGACGGGAAGTTGGGAGACCTACTCCAAGGCGTCTCAGAACGACGACGGCAAGTCATCAAGTGAAGACGTCGAGACACCAGAAATTCCTGAAGAGAAATATGGCCTCGACGATCTTGTTTCCGGCTTCATCGATGCAGAACGCGAAGCAGGGAGAGGAGCGAGAGATTTCCAACGTGAAAAAACGCGACTGCTTGAAGATCTTTCACGTGAAACAGATGATTTTCGCAAACACATCGAACAGGAAACGGGAATCTCGGGGCGAGAAATTGGTAAGGCAGGAGGGGACATTTCCGACGAAGCGAAGCGGGCTGGAGGAACACTGTCCGATGCATCTAAGAAGGCCGGTGCCGACATCGCCGATGAATGGAAACGGATGAATGACAACTGGAATAAGTTCAAAGACGACCCAGAACAGTTTATCCGAGATGGTGGCCGCCACATCGACAGAACAGTAGGAAAGGGCTGGGTCCACTTTCGTGATGATTTGGCTGACAAAGGCTGGGTGCATACCCGCGACTCGATCCACCAGGGCGCGTTACATGCCCGAGAGGTTGCCAAAGACTCGCTCATCAAAGGTCGCGAAAACCTGCAATCTGCGGGTGGTGACATCTCTGACGAATGGAAACGCGTCGACGACAACTGGAAGAAATTCGTCGCAGACCCCGACGGTTTTGTCGAAAAAGGCATCGGGGAACCTCTTCGCCAAGGTGCTGCTGACATCGAACGCGATGTGACCAAGACCGGCAAACACATCGAAGAACGGACGCGAATGACCACGGCTGAAATCGACCGTAAGACACGCGAGTTGGCCGCCACCTGGACCGAGAAAGGCGAGCAACGGGGTAAACACTATCAAGGAATCATTCAAGATGGCGCCAAACACCACGAGGCGGACGCTCGCGAACGTGCCGCACGCCTCGAATCTTCTATTCGTGACCGATTTGCTGATGCAGGTGATAGTTCCGAAGTAAAGACGATCACCCACAACCCCTATGTGAACGAACAGATTCGCAAAGCGGGAGGCGACATAGCGAGAGAAGCCAAGATATTTGCCGGAGACGCTGCACGCGAAGGCAAGCGATTCCTTGGTGATGTATCGCGAGAAGGTAAAGCTCTGGGCGATGACGCTGCTCGTGAAGGAAGACGTTTCGCGGGTGACGTGGCCAGAGAAGGCAAGGTTTTTGCCGGAGACACGGCGCGTGAGACAAAACGTTTCGCAGGTGACGTGTCGCGAGAAGGGAAACGTTTCGGCGGCGATGCGTCTCGTGAAGGGAAGCGTCTCGCGGGTGACGTGGCCAGAGAGGGCAAGGTATTCGCGGGCGATACCGCTCGCGA
>CAZURK010000238.1:17624-24313 GCA_964623055.1 uncultured Pirellulaceae bacterium
TCGCGGGTGACGTGGCCAGAGAGGGCAAGGTATTCGCGGGCGATACCGCTCGCGAAACGAGGCAGTTCGCAGGCGATGCGTCGCGAGAAGGAGAACGAATCACCGGCGATGCGGTACGTGAAGGAAAGCAACTCGCCGGCAAAGCGACGAATGCAGGTAAGGTGTTTGCAGGCGACGTAACGCGCGAGGGCAAACGTGTCACCGGCGATGCGGTGCGTGAAGGAAAGCAACTCGCTGGCAAAGCGACGAATGCAGCCAAGGTGTTTGCTGGTAATACAACCAGCGAAGCCAAACGCGTCACGGGCGACGCCGCTCGTGAAGGAAAACAAGTCGTGAAGAATACACAACGATTCTTCTCAGACGCAGGTAAAACAACCAACAACTTGGGCAACCAAGTAGCGAACTCCTCCCGGCAATTTGTTGGACAACCGCGGCAAGTTGTTGGACGACAGTGGAACGAAGCCAGAGACAACGTTGGACGAACGTGGAATCAAGGGCGCCAACAAGCACAAAGCGGCTTCAATAATGCCGGACGCGCGTGGAACCAGGGACGCCAACAACTTCAGAACGGCTTCAACAATGCGGGATCGCAGGCCGGCAACGGATTGGCGACTTTCACTCAGCAACTCGGCAATGCCTTTGGACAAGCACTTCAGCAGAAGCAACACAACGACATGCTGGCCGCTCAACGTCGCGCCCAAGCGTTCGCGCAGCAGCAAGCCCTTGCAGCGCAACAACGTGCAAGACAGCTTGACGCTGCACGACGACGAGCCGCCAATGCCGCGAGAGAGAAGTTGGAGATGGCTCGCCGCTCTCAGGAAGCTGCTCGCAGAAGAGCACAGCAGGTTGCACTCGACGCCCGCCGACGAGCTCAGCAAGCAGCCAACAACGCCGGCAGAAACGTGAGCAACGCTGCGAAGACCGGCGGTAGAAACGTAAGCAACGCAGCAAAGAAGGCTGGCGGGAACATCAGTAGAACATATAAGAGATGGACCGGCGGTGGAGGCTTCGGATTCTAACAAGCCGCGATTACAGACGAATATCGCTGCTATTTAGGTCTGAAGTGGCCCAGCGACTTTCGATGGCTCTTCAGGGCAAATGGCAGCTTTCGGGGCGAGGTCAGCAGTATCCCGGTATGCACGCTGATAAGGCGGGTTTCGATGAGTGGTGTCTCTGGGAGATGGACGAAGAGACCGGCGGATCTCGCTATTGGAACCCGACCATCAAAGCCAATGGAACTCGGCTGCCAGGCACGGAAGGAAAGTTCGGGCCGGATATCTTCTGCGATTATCTGCTCGACTTCATTTCGCGCAATAAGAACCGGCCGTTCTTCGCTTACTATCCCATGGCGTTGACACACGGTCCAACGCATCCCACGCCGGATACACCCGGCTACGATCTAGCGACAAAGCCAAAGCGTGACCCAGCGTATTTCGGCGGCATGGTCCACTACACCGACAAGATCGTGGGACGAATCTTGGATCACCTCGAACAAGAAGGGCTCGCTGAAAACACGCTTGTTCTTTTCACCGGAGACAATGGGACGGACAAGAAACTGACATCAAAGTTTCATGGGCGCGTAGTCCGGGGTGGCAAGGGACGTAAACTGCACGTGAGCACTCATGTTCCGCTGATCGCCTCCTGGAAAGGCACGCTACCGGCCAGTCGCGTGTGCAACGATCTGATCGACTTCAATGACATGATGCCCACGTTTGTCGAAATGGCAGGAGCTGAAGTGCCCGAAGGGCTGTGCCTTGACGGCGTTTCGTTTCTTCCACAACTGCTCGGCAAGCCGGGCAATCCGAAGCCGTACATCTACTGCTACTACGAAAAAGGCAAGTACGACGGCGATGGCGAGTCGCCCGACTCGGTTAACAACTCCCCGGCCGGACCGAATGAGGTCATCAGCGAACGGAAATCTGCCAGACAATTACGGAAAGGCCGACCAACGCGTTGGGTGCATGATGGCCGCTGGAAGTTGCTCAACAGCGGCAACTTCTTTGATCTGAAGAACGACCCTGACGAGAAGGCCCCAATTTCCGACGGTGACGCCGGCCCCGAAGGCGAGGCAAGGCGTGCTGAGTTCCAACGCGTACTGAACGAGAAAAGTACCATCCGGAAAGAGTATGGCCCTGCAACCATGAAGAAAGCTGTAGGGCCGGTACCCACTGGCTGACCGAATGGGGATTGACTAACCGTCCGGTAGGAACCGGCCCTACCTCACGGCATGTGCCAGAGTGCGGTCAGATTCTGGCACAACCCGCGTTCTGGCGAACGCAGCTACAGACAACACATAGGATCACACGCAAATGACTACATCATTCCGAAACCTGGCGTTCGTAACGCCCGTCCTGCTGGTTGTATTCTTCTTTTGCAACATGGGCATAGCCAACCAACCGAACATCGTCTTGATCATGGCCGATGACGTCAGTCCCGATATGTTTGGCTGTTACGGTTGCCCGGACGCCAAAACACCGAACCTCGACCGCATGGCGCGGGAAGGAGTCACGTTTGAGACAGCCTGGGCGTCGGCGCTTTGCTGCCCGGCCCGTGCTCAGATCATGACAGGGCGTTATGCTTCACGGACGGGCTTTTGGAGCAATGGCTTCGCGATTCCCCAGGCCGATGGCAGCAACGATCTGTTCCAGCATCATCATAGCTTCGGCAAGCTTATGCAGGAGGCTGGCTACGCGACGGCTGTCGCTGGCAAGTGGCACATCGGTGGTGCCGAACAGCCGAGCGAACCAGTCGTCGGGTTCGATGAATACTGCCTCTGGGAAGGTCAAAAGGAACTCGACAGATTGCCGGGCAGTCCTGAACATAAGGGTGCCTGGGAGGATGACTCGACAACGTCCCGCTATTGGCATCCGTGTATCGTCAAGAATCACAAGATCGTGCCAACGAAGCCAGAGGATTTCGGCCCCGCGATCTTTACGGACTTCCTCTGCGACTTCATGGAACGGAGTGTGCAGGCTGATAAGCCGTTTCTGGCCTACTACCCGATGGTCGCGCCGCACGGCACGCGCGGAGGCCAAACGACCTGCCCGCTGTACGGGGAGGTGGGTGATCTGAGTGGCTCCAAAGAAGACAATGCCCGACGTTTTCGCGCCTTGAATGACTACATTGATGTCTTGGTCGGTCGGTTGGAGCAGAAAGTCCGTGGTCTGAACGTGTTCGACAACACGGTCTTCATTTTCTGCTCGGACAATGGTACGGCGGTAACGGCCAAATCGCGAGGCGTGGAACGTGGTTGCCGCGTGCCATTTATCGTCTACGGCGCCGGCATCAAGAAGCGGGGCGCAACCGGCGAGATCTGTGATCTATCTGACATCCTGCCCACGCTGGTCGATTATGCCGGTGCCGATCTTCCGGAAGGTTACGAAGTCGATGGCCAAAGTCTCAAGCCGTTTCTCACGGGACGCGCGGACACTCACCGCGACTACATTTTCGCCTGCATTGGTGGCACGCGACTTGTCCGAACACGAACCCATTTGCTCGAAGTCGTCTGCCCCATTTTGGACGTGCCTGGCGGTCGGTTCCACTTCTGCGGAACGAGTCATGACGGACGGGCGTACCGGCGGGCCGAAGGCAACTCGGAACATGCGGACGATCGTCAAGAACTGGACGCCATTTTGGAAGAGCACCCCGGTTTGACGGCCGATCACCCGTACTTCGAACAGCCGAAGGCCGCCCGCTGGCTGAAGGCCTACCAGTCGCGGGCGGCACGGGAGAAACACCTGCACAACCACAAGGACTATCAGTTCTATGACGAGACACTCCCGTAATCCAAAGACACGCGTCGGTTCGCCCGGTCTCTCACTGCAATTGTTCTGGGCTGTCTTGGCGGTTGCCGCGACAACGGTGTGTGGGTCGGCCGATGACGACGAACATCCGACGTACTTACGAGGATATGAGAAAAGCGATAATGACGAGATGCACGAGAAGTTTCGTCGTACTCCTGGCCATTCCATTGTGGTCTAGTAGCACAACTCTGGGCGACGATCTGTATGTTTCGCCGACCGGCAGTGATTCAGCGGCAGGGACACTACACGCTCCGTTCCGAACCATCGAACGCGCACGCGACGCTGCCCGACCAATGAAGAAGTCCGTCATGGTCCACCTACGTGGTGGAGACTACGTGCTCGACAAACCGGTTGTGTTTGCCGTCGAGGATGGAGGCGTCACCTATCAGGCCTATCAGGACGAGCGTCCTGTGATCACGTCGGCGGTCGCTGTTTCTGGCTGGAAGAAGATTGTCGCGTTACCGCAAGGGGCGGCCAGCGAAGCGGACGGTCATCTGTGGATGGCTCAGGTTCCTGATGGTGTCATCGACTTCAAGGTGATGTTTGACGGCAACCGGATGCTGGAGCGGGCGCGCAGCCATGGCTTCCAGTCACCCCAGCAAGAATTCAAGAAGTTTGCCACGCGCAATGTGGCCTTGCCGGAAGATCGGCCACTGCTGCGACGGTTGGAATTCCCGAACGGGGAAATCAAGGCCTGGGGCAACTTGGAGGATGTCGAAGTATTCTTCTGCGGCGTGCCGTGGACGCAGAACATCTCTCCGATTGAGTCTGTTGACCTCGAAAAGAACATCGCGTGGCTCACATTCGAAGGCAATACGCCCCCATTTACGACGCCGAAGCCGTACAATCCAGCCTACATCGAGAATGTTGTCGACGTGTTGGATCAACCGGGAGAATGGTGCGTCAATACGAAGACGCGACGGATCTACTACTGGCCGGTAAACGGCGAACCGGGCGACGCCATTGTTGTTCCGCGGTTGGTGGAGTATTTCCGCGTTGAAGGTGATATCAACTACGATGGACCGACGGACACACCGGTCAAGGGGCTTGTCTTTCGCGGCCTGACCTTCACGCAGGCCGACCGTTACTCATGGTGGGCGGACCACAAAGGCTGGGGCATCCAACACGACTGGGACAAGTTCGACCACGGCAACGCGCTGCTACGCTTTCGCAGCGCCGAGGATTGTACCGTTGAGTCGTGTCGCTTCATCAACTCCGGCAACTCCGCGATTCGGCTCGATCTGCATGCTCAGAACATCACGATTCGGAACAATCTGATCGACCGCGTCGGCCACATGGGCATCTTGCTCTGCGGCTACGGTCCGGGAACGAAAGATGCGAACAAGAACAACCGCATCGTGAACAACCTGATCCGTCGCACCGGCGAACTGATCTGGCACGGACACGCCATCTTTGTCTGGCAGAGCGGCGAGAACTACATCGCCAACAATCATATCCGCGAGGTACCGCGCAAGGCGATCGGTATTTGTGGCGTGCGCCGCGCCATCTTCATGGAAGGGAAGAGAGTCGACTGGGACGAAGCCAGCAAAACGGTTCGTTGGAACGAGCTTGGATGCGACATCTTTGAGGAAGACGGTACCTTGCAGACCCGCTTGTTGCCCTATCTTCATGCCCGCAACAACATCGTGGAAAACAACTATGTTTATCGCGCCCGCACCAAGATTGGCGACGGTGCGGTCCTGAATGTCTCAGGGGCGGGCACGGGGAATGTCATGCGTCGCAACATGCTCTCCCTGAGCCTGGGGAACGGCATGCGCTGCGACGACTGGCAACGCGGCACGACGTTCACTGAAAACCTGATTTTCTGCGGCGGCGTGGTGCATAAAGGCCATAACCACATCATCAACAACATCTTTGTGAACAGTAACATTCGCTTCTCGCTTTATCCCGGTCAACAGCCGAATCCCGGATCTAGAGTCCACAACAACATCTTCTATTTCACTCGCGCAGGGATCATTCCCTATACCGGCCGCCACTCAGACACCATCAAAACGCCCGAAAGCTGCGATTTGCGGAACAACATGTACTTCTCGGAAGTGGACAGCCAGGCGTTGCAAAGGTTCCTGGCCGACCGTCAGACAAACGGGATGGATCAAGGGTCGCGGGTCGCGGATCCGGCGTTTGAGAACAAGATCGATCTTCGAACCGAGTTGCATCCGGCCGATCTACGGTTGGCACCCGATTCGCCTGCACTGCAAATCGGTTTCAAGCCAATTGATGCCAGTCGGATCGGACTGACCTCCGACTATCCGGAAGACCTGCTGGGTGATGTATTTCCCTCGAAGCGAGGCCGGTGCGTGTCGGAAACCGCCGTGGTATCGTCGAGCGGCAAACGCCGGCTGGGAGACGCTCAGCAGATTGTGAAGTCGGCTCGGGATAGATCTCTCGCGTGTGTTTACGAAAGCGAAGAGGACGAAGCTCCCAGTGTGACGCTCAAGTTGGACAAGGTCTATCCCATTGACGGTCTGGAGATCATCGCCGACCACAAGGACCGCCAGAATTCGTTGCGAACGCTCACCGTGTGGAGTTCAATGGACGGCCGCGGGTGGAAGGAAATCTGGAGAGCGGACCCGTACCACATTGCCATGAGACGCGACTGGTTAGTCACTCCTCATGAGGTCTTGCCGGCCAGGTTCGTCAAGGTAGGCCTGCGACCGAAAACCGAACTTCCGTTTCCAAAGGATGACGAGCGCATGAATACGGGCCCCTATCGACTGCGATTGAACCGCGTGCGGGTCTTCAGCCGCCTGTAGCCAACAAGATAGTCCTTTGCCTTCAGAATCCAAAGATTGAGAACGTGCATGATTCCCGGAAAGGAAAGCGGGAAAAGACAATTGCCAGAAATGTAGCTACCGTCGCCAGACG
>CAZURK010000239.1:0-24279 GCA_964623055.1 uncultured Pirellulaceae bacterium
GGTTCAGCACGGTCCACTGGTCACCGACCAATACACCCTGTCCGCGGATGTCGATAAAATTCCAATCTTGGAACTCCGAGCCCTGGACCACATCATCGGGGCGCCAGTTTGCGTGAAAGTGCAGCGAGCGGTCGTCCCATTCCCAAGGTTCGGCCGCGATGCGCACATTAGCCTGCACCGGCTCGGAACCCAGGTTGATCAGTTTCAGCTCCGCAGATGTTTCGTACGGCATTACCCAACGGCAGATCATAGTGCCCTCGCCGGTCACTTCCCGCGCGAAGGTTCTGAACGGATGGATCGAGTCGGCGCACCCGAAGAAGTCGCCCACCGGGCACCAGATCGTTTCTTCGTCGTCAAAGCAGCCGCTCAACACCGATGAACGTAGGCAACGAGGATGGTCCTCGACCGTGGGCGCAAGTCGGATTTCCAGGTATCGAATGGCCGCACTGCCGTCGGGAGTGGGAATCGTCATCTCGCCGTTGGGCCCGAGTGTGTCGCGGAAGAGTCTGGTCTTCTCCTCGAGCGGCGGTGCGCCAACGAGCGTCTTGCCGACGGCCGCCAGTTTCTGTTTTGCCGCCTCGTAGTCTTTGCGAGTGAACGTCTCCACCGCGGTGCCCTTCGGATAGGCGCGGTAGTTGACGATGTTGTAGAACGGCTTGCGAACCATCGTGATCTTGCAGCTCTGTGCGTAGGGGATCGGCAGGTACAGATCGCCGGCGCGGGCCGTGCATTGAGCGAACGGTTCACCGACAAAATCCTTGGCTGTGACCAAGTGGATCAGGGGGCAGTCGACGACGGGTTCTTTCGCTCCGTCCAGGTAAATGCGGACGTTGGGTCCAGTCCGTTCGTCGAAGTTGTAGTAGAAGAACGGCGTCCAAATGCGCGTCAGGCATCCTGGCCCATCGTGCTCCATCAAAACCCACTCGGTCTGGCCGTTGCGCTGCTCGGTGCGGATGAAGCCCACACCGTCCTGGTCGGCGAACCAGTCCGGCTGATCCGGAGCGACTGAGGCACGGTTGTAGCTGCTGGCCTGGCGCTGCCGGTAGACAGGCCGCGGCCAGCGAGCCAGCGAGTCGCGGTCAGCCATCTCGTGCAGCAAAGTCTGCAGGTTGACAGCTTCACCGGCCGACGCCGAGCAGGCTGTTGCCGCCACCAAAGCGACCCAAACAATCATCAACGTCCGGGAATTCATCTCAACCTCACCGCGTTTCTCTTCGCTGGAGTTCACGCTTCAGCGTGTCTTCGAAAGCACGCTAAAGCGTGAACTCCAACTGGGACGGGCCGAACCGTGAACCTCAACGATCGCACTCTTCGCAATCTCGCCGATTTTCTTGCCCTCGGCATCCTGCAGGATCAACACCATGCTGCTTGTCGTTGCGGGTAGTTCGAGCGTGCGATCGAGCACAATGGGCCGGAGTGGCGTTGCGCGGTCGTCAACTATATCGGACATCAATGTCCTGCCTTTCGAGTCGTGTGCCTCAAGGATCAGCCGTCCCAAATGGAAGACACCGAAACGTCCACTCAAGCGAACGCGGTCACCGTCCCGCCGGCAGGCAAGCGGCTCGGAAACCACGCCGACATCGCTGCAATCGACCACGGGAAAGTCACCACCGATCCGGCACGCATACCAGTCATACCGCCACGTGAAGCTCTCGCCTGGTCGCATCCGAGCGTACGGGCTGAGGACTTCGCTTTCAAACACGTATGGGTTGTCAGGACGGCTGTCCGGCATGTCCATCCACTTGTTGTAGGCGTAGATCCGGCCGATGCCGTTGTGCCAGAATTCGACGCTGGATCCGTCTGGATACTCCTTATCGGGATCGAACTTAAAACGCTGGGCGAAGACATCCCCGTTGCGGCCGTCCACCGTGGCGACCCAACCGGCGTGACTGTCCAAGCCGATCTTGCCGACCCTGTAATGATAGCTGACTTTCATCAGGCCGTTCTTGGCATCGGCCTGGAACGACGGGTTGTCCTTCTCGCCGAAGATGACTCGATACCCTCGCTCGAAACGGCTACGCGAGTTGATCGGGCACCAGGCGCGCATGAGGCGGTTATAGTCGTCGCTGCCGGGCAGCCCCGCGTGGAGTTGCGTGTGGGCCCAGATGCCCCAGCGGCGCGGCTTGTCGTCGATGTTGGTCATCGTGGCTTCGATCGACACACGCGTGGAATTGGGAGAGAGACGGATACGACGAGTGAACCGGATGCCACTGCGAGGATCGTCGCGGCTGGTCAGCCGGATGCCTGCGGGATCGCTTTCCATCTCGGCGCGATAGGGTTGCCCGTCCAACACAGCGTCAGGCGGCCCTGGCCACTGCCGATCGTTGTCCCAGCCCTGCGGCGCCGGCCAGAGCTTGTCACCGCCGTAATTCATCCAACCGCCCTCCGGCCCCAGACCCGTCTTCGGCGAAGTCTTGCCGAGTAGCGCCGGATTGACCCAGAAGAACTCTTTCTCGCCCAGCGCGAATTGGATCACCCGGCCGCCAATTTCCGGTACTACGTGCAGTTGCACGAGATCGTTCTTCATTACACAGGCGTCCCAGCCTTTGTACTTTTCCGGCCGTACCGTCTGAGCCTCTGTGCTCGTGATGAAGCACACGGCTAAGCACGGCGTGGCAAGTATCAAGCTGCGCGAATTCATGGCTTCCTCTTTCCGGTTCACTGTGCAGACGAGTACTCCTGAGGCAGCTTGATTTCTCCGCTGGTCCGATCGAGGGCAGCGCCCAACTATAGTCTGCACACAAATGGTGATCAATCTAGACCGATACTGACGTTCTGTTGATGGCATTTCAATACGTGTTTCATCACCATCGTTGATACCATCGCCAAGGCCATCGAACCTCCTACGCCACCGTCGGGGCCGAAGGATTCGTATCGGAGACCCTGGCGTAAGTGAAGGCCAGATCTGTCGTTCGCGCCGGTCGCATGGAAGGTCAGATTTGGCTTGCTTAGCTCGCTGATTGAGAATGACCGTTTTGCACAAAACACGTTCCTGCCACAACTGATTCGCCCTATCCGCCTCTGACCTGGATGGACCTAGCCGCTACAATGGCCTGTAACAAAGCTCAACTTGTTGGCATCCGCGTTGGAATCACTTGTCAATGGCTACACCATGAATCCTGAAGAACTGATCGAGAAACACCGACATTCCACAGACTTCCACCTGACGCGAATCATGGGGGCGTGGGTGGCTATTTCCCAGGGCGAGATCGTCGAAGTAGATAGGACAAACGTCCTTTGTTCCTGCCCGCTGCAGTCGATGCTGAGCGATGCCGACATCGAAACCTATACGTTGGAGAAAATCAGGGAACTCAAGCAGTTCACCGCGGAACGCGAAGTCTGGCGGTCCACGTTCGGCGTTCCCTTCGGCGCGAGCGAGATGCTCATGTTTGCACTGCGCAAGGGGACCATAGACTGCGCTATCACCGTCTGCGACGGCGCTGGAACGGTAGTCGTCAACGTGCCCGAGGTCGTGCAAGGTATCGGAGCTCGTATGAACGGGGTCTTTTTCACGAGCCCCATCCCAGAAGTGCAGGAGAAGCTCCGGTCTCATGGCTCTCTTCTCCTGGATGGTGCCAAGATCGACCAAGTGGAAGGGCTGCAGAAGGCGATCGAAGCAGGTTTCACTCGCATTGCAGTCACGGTTAATGCACGGCTCGGGGAACGGCTGGAAGATCTCAGGCGTCTGGAGAAGGAGGCAGGTGTGTCGGTTACCGTCGCCGCAGTGTGTAGCACTGGCGCTACCCCGGAACGAACGGACGAGATCATCGCCACAAGCGACCTTGCCTGGTCTTGCGCTTCGCGGTGTGTACGGGAAAGGGGCACAAAGGCTTGGCTCCAGGTGACGCGGGGGATTCCGGTCTTTGTCTACACCTCCAAAGGCGTCGACCTCCTGTCAGCCTATTCCGACCAAGCCGGTGCCGAAATTCTCCGCGATTTGGACCCGACCAAACAATACCTCCTCGCCCCCGGCCTCAGTGGCCCCCAAATACTGCTCGGAGAAACCTCGGTTCGGCTCAGAGAAGTCTCTCTGCCGGTGCGGTCGGGCAACGAGCCGGTGCCTCTGACTTGAGAGAACCATCTAATTGCAGGTGCGCATCGCCAAGGCTGTGACTCACGCGACACAGCCGGGTGATTCCCGGCCGAAGTGAGTCTTACCGAGAGCTTGAGCCGTCAAGCCAGGAAACCGTCATTGCCATGTTTGCCGGTGAGCTTAGCGCGGCGGAGGTGGAAGAGAAGGTCGACGGAGGCCTGGCGCAGGTGACGGGAAGCGGCAAAATCCCGGTTGCCGATGGCACGGGAACCACACAACTGACCGCGAGCCCAAACCGACGGAATGCCGATGATCCGACCTGGTCGCCAGACGGCACAAAGATCCTGTTCACCACGGGCAGAAGGGGGCTTCCCGAACTCTGGGTGATGGACGCCGACGGAAGCTACGAGGTCCCGCTCGACCCGTACCCGTTTCCTGGGAGGGCTTCCTGGCAGCCTGTTGCCCGGGGCCACTGACCATTCATCATTTCTCATTCCCCGCCTTCCCTTACTCCACCACCCTCCCCGTCCCCATCTGTTGACCGACGCGCACGGCATCCTTGCCGCGGAAGTGGATCTAGATGAACTTGGAACTCATGACCGGATTGCCGTCGGCGTCTCGCAGGCGAGTCAGCGTCTTCTTGATCTTTGCGTCGATCACGTCGCCCGAGTCGGGGTAGCCGAACCATATGGGATACGTCACATCCCTGATTTCAAGGGTCTCCGTTAGATTCTCCGTGCGCCAACAGGCAGCCAGCCGTTCATGACGTCGTCTGAGAGGATGTCGTCAAGGTCTCCGTGCCCTAACACATGTCCCAATTCATGAAGGACCACGGTCAGTAGGTCCATTCGATCCGCCGCCGGCCACGCCGTCCCAGACGCCATTACCCGTGGTGTCCAGATGGAATAGCTCCAGGTCGTACATCCCCAGGTTATCGGGACCGGCAACGATCTGGACCTGATGGTCTTCCACCTCGCCATCGCTGGCAAGACCGGTCAGTAGCAGGCTGCCGGCGCTGCTGATCCGCAAGCGGGCGTAGGAAGTTCCGGCAACCGCGTTGGTGGGAATCGTGAAGTTGTGGCACGCCCGCACGATCCAGTCTGGTTGCGGGTAGTCCTGCGACTCATCGAGCAGTTCGTAGATGTCAGCCTCGCTGTCGGCCACGCAAACAAATTGCGTTTCGGGAATCTGATGGGATAACTCACAAGCCTGTCGATACGAATCGAGCCAGCGAAGGCTTTCCTTCTCTTCGATGGGAGTCTGTCTGCGTTGGAGTTCGCGTGCCCGTGGCGACTTTGGCTTTGACGATTCGTCATCGCAGACCCAGGCTTCCGCGTAAGCGATTCCCAGCGGCGTTCCGTCCGGAGTGAAACCCATCAGGGGATGAAGGAGGACGCCGCGACGGGAATCGCAATCCAGCGGACCCGCCCCTTTCACCTGTTTCTGCGGCCGGCTCAAGTCGATTTCCGTCGTGTCCTGTTCGAGAATCACTACAGGCTGCTCCGCCATCCGTCTGCCAGTGGCCTCAAGATGAGAGTGCAGAACACTTTCGAAACCGACTTTGTCATTGTTGAAAAAGCGGTAAGCCGCCATGATCTCCTTGTTGTCCCATAGCTCCAATATCAATCCAGATTCGTGTACAACAACGAGGTCGGGAGACCCGCCCACAACCAGATCAGTTACCGTCGTAGCAAAACTCGCGTAGAATCTTGGCCGCTTGACAACTGGCCGAAAGTCTTGGCGACTTTCGCTACCCGCTAAGAACGATTGACAACATGCTCTAGCGATTCAACGCCACGGAGATTCCGATGACGCGATTGCCCCTAAGAACGCCCCTCGTCTTGCTGATTGTTTGCGCGTGGGCGGCGAATCCGTCTGCCGTGTCGGCCGAGGAACCGATGCAGGTCGATCTCGTGCAGGACTTGCGCTGGCAAGACCACCACTTCGCGATGACCAACTGGTTCTACAAGTACAAGTGGAGCGAGCCGGCCACGCAGATTGAGATTTTCGCCGAATGCGGCTATGGGGGCGCGATGCTCTCGCTCAAGGACGATCCACAGCGGTGGAAAATGCTGCCGGCGTACCTCGAAGCCCTGAAGAAGCGCAACATGAGATTGACCGCGATTCACGCGCGTTTTTACATCGAGGACGGCACGTATCCGCAGGTGATCAAGGACAACCTGCCACTGCTGAAGGACACGAAGGTCGTTCTCATTCCGTCGGTCGGCAGCCGCAAGGAGCTGGACCGAAAAGACCCCCAAGCGGTCGAGATGGCGGTAATGATTCTCCGCGAGATGTCGGACGATGTGAAGCAGTACGGTCTCGGCGGCATTACGCCGTACATGCACATCGGCAACTGGATTGAAACGATCGACGATAATGTGCGGATCGCCAAAGTCGTCGACCGACGCAACGTCGGTGTGATGTTCCACCTGCACCACTGGCAAGCAGTGGGAAATCGGGACCTCGACAGGCTGCGCGAGGATCTCATCAAAGCAAAGCCATACCTGATGGTCGTCGTCATCCAGGGCACGGACAAAGACAAGGCCACGCACAAGATCCTCGGCGAAGGCAGCTTCGACATGGTGCCCCTAGTCCGCACGCTCCGCGAGATCGACTACCAAGGCCCGCTGGGCACGATGGGCTACACACAAAGCGGCGACATCCCTGGTAAACTCAAGCGAGCCTACCAGGCCTGGGGCAGAATCAAAGCCGCGGCAAAGTAGCCAGAACAAGCTATGTTGTGGGGCGGTCTGCCGGCGGTCCCACGCCAAGGAAGCCTGTTCGTAACACGCTCAAGAATATGGGGACAGGATAGTAATGCACAACATACGCGGCATTGTTGCATTGATTGCTTTGCTGAGTATCGGATGCTTGTCCGCTGCCTCGGAGCCTTCTGTACTGCCAATGTCCAGGATCGGTAACTTCTTCACGAAGTCAGCGACCAACGGGAGCGGACCATCGCCAACCAAGCGGCAGCTCGCCGACCAACCTTATAGGTCGGTGCCCGGTTGGCGGCCCAGCCGCCCTGTGAATGCGGATTTCTATGTTGCTGTCGACGGGGACGATCGCTGGTCGGGCACATTGCCGGTCGCCAACACTCAGTCTTCAGATGGTCCATTCGCCACGTTGGCACGGGCGAGAGACGCGGTTCGAGAGTTGAAGCGGAACTCGTTGAATAGAGACGTGGTCGTTCTCATTCGCAAAGGACTGTACCGGCTGGAGGAGACGGTTGTGTTCGGCCTGGAGGATTCAGGAGAAGGCGATTCGAGCGTTACGTATGCAGCCTTTCCCGGCGAAAAGTCGGTGTTCAGTTCGGGCCGACCGATCACAAGTTGGAAAAAAGTAACCGCCAGCCTTCGGGGTCTGCCGAAGGAGGCATCAGGAAACGTGTGGGCGGCGGACGTTTCACATCGCTTTTTCACACTCTATGACGCCGAAGGCCTGCTGCCGCGTGCGCGGTCGGCCGGTTTCATTCCGTTGCCGGGTGGAAAGAGCAACGTGCTCCATTTTCCTGGCGGCAGGTTGAAGAACTGGCCAAACCTGGAAGACGTGGAGATAGTCATTCGTCCGCATCACGCCTGGATTGTGAATATCTTGCCCTTGGCGTCGGTCAATGAAGAAACTCGGATTGCCCGCACGGCGGTCGACGCGACTTACGCGATGAACAAACTCCATTTCCTGAAAGACACCGAGTCGTGCTGGGTCGAAAACGTGCTTGAGGAACTTGACGAACCGGGTGAGTGGGTGCTGAATGCAGAAGCAGGCAAGCTCTACCTATGGCCGCGGGGTGGAAATGCTCCCCAAAGTATCATGGCGCCCGCGCTGCGGGAGCTGGTCCGCGTCGAGGGCACAATCGACAAAAACGGGCCGAAGGACGAGCCGGTCCGGAATCTCTGCTTCCGGGGACTGACCTTCATGCATGGGGAGCGATATCGCTTGACCGATGACGACGCGGGCTTGCAACACGACTGGGAGATGCACGACCGGGACAGCGCCCTGGTTCGTCTGCGTGGCGCTGAGAACTGCACCGTCGAGCAATGTCGCTTTGCCCACAGTGGCGGCGGCGCGATTCGTGTCGACCTGCACGGGCAGGAGAACAAGATCTCCGGCAACCAAATCGAGCATATCGGAGGAACCGGCATCCTCCTCTGCGGCTACGGTCCCGGAACGAAAGACGTGAACAAGAACAATCTCGTCTATAACAACCACATCCACCATACGGGAGAGATCCATTGGCATTCGCCCGGTGTCATGATCTGTCAGAGCGGCGAGAACTGCGTGGCCAACAACCTGATCCACCATACGCCCTACACGGGGATGATCATCTCCGGATGCATGACGCATTTCTTTGCAAGGCCTGATGACCGAGAGCTTGTTCGAACCATCCGGTGGCATGAGATCGAAGGCGAAAAGGGGCCGAGAGAACTGGAGCAGATTCGCCCGTACTTGCACACGCACGACAACGCAATCGAATACAACGAGATCCACCATGCGATGGAAAAGTTGGGCGACGGGAATGGTATCTATATCCGCGGCGCAGGCGCGGGGAACTTGATTCGCCGCAACCATGTGCATCACCTTGTCGCTCCGATGCAAATGCAAGCGGCGATCCGAACGGATGGAGGGCAACGGGACACCCTCATCGCCGAGAACCTGATTCACAAGTGCGTCGCGCAGGGGATCATTCTGAAGCTGAACAATCGCTGTGAAAACAACATTGTCGCAGACGTGATCGCGCCGCCCCGCGGCTACTGCCTCTCTCTGCGTGAAGGCCCCATGACGGGTGCGACCATTCAACGCAACATCTTCTATTCTTCAAGTAAGAAATGCGTCTTCATTGATGAACTGCCGCCTGGGAAAGGGAGAAAGACCGAGGATCGACGAGGAAGAAAACTGGCACGATCCAAGGATGCCGACACCGATTGCAACATCTACTTTTGCGCAGGTGATCCCGAGTTGGGCCAAAAGATGTTGGACGGGCAGCAGCGCGATGGAGTGGATGCTCACAGCCAGGCTGTCGATCCGCTGTTTGTCGATTCAGCAAACGGCGACTTCCGACTAAAGCCCGAATCGCCAGCCTTGAAGCTCCGCTTTATCCCAATCGACGTTTCCAAGATAGGCCTGCGTAAGCAAGACTGACCACAGTTGCCAAATTCACGAAGAAATGACCTGAGAACGACAGGCAGAACAGAGCCTTGTGCGGCGACGCGTAGACCGCGCGAGTGAGTATTAGCGTTCAGCGAAAGGAAGCGGAGGAATCGAGTCCATGTTCAACAGATGTAACTTACTCAGACCGACACTCATTGCGGCAGTGGCATTGTGCTTCGCAGCAGGCCTGGTGAATGCGGAAGGAACGCAGGATAGGCCGAATATCATTCTCTTTATTTCGGACGACCATGGATGGGCGGATTCAGGGGCGTATGGAGACGACTACATCCAAACACCGAACATCGATCGCTTGGCGAAACAGGGCATGCGTTTTGATTCAGCCTTTGCCGCGTCGCCGTTGTGCAGCCCGTCTCGGTGCGTGATTCAAACCGGCCTGATGCCTCACCGCAACGGAGGGCATAAATTTGGAACACCGATCAACCCAGGCATTAAGACCGTGGCAGCCTATTTCAACGAGATGGGGTATGAAACCGCACACTTCGGGAAATTTCACACTACCCCCAGAAGCCAGTTTCCTTATTCCTATATCAACAAGTCAAGGGAAACAATTCCCGCGGTGGAGTTTCTTTCGAAGTACGATGGAGGCAAGCCGTTGTTCCTTGTCGTTTGCTCATACCCGCCGCATACGCCCTGGATCAAGAATACGGTGTATGATCCCGCCGGGATTAAGCTGCCGCCGAACTTCGTGGACACCCCTGAGACCCGCAGCGACCGGGTAAACTACTACTCGGACGTGACCCTGATGGATAGCTTTCTGGGAGATATCCTGGATGCCGCGGAAAACAAAAGCATGAATGAAAACACGCTGTTCATCTACACATCGGACCAGGGCGCCAATTGGCCGTTTGCCAAATGGTGCGTGTACGATCAAGGGCTCCGTGTACCGTTTATCGTCAGATGGCCTGGGAAGATCGTCCCCGGCAGCACGACAAACGCGATGATCAATCTGGCCGACCTCCTGCCAACCTGCATCGAGGCCGCTGGAGGCTCCGCACCCAAGGACCTGGACGGCCGCAGTATTGTCCCGGTTCTGTTCGGCCGGAAAAAAGAACACCGAGAGTGTGTTTTCGGCACGCACACGGGCAACGAAAACGGCGGACCGGGAACCGCAAACCACTTTCCCGCCCGCACCATTCGGACGCCGACCCATCGATACACACTCAACATCGATCCCGAAACGACGTTCACGACTCACATCACCGGCTGCAAATCGGGCCCCCACTATTTGCCGCACTGGGATTCCTGGGTGGATAAGGCGAAGTTGAATGAAAAGGCCCGGGCAATTGTCTATGCCTACCAGCATCGACCCTCCGAGGAGTTATACGATCTCCAGAAAGATCCTTATGAAATGGAGAACCTTGCGGGCAGACCGGAATACGGTCTCATTCTGGAAGGCATGCGGCAGAAGCTCTCCCAATGGCGCAGATCGCAGAACGATTTCGAAGAGGACTACAAGTAGATGGCCTCTACACCCTGCACGTGCTGCCCGCGAAGTGACAACAGAACGTGTTCAAGAATAGAATGAAAGCAATGAATTACATAATGAAGACCATCAAGAATCTCTTGATCAAAACGGGTATGGCTGCGGTAGCAATTCTCTTCACTTGTCCTTTGCAGCAGGGCTGGTGTGATGAACATCCTCAGCCGTTACGCACGCCTTATTACTACCAAAAAGTGAAACCAGGGGAGCCGCGGCTGATCGAGTGCGATGTCGCCGTCTACGGGGGAACGCCTGCCGGGGTGACGGCCGCAATCCAGGCCGCGCGTGCGGGCAAGAAGACAGTGCTGCTCTCTTTCAATCAGCACGTCGGCGGAATGACCTCGGGCGGGTTGACCGCTACAGACCTTGGGAGAAAGGAATCAATCGGTGGTTTGGCCCTGGAATTCTACACTCGAATTGGCAGGAAGAGCAATTTTCGTCCTTCGGAAGCCGAGTCGCTCTTTTTGAAGATGCTTGATGAGGAGGGTGTCAAAGTTCTCTTGGGACGCGCCCTGGGGTCCGTTGAGTTGGAGAACAACCGGATCGCTTCCGCATCCATGGAGACCGGGGAGACCATCCGGGCGGGCATGTTTTTGGACACCACTTATGAAGGCGACTTGCTTGCGGCGGCGGATGTCTCGTACCGTGTCGGACGGGAACCTGCCGGTGCTTACGGCGAATCGCTGGCCGGGCAATTTCAGAACGTCTCGTGGAGCAACGTGTACCAGTTCTGCAGACTGCCGCTGAGTCCCTACGTGGAACCGGGTAATCCGGAATCGGGCCTGCTGCCTGAGATCGCTTCCGAGCCGCCCGGTAATGTGGGCGATGGCGACTTCAAAGTGCAGGCTTACAATTTCCGGGTGTACCTCACGGACAAGGCGGAGAGTATTCTCTTTCCGAAACCGCGCGGATATGATCCCGGCCGCTACGCACTGCTTGCCCGCTTTCTCAATGCTGATCCGCGCATCCGCTGGACACTGAATTACACGACAGCCCCCATGACCGATGGTCCGGTCCAGATGCGGATCGGCGACAGCAACAACGCAGGAAGTTTTTCTTCCGATTATGTCGGCGGCAATTATCGATGGCCTGACGGCACCTATGAACCGGGGTCTCTTGCGGAACTCCCTCCGCCACGGCGCGGGGTGTCGATGCCCTTTCGTGAATTGTATGAATTGCGGGAGCGCATCTTTCAGGATCATGTCAACTATCAGCAGGGGCTCATGTACTTCCTGGCGAACGATCCCCGGGTTCCAGAAACCCTGCGAGACAGGGTGAACCGCTTCGGGCTCGACCCGCGCGAGTTTCAGCATACGGGATTCTGGCCCCATCAACTCTATGTGCGGGAAGGCCGTCGTATGGTCTCCGAATACGTAATGACGCAGGCAAACTGTGAATCGAGAAGGGCCGTGGACGATTCCGTCGGGCTGGCGTCATACGCGATGGACTCACACTTCTGCCAGCGAGTGGTCGTGGAAGAAGACGGGAAAAGGACCGTGCGAAACGAGGGAGGCTTTGGGCACGGCTGCCCGAGGCCCTATCCCGTTTCCTATCGCTCCATCGTTCCCAAGAAGGAGGAATGCGCAAATCTATTGGTGCCGGTCTGCCTTTCCTCGTCGCACGTTGCCTACGGTTCGATCCGCATGGAGCCGGTTTTCATGATCCTCGGTCAGAGTGCCGGAACGGCCGCCGCTTTGGCGATTGACGAGGGGACTGCCGTGCAAGATCTCGACTATGGGAAGCTGAAGGCAAGGCTGGAAAAGGATCGGCAACGCCTAGCTTGGAGCGAGCAGCCACCGGCCCAACCGGCGAAGCCTCTTGCGGGCTTGGTGGTGGATGATGCCGCGGCAGAAACAACCGGCGTGTGGACTTCCGGGGCCCTTGCGCCGGTGTGCGGCCCCACCTACCTCCACGACGACAACAGTGGCAAAGGCGAAAAGACGGTGACCTTCGAAGTCAAAGCTCCGAAGCCTGGCGACTATCAGGTGAACTTTCTTTACGTCGCTAACCCGAATCGATCAACGAAGACTCGTGTCACGGTGTCGCTCGGCGACGTCGAGAAAGAGATCGTCGTCAATCAGCGCGAGAGCGACGGGATCGGCAAGTCGCTAGGGACCTATCGGATCGCAGACGCTGTGACCGTCACGGTGTCCAATCGCGAAACTGACGGCTTCGTCGTCGTCGACGGTCTACAGCTTTTGCCGAAGCAGTAGAAAGCAAAAACAGCCATGATGACAAAAGCAGTCTTCACAATCATTTCTGCGATGACTTTGTCCGCGGGGACGGATGCAACTTGGTATGGAAATGGAAAAGGACTCCCATAACTGCGCCATTTCAATTGAGGGAGATTCAAAGTGGCAGCAACTCGTTCTGTCCGTTTTGAAGCATCCCGCCAAAGAGCATCATCGCCCTGGCATGGTTGTCGCGCCAGGGAGCTACCGAATGGGAGACTGGAAACTGCGATTCGCAAGAGGCGGGGCGGGTACAGTAGACCGGACGGTGTCCGATGCAGTGCTCGATGGTCTCTCCGAGGATCCAGCGGAAGAGCAGGATCTGTCGGACTCCCATTCCGAAACGAAGACCCGACTCTTTGCGGAATATCAACAGTTCGTCGCAGACCGAAAGCTGAAGCCGCTGGCAGCACAGGTGTTCGAAAGGAAAAACGCGAAAAAGGGACAGAGGCAGAAACCGAAGAGGCAAACGCTTTATGCTCAGGGCGATGCCAGAAAGAAAGTGAAACGTCCGAAGGCAGCGGGAGGAGTACTTCAAGTTCCCAACGACGTTCAACTGAGCGAAGAACAGAAGACCAGGGTCGATGCGCTGGTCAAAGACCACGGCCGCAGGATCGCCGAACTGCGAGCGAGGCTGGCGAATGTTCTTACCGACGAGCAAAAGCAAGCCCGTGCGGCTGCCAAGAAGAAGGCCCTGGAAGATGGGAAGAAGGGACCAGCGCTTCGGGAGTCCCGTGAAAAACTGCTTGAAATGCTGACGGACGACCAGAAGTAGAAGCTAGAGCCCCACCGAAGAAGTGACAAGGGTACGTTTGTTTTAGAAGCAAGGAGTAGGGTCATGTCACTGAAATCGGGAGTTTTCCTTTGCGTAACTTTGACATTCGCCGAAGGAGGGACATACTACGTTTGGCAAGCGGCCGAAGTGGGAGACGGAGGGCCGACAGGCGATCAAGTTGCCCGCGGTTGAGCGAGAAGTTGTGCGGGCGGAAGTACGAGAAGTAATGAAGAGAGCCGGAAGAGGCACGCAGATCCCGCACCGGTGCCTCTACTCTCGGAACGTCGAGAACCTGCTGATGGCCGGTCGCAATATCAGCGCAACCCATGTCGCGCTGA
This sequence comes from uncultured Pirellulaceae bacterium, assembly GCA_964623055.1. Classification (GTDB taxonomy): domain Bacteria; phylum Planctomycetota; class Planctomycetia; order Pirellulales; family Pirellulaceae; genus JADHUC01. The sequence goes on from CAZURK010000239.1 coordinate 14,030, forward strand.
TGGGCGTCAAGTGTATGGGCATCACCGGCTCAATCGGCGTCGCGACGGGTGCTGCGGCAGCCCTCTGCATACAACACCAGACCACCCCGCGAGATGTGTACGAGAAGCATGTGTGGGAACTCCAACAAATTGTTTTCGGCATTGGCGAGCACGCGCACTGACGATCTGATCGCGTGCGATTTGGTCGGCTTTGGCTCCTAAGACACACACGGAGACATGATGTTACGGTCGATTTACCTCCTGCCGGTTCTCGTAGCGTTGGCAGTATCCTCGGCATCCGGTCAAAGTCTGGAAGAACGATACTGGCTCGCGCTGAACGAAGGGCGAGATCTCTCTAAGATGCACTCGGTTATCCAGAAACTGGCCGGGCCGGGGCGGCAAGTCCCTCCGAAGCCCGAAATTCGGGCCGATGCGTTGAGACTGCTCGACAGAATCGAAGGCACCGCGCCGCTCAACGAACTTGCCGTCGATTCGGACGGCGTCGCGCCCTGCGTTGGCGCGGATTGGACGTCGATGGGCGGAAGTGCTGCACACACTGGAACGACCACACAGCCGGGGCCACTCTCGGTAAGCTCGTTTGGCAATATCCGGTCGGCTGGCCTTGGAAAGCGGCTGCCTATATCGATGACGATCGGGTTTTTCTGACGACGCCAGCGCTCAATACGGCCGCGCTCTGTCTTGACCGAAGAACCGGACGTGAGATCTGGGCGGCCGAAAACCCGCACGTTGGCTTCAACCGACAAATTCGAGCGTCTTCGACCCTAGTCGATCTCGGCGACGGTGAATTTTGCCTTTTTAAACGGGGCTTTGATGGTTGGGTGCTCAGCTATATTGTGATCGATAGCCGCGTTCTTAGACGTGTGCCCGCCAAGCCGCAAGAGACGCGCAACGGCCCGCCGGAGCTTCAGCCTAAGCAGCTTGTCGCCCATCGGATGAATAAGGGTACGGAGGTCCTTGTCAAATCGCTCAAGAGCGGACGCACGTGGTGGCGTTTCTCGACGGGGCCGCTGAGCGGTGAACCCGTGATCAAGGACGGGTTCGTCTATGCCACAGGAAGGGACGGAACTCTCTGGGCTTTGCACTTGAAGGCAGACCAGCGTGTCGCCTGGACCTATCGAGTGGATGGTTCCTGGGGAGCGGAACCCGCCGTTCTGGGCGACATGCTCTACGTCGGAGACAACAACGGCACGGTTCACCTGCTCGTGCATGCATACAGGCGGGGCAGTCCAATCCACGCAGCGGCCTAACCGTATATCTAAATTCACCGCAACCTTACTATGACACGCAGAAGGAATACCATGGTTTTCCACTTGTTCCGAACGTGTCCGATCGAGAACTCGACGAAGACGCGGTCACCATTGCCGAGGCTCTCAAGCCGCTGGGATATGTCAGCGCCCACCTCGGCAAATGGCACATGAGGGGCGATCCTGGAAAGGAAGGATACGTACTACATGATGGCGATACCGATAATAATCCTGGCAATACGCTGAAGGCGGGCCTGAAGAAGGGCGAGCCAACGCCCAAGCGGCTACCCAAGGATATGTCCGATCCCAAGTTGATGTTTAGCGTTACCGAGAAGGCGATTGGCTTCGTAAAGGACCAGGCGAGTAAGGGCAATCCTTTTTACCTTCACATATCTCACTATGCCATGCATGCAGGTCGGGAATGCCTTGATCGAACTCGTGAGAAGTATTTGAAGCACCCACTTGTGCAGGCCTGGTATGAGGAGAGTAACAAAGATCCTGAAACCATCAACCGAAACGACGACCCCGCAATTTGGCAGGGAATGGGTGAGGACCTGGATGGTCAGATCGGTGCGGTGATCGACAAGACCAAGGAACTGGGGATAGAGGATAACACCTACTTCATCGTCGTCGCTGACAATGGCTACCGACACGAGGAACTCGAACTCAAACCTGGCCTCAGGCAGCCGTTACACGCAAGAAAGTGGTGGCTGTAGGATGGAGGCATCCGGGTGCCCATGATTGCCAAGGGCCCGGGGATCAAACCAGGCTCAGTGTTTAACGGCAATGTGGTCAACTATGACTTCTTGCCCACCTTCGTTGATTGGGCTGGTGGTGACTCGAAGAAGTTGCAGAACATCGACGGTGTCAGTCTCGCGAATTACATGGCTGGGAAAACGCCGGACGAGGAGTTCCTGAATCGCAATCTTCATTTCCATTATCCACATTATCGGAGTTCGGTTCCGCATTCCGTCATGATCTCTGGTTCGTCCAAGGTGATCCATTTTTGCCATCGACCGGATATTCCGATGTTGTTCGACCTTTCCGGCGACATCGGTGAAGTGACAAACATCGCAAAGCAGAATCCGGAAACACACAAGAAACACTGCGATGAGATGATGCGATATCTCAAAGAAGTCGGGGCTCGATTCCCGAAGGTGAACCCGGATTATGATCCTGAGGTTTACAGGATGGATAGAAAGACCGAAGAGCGTCTTCAGTGGGGGCCGTTTGAAGGACAGCGCACTCGGGACGACGATGAAATCTAGCGGTTGGAAGATCAAAGGTGACGGTAATGCGGCAGATCGTCTGGGCCTCAAACCAGGCACGCTCCGCTATCGAATAAGTACGCCAGGCAGGCGATTTTCACGCCCTTTGCAGTCCACGCTACGTGACCAAGGACTAACCGTCATTGCTCACGAACGAGGTTTGTTTGCGCGATCAGGAGTATCCGTCATGAGTCGCGAATACAAGTTGCCAGCAGCCCCAGGTGATCGCGACAGAAGAATCCACTTAGGGTTTCTGTCGACGCCGACAGTACGGGAACACATTTTGCCACCACGGACGCCGATCTATGTCCGCGCGTTTGACTGGTGGTTCTTCCTGGGTGCAACGAGGTCGGGTACGGCTGGTGGTTGAGCCATGAGCGCCGCCTCGCGTAAGCGATTTTCACCCTGATCGTCCCCCTTGGGGCGTCAGTCTTCGCGCTGTCGGTTTCTCGACAAATGCCGCCGGCCTTTGTCCGATTCCCTTGCGTCGGTCATCGCCCAATTCACGGCGCGCTTTCTCAGCCAGTGCTGTGAGTCGCTCGACCACGTCCGGATAGTCAGCGGCGACGTTGTTCTTCTCGCCGATATCCCTGTCCAAGTCGTACAGCGCTCGTTCGCCCGGTCTGCGCCGCCCCGGTCGAACGAGCTTCTTCTTCAGCGGAAGGTGCAGCTTCCACTTGCCGGCACGCACGGCGTGCAACTGGGTCATGTAGTAGTAATTAAATGCCTCGTGCGGCGACTTCGCTTCCTTCTGCGCAGAGAGGATCGGCCAGATGTCTTTGCCGTCGATCACGCGGGCCGTGGCGAGTTCCGCACCGGCAAGGCGCGCGAAGGTGGGAAGCAGGTCCATCATCGTGGTCACCTCGTCGCTGCTCGTGCTTTCCGGGATCTGTCTCGGCCACCACGCGATGCAAGGCATGCGAAAGCCGCCTTCGGTGGTGTCGTGCAGGCCGCCGCGCAGTGGCGCATTGCTTCCGCCCCGATCTAGATAAGCCCCGTTGTCCGAGGTCCAGATCACCAGCGTCCGCTTGTCAAGATCAAGTTGTTTCAGCGCCCGGAGAATCTCGCCCGTGGACCAGTCGATCTCTTCCACCGAGTCACCATAGAGGCCGTTGGCCGACTTGCCCCGAAACGCCTTGCTGGCAAACGGTGCGGTGTCACTGCCCGGCATCGCGTGTGGTAGATAGAGGAAGAACGGCCGGCCCTTGTTCCTTTCGATGAAGCCGATTGCCTCTTGCGTGTACCGCATTGTGAGCGTGTTTCGATCGGTGGGTGCGTCGACGACCTTTTCGTTCCTCATCAACGGCAAGGGCGGCCAGCCCGCTCGCTTGTTGCCAACCATGTTGTCGCTGTACGGGATGCCGAAGTACTCGTCGAATCCCTGCCGCGTGGGCAGGAACCCCGGCTGGTCGCCCAGGTGCCACTTTCCGATACAGATGGTCGCGTAGCCACGGGTCTTCAACACTTCCGCAATGGTCACTTCGTCCGGGTGAAGACCCTTTCGGCTCACGGGGAACAGCACAATCCCATTGTTATCGCCCACGTGCATGTTGACGCGGCGCGGATAGCAGCCGGTCATCAGTGCGGCCCGCGACGGCGTGCAGACAGCACTGGCTGAATAGAACGAAGTCAGCCGCATCCCCTCGGCCGCCATCCGATCGATGTGCGGCGTGCGGTGTTTCTTCGACCCGAAACAGCCGATGTCGCCATAACCCAAGTTGTCGCAGTTGATGACAACGAAGTTCGGCGCCCCACGGGCATCTGCGGCACGCAGCGTTTTCACGAAGGAACCAGCGAACAGCAACAACGCGACGAGAAGAGTTGGCTTCAGCTTAGCCCATAGCAGCTCGTTCTGCTGTTGCTTGATCCTGAAGACGTTTTCGACCACGGTTCTCTCCTTCGGGCTGGGATTTCCCATCTGGACAAGGCCTAAAAACAATTCAGACCGACGTGAAGACGATTATGGCAAACCCCGGCCCGTGTCGCTTCCACGGGTGGCGATTTCTTGGCTTTTCGTGTCCAATCCGACGCGTTCGCAGGAAGGTAGTTGCGAACAATGAGCCAGACAGCCAAGGCGGCTTGCGATAGAATGGTGTCTTGGAGAAGACGGAGATCGATGCCACGTGGTAGTAACAAGAAAGGTACAACAATGAAAAAATCGGTCGGTTCAATAGTTGCGGTTTTCGTTCTCGTGGTAGCCTCGAACGGCGACATGACAAATGCTGCCGGAGAGGCGAAGGACATCCTCAAGGATTCCGGCGTTGCGGGCGGGCTGGTGACCCACGTCGGCTGCGGTGATGGGCGGCTGACTGCAGCATTACGTGTGAATGACCGGGTAGTTGTACATGGTCTGGACGCGGATGTTTCCGAAGCGCGCGAAACCATCCGCGCGGCCGGTGTTTATGGGCCTGTCAGCGCCCGGCAGTGGAGCGGCGGCACTCTGCCCTACGCGGATAACCTGGCGCGTCTGGTGGTGGTTTCGGACGAGAAGCGTGTGAAACAGGAGGAGATTCTGCGCGTGCTCTGCCCCGGCGGTGTAGCGATTTTCCTCCAGCCTTCAGCCTCCGGCCTTCAGCCTCCGGCCTTCAGCCTTTCCGCAAGCCCTGGCCCAAGTCGATGGATGAATGGCCGCAGCACTTTCACGGGGCCGACAACAACGCGGTTTCCAGCGATACCATGGTAGGTCCTCCACGGCGCACCCAGTGGATCGCCGCGCCGCAATGGTCTCGCGCGCACCTGATCCTGCCTTCCATCCACAGCATGGTTTCCGCGAAAGGACGGCTCTTCACCATCGAGGACCAGGCTCCGGCGGAACATCCGGCCCTGCCCGGTCAGTTCAGCCTGGTCTGCCGCGACGCGTTCAGCGGCGTCGTGCTCTGGCAAAACCGCTTTCCCGACTGGCATCCGGTCAACGTCTACATCAAGTTCACGCCTGCCCAACTCCAACGCCAGCTCGTGGCCATCGGGGACGCCGTCTACGCTACGCCCGGCTTGGATGCCCCCATCACAACGTTCGATGCGGCGACCGGCAAAAGGCTCCGAGACTATCCTGGAACGGAGCGGGTTCAGGAGTTCGCCTACGACCGGGGCGTTCTGTTCACAGTGATCGGCGACCCCTTCGACACGGATGGCATTGGCGCCAATCTGGGCGGAACGATCGGGGCGAGCGCCTTCCCGACCAGGGCCTACGGCCCCAGAATCTCCAAGCTCGAAAGCCCCCGGAGCGAGATCCGGGCCGTCGACTCCGACTCCGGAAAGACCCTCTGGAGCGTATCGGGCGAGAAGACCCGCGGTTACGAGGGTACGTCGCTCGCGGTGCGCGGACCGGTCGCGGCTTATTGCACGAGCGAAGAACTGGTGTGCCTGGATCGGGTAACCGGCACCGAGCGGTGGACCGTCCCAATCCCGTTGACCGGCAAGGCCCTGGCGAAGGCAGGCGACGTGTTGTTCGTCGCGGGCACTCCGGTGGCCTTTCCCGAAGGCGACCTAGCCAAGGCGTACGAGGGCAGGATGGGCGGCATGTTGCGAGCCGTATCGACCGAAGACGGGCGAAAGTTGGCAGAGTACAAGCTCGATGCCCCGCCGGTGTGGGACAGCCTGGCGGCAGCCAACGGCCGCCTGTTTCTGTGTACCACGGATGGCAGAGTACACTGCTTTGCGGGAGAAGGCGGCGAGTGATTTTGAATGATCCGGTTTTGGTCCGGTCTCCCGACCGGACCACCGGCCCGACCGAAGGTCTCCCGCGATTTCTGGAGACGTTCGGTGGCGCGCGTCCCGCGGTCGGGAGACCGCGGGACAACTCGTGATTTTGGTTTGAGTCGAGTAGGGCCAGTTCCTGCCAGTCGCGCGTGTGATCGTCGGTTGATCGGCCGGAAGGAACCGGCCCTACGCCTGCTGTCCGACTGCGTTATAGTGCTTTCCTTCGAGACGATAGAGTTCAGTGCCAAATGGAAGCAATAAAAGAAGGTGCGACAACAATGAGACATCCAATCTGTCTTATGATTACGGTTTTCGTTCTTGCGCTATCCTCAATCTGCGGCACGAATAGCTTTGCGATTCGGCAGGCCTGATGGAACCGTATTCTCCGCTACTGAGCAGGTCGAGCCAAAGCGCCACGCCCAACATGGTTGATCGAACGCAAACGTCTTCTCCGGGTTGTTGGCAATCCGGGTTATTTGTTTTCTTCTTTGAGCAATTCTCTTCGTTTAGCCTTCTCCTCCTCAAAGGCTGCTCTGTCTTTTTCGTACTCTTCCTTGTTCTCGTCGATGAAGGCCTGGGCTTCTTCCAGTCGCCGTTGGGTGTCGTCGAGGCGCAGATCCCTCTGGGCCTGCCACTTCAGCCGACGCTGATACTCCCGCGGAGAAACGGATTTGTCCCAGACGTACTTCTCGGGCACTTCCTCCATCTTCCAGTTGTCACTGCGCTGGGTCGCGAAAGGGAGGTCGTTGTGATCGGCCGCCTGAAGATTTCCCATCGGGTTTCGTCCCCAGGCGTAACGAAAATGGATCGGCTGGGGAACGTGTGGGCTGGAAAGAACGACAACCCGCCGGTCATGCTGCGGTCGGTTGTGCCGGTCCTTTCCCGTCACCAGCCAGTTTGCCTCAGCAGGCTGGAATCTCCGGTCTTCGCCCGCGATGGCAAAGCCGACGATCGGGCCGTCATCGACCGGTCCGACCCAGGTGTCCATGTGCAGAACGATTCTTCCTTCCTCGACTTTCATTTCCGTGTACATCGGCGGCTTCCACTTGATTTCCGTTTCGAATCCGTATTGCGTCGCCAGCGCCCAGCGCGAGATCCGTTCGCCGACCGGGATCTTAAACTGCGGGTGATACCATGAACGGCGCTTGTCGAAGCTGCTGGCGAAGCCGATGTTTTGGTCACCGGCTTCGCAGAAATCGAGGAACGTCTTGTGCTGCGCCTCGCGGATGTAGATGCCGTCATTGAGCATTTTCTCGAGGTAGTCGTCGCGTGTTTGCGGCGATCCGGCCGTACAGAGAGAGATGATGCCGAACGGCATCTCCACATCGTTGAAGGCTGCACGCCAAGCCGTGATCATTTTGCCGAACACCTGGTAATACATCTCTGCGCCTGCCGATCCCGAACCGAGAGCGTTATTGTATCCCTGATGGAATATCGCTCCCTTAACCGCCAATCCGGCAATGGGGGCGATCATGCTGCTGTAGCACGTTCCGGGCCGGTTGTGATCCATCGCCGGACCAGGGCGCAGGTCGGTCGGAGCCTTCCTGTCATCGGGGATCTTCTCGCCTCGTTCCTTCATGCCTTTGACCCAGTTATGGAAATTTGCGACCCGCTTATCGAGATCTTCCTGCGGATCCCACTGAGCGATCTTCTCATCCCATTCTGCAAGTAAGGCGTTAACTTCTTCCGTATCGATCCTCTTCAGGACCGAGACGGGAGTCCAGGTTTCGACCGTCGTCCCTCCGCGAGAAGCATCGATCACACCGATGGGGACCTGTGACGCCGTATGGATGCGACGAGCAAAGACGTAACCGATGGCAGAAAGCTCGCGGACAGTATCCGGCGAACATGCGTCCCAGTCACCTTTTCGGAGATGGCGGCTTGACCAACTACTCCATTCGTGGAGCCGCGGGAAGCCCTTCTTTTCCTCAGGCCCATTCTGCGAAGGAATCGTCAGGATCCTGATTCCGGGGAAATTGGCCGAGACGACTTCGAGCTGACCGTTTTCAACTTTCGAGAGCGGAAACTCCATGTTGCTCTGGCCGCCCAGGATCCAGACATCACCCACGAGGACATTTTCCAGGGTGAGCATCTTATTCTTGCCTTGCACGGTGAGCTTGTGCGGTGCGGAGTTCGCCGGCATGGCGGCGAGCGTGACTTTCCAGGCACGGTCTTTGTCAGCCGTCGCGGTCTGGGTCTGGCTGGCGAAGGAGACGGTTACCTTCTCGCCCGGGTCTGCCCATCCCCAGATGCTGACCGGCTTATCGCGTTGGAGGACCATGTTGGTCTGAAACAGGTTGTGGACGCAGAGTCCTTCGCCGACCGCGAGGACATCAATCACGTCCTCCTTCGGCATTTGCTGCGGGCTCCCCTGAGAATGAACGACCCCACAAGAGAACAAAATCGATAACAAACACGATGAAATATGCCGGAGCATTCCTCGAACCTCTCTGTACTACTGACTTGATCGACACAAAGTGAAAACGCTAGCTTCGCCAATACCTAGAGGGCAACGAATTCGCCTATCTTTCTGGCCACCACTGGGGCTTGTCCCCGGTGGCGTGGGGACCTGCCTGGGCCGCGCCCGGCAGCGACCACAGGATGTTGAAGAAATTCCCGGTGTGGCCCGTATCACGTTCGGCTCCGTGCGAGGCGACGCTCATCCGCGAGAAGAACTGGGCTCCCTCCGCCTCCCCCAGCAGGTTGAATAGGACCGACGCCATTCCACACTTGCCGTTGTCCTCGTGGGTCTGGATCCATGGGTGGTGATCGCCGTAGGGGACGGCTCCCTTGCCAACGTAGAAACGCATGAGCCGCGTGCTCCTCTTGATCGCCTCCTCCACCTTCGGATCGTCGACTCCGGCCTCACGTGCCAGAATGAGCGAAATGGTCAGTGGCAGGCCCGGGGCGTTCATCATTCCGTATCCCATGAGCCGCCCGTCGGGTCCCGCGAAGCGGTGGCCCCACGAGCCGACGATGCTCTGCCCGTTTGCGGCTTCCAGCGCCAGACGCTGCAGGCCCGACATGATGGAGTCGTCGCCGGTCTCCACCACATACTCGGAGAGCAACATAATGACGTAGCCGTAGTACCATGTCTGGAAACTATCAGCCGAGAAGTCCGCCGCCCATTGGGCCTCCTTCTTCACCAGCGGAAGGTATTCAGGCTTGCCGCTGGCCAACAGCGCCAGCGCGTTCAGCGACCGTGTGATCGGATTCTGCCGATACGACGGGTCCGCGACGCGCGCCGCGAGCGTCTTGCAGCCCTGTTCGAGAATGCGTTGCGACTTCGGGCAGTCGTAGGGCGCGGTGGCGCCGTAGGCACCGAGGACTGGGAGCTTGATGGCGACCTCTTCCGTCTTGCCGGCACGCCAGCGGATCAGCGACAAGCTTCCGCCGCCCGCCTCCGATTCGGCTGTGGTGAGCGCCTTGCCTAACTCGGTGCGAGGGTCGTAGGAGAAGGGTCTGCCGCCAACTCCCACGATCACGTCGCCAACCACCAGAACCCCGTCGGCGGGCGAATTCTGATCCACCTTCGTAATGCAGATTTGCCGTGCGTCCGTGGTCACCATCTTGTCGCTGTACATCCATCCTCGAGTCCCGGTGGCTCCCAAGTTCCAATCGTGATCCGCCCCGGCGGGGATCGTGTCGCCCTGGGTGAAGTCGGGCATCGCCATCTTAGGCGGAGCGCCGAAGGCTGGGCCGGGCGTGACCAAGAACAGGACGAGTGCCAGTGAGGCGATTCCGGGGACCTGCTGGATGCTGATGCTCATGACGGTGCCTTCATTAAACGGTCATTTCTTCGATTCGCTCGGTGCAATGTCATCGCGGCTTCCCCGACTCCTGCGGGAGATTTGTTGGCCGGTCACCGCGTTGTAGATGACTTCCTCACCCGGAGTATGGAGCGGGATGGCCACGAAATTGCTATTCCCCACGCCATCGCCAAGCCCCAAGCGGACGATAACGTTTTCGGATAGGTTGTTTCTGAGCTGCCCTTTAGGTGATGTCTGTGCATCTGAGTCGGAATTGATGTTGCTCAAAA
>CAZURK010000240.1:0-24132 GCA_964623055.1 uncultured Pirellulaceae bacterium
CTGGCATCGCAAGCTGCGTCCTAACCACATGAACGTCGACGGCAAGCTGGCGGACATGGATGCGAACGGGATCGACGTTACGGCGCTGAGCATTAACGATCCCGGCCCGGAATGGTTCGGCAACCAGGGGCCTGAGGCGGCCCGGGTTATGCACGATTTCCTGGCCGCCACGGCAAAACAGCATCGGGGCCGATTTGTCGGGCTGATCGTGTTGCCTTACCAGGATCGTCGTGCTGCCGAAAGGGAACTCGAACGGTGCGTCACCGATTTGGACATGCGCGGCATTCTGCTCTATAGCAATCTTGCTGGCCAGCGGCCGGACGAACCGCAGTTCCGTTGGGTATTCGCCCGAGCTGTCGAGATGGATCTTCCGGTACTATTGCATCCCGCCAAACCCACGACGACTGAACAGGTCAAAGGCTACAACCTGACCAGCACGATGGGCAATATGTTCGAGAATACCATCGCGCTGGCCCGCCTGATCATGTCCGGGTTGTTCGACGAGTTTCCGCAACTGAAGCTCGTCTGTCCCCACCTGGGAGGCACGCTTCCCTACATGGCCGGTCGGTTGGATCACCAAGTGACCGTGCTGAAGCGGAGCAACCAGAGCCTGAAAAAGAAGCCCAGCGACTACATGCGCGACATCTACATGGACATCGTTTCACCCTTGCCGCTGGCGATGAAGTTCGCGTACGAATTCTGTGGGCCGAACCGACTGCTGTTCTCGAGCGATCATCCGTGGGTGGATCCAAAGATGATCCTCGACGATCTGCGCAGCCTGAAATTACCCGCCGATGAAGAGGCGTGCATTCTCGGGCTGAACGCGAAAGAGCTCTTCAAAATTACTACTTGATGGAAACGGATGCACCAGCGGCCGAGGACTGCCCCCATTTCCTTGCCCCGCGCTAAAATGTCACCAACTCTGTATGACAATTGGCTGATCTGATATGCCCTGGGCGTTGAAACACGTGTTGCGTGGGTACTTGACTGATACCTGTCAGTCCGTGTCTCCCGATGGTCGGTTGGTTGCCCTTCCAACCTGGGATCGGCCCGTCCGCATTTACGATCTGGCCACAGGTCGTATGGTCCGCAGTCTCAAGGGCCACGCCGGGTTTGTCAGCAAGGCCGTTTTCTCTCCTGACGCGACGCGCGTGCTCACCGTGAGCACTACTTTCCGCGCGTCAAATTCGTACTTCGATCGCGAGCAAGGTGATGCCAGTGTTCGGCTTTGGCATGTTGATTCTGCCACGGAGGTGTCCAGACTACAATTCCCTGAATTGAATTTCGCGTATATGTCTGCAGACGGGCGCGTCGTTGTCACGCACGCCCTCGAAGATACTCTTCCGTGCAGGACGCGGGTCTGGGACACCAGTACCTCTGAGCCGATGGAGTGTCTGGCAGGGCACGAAATAGGGGAGGAGCTGGCACTGGCCGTCTCGCCGGATGGTCGTTTCATCGTGGCACATGGGGCCACCGGAGTCAAACTCTGGGACCGCCATGACGGCGAGTTGAGGTCCGCGTTGTCCGGGGTGATCGACCGTTGTGTCGATGCCGTGTTTTCCCCAGATGGCAATTACGTTGCCATCGGAATGTACAACTCACATCTCGATATCTGGAATGTCTGTGACGGCATCAAACAATGCCGTCTTGCGGCAGAAGTATCGGGCTGCGAGATCTTCGGGTTTAGCGCGGATAGCCGACGGATTCTCGTAAGTCCCGAACTCAGCAGGATTTTCGTGTGCGATGCCAGGTCCGGCGACACCCTTACACAACTGAAGCAGTTCTCGCCCGGACATTCGTCAGCTTTCAGCCCGGACGGGGCAAGTGTCGTTAAGGAGTGTGCAAACGAAGAGGGGGCAGAGATCTGCTCAGCATTCACGGGTCAGTCGCTCTACAGGCTGATTCCTACCGCCGGTTGCAGCGTGTTTGCCGAAGGCTTGGCCTTCGGAGATGCTCCTTCAGGCTTAGATTCAACAAGCGTCGCCTTTCCAGCAGACGACATCGTTTTGACCGGTCGCCGAGCGGTACAAGTGTGGAAACGTGAACCAGCGGACGACCCGGACAGTGCGGACAGGTTCTGACGAAGCCCTGCGATATCGGTTGAGCCGTGGAGGAAGAAGGGGCAGAACCGACTGTCCCCTCAGCGCCAACGGCGGGTCTCTGCCTGCTTGGAGGTATTCGTTCTGTCCGCTTACTTGAGGCCCAATCCCAAAACCTGCCTGCAATACTTGAGGCTCTCTTCCAGGTCAAACTTCTGCTGCGCCTGCTCCAACTCCTTTGACTTCTCGCCGGTCGGGCGTCCAGGCGGGATCTCATACTCGCTACCGCGCTTTGCCAGGGCGACGAAGCGAGCGAACTCGTGTGCACGGGCCTTGGGGAATCTCGACCAGAACTCGGGCTTGAGATACTGTGCTTCGTTCGGCCACTTGTAGGAGATGATCTCCAGGACAAACGGCACGTGCGGGCATAGCTCCTGGAACCGCTTCACGTACGCTTCCCAATCCACGACGCCTAGCCCCATGTTGGCCCACATGCACTTGGCACCATTTTCCGTCTCCCACACGGCGGTGTCTCGGATCCCGGTGGTGACGACGTACGGTGCGAGGATTTCCAGGTTGACGATCGGATCTTCCAAGGTATACGCGGCGTTTCCCGGATCCATAGTCGCGCCCACGAAGTTCTTTCCGGCCGCCTCGATCAGGTTGACAAGCTCCCAGGCTTGCATATCTCCGGCATGGTTCTCGACTGCGATTTTCACGTTCGCATCTTCCGCTTCGCTCTGGACGGCCTTCAGGACTCTCACCATTTCGTCGATGTGAGGGTAGATGCCGCCATCGCCGTCTCGATCCCGCCGGCTGCCGAGGTAGCATCTTGCGACGGAGCTTCCCAGCCGTTTGGCAGTGCGGACCAGGAGCCGCGCGTGGTCTTCGGCCTTACCCCATTTCTGCTCGTTGTAGGATTTCGAGGTGGGGCAGATGCTGGTCGTGCCGGCGTGAAGTTCGATCCCAGCACGGTCGGCCTGAGCCCGGGTCCTTTTCAGGTAATCCTCATCGAGGCTCTCGTAGGCTTCGAGATCCGAGATCAGCAGCGTGTCCACTTTCTGCGACGCCGCGTACTCGATCAGTTGCGGAGCCTTCCATCCAAAGGCTCGGATCGAGAAGTTGTCGAAACCCAACTTGAGTTTCGGCGGAGTGGCAAGGCCAAGCCCGTGAGCCGAGCCGGCAAGATTCGCCGCGCCTATGGCGGCCAGTGAGGTCAAGAAGCCTCGCCTATTCCATAACTCTGTTCGTTCGTTCATCTTTCCCTCCAGTTGTTCGATCCAAGAGTCCGCGGCCGGGGATCACTATTCTAGCCGCGATTGCCCCCTGTCGCAGCCGACTATCCAGATTCGTGCCATTTCTCATGAAATCCGTCTCAGCCAATCCATGATTCTTGGATCTTCAAAGCAGTTGTCGCTCACCTGACAGGGCATCGACAGTTCCAGGAGCAACGCGTTGCCTTCGCCCTCGAAGGAGTGAACGCGGCCCGGCGGGACCGGCAGCACTTGCCCCGCTTGCAGCACGAGCGGCTCGCCATCCAGAACCACCTTCAGGCGACCGCGGACGACGAAGAACGTTTCGTGCTTCACGCGATGCGAATGGGCCGGGCATTGCTGGCCGTCGAACACGAACAGGTACTTGCCACAATAGCCAGCCTGCTCTTCGTTAGCGATCCAAAACTCGATCAGGCCGACACGATCAAACTGGCCCAGGCCGAAATCGAGCACTAACGGCTTGACGGGCGGCGTGGCAACGCCCCACGAGTCGACCTGCTGGCCGAAGGCAGCCAGCGCCCGTTCGGCCTCGGGTCCAGCGAATGAGATATCCAACGCTTTGTTCAGTTCCTGCATTTTGCGTTCTCCACTCGATGCAGTAGTGTATGATCAGTGTGCCGCTATTCTCTCCGGAAACGTTTGGTTGGTCCACGTGTAATCGAAGAACGAAGAAGCAGAAATCGATGCCTGACACCCTGATCGCCGGCGCTGCGACCGTTGACATCACGCCGCGCGATTCGCAATTCCTATTCGGCTATCCACACGTCCGGCGGTACAGCACCGGAGTGCACGACCCGCTTTGCAGCACTGCTGTGTATCTTTCCGACGGAGAAACACCCCTGCTGTTCGTTGCCAACGACGTGATCTTCGTTGGCCGCCAAACGGCCGAACGCGTCCGAAATCGTATCGCCCGGCAGATCGGTGTTCCCGCCGCGAACATGATGATCACGGCAACGCACACACACTCCGGGCCGATGACTGTGGACATACTCAGCAGCGAGGCAGACCCAGCCGTCCCTACAACCGATCCAGGGTACGTCCAGCGTTTCGAGGACGGCATAGTAGAAGCGGCGACAAAGGCGTACCAGGACGCTCGACCGGCAAGGATCGGTTTGGCTGTGGCGGATGGTTCGTGTGTGGGTACCAACCGACATGACCCTGCGGGGCCATCGGATCCCGATGTCCCCGTGCTGGTAATGCGCGACCGCGACAAGGAGACGCTTGTCGCGGCGATGGTCGTCTGCTCGATGCACCCCACCGTCCTGCACGAGGATTCAACGCTCGTAAGCGGCGACTTTCCGGCGATGACGCGACATTACCTACAACAGCACGTCTTGGGCGACGATTGTCCGGTCGTTTACCATACCGGCCCTTGTGCAGACCAGAGTCCTCGGCACGTGGCCAAAGCCAACACGTTCGACGAGGCCAAAAGGCTCGGACACGCGCTCGGCAAATCCATTGCCCGCGCCGTCGCTTCGGTCGATTACGCCGACGATCTCACGCTCGGATGTGCCCGAGGACTGATTGACCTGCCGCCTCGGGACTTGCCCTCGGTGATCGAAGCCCAAGAACAACTGGATCGGTTGGCGAAGCGGCTGGACATACTTCAACGTTCCGAGGCAGCGCGGAAAAAGGGGACAGGTCCAATTTGCCGGAACGGCCCGAAGGGTGCTTTGCACAAATTGGACCTGTCCCCTCTTTCCGCTCAGGTGCGTACGGCCGAATGCGACTGGTTTGGCGCCGAGGAAGCACTAACTCTGGCCCGAGCCGCCATGACGGGAAGGCTGGAAGAAACGATTGCCGCGGTGATGCCCGCCGAGATCATGGTGATGCACATCGGACCTTGGTCCTTTGTCGGCTGGCCGGGCGAGATCTCCGTGGAGTTCGCGTTAGAGTTGAAGGCGCGACAACCGGACTGCTTCGTGATCAGTCTGGCCAACGGCGAGTTGCAGGGATATCTGGTCACCGAGAAAGCTGTGCGTGAAGGTAGATACGAGGCGTTGAATGCCCTGTTTGACGGCCCGGAATCCGGCAGGTTGCTTGTGGAGAGAACATTCGAACTGCTCGATGGTGGCCGCACGCCGTGAGCGAAGCAGCGGGAGCAAGATGTGCCGAAGATCCTGGCAGTCGATCTGGGAACGACCTATCTGAAGTTCACGCTCTTCGATCGCGACGGCCGGCTTTGCGACACCCACCGCCTTACGCCGCCCGTGAAAAAGGGGTCAGGTCCAATTTGCCGGAACGGCCCGAAGGGTGCTTCGCACAAATTGGACCTGACCCCTTTTTCCCTGGAACTGGACGTCGACGCCTTCGACGACGTGGTTGCCCAGGGGATCGCCGAGATCGGAGATCGCGCCGAGGGTGGCTTGGCCGACGTGGAAGCTGTCACCTTCGCCACTCAGACCAACAGCTTCGTGCTCTTGGATGGCGACGACCGACCACTGACGCCGATCGTCCTCTGGCCCGATCGGCGCGCGGCCGAACTGGAACCGGAAGTCCGCTGTCGATGTGAGCTTCCGGAATTCGCCGCGACGACCGGCATCCCGCAGGTGAGTCATCAGTTCATGCTGGCCAAGTTGCTATGGCTGCAACAGCACTGCCCGGATAACTGGGGGCAGATCGGGAAGCTGTGCCTGATCAGTGACTACCTGACGCTGCTTCTGACGGGCAGACATGTGACAGAGGCAGGCGCGGCGGGGCTGACGGGACTGCTGGATATCCGTAGCTGCCAATGGTGGTCGAAGATGCTGGCCCGGTTCGAGATCAACGAACAGTGGCTGCCCGAAGTCGTCCGCGCAGGAACAGACCTCTGCCCGATCCTCTCTTCGGCCGCCCAAAGGCTCGGCCTGCCAGACACGTGTCGTTTTGTTGTCGGCTGTCTTGATCAATACGCCGGCGCGATCGGTGCGGGCAATGTCCAACCCGGCATGATCTCCGAAACCACGGGTACCGTCCTGGCAACCGTCCAATGCGCTGACCAATTCTCTACGGACCTGGGCCCGACCGTGTTCCAAGGGCCCGCGTTTCGAGAAGGTCTTTGCTGGCGAATGGCGTTTGGCGAGGTCTCGGCTAACTACTTGCACTGGTATCGAGACCACCTGCCGGATCGGCCGGACTTTGACCGACTGAGCGCTTTGGCCGGACAGATCGAGCCGGGCGCAGGAGGACTGACCTTGAAGACGGACGTTGCGCTAACGAGCCCGGAAGCGGTATTCGACGGCATCACGCCTCAGCATACCTCGGGGCATGCGGTTCGCTGCATTATGGAAGCGGCGGCCGGCGCGCTGGGCAATCAGGTGGCGGCTCTCTCGTCAGGCTCCCCGCCTCCGGAGATCCGTTCAACCGGTGGTGCAGCACGAAGCGACGTCTGGTTGCAGATCAAAGCCGACATGTTGGGCATCACCGTGACCGCAACGCAGTGCGCTGAACCCACCAGCTTGGGCGCGGCCATGTTGGCCGAGGCGTCGCTTCGGCAATCGGATGTTCGCGAACTCGCCCAGCAATGGGTGCGTCTGAAGTCACCGCACCACGCGGACCCGCAACGGCATCGACAGTATCAAACGCTGGAATCGTGACGCGCGCCAGACGTTGGTCAGTTGGATGTCTTAACGACATCGATGATCGCCTCGTCAAACTGGGGCAAGTTCCACGGGCCGTATTCCACGTCGACTGGCACGACGTGTCGGCCCGGCGGGACATCGGGGGGCACCTGGAATTCGATCGGCAGCCGCTGCTCCTCTTTGGCCGGTACTTCCGCTCTCACCCACGGCGTGTCGGACTCGCCTGTGGTCTCCGACGCCACCAGACGGCAGGCGACTCGGTGCGGCGTTGTCGAGTGGTTCGTGATCACCACGTCCATCCGCACACGGTCGCCCGGACTGACCTCTTGCCGGTACGGACTACAGCGTACCCACCAAGGGTCCATGCCGTAATTGGCATGATCCCAGGGGACGAGTTCACCGAACATCTCCTCTCGTTCCTCCAGGCTTCGTAGCATAAAACGAATCTGGTGCGGTGTGAACGTGAACGCTTCGTCTAGATGACAATGGAAAATGTGTGTCGGCTTGAGCTTTCCCACCAGCGCAATGCAACGGTGAAAGCCAACGCCGCGGCCGAGCCAATTGCGATTGTGCGCGCAGTAGTCGTCGATGCCGGACGGCGCGTTCGAATCGCCCACAAACAGCATGCGCACGCCGTGACCTTCAACGAAAAGCGCACCGTGGTACCGCGTTTGGCCTGGATAGAAATACGAGGTCAGTTTGAACTCGCGCCACTGCCACGACTGGCCATCTTCCGTCGGACGGAGCCCTCGAACCGGCTCGGCCGGCAGCGCCGCCAGTCGCCACGCCGAAGGCTCTTTCAGCACCTCGACCACTCGGCGGTCGGCGAAGCAGGGACAGTCGAACTGTCTCTGGAACTCTGGGACGCCCTCGACGTGATCGTAGTGGTAATGGGTGATCCAGAGCCCCTCGACGCCGGCGATTTCACCTTGCGAGATCATTTCCATGATCTTGTCAACGGTTTTCGGCCAACCGACATCCATGACGAAAGCAGCGCCGCTGTTGGAGACCAGCATCCAGGATGTGTCAAAGTGTCGCAGGCAGTCAGGCGGCTTGATCGTCGCTTCGAAGGGCAGCTGCTCCGGCCGCCCGGCATAGTCCGCGAACGACTCGCGGAACCAGTGCCGCAACGAGCTGATAGCGATGTATTTCTCGTAACACCGATCAAGCCGTTCGACGAGCATATCGATGGCCTGCGCGGGCCTTTCCATTACGCTGCCGTGCGAAGGAACCAGCATGTCTGGTCGTAGATCCTTGATTCGTCCAAGGCTTTCGGCCAGCCGCCAGCGCGCGCCCATGAAGCCGTGGTAGAAACTCAGCCGCCGTTTGCCTCGGCTGTAGGCTTCTTGGAGGCTGTAAAGGTCCCATAACCGACCTTCGTCGTAAATGCAGTCACCGCTGAAAACGACTCGCTTACCATCGACTTCGACCAAGTAGCTGACCGCACCGTCTGTATGGCCCGGTGTATCTACCACCCGAATCTTCGCCGGCCCGAACGCGAACTCATCGCCGCCCGCATATCCGTCGTCGACCCGCAGCGGCTCGATGAGCATCAGCGGATGGGGGCGAAAGCTGCCATGAAGGCGCCGCAGATACTTGTCGTCGCTCCAATAGCCAACCGGATTGGTGAAGTACTCCCGTTCGGCAGCCGGCACGCCGATTCTGGCGCCAGCTTCGGCCATTTTGCGGGCACCGCAAGCTTGGTCGCGATGGTAGTGCGTGAATACGATCTGTTTCACGTCGGTGATGCCGCAGTCCGACAGCGCGCCCGCGACGCTTTCGTCACCGCAGTCGATCAAGAGGGCGTCCTCACCGTCACGCACGATGCCCACGTTGATCGGGCCGCGATAGACCAAAAGGTGATCCGATAGTTCAATGACGCCACCGTGGGTCGCGGGTTCCGCTGCTTGTGCGGTCTGGCCGCCGAGGGGCCCGAGTCCTGTAGACAGGACCAAGGCCACAGCGAAAGCGGCGACCGTCTGGTGGAAACGCCGTCGTCTCGAAGCCGTTGAGCACGTACGGTTTTGCATGGCGACCATTCGGGTACCTCCTGCTTCCTTCGGTGACCCTTTTCGGACATGCGTATGGGGTCCATTTGTCTCAAGTTCGGTGTGGCACGGCTTACTTGTTAGCCGTGTCTTCCCGACCACGACGAGCACTGCTTACAAGTAAGCAGTGCCACACAACGCATGACCATTCCCAAAACGCCTTAATCAATGCCTTCGCAGAATAGCCAACGATCGGCCGTCGAGTGTCCATTGCTTGGACGGGTCTGATCCAGGCTCACCGGTGTCGACGTAGGCGTCCGATGTCGTTACCTCCACGGCTTCCTTTTCGTAGTTTGCGAGTACAAGGTACAAGTCACGGTTGGCGAATGCAGACGCGACGACTCCCTTGGGTAGCGGCTGGGCCAGAAGCGTCGATTCGCCGATCTCCAGCCACGCCCAGGTTCCTTCTTCGACCATGGGAAGATACTGCCGGAGCCAGCGAGCGTGGGTCGTCCGCGCCTCCGGACGGCCGGGTAGGTGGTCCCAGATGCCGTACGTGCACGGTCCGTCGGGATGCGCCTGGTAGTGTTTCCAAATCGCACGGCACCGCTTGACCCACCAACCCTCTTCGCCTCTCGGGTAGTTAACACCGGGGATGTCTCCGCGCTCGCCGGTGAACGGCTTGCCGGCCTGCAGTAGCGGAAACTGCATGTAGGGAATGGCGTGCAGGAAGGGCTCGTCGTCGCCCGCCATGGCCGTGAATGTCATGTCTAGGCACGGCACGACGTACGGCGGATGGTTCTTGACGGAGTCCCGCATCCCTTCGGCATTTCCAACGCCTTCGCCGACCCAAAGGTAGTCGTAGACCTTCAGATCGCCACTTTGCGGCCGCTTGTCTCCGCTGACGTGCACCTTCAGCACCCCGCCCCGCCGCTTCACCTCGCCGTAGATCAGGGCCAACAGATCGGCGAACGCGCCGTCGTGCTCCGGCGTCTCCTCGAAGGCGACGATCTCATCTTCGGCCGGTGTGTGGAGCCACTTGGCCGCGTTCCAGACGTACCCGCCGTCGATGTAGATCCCGTCAGCCCCGAATTCGTCGAGCACACGGATGATTCGCGGCAACAGATAGGCTCGCCAGCCAGGACTCGCCGGCGAGCAGCGGGCCATATTCCAGAAACCAACTTCCAGGTTATCGCCAACGCGCGACCACGCCTGCTGGAAATCGGGATCGGTGCGCTGCAAGAAACAGGTCGACGCGTACGGCAGGACTTTCATACCCCGCTTGTGCGCCATGTCGATGAACCGGCGGACCGCGGCCGGGTTCGCCGGAGTGAACTTATCGCCACCCAACAGCCGCAGCGGATCGGCCCATTCATCGAACAACTGAATCAACTGGATGCCATGATCGCGAAGCCGGTCGAGTTCTTCTTCATCGTACGGCCCGATGGTCCAGGGCTTGCGCGCAGGATACTCACCCAGGTTATAACAGCACTGGGCCGGCAGGTAGTCGGCAATCAGATGCTTGCGCATGCACGAGCGGATCGCGCGGTGGCAACGGCCAATGTTCTCCAACCGCCGCCGGTGATCCTCGGCCGTATAGCTTTTCAACACGGCCGGCGCGTTGGAATGCGCCCCCGCGGTCTGCCCGGCCTGCGAAACACTGACCACGCCGCCGATGCCCCCCGTCACAGCCGCGCCGGTCGACGTTTTCAGAAAGACGCGTCGGTCCATGGATCCGTCTCCATCATCTATTGAGCCATATTGGAGGGGACAACACTCGATCAACACCTGACACGCTCGAAGGTGAGTGTTATGCTCATGACGCAGCGGCGCGACCGATTCGAATGGAGTACGCCACCGCCGAGTATCATGTTAAGGCCCGAGCAGGCGGATGCAAGGCGATCTGTCGTGATCTGGAACCGAACGAGACCAAGGCAAGATAGGAACAACGCAATGAGGACAAGACGAGATGACGGATCACAGCCTACTCGGCGAGATTTCGTGAGGACGGCGGCAACGGTCGCGGCCGGGGTGGCGACGGTTGCGGCAACTGGCGGCTCGGCGATGCAAGCCGCGACGCAGCCGGGTGCCGATTCTGGGACGTCACCGGCCGAACGCGAGAAGAAAGGTCTCATCAAACACATCCTGCTGTTCATGCATCCGCCCGCGCAATTCTCCATGTACCGACTCCTCAAGCCGGCCCCTGTCGTGGAAGAGAACTGGAAGAAGATGGTCACGCAAAAAGGCGCGGACACGGCCAACGCCGTGTGCATCGTGCACGGGGGCAAGAAGGACGAAAGACTCGAAGACGCTGGACGGCAACATTTTGGGGATCGGTGCATTGTCAACCCATTCGACAACTCGGAAGCCACTCGGGTAATCCTCGCAGGGGACTTGGACCGAACATTCGGCGGACGCGGAAACCATGGCGAGTGGAATCCGTACGAGATTTGGAGTTCCAACAACGCACGGCGCTGGGCCGAAGGCTTCAAAATGCGATTGTCCGAGAAAGGCTACGCGTACGATCCTGCCACAGTAACCATGGAAACGTTCGGCAATTGGTCGGGTTGCCACCACAAGTACTCGAACTTCATGGCAGTGTACCTGGGCATGAAGACCGCGGCTCATATCCACGCCGAGACGGAACTGTGCAGCCTCAAGAGCGTTCCTATGCCGGTTCATGAGTTCGTCGAGTTGAAGGCGATGGATCGGCATGTTTGGCTTGCCATCTTCCGGCGCGAAGACGGCATTCCGATGGCCCAGTTCTGGGACGGACTCCGGCCCGTCTGGAAACCGCCGTACACAGCTCGCGTGACAATGAATCCGAACAAGGTCGATCTGTTCACCTTCTCGCCTAATTCGCTTATCCCAGTCAACGGTGTCAGCAAGAAGCTCAAAGACGGATTCGTCGCAGACGTGGGCGACGGTACGCACCCGGCCTTCACCACGGTGGTGGGCAGCAGCAACAAGCACAGCGATTTCGAGGAATTGCGCACGGCCCTCACCAACGCCGTCATCGAACCGCGCGATGACAAACGCCGAGTCTCTGTTGCCGTGGAGACCTAGATACCGTGACGGCGGCCGGATGATCCTGAACGATCGGAAGACTGGAGTCCAAAGGCAATGGCTGAGACTGATACGTGCAGTGATGTCAAAGATGCCGGCCACCGTCACATGTCGCTCCGCACCTGACACACTCGAAGGTGCGCGGTATGCTGGTGATGCAGGGGCGCGACCGATCCGCGCGGAGTATGCGGCTTTGTTTCATATTACGGCCCGATCGGACGGACGCACGGGGATCCATGGCGATCGTGAGCGAACACAATAGCATCCCTGATGACCCAATGCAGACCGTGCAATTCGCAGCCGTTCGCTTTCCCGTCCAATTTTTCAACTCTCGAATCGCCGTCAGGCCTTCGCGTCCGGTCAAGATTCCATAGTCCTTTGGATCAAAGTAGAACCGTATCAAGTTGGAGGACTTGTCATCATGTCGACGATTGTGGTCCACGGCACAATGACACTACGCTCAGCGAAGGCGTATTCGTGGTGGTGGAATTCTTGGCACCAACACGGCTTCCTGCAGTCGGTGGCCGAAGGCATGGAAATGCTGGCGGGGTATTCGGATGTTTGGCGCGTCAACGGGGCGTATGTGTCCGAGGTCGATGAGTTGAACCCGTCATGGAGCTTTTTCACTGGCTCGGCCGGGCAGATCTCTCAGTACAAGGGCCACTTCATTTGGTCGGGGGCCGACATGGGGGCGGCTCGCGACGCCGGTGCCTATCAACTTGCCCACTACCTGAACGCTGTCGTCGCCTTGACGGATGAACCGATCCGCATCATCGCACACAGCCATGGATGCAACATAGTCAAGAATGCCAGCTCACACCGAAAACTCTCCGAAGCGGTTTATATTGATCGAGCTGTTTTCTTGGCTTGTCCCCACTTCTTCGCCGAGGCGGCGGATCGGCTGACCCTGACCTATCGACTCGACCCCCACCGTTTTGGCAGCATTCTGAATCTCTACTCATCGAAAGATACGGTACAGGTCGGATTTGCCGACGCCATCACGGGACCACCGGGTGCGCGCTTCGCTGACTGGTCTCCCCCGACCGCGGCGCGGTACGACATGGACCCGGACACCGAGCACCTGTACGAAAATGTTGAAGTTCCCACAGAGGCTGAAGGCACACGGGCCCATACTGTGATGCACGGCTCGCTGGTCGGCGGCCTGATCGGCATGTGGCTCAACAGCTCCGGCACATTCAATTCCGTTGTATCCCAGTTCGATGGCCCCCTCCCACCTGTATCTGCCGACGACGACGGCGCGTAGAGTCCGGCGTCTCGTGGAATTCGATATACAGTATCCTCAGGGCTCGCTTGTCCCCATGCAAGTTGCAGCACTTCTGGAACATCTCCAAAACGTTCTTGACTTGCCTCAACGGATCTATCAGGCTGTGTCACAAAGGAGGTCTGCTATGAGCGTGATGTCGCGGCGTCTTATTGGGGCAGCTCTGCTGCTTTTTGTCTTCTCGCAAACCATGTTGGAGAACGCTTCGCCGGAAGGAGCCGCGGCAGAAACGGACACTGCGGTCCGCTCGCACGAGCAAATCGAGGCGGACTGGCTTCGTCAGGACATTGTCCGCAAGCTGCCGTCGCGGCGAGAGGTGCCTGCCGTCAGGCCCGAACAAGACGCGCCGGGGGCGTGCGACGGCGTGCGCAATGGCAAGTACGGGTTTCACACGGGCCACGATAGCAATCCATGGTGGCAGGTCGACCTGGGCGGGCCGGTGGCGGTCGAGGAGGTGCTGATTTTCAACCGCTGCGACGGGTCGCAGAATCGGGCAGTGCGTTTGATGGTGCTGTTGTCCGACGACGGAAAGAGTTGGCGTCAAGTCTACCAGCACGACGGCACACTGTTCCTTGGCCATCCCGACAACAAGCCGCTGTCGGTGCGGCTCACGGCGACGAAGACGCGGTTTCTGCGCATACAACTGCCGGGCGACACGTACCTTCACTTGGACGAAGTGGAGATCTACCAGCCCGGAGGACGCCGCAATATCGCCTTGCGCAAGCCGGCGACGCAGAGCAGTGCAAGCCCATGGTCGACCAAGAGCACAATGGTGTCGGTCGCATCGAAGCCGGGAGACGAAACCAACGGGGAGCCGACTCCGGAACCCGAATACCCAATTGATGAAGTCGTCGACCGCGGTTTGCAGTTGGCCGAGAGCCTGCAAACGCTGGGTACCGCGGTCGAAGGTGAACTGCAAACGCTGCGTGAGATTGCCGAAAAGGCAGCGGAGTCGGAGAACCTGCCTGCAGAGGTGAAACGGGACTTGTATTCTCGAGCGCGCTGGGCGGTCCGGAAGATGTCGTTCTCCAACCCGCTGTTGGACTGCGACGATCTGATGTTCGTGAAACGCACACCGGCCTGGTTCACGGTCTCGCCCGGCTCGCGCACATATACGCACATGTGCGACCAATACTACGGCTGGTTCTCGCGACCCGGCGGTGGAATGTACATGCTGAAAGACTTCAAGAGCGATCAGCCGACGCTTCGCTGCCTGACGGACGATCTCCCGCCGGGCAACATCATCAGGCCCGAGCTTTCTTATGACGGAACCAAAGTGCTGTTCGCCCACTGCAAGTACTACCCACACGTTCATGGAATCGTCGACAAGCTCGACAAATCGAAGATTCCCGAAGACGCGTTCTATCATTTGTATGAAATGAAACTCGACGGCTCCGGCATGCGGCGTCTGACGCAAGGGAAGTATGACGATTTCGACGGCCGGTATCTGCCCAACGGCGATATCGTCTTCCTTTCAACGCGGCGGGGGCAGCATATCCAGTGCGGACGCGAAAGCGCCATGGCAACCGTGGGCACCGAACTGGGCGACTCGTACGTTCGCTGCGGCGGCGGACCGTATCGGCCTGTGGCTGTCTACACGCTGCACGTGATGGACGCCGATGGCGAGAACCTGCATCAGATCTCGCCGTTCGAGATGTTCGAGTGGACGCCCACCGTAGCCGACGACGGCCGCATCCTGTACTCACGCTGGGATTACATCGACCGTTTGAACATGCCCTACATGAGCCTCTGGTCCACACTGCCCGATGGCTCGGGCGCTCGGGCGGTTTTCGGTAACTACACACCCAGCCCGCACTGCATGTTCGAGGCCCGGACGATTCCCAACTCTGGCAAAATCATCTTCACGGCTTCGGCCCACCACGGGAACACGGCAGGCAGCCTGGTGCTGCTGGATGCAGGCAGGGGCTTCGACGGCGATGGTCCCATGACCCGTTTGACGCCCGAAGTGCCTTTCCCCGAAATCGAAGCCTGGCCCAGCACCTACTTTGCCAATCCGTATCCGTTGTCCGAAGACCATTACCTCGTTACGTGGAGCGACAAACCGCTGACCAACCCAGGCGATCCTGCCGGAACGGCGGCCATGGGGATCTACCTGTTCGACCGGTTCGGCAATTTGAACCTCGTCTACCGCGATCCGACGATTTCCGCGATGTATCCACTCCCGATTCGGCCGCGACCGAAACCGCCGGAACTGGCAAAACCATCGAACGAGTCCAGCCAGCAAGAAGGCGAGATGGTCTTGCTGGATGTGTATCAGGGGCTCGAGTCGATCCCGCGTGGATCGATCCGTGAGCTGCGCGTGGTGGGCGTTCCGGCCAAGACGCATCCTTCGATGAACTATCCGCAGATGGGCCTCACGCGTGACGATCCGGGCAAGTTCGTCATGGGAACGGTGCCCGTGGAAGAAGACGGTTCGGCCCATTTCCGCGTTCCTTCGGGCGTGATCTTCTTCCTGCAAGCGCTGGACGAGCGGGGCATGGCCGTGCAGACGATGCGAAGCGCCACCTACGTGCAACCCGGCCAGAAGTACACGTGCATCGGCTGCCACGAGCCGCGGAACACGGCGCCGCCCAGCCTTGCGGCCACCGCCCTCTCGCGCAAGCCGTCAAGGATTGCGCCCGGCCCAACCGGCTCCTGGCCGCTCGACTTTCAGGCGATGGTGCAGCCGGTGATGGAAGAGCACTGTGTCGGCTGCCACAAACCTGGAGCCGACGGTTCGGACTTCGATCTCACGCCCGAGAAGTCATACGACTCGTTGGTCAACTACGGCGAGCCCAGCCTGAACACTCACGTAATGACACGGTACCGCCAGGGCTTCTCCACGGCCGGAGCCTGTGCAGCCAAGATGAATCCCTTGATCAAGCTCATCGACCAGGGGCACTACGACGTCAAACTCGCCACCGGCGACTGGAACCGGCTGGTCACCTGGATGGACACCTACGGACAACGGCGCGGTTCGTTCAGCGAGGACCAAGAAGAGCGTCTTCGCGATCTTCGCCGGGAAATGGCGTCGTTGCGAACTACGTCCGTCACGGGGCCAATCGAATAGGGGCAGTCGCGGAGTTGATCTCCACGCCAGCTACACGCTTGGCGATGCAGTCGCTACGCCGTCGCCTTTTGGATCATCTCCAAAGTCTCGTCGATTTGCTTTGTGCTGGTGAAGCCGATTGTGAATGCGTCGACGGCACACAGGTCGAAGATGTACTTCAGCGATTCGAACCGTTTCTCGGCGCTATCGAAGCCATTCTCGCCAAAGATTTTCATACCCAACACGCCGCGTCCCTTTCCGTGCATCTTCTTGATTTCCGCGGCCACTTTGTCCGGCTCGTCATCCATCTTGATGCCGAAGGGATTGATGCGCACCAGATGCACGTCGATCCAATCAATATCGGACGATGTAACCAATGGGTCGAATCCATGACATGATACGCCGACGGCACGGACTCGGCCCTTTTCCTTTGCCTCGTACAGGACGTCCATCACCGGCCGCATGTCCGTCTGCCATCCGCCTTTGGTCATGCAGTGCATCAACAATGAATCAAGCTGAGGCACTTGGAGTTCACGGCGGAAACGTTCGATGTCCACCTTGGCCACTTCGGGATGCTTGGCGCGGGTTTTGGTTTGGACGAAGTACTTGTCCTTGGAGATGCCCTCCAATGCTTTGCTGACCAGGTAGTGCGCACGGTACGCATCGGCGGTGTCGATGTAGCGAACGCCGCAGTCGAGCGCGTACCGAACCATCTTGGTGAATTCGGTTTCGCCCATCGCCCGTTGTTCGCTCCCGCCACGCGTTCCGGTGCCGAGGCCCAAGACGGACGTTTTCACATCAGTCTTACCAAGCGTCACCACATTGGTGCCGCAAGTGACTTTCGACTTCGTTTCGTCGGCGGCAAAGCCAAACCGCCCGGTCAATGCAGCCGCACTGGCGGCAGCCGTTCCCGCGAGAAATCCACGACGTGAGATTCTTGACATGGCAAGGTCCTCTCCAGCTTGCGATATGTTAGTCTGGTTGACACGTGCATTGTGAGAGAAAATGGACGCTCTGTCAAAGTCTTGATACATTCGGATCTTCAGACATTGTTATCGTTGCCCAAAATCGAACCACCACAACTGCAATGGAACCGAACATGACGCGATATCTTACCTGCCTTCTACTGGTCATTTGCATCATGACAGAACCAACTTCTGCTGCCGACAACTCTTCTCCTGGAAATGGAACGCCGGGCGCCGGTTATGATCGACCGGGAAACAATCCGAAGCAAAGCCGATCGGTGGTCCTTGCGAAACATGGCATGGTCGCGACCAGCCATCCGCTAGCGGCCCAGGCCGGCTTGGACGTATTGAAAGCCGGAGGCAATGCCGTCGACGCGGCCATCGCCGTCAATGCCATGCTGGGCGTGGTCGAGCCGATGAGCTGCGGAATCGGAGGCGATCTGTTTGCCGTCTACTGGGACAGCGAGACGCAGAAGCTTTACGGACTGAATGCCAGCGGCCGCAGTCCATATCGGTTGACTCGCCAAGTGTTCAAAGAACGAGGCATGGACAGAATTCCCTTCGAAGGCCCTTTGTCGTGGTCCGTGCCCGGATGCGTGAGCGGCTGGGAGGCATTGGCAGGCCGGTTTGGATCGCGTCCGTTGTCAGAGTTGCTTGAATCTTCGATCCAAACGGCGGAAGAAGGATTCCCTGTCACGGAGGTCATCGCCGGCTATTGGCGAGGCGGCGAGAGAAGCCTGCGCAAGTGGCCCGATTCGGCGGCCACGTATCTGATCGACGGCGAACGTGCGCCGCGCTTTGGAGAGGTGTTCCGCAATCCGCGACTGGCGGCTGCATATCGACAGATCGCTGAGAACGGCGCCAAGGCGTTTTACCAAGGCGAGATTGCGGCGAAGATCGTTGCGTTCTGCGAGTCCAATGGCGGGTTCCTATCGCAGCGGGGCTTTGCCGAGCATTCGTGCGAATGGGTCCAGCCGGTTTCGACGAACTACCGCGGCTACGATGTATGGGAGTTGCCGCCGAACGGCCAGGGGATCGCGGCGCTCCAAATGCTGAACGTCCTGGAGCAGCACGACTTGCGACGGCTGGGCTCGGGGCAACCCGACTATCTGCATTTGCTGGTCGAGGCCAAGAAGCTGGCATTTGCCGACCGCGCGAAGTACTACGCCGATCCAGCATTCGGCGATTTGCCGATTGATGAGTTGATATCCAAGGAATACGGGCGTCACCAAGCGAAACGGATCGACTCTGCGAAGGCCGCCACCGACGTTCCGGCCGGCGATCCCAAACTGCATCATGGTGATACCGTGTACCTGACCGTCGTCGACAAGCACCGCAACTGTTGCTCGTTGATTCAAAGCATCTACTACGGCTTTGGCTCGAAGGTAACGCCCGGCGACGTCGGCTTTGTGATGCAGAATCGCGGCGCTCTGTTTGCACTGGACGATAACCATTTGAATCGCCTGGAACCGCACAAGCGCCCGTTCCACACCATCATTCCTGCCATGGTCACCAGAGACGGCAAACCGTGGTTTTGCTTCGGCGTGATGGGTGGCGACATGCAGCCGCAAGGCCATGTTCAAGTCTTGGTCAACTTGATCGACTTTGGCATGAACGTACAAGCCGCCGGCGATGCCGCGCGCGTCCGTCACGTGGGCAGCGCTACGCCAACGGGTCAACCGGCGTCCGGCGTCGGAACGGTGCAAGTCGAATCGGGCATCTCGGACGAAGCGGTCGAAGCGTTGCGATCGAAGGGACATCGCGTGGTGCGATCACGCGGCGCGTTCGGTGGGTACCAAGGCATTTTGATCGATTGGGAAAACGGCGTTTTGCGCGGTGCGACCGAACCACGCAAAGACGGCGCGGCCGTCGGGTACTAATGTCCCGCCACCATGCCCGCTTTCGCTCTGATGTCAGCTCCAGTGATCTAACATCGGTCTCACCGATTCTGTTCCTGGACCGTTTCAATTGCGGCGAGCATGTTTTCCAATGGCACGTCGCCTTCGACGTCGTGGGCTGGGGCGAAGATGTATGAGCCTTCGCGGCCTAGGTCCAGCAAACGTTGCGTCTCGTGCCGTACGTCATCCACCGAGCCGAACGGTAGCGTTCGCTGAGTGGACAAACCGCCGTGGAAGGCGAGCCGACCGCGGTACTGGGGCAGTAGCGAGTGAACGTCCATCACTTCGGGCTGGAACGGATTGAAGCAGTTGACGCCGGCGTCGATCAAGTCGCCGAACAACTCGTCCACATCGCCGCACGAGTGGATCATCACGAACTTGTCGGCGTCGCGCACAATGCCGTACATCCGTCGCAGCTCTGGCAGGATGAACTCGCGCCACGTTGTCGGCCCCATCTGCAGACCGTGCTGCTGGCCCCAGTCGTCACCGAAGTACAGGGCGTCGATGTCGTACTGCAGGGCTTCGTGGATCTGGGCAAGGTTGTAGTCGGCGATTGCGGCCAGCAATTCGTGAACAAAGGCGGGTTGCTCGACAAAGTCCATCATCAACTGTTCCAGACCGCGCAGCGTCCAGGCTCGTTCGTAAAGCGAGAAGCCGATCTGGAAGACGCGGAAGCGATCTGGAAATCTCTCTATCTTCGCAGTTATATCCTTGAAGAATCGCTTTTCGAGCGGATCGGGAAAGCTGTAACCGGCCAGTGTCGGTTCCGGCAGGACTTGCCCTTCGACGTTGCCGATATCCTTGTCGATGGTCCGATCCCACACCACGCCGAAGATGTCCTGCACACGATCGTTTCCCAGATCCTCGAAGAAGCCAATGTCGCTGCCCAGCCTCAATAGATGGTTTTCGAGCGGCCCTTCGATGTCTTGGCATCCGTAGTGTTGCTGGAGCTTTTCCTTGGCTTCCTTGGTGAAGCCCATCGACCAGGGTACGTACGGCGGGCGTTCGCCTTCGAGGGCCAAACGGACAACTTCGCGTTTTGTCGTCATGTTGTCCTTCCCGTATCGCCGTCAGCGCTCGCCTAAGTCGCGTCGTTTAACCGCGACCCAACGGGGAGCGCGTCAGGCGACATCAGATTCCGCGCTCCCCGTTGGGTCGCGGTTAAACAAATCAAGTGTCGGTCACTGTTGCGTTCTCACATGGAGTTCCTCAACCTTGTTCCACCCAAATCGGCGACGACCATGCTCGTTGCCCGTTACGTTGGACCAGGCGGACGTAGTAGAAATCCGTGCCGTTCGGTCCCTGGGCCGGTCCGTCGTCTTCGCAGGTCAAGTCTAACGTGAGTTGGTCGGTACGCCAGCCTTGGTGAACTTTGAACTTCGCACAGGTCTTCATGTTGTGCCAGTAGGCACCATCGTTGGTCGTTGGGATGTCTTCCATGTATTTGATCGTTGAAGCTCGAAGGATATCGCTCGGCGTGAAAGACAAGTCTTGCTTGAGTTGATCGCAGGCGACGGCCAGTTGCAGCTTGTCCTGCTCGGCACACTCGACCTCGAAGGCCATCGCGTCGGCATACCGCCGGGCCAGGCCGTCGTATCTCGCTTTCTCTGTCTTCCACGTCCATTGGCGCCGACGATCAGCGAGGCCGGAAATACCGGTTCCCACGCGGCCAGCTACATGTCCACGGAAACAGGGTATCGCCTGCAATATCTTGCCTCCGGTCAGCGCGAGTGTGGCCCGCCAATCATGCTCGGCGCGCGCATCCCAGCCGCCTTCGACGAAGAAGCGGAAACGCACCTCGCCTTGCGTTCGCCCGTCTACCGTTGGCTGCGTGAATACGTGAAAGACTGAGTTATTCTTGATGATCTCGACACGTTCGACTTTGTTCCACGCGACTGCCGACACTTTCAGGACTCGTCTTCCCGTGCCGTGAACGGTACTGCCCATCGGATGCCCGTTGACAGAGAAGTCCAAACGTATTCGGTCACCGGTCACTGCGTAGACGCGCCGGCGATGAAATGCCTCCCACAGAGACTCGCGGGTCAGGTCCTTGGCATAGGCCGCAATCAGTCCCAGGTCGTAGGCACCCGGATGATCGCCGTGCGAATCGCTCGAGGCGATGATGCCGAACTTGTGGCCGCGAGCCAGCCCTGCCTGGACACAGCCCTCCGCGCCGCCGGGGCCCATCCAGCTTCCGGTCGTCAACAACGGCTTCACGCCCTCGGGCGTCTCGGATGACCCGTGCAGCGAGTAGATTTCCACAAACGGCGAAAGCCGGTCATCATGGAAGTCCCAGTCTTTACCGCAGATCCCAACGGGATATCCGGGGTGATGGGGGATGACCAGAGCGTCGACGTTCTTCAGCGACTCGTAGAGCTGCGGCAGTGTCGGCGGCATCCGGATAGGTTGGTCGTAATCGCGATAGTATACGTTGTGGTGCCCGTAGCCGAAGTTCGTCCATTCGTAGCCAAGAATGGGAACGAATCGGCCGGGATCTTCGTGCTCGCGGCACAAGCGCTGGATGCGTTTCCAATCCTCGTTCAGTAGCCGCCGGCCCGAGCCGAATTTGCGATAGTCCAGGCTGAAGACCTCCTTGTCATGAGCATGGTCGGACATGGCCCAAAAATCCAAGTGGCTCTTGGCGATCTCGAAATGGTCTTCCGGCTGACCGTTGCCGTCACTCAACGCCGTATGCGTATGAAGATCGCCCCAGAACAGCCGCTCCGGTTCGCCCCCTTTCTCGGCCGCGGACACCGACGAATTCGTCGAAATTGAAGAAGAAACCGTCGCCGCCAGCGCCGCAGTCTGTAGAAACCGCCGACGCGTGCAGGCACTGCTGTTTTGGCCGCCATTATCCGCACTTGGAAGATCGTTACCGCTCATGAGTTCCTCCCTTCACATCCGATCGTGGTTCCCACTGAATGCCGTCGCGAGGTGTACATGGTAGCATAACTCAGAGTGAAAACGTCCAGGTGCGGAAGGCAGAGAAGGGGGTGGATTCCCATGTTTCTTGGCCACTGCTGGGGCTTGTCCCCGTAGAGCCATGCTCGAAACCAGATGCGTCTCCACCCGCCCCAAGTATCTTCCAGCCCCACGCGCCGAAGGCGAGGTAGGGCTGAAGGAGGTAGCGGTTCTTGGCGGGCAACTCTGGTATTGAACACCGTTCCACGGAGGCGAACTCCGTGGTGACGTCGGGATGTGGTTGGCGAAGTTCTGGTGATGAGCATCGCTCGACGGGGACGAGCCCCGTCGTGGCGTGATACTCGCCAATCAGTCCCTATCCTCGTGCCATTCGGGGCAAGCCCCGCGATGATGAGAGTTCGTCATCGGTCTGGGACGGACCTTGGAGGTCCGTCCCACCGTTTGTTTGCAGTGCGCGGTCCGGCGTTACTGGTACCGTCGGTTTTTGCGCAGGATCGTTACGTACAGGTCGTACTTCTTGTCCACGGTCGTCGGCGGGAGTTCCATCTCGAATTCGACGTTGCCCACGTCGATCCGCTTGATGGTGAACATCTCGCCGTGGGGGATCTCCTTTTCGACCTGTTCGTTTCGCTCGCCTTCCAATTCCTTCAATACTACCTTTTCGATGATCCATTCGCCGTCGACGTGTTCTTTGATAGTCAGCGGCACGGTGATCGGATCGCCTTTCTCGGTCTTGAAGTTCTGCAGGCGATAACGGAATCGAGATCGTTCGTTGCGGAACTTGGGTTCGGTCGTCGCCTTCTTGCCGTCGATGGTGAAACGCGGGCAAGTCAAGATGTCGTGGACCTTCTTCGGCCCTTCTTCCGGCTGCATGGTGAAGCGTTCGACCTTCACGTCCTGAGCAACGCCTACGTACAAATCCAGCGGCGCGAACATCGGAGTGTACTGTGCCCAATCTTCGCCCAAGAACGCCTGGCTGCGCACTTCGTCACCGTCCGACGCCGGCTCTTTGATGAACAACCGGACCTTGCCATAGGGCAAGGGGAATTCGCCCATCTTGTTGTCCTTGTCGTTCGTCAGACGGTAGTACATGCGGGTGCGTTTCTGGTCGACGGCCGCGTCAAACACGTAACGTTTTGCGATCGGCACTTCGGCGAACTTGGCCGCCAGCATTCGCTTTCGTTCGCCGTTATTGAAATAGCGAACGGTCGTTTTGCCCACGCCTGGCTGCACCGTACATGCGCCAAAATCCTCGCCGGACGTGTTCGTGACCGTCATGTAGACCTGCATCAGCAGCTTCTTCTCGTCGTTCTCGACAATTCCCTGATAGCTCGGGCCGGCGGCCATGTTGCCGATCAGGTACGAGATGCGGATCACAGCCGGGCCGGCTTTCTGGGCGCTGACGGTCCAGTACAGGGCGGTCTCGTCCGGCGGATAGTTCGTGTTCAGCACGTTCACCTCACCCTCCGCATTTATGACGCGGAAGACGATCGAGTCCTTGTCGATGTTGATGTTGGCCCACGAGAAGTCGACCTGGTTGCGCCCTCCCTGGAGGTTGACGGTGCGTTCCTCTTCGACCAGCGTGAAGCGACCGTTCTGGATGTCGATGCGCACCGTGTCTCGTTCCGGCAAGGTGGTCAGCTTGATCCGTGCCTGAGCGGTGCTGGTCAGGACAGTCAACAGTGCTGCGGTCAAGGACAAAACAACTTTCGATTTCATGGCAATCTCCTTTCTCAGATTGGTCATTGGTCGGTGGTCATTGGCCATTGGGGTTTGTGGGTTGGTCATTGTCCTCATAGTGGTTCTCGTTTCTTTTCCTGGTTCAGTTCCGGTCCAATTTTGCGACGTTTATAGGTTACGGAGTACTTAACAAACCGTTTTTCACCAGGCGGGAGATCCAGAAAGTACTTGACGTGGTTCTGGTCTACGCGTTCGACGCGCCCGTCGACCGCGTGCAGGTCGACATAGGCGCCTTCCTCGTTGCTGTTCCAGTCGTCCGGCTGGCCTACGGTGCCCCACAGAACCACGTTGGCGTCGAAGCGGCGTTCGATTTCTGCCTTCGCGACGACGGGCTTGCCCGAGACGATTT
>CAZURK010000241.1:0-5756 GCA_964623055.1 uncultured Pirellulaceae bacterium
GTTCTTCGGACCAGATGAAGTCGAATACGCCATGATTGCCCGGCGTCCGACCGGTCATCAACGTCGTCCACGCAGGCGGGGTCAGGGGGTGGGCCGTGGACTGCAATCCAGCGCGCACGCCGCGCCGCATCAGTCCCCCGAAGCACGGCATATGACCGTCGCTAACCAAGGAATCCAATAACGAGAAAGTCGCACCGTCTATGCCGAGAAGAAATGTCTGATGCACAGCTCTTTGATCGCCTCGCCCCTCGAAACCGTGTGCCGACTACCGGTAGAAACCACTACCAAGTTCGAGTGTAATTGGGAAAGGCAATCCGTCAAACTCTCGAGTCATCCGAGCGCCGAGCCGTCATCAGGCAAGACCGGTAGAATCGACAATCCCGCTGCAACCGGATCACGAATCGGTCCGGTTGGGCATCGCTCCGTCTCATCGAGGCTGCCTGCTACGCGGCTTGGCCCAGGTGCTTGCCGAGGAAGCCCACGACATCGCCCACGACGATCTCGTCAACGTAACGGTCGTCCTTCATCAGCAACCGTTCAAACGGCAGGCTGGAGTTCTTGTAGTGCTCTTCGATCGCAACGATTAGCTGTACCACATCAATCGACTCGAACTCCAAGTCCGCTATCAGACGCGTGTCGGCGCTGATGGGTTCGTCGTAGTCCGTATCCCAGTCGCTTGTCATGTCGTTCAGTATGGCGACCACGTCGCTGAAGATGCTCTGGTCCGTCTGGGCGATGCAGTTTTCCATATCAAAACCCTCTCGCAAATGTGTCAACGATTCAGATTCTTGGTTTGCCTATTCTTGGTGTAGTACACACAGTGATACGACGCGGCCATCCAGCATTCGGAAGTACGTGTCTGCGGACGCGCCGTCGGCCGCAGTATCGGAAAAATATGATGACGAATCGACGGTCACGCGCGGCAACCGGACCGCTACTCGCTGTTCCGCCATGTCGATAGACATGACCGGTAGCGTATGCGCTCCAGCCGCGATCCCTGTGCCGATCGCCTTCCCGACCGACTCCTTTGCCGCCCACGCCGCCAGATAGCAGACGTCCAGACTGTGGCTATCCGAAGACGCAGCCGTTTCAATCCTGTCGCGTTCATCCCTTGTGAACGCGTCGGCGAGAAACGCCGAATCGAGTGGTCGCACGGACTCGATGTCGATACCGATGCCGTGGCACGTGTCCGCGTTTGCCGCCACGGCTACGGCAGCATACTCAACGTGCGCGATGCTCACGCGCGGTGGCTTATCAATGCGTCCTGAGACCACGGGCCTTCCGTTCGTGTCTGTCACGATGGGAACATCGGCCATGCAGAGACCGGCGGGCTGCAGAAGCCGCACTGCGTCTTTGGCCGCGACACGTCCCAGGAGCCACGCTGCCAGTCTATGGGCAGTCCATTGTTTCTCGGCAAGGCACTCCTGCTCTTTTCTACTGAGGATCAAACGGGCGAGCACCCGCGCACAGATGCCCGCCTGATCAAGCAGACATTCAGGGGACCATTCGGCCAGCGTGCAGACTCTGCAATGTTCGATGCCGGGTACGCCGTGAAAGACGTCGGTCATGTCACGCGTGAACGCGATCGACTGAGGTTGCGTCCGGTACCTCCAGTAATGTGGCGGCACGGCAAGCACTTGGTCCTTGCGGCCCATGACTCGCAGAACGACCTCGCCATCGTCCGTCGACAACTCGACGTCGGACAACCACGTGCTTCGTGCAGGCTGCCGGATTCGACCATTGGCGACAAACGGCCGCGACCGTGGACGATGCGCCGCGAATTCGACGGAATCCACGCTGACGGGAAACCCCATCTCTAACTCGTCTCCGGCGCCCCAGAATCCTACCGTCTGCCCTACACCGTCGATCAGGCTGACGGGCAGCACGAGGTGGTCAGCCTGCCTATCGTCGAGCAGCAATCCCGGGGCAGGTTCACGAAGCGTCGCGCGGACCTCGTGGTCATTGACACTGTCCAGTGAGAGCACCGACCTGAAAGCCGGGCCATGGAAAAGCCCTGAGGTATACAAGTCTTCCGACTTCCATCGCGACGGGCGTCCCGCAGCGACTTCGATAGAGCGTTGGCCAAGCGAAGGGGTATCGTAGTCGAAGTCGACAAGGGCCTCAGCAATTGGCGAGACCGTTCCGTTGCCATCGGTTTCATATACGGAAGCTTGGACCGTTTCGTCGTCAAGCACGCTGGCTTCGACTCTCACTCGCCGTGGCCGTTCGTCGAACCAGAGCCAACGGGCTGTGCGCACGTCCCGGAGGCCGCGCACGACGCGTCCGGGTCGCACTGCCAGAGCCGCTTCGGCCATCAATTCCATAGTCATGGCCAACGGCATCACAGGCAGTCCGGTGAGCGAAGGGTCGTGCACCGAAACCCCTCGGCCGAACGTGTGATCTCGCAGAAACGGGTGCTTGTCAACATCCAGGCTGCATTCGAACACGAAGCGACAATCGGGGTCCTCGACCAGCACTCGTTCTACAAAGGGGAGTGGATCGTTGGATTGAATGGCGACCGCAGCATTCGATTCGGTCTGGATTCGTGGGGAGTGCCCGTTGCCGTTGGCAGACCTGCCGCGAGGGATTTCGGTCATGACATACTGTTGCACGGCAAGGAATTGGCGCATCGTCTCCTGGTAATCGGCAAAGGCTCGGGCCCTGGCGCTCCCGTTGGGTGCTCGATCCGGCACAACGTTCCCCGTTCGCACTCTGGAGCCTAGCGGCGCGATGGGCCTCAGCCGATCGTTCCCGTTTCCTGTGTCGTCTGAGCCCGATGGCAGCAACGTGGGGCGAGTTGAGAACCTATCCGAGGCGTTCATGTCCAGCGCGTCGAGCCGATCGGACCCATTTGATGCGGAGTCTCTTGGCTGACTCGCACGCTGCAGCCGCTGTTTCACTTCGTCGCTCACCACCAATTCCGGCAAGTCCAAGCGAAGCACAGGATCCGGCTGGGGCGGCTGGGGAGGAGCGGAAGAGAAGTCGAGAGGCTGTGGCTGACGTCGTCGGTACAACGCGTCCAAATCCACGTCAACGCCATGCGCCACTAACACGCCCACGGCACGGCATAGTTGCTCAATATCGCCTTTCCGAGGCAGGTCCAAAGGAACCGCTTCATGAGGTTGCCCGGCCAAAATGTCTTCGATGAACGCCGACAGATTCCCGCGCGGCCCGACCTCGACAAACACGCGCACTCCGGCATCGTGCATCCGCTGAATCGTTTCGCGAAACCGCACTGGGCTGCGCCATTGTCGCACGGCCAGTTCGCGGATCGCTGAAGGTCCGTCCGGATAAGGCTCGCCCGTGGTGCAGGACCACGTTTCGATCGATGGCGTGATGATCGGCACCGATTGGTAGTATTCGTCCAGAATCTCGCAGGCCGGCGCGAAGCCGCCCGTATGATACGCCCGACCCCACGGGAGCCGTTCGCACAGGGCCCCGTTCTTCTTCAGTTGCTCGACGGCGATCTCGGTCGCTTCTTCGTCGCCCGCCACCACCGTTTGATGAGGACAATTGTCCAATGCGATCGTCAAGCGTCCTTGAGACTCGTCCACGATCTGCCGAACGCACTCCACGCCGGCGCCCCCAACCGTCGTCAAAACGGTCGTGGCGACCAGTTGCGATTCAGTGATCCTGTTCGTACACCGGGCTCCGTCGACGATCAAGCGAACGAGGTGTTCGTCGTCTTTGATGTGGACCGCGCCGGCCGCCACCAGCGCGGCGAATTCGCCGCTACTGTGCCCCACCACGGCGTCGGCGCGGACGTCGAGTCGCCGGAGCAGCGCCAGCAAGGCCCGATCGGCCGTCGCGACCGCTTCCACGGCCGTGGCCATCTCGAACAAACGACGCTCGGCTTCCTCCTTTTCGTGCGGCGGAGGGAACATGAAACGGCTGGGCAGGCGGTCTGATTCCAGTTGACCGAAAGCGGTGTCCACCAGGTCGAATTCGTGCCGCACCTCGAGGAAATGGCAGCAGAGTTCGGACAGCATGCCGACGTATTGGGCTCCTTCGCCCGGAAAGACGAGGGCCACGCGTCCCTCGGCAGCCAGCGGCTTCTCGAACCAGAACATCCCTTTGCGATGTTTGATCCGTTGCCGTTTGGCGTCGGCCAGCATTTCCGCGACTCGCTTCGTCTTCGCCGCAAGGTCGCGAAGGCTTCCGGCGCAAATCGCCGCACGGCAAGGGCCGGTTAACCGAGCGCACGAGGCAGCCACGTCCAACAGACGCGGTCCGTCGGCCTGTTCGATCCATGACGCCAACGAAAGCAAACGCTCACGCAAGGCAGCCCGGTCCGTTGCCGACACAACGACCAACTCCACGGGCCAGTCGTGATGGAGGGCCGCCACGGTGGTTTCGTCGGCCGGTTGATGCTCCTCCAGGATGGCATGTGCATTGATGCCGCCGAAGCCGAAGGCGTTGATCCCGGCCCGCCGTGGTGTCTGCCCTTGTCCGTGAATCCAGGGGCGTGTTTCGGTGTTCAGATAGAACGGAGTTTCCGTCAGTTCCAGCGTCTCATCTGCTGTTTCCGCGTGCAGCGTCGGTGGTAGCACGCGGTGGTACAAGGCCAGGGCGGACTTGATTAGCGACGCGATTCCTGATGCGGGAATTAGATGGCTGATCATCGACTTGACGCTGCCCATGGCGATGGATGCCTCGGCATCACATTCTGCATAGCAGTGTTTCAGCGTCTCGACTTCCGTGGCATCACCCAACGGGATTCCGGTGCCGTGAGCTTCCATGAGGCCGATGGTCGACGGTGAAATATCCGCTTGGGCGTATGCCCGCTCCAGGGCTAGTTGTTGTCCGTCGCTGAGCGGCGCAAGCAGGCCGCCTCCTCTTCCGTCCGACGAGACGCCAACCGACTTGACGACCGCATAAATGCGGTTGCCGTCGCGCTCGGCGTCGCTGCGCCGCTTCAGGACCACAACGCCACAGCCCTGGCCCAGCAGCGTCCCATTGGCCTCGGCGGAAAACGGAGCGATCTTACCCGTCCGACTGATTGCCTGCAGGTAGCAGAACAGGATGTCGATCACGGCGGCCGTCGAGACTTGCACGCCTCCGGCCAGAGCCACGTCGCATTGACCGCCGCGCAGGTACTGCAACGCCAACTCGACCGCAACCAGCGACGACGCGCACGCAGCGTCGACGGTATAGGCTGGTCCATTCAGATTCAGGCGGTTCGCGATCCGGCCGACCATGACGCTGTGCGCCAACCCGGAAACGGTTTCCGAGTTGAATGGCGGCAAGTGGCGTTTGAGTTCGGCCTTCATCAACTCCAATTCCGATTCATCGCGATCCGGTTCGATCTGTCGTAGCACGTTGAGGAGTTGATCGATGCCGTAAGTGTGCAAGAGCGCGCCGATATAGCCGCGGTTCACGAACGTCCCGCGGCCGAGAAGCACGGCAGCTTTGTCCTGATTGAGCGGAATGTCGGGGAATCCGGCGTCGGCCAGCGCCTCGTACGCGCAACGGAGTGCGGCGAAATGATCCGGCTCGGCACCGTCGACGGTGTTTGGCATCACACCGTATTTCACCGGATTGAAGCGGCACAGATCGCCCACGTAGCCTCCTTTGCCCGTGTACGCTCGATCCGGATCCCGGCCGCTTTCGTCCAGAAACCACTCCGCCTGCCAACTCGGCGGCGGGTCCGTGACACAATCGACCTTGCCAACGATGTTGCTCCAGAACGTCGCCGGCGTGTCCGCCCCCGGCAACAGGCACGCCATGCCAACGATCGCGATGTCCTCCTGATCGAA
>CAZURK010000241.1:5856-24113 GCA_964623055.1 uncultured Pirellulaceae bacterium
CCGCCCCCGGCAACAGGCACGCCATGCCAACGATCGCGATGTCCTCCTGATCGAAAAGGGGTCGGGAGTCGTTTTCGCGCGCACGGCGTGACTCCGGACTGGAACTTCGATCAAAAACGACTCCCGACCCCTTTTCGATCATCGAAGCAACCTCCCTGTTATCCGATTCAGTTCGTGGCTGCCGGAGCATTCCAGGCCGATGAATCGACCGATCACCTTGCCATCCCGAACGAACCACACGTCCGCAGCCAGCGAACTGC
This sequence comes from uncultured Pirellulaceae bacterium, assembly GCA_964623055.1. GTDB lineage: Bacteria > Planctomycetota > Planctomycetia > Pirellulales > Pirellulaceae > JADHUC01. Next base: position 6,117 of record CAZURK010000241.1, read on the forward strand.
CGTGGCTGCCATTGTTCGTTCGGAAAATGCACTCAAACGGAGCATCGCCGATCGCGCCGTAGCGATCGTACGCTTTGACGCGGCTTGGCAACGGCGTTGTGTCGAAGTGAGCTCGTGACCAGAGCGCGGCAAGTTGCGGGCCAACGTCCAACGCTATCGCATCAATCAGCCAGCCGCAGCGAACGTGCTCGCCCACGCTTCGCCGTGTGCACGACGGCTGGACGGTCGCGTCGATACCGTGCTCGTCAAGCCCGTGCAGTTGTTGAATGAGATGGAACGACGGACCGTGGAACAGCCAACGCAAATACGCATTGTCCACCGACAGCGGAAACCCGCCACTAAGCCGTTCGATTGATGGGGCTGGCGGCGGTTCGGACAACTGTCGACAGGCGCGCACGGTTGCCTCGTACAGCGGACGGGCGGACATTGACGGATCAGAAATCTGCACTTGCCACATCGAATCGCCGCCGTTGCGATGAACCGGCTCGGCCCGGAGCAGCACGTCGCGGCATTTGTCCTTCAAAACGATCCCCGAGAACTGCTGCACGTCCGTCAGCCCGTTGACCTGCATATCCGGTTCGGCTGCCGTGGCCAATTCCACCATGAATTCCATTGCCACGGCCAGTGGAAGAACTGGTTTGTCGTCGATGCGATGTTCGTCCAAATACGGGAACCTGCGCGCGTCCAACGCCACCTCGGCCTCGAACACGCTGCTTGAACGGCGACGAACCGCGTGGCCGGCCAGCAGCGGTGTGTCCACCTTGATCAAGTTTCCGCTCGGCGAATGGCTCGCCGAATGGCTCGCCGAATCGCGGATATGCGAGCGCTCCGCTGGCTCGACCCACGCGCCGGGACCCACGATCACTCGAACTCCGTCGCGATGATCAGATATCGTTTCCTTCCAAGCCGCACGCCGTCCGCCGTCAACCGTCACCATTCCGATGCCGCGAGATTCGAACTGTTCGGCAACCTCTGCCGTCACCATCCCTGCGCCTGACCAGGGGCCCCAGTTCATGGCCACGACCTTTCCGGGCCACAGGTGGTTCAGACGTCGTGCCATGCGATTCAGGGTTTCGTTGGCCGAGGCATAGTCGCATTGGCCGGGATTTCCGAAGAAGCCAGACGTAGACGAGAATAACATCATCCACTTCAGCTTCTCGGGGACAAGCAATCGAGACAGGACCAGCAGCGGTCTGATCTTCGTCTGGGTAACTCGGTCGAACGACTCCGGTGTCTTGTCGATCAGATAGCGGTCCTCGATGACTCCCGCCCCATGAACAACCGCGTCGATTCTCCCGTATCTCGTTTGTACGTCACGTACCGTCTCGGTCAGCGCCCGTGTATCGCTAACGTCACAAGCAACGTATTCCGCTTGTGAGCCCGATTCGCGAAGTGCCACAAGCGTTTGACGAATTTCTCGTGCGGCCAAGAGTTGCCTGACCTCCGCCTCCACTTGTTTAGGCGCCGGTGTTTCGCCCGCGTCTCGCATGCGATCAAGAACGATCTTCCTCAGTTGCCGCGGTTCGCTGACAAGCGCGGTTACGGGATCCTCTTCATCATCCGGCCGAGCGGACCGTCCCAAGAGAACAAACCTGGCCTGCGTGTGGCCGGCTATTTCCTGAGCTACCTGGGCTGTGATACCGCGTGCACCCCCCGTCACCAGCACGACATCTTCGGAAGAAAGGATCGTGATGGGGCCATCAGGCGGCGTTTCCGGCAACTCCTTCCGAACTGGCTGGACCACGTATCGTCGACCGTCGCGGTAGCCTACGTCGACGGAGCCGGGTTCGTTGAGTTCCCGTAGCAGGTCAGCCGGAGCGGGCAGTGCGTCTGCGTCCAACATACGAAAGTGTGCGTCGGGCCACTCGCATGCGGCCACTTTCATCATACCCGCCAGTCCGCCTCGCCACGGATGAACTGTTTCTGATTCGCGATCTTCGGAGAAATCGCCACCACCCGTGCTTGCGCAGAGGACATTGACCGGCGTTTGGCCTGCCGCGTCCAGTTCGGGTGCCATGGCCTGCAGTAGGAACAACAGACCCTTCACCTCAAGATCCGTGTGTCGTTCCCACCGATCATCTTCGATGCCCGGAAACGCTTCTGCCTCGCTAAGCGGCAACAGGTGCAGCAGGCCAGCGATCCGGCCGTGAGTACGTCGAAGGCGTTCAATCGCGCTGGCAGTCCGTTCGGCGGACGCCAGATCGACAGTCTCAAGCAATTCAACTTTGCCACCGAGCGAGTTGATTTCGGCGGCCACCGACTTCGAGAGACCGCGACCGTCGTTCGTCAGGACATAGACGCCAAAAGACGGTCTAAACTGGGACTCCTCTCCGAAAGGCGCATCGACGACCGCCGCCACGCAGCGAGGGCAAACGTTTACGTCGTCCTTCGGCTTGCCATTCGTGTCACTAGAATCGGGAGAAGACAACGCTGCGGTCAAATCACCTCGCGTCGAAACTCGCCCACTATTGCCATTGCCTCCGGCATCGACAGGGCCGGCCGCACGGTTCGCGGTCGCCGCGTGTGCGGCGGTGAACGCGAGCACTCCGTCCAGGATGTCTTGTATGCTTTCTGCCCCCGCCATACGATCCATCAGCTCGGGCGGCGGTTCTTCCATGTCCGGCAGAACCTCTCGTCGGAAGGCCGCGACGATCTCGACTCGCTTGATCGAATCAATGCCGAGATCGCCCTCCAGATTCGCGTCGACATTCAGCATGTCGACCGGATACCCTGTCCGCTCGGAGACGATGTTGACCAGCAAAGACAAGAGTTCGTCAGCGCTCTGTAGGGCTGATACCGTGGTCGCCTCCTCATTCTCCAACGCTCCATCGGAGCCATTGGTCGAGACGTACTCGCCGATGCCCTCCAGAATGTCGCTCATCGACTTGGCGGCGGCCATGCGGTCCATGAGTTCCGATGGCGGTTCCTCCATGTCCGGAAGCACCTGGCGCCGAAACGCTGCGATGATCTCGACACGTTTGATTGAATCGATGCCCAGGTCGGCCTCCAGATTCGCGTCCACGCTCAGCATGTCGGGCGGGTATCCAGTTCGTTCGCTGGCGATCGCGATCAGACATTCCTGCAATTCCGATGGGTCCATCCCTTCTGAGTCGTCCGTCGCCTCCGGCGGGTCGGTGGAAGCCTCTGGCTGTTCCGGCATCATCGCCGCGTTGGACGACGCTGGGGAATCCGATTGTCTCGCGTGGCCGTTGCCAGACGCGTGATCGCTGATCGGCTCTGTGGCAACGCCTACCACGTCCGTATCGCCTTCTTCGATCAATGCCGTTTCGGCTTGGGGAGTGCCGAAGTACGACTGCATGACCTCCTGCTGTGTCCTCAGGAAGCAACGCATAGTCTCTTGAAACTGTGCGTACGGGTCCAACACCTCGACCCGCTGGGCCGACGATCCGTTGCCGCCGTTCGACGATGGAACGACAACGGTGTGCGGAGACGGAAGCGACTGGCCGTCTTGCGGACGTGCGGGGTGCAATCCGGCGTCAGATGGCCCCTTGCTCGTGGGCCGCGAATTGCTTGCTCGTCGGGAGCCATTCGAGCCGTTCGAGGTTGATCCGCCGTTGCGTCCGTGTGCGCCGGAAGCCGCATGACGCAGAACCTCGACATGTTGGGACTTGCCGTTGCCGCCTGACTCATCCGACTCCTGCCTTGTTTCCAACGCGGGACCGATGGTGAGCCGAGTCGTCGCCGCGACCGGCGGTTCACTGGCCGGCCGCACATGACTCCCGTTGACAAGCCAAACATGATTCGGGACCTCGGTCCGTTCGGCAGCGGCCAACTTGCGCAGGTCCAGCGCCTCCACGTCGCGACCTTCATACAAGCGAGCCGGGTCCACCTGGACTCCGTGCGCGCTTAAAGCAGCCAAGGAGTCGAGGAATTGCGTGAGACCGTCCGCGGCGCGACGGTTCGTGGCAATTGCGGCATGATCGACGTCCGCGAGCGTATCGTCCACGAAGCGGGTGAGAACGTAGTTGGGCCCGGCCTCGACAAATACGCGAGCGCCGGCGCTGTGCATGGCCCGGATTTGGTCCGTGAAACGAACCTCGCTGACCAGTTGATCGGCAAGACGCTGGCGAATATCGGTTTCGCCCGGTGGGTACTCCTCTGCGGTCGTATTGCTGTATGCCGGCAGTCGCGGTGAGGCGAATTCGGTGGTGTCAAGGATCTCTGCAAAAAGCTCTCGCGCCGGAGCCATCAGCGGGCTATGGAAAGCACAGGCAACCGGCACGGGCCGAAAATCGAGTCCTGCCCGTCCGAGCAGCGACGTTGCCTCCTCGATCCCGGCGCTCGTACCGCTAATCACGGTCTGGCCTGGGCTGTTCAAGTTGGCAATCCAGACGTTTTCGCAACCGGACAACGCGTCGCGCACTTCATTCGCGCCCGCCAATACGGCGACCATTTGGCCCAAATCAGCAGTTCCCTGCGAGTCGATGGCCTGCAACATCGACCTGCCACGAGCCGCGGACAAGCCGTACAACTCGCGCTCGTCGATCGCGCCGGCCGCGTGCAAGGCCACCAGTTCCCCATAGCTGTGGCCGGCTACCATGTCAGGCGTCACGCCGAAGGATTCCAGCAGGTGAAGCATCGCTACGTCACACGCACCAAGGCTGCCTTGGGCAAGATCGGTTCGTTTCAGAGCTTCAAAGGCGGCGTCACGTTCGCGGTCACTGAATACCGGTGGCGGAAACACGAAGGAGCTTAGAGGACGATCAAACCAGTCCCTCAATGCTTCGTCCGCCTGTTCCACGCACTCGCCAACCTCACGAAATACGACCGCCAGATCGCGCAGCATGTCCGGGAACTGCGATCCCTGGCCGGGGAAGAGAAATGCCAGCGGAGTCGAATCAGCCAGCGGTCGTTCGTGGAAGTGCACACCCGGACGCGGGCGAGCGTCACCCGCTTCGCCTTCAATTCTCCTCTTCAGTATCGCCAGCCGATCCAGCAGTTCGATGATGGTTGAAGCCACGACGGCGCCGCAACAGGGGCCTGCGGTTCTCTCCTGCCGCAGGTACGCCGAATAGGCGAGGTCGGCCAGCGAGACATCCCGGCCAGCTTCGACGACTTGCGAGATTTCACGCGTTAGCGATTCTACCGAGCGAGCCAGACCTTCGCGTGACGTGCTGCGAAAGACGAACAACTCGGCCGACAGTTCTCGTTCTGGATTCTGCCATCGTTTGGGCACGGGCGCACGATCATACTCTTCTAGCACCGCGTGAAAGTTGCTGCCGCCGAAACCGAATGCCGACACGCCTGCACGCCGTGGAGAGTCCCCGCGTATCCAAGGGCGAAGTTCACTGCTGACGTACAGCGGCCCATCCTCGAGACCGGCTTTTGGGTTGGGCTGCTCGACATGAATCGTGGGTGGAAACACACGGTGGTGCAGCGACAAGGCCGCTTTGATCAGGCCGATAACACCGGCAGCGCATTTCGTGTGTCCAATCATCGACTTGACGCTGCCGATGGCCGAACTGCGCGCCTGCGCATCGTGGCGAGTCAGCAAATCGGACACAGCCAGACTTTCAGTCTGATCCCCGACAGCCGTGCCCGTTCCGTGCGACTCGAACAGACCGACGGTGGCGGGGCTGAGCCCTGCCTGCCTGTAGGCTCGTTCGAGAGTGCGAAGCTGGCCTTCTCGCCGTGGCGCCGTCAGTCCCATGCTGCGACCGTCCGATCCGGCGGCTACGGCGCGGATGAGTGCGTAGATCCGGTCGCCATCTCGTTCGGCGTCCTCCCGGCGTTTCAGCACGACGGCCGCATGGCCCTCGCTGATCACAATCCCATCGGCGCTCGCATCAAACGCACGCGACCGCCCACGCGGTGAGAGCGCGCCGGTTTTCGAGAAGCACAGGTAGCTGAACGGATTTTGGTTCGTGTCACAGCCGCCGGTAACCACCATGTCGGCATCACCGTGGGCCAACTCGCGACACGCCAAATAAACGGCCGCCAACGATGACGCGCACGCTGCATCCACCGTGAAATTGGCGCCGCCCAGATCGAAACGATTACTCACTCGGCCAGCTACCACGTTTAGCAGGATTCCGGCAAAGCTATCCTCTGTCCATTCGGGTAACTGCTCAAGCAACGCTTCGGGCGGACGATCGAAAAACTCCGGCAGCATGGAACGAAACGCATAGCTGCCGCCCAACTGAGCCGCGCCGCCGCCGACGCCCAGGACCACCGAGGTCCGTTCCTTGTGTGGATTGTCTTGCGCATAGCCCGCATCGCACAACGCCTGCTCGACCAAGAGTAGTGCCAGGAGTTGGACCGGTTCGATGCTCCGTAACGCAGCCGGCGGTATGCCATACTTCAGAGGATCAAATGGGACATCGGGAAGGAAGCCACCCCACTTGCTGCAAATCTTGTCGCGAGCCTTTTGATCGGCGTCAAACCAGCGTTCGGACTCGAAGCGTTCTCTAGGAATCTCACCGATGCAGTCACGCCCGGCCAGGACGTTGGCCCAGAATTGCCCCACGTTCAGAGCGCCGGGCACCATGCAAGCCATGCCGATCACGGCCACGTCGAACGGTCGAGGCTCCGGTTGTTGTACGGCTGTTGCCAAGCGTGCCGGCAGCGAGTTGCTGATGGAATCGAGCCGTGCCGCCGTGCCATCGCAGACTTCCTCGTGCAGGTGGCGGATTGTGGTCGTACCGTCGCGCAAAGCCGCAATCTGTCCCAGCATATACATGCCGTCGCGCCGCTGGTCCGACTCCGGCACATCCATGCATGGCCCCTGTCCTGTCTCCGGATCAGCCCTCCTGGTAACGCCTTTCGAGGCAATACGCAGGCGGCCTCGGTTGATCTCCTCCAACCGCTCGCGGATCTCGTCCGTCGAGCATCCTTTCATACGCAGCTTGCTCTTGTGCGTTTCGAAGTACTCGGCATACATGGTCTCCGCACAGCGAATCTCATGGCCTGGCCCGGCTTCCAGCACCACCGTGTGATCGGCGCGTGCGGTGACATCCTGGAATGCCCGCACCGCGGCGCCCGTCTGGACGATTTCTTGCGTGAACAAGTACCCCGTGCCCAGCAGTACGCCCACCTTCATTCCGCGTTCGACCAAGGGCTGCGCCATGGCCGATACCATCGACCCACTCAGTGCATCGTGCACGCCGCCGGCGAACAGGACGCGGACATCCGAGGCGTCCTCGTCCGAGAGGTCAGCCGCGAGCAGCACGTTGATCATCGTGTCCCAAAGGACGAAACTGGTGCGAGGCCCCACGTGGCCGCCGCATTCCCGTCCTTCGAAGATGAAGCGGCGCGCCCCTTCGCCGATGAACGACTCCAGCATTCCGGGGGATGGTACGTGCAGGTAGGTACTGATTTCGTGGGTTTCCAGCGATGCAGCCTGATCGGGGCGTCCTCCTGCGATGATTGCGAACGGTGGCCGGAACTCTCGAATGGCGGGCATCTGCTCCTCTTGAAGCTCACGCGGCGCGAACCCCAGAATCCCCACGCCCCACGGCCGATCACCCATCAAGTCGCGCGTACGGCCGAGCTTCTCCCGAACTTCAGCCCCGCGCATGAGACCCAATGCCAGAAATGAAAGACCGCCACCGTGCGCAACCGCCTCACAAAACTCAGGTACGTCGCTGACACGCGTCATCGGGCCCTGGACGATGGGGAATTCTGTGCCGTGCGAAACGGCCAGCGGTCCACCGTTTCCGAGGACACGCGACCTTGTGCAAGCATCCGTCTGCCGCTCGACGTGTTCGCGCAACAGCGCCAAGGCCCGAGCTACGGTCGGTGCCTGTGATGCGAAGCCTTGGGCGAAGCAAGCGTCTTGGCCAATCGGCCAGAGCCGGTCGTCAAGGCGCCAAGCGGCCAGACGTTCGCATATCAGATCATCCCACTGCTCCTGATCGAATCCGGCTTCGTCGCGGAGCCTCTCGGCAGCGGAAACGATGCCCGATTTGGCCGTCATGCCTGGTTGGTGGTAGAACCGCCAATACGAATCGCCTGGCAGGCGAATAGCCACCGTCTCGCTGCCGTCCATTGCGGCCAAACGGCGTTGGAAACGTCTCTCGATCGGAGATTCGCGCGTTACGGCCAGTTGCCAATCCAGTACCACACCAGCGGCACCGGCGATGCGACATGCAGCGGCCGTGTGCAGACCGATGCCGCCCCAAGCGAAAACCGGCAAACCTATCGAGGACAACAGCCGTTGCAGCAGTACGAACGTGGTCTCCTCGCCCACACGACCGCCTGCCTCGTGCCCCTTGGCTACGACGAAATCAACGCCATGCTCAGCCGCACGTTGTGCGTCAGCTACGCCGGTTACTACGGCTCCTACTCGGGCCGCCCGATTCCGGCAATGGCCTACCATCTCGGCGAAGCCGTCGCTCGCCTCGGTCGATAGTAAAATGGTGTGGCAGCGGGCAATCTGCTCCAGCGCGATCGACTCGACACGCCCCGCTCGCCCGCGAAGCAGCAGCCCATAATTCCCTCCGTCAGCCATCTGTCGTAGTCGAGAGACAGCCGACGCTGCGCGATCGCCCTCGGCCAAGTACGTCAGATCGAGCAACCCGCACGAGCCCGCGCGGGCTGCAGCGATCGGTAGACTGGGATCAAAACAGCCACAGGGAGATACTACCAACTCCTCGAACTGCGACGGCAGATGGAGCGTGCGAGTCTTTGTGGATGTGAGGTGCACGGGATCCAGGCCCACTTAGGATCTCCTACTCGAAAAGGTGCGAGCATGTGCGAGACGAGCGCCCCTCTAACGAGCTGCACGCCAGTAAGAATACGTATGCGCCGTATCTCATTAGGCTAATCACCAAAGCTTCCCCGCTCAACTAAATTGCCTATATTGACACTTATTACTGGGGCATGATGGTGTTTTCTGGCTGCGATACTTTAATCGTGGTATGTTTACTACGCTCAAAATACGTGGCAACCCAGCGTCGGAGCCTTTCCCGCCGTGTCGCGTTGGATGTTGCGGCTGGCTTGACGTGTCGGCAAACCAGATTCCGCCAGCGTCAATACCGTTTGATTCTCGCGTGGGATAGGCATCTTGCCTGTCATGCTTGCACAAACATCTTGGGGTGCCGAGAAGTGCGATTACCAGATACGACAGGCTGGAAGCCTATCCCACGATGCATCCACGCAAGATTGAACGGTATTGGGGCTAGGGTAGCCAGGACCAGACCTCGACGCGGACGAATCGCAGGACGGGGCGCAGAAGCGCCCGCCATAGCCGGCCGGATTGAATGACGATCCGAGCGTTCCCGGTCATACCCGGAACGAGGTTTCTGTGCTGTGGGTCAAGATCCACGCAGATGCGAATGTGACGTGGTTCCTGTTTTTTGATCGCTTCCTCGACGCGGCTTTCCCGATCCGAGCGGATCGGTTCGATATCGAATTGTCGTTCGTCGATGGTCTTCCACGTGACGTGATGGACCGTGCCGGTCAGCAACTGGCCGTCCGTCCCGTTCAAACGCAGCTTCACACGCATTCCCTTCTTGACGTGAACGGCGGCTGCCTCGTCAGCGGCTACTTCCGCCCGAAGCTTTGACGTGTCGTGCAGTACTGCGATCAAGTCGCCTGGCTGGACCCACTGGCCCACTCGCTCTTGAATGTTCTGCGTTACGACGCGTCCGGCGATGGGTGCCGTGACCTCACCGAGTTGGACTGTCTGTTCCACGTGCCGCAATTCGGCTTCGATGCGTTCGACTTCAGCCTGAGCCGCCAAGATCTCCTGTTCCCTTGCCCCTTGCTTTGTGCGAGTGAGACTCTCGCGGGCAGCCAGGTATGCACTTTGCGCTTCATCGCGCGACTGCTGCGCCCGTTTCACGTCAAGCAGAGCGGCTGCGTCGTCTGCGTGCAGCTTCTTCAGGTCAACGAGTTCGGACTCGCGAAAAGCAAGTTGGCTCCTGCAGAACTCCAGCTTCTGCTCGGCTATGGCAACGTCTTCCGGACGGGGCCCGGCACGCAGCAGATCCAGGTCTGCTTTGGCGCCTTTGAGCTGAGCCGTGAGTTTCTCGACTGCAGCGCGCTCGTCGCGCACTGCCAATGTGGCGATTGCACCTCCCGAGTCCACCCAATCGCCCTCGGAAACGTGGATGCGAACTACCTCGTCAGCGATTCGTGATCGCACGCCGACCTGGTACGTTGGGACCATGCGGCATGGGCCGGCAATCTCGTAGTCGTACCCAATGAACCCGCAAGCGATCACGCCTGCCAACAGTATCAGGCGGATCGACCATCGAAGCAGAATGCGTCCACCATTGCGGAACAGCGAGTGAACGTTTTCGGTCACCACAGTGAAGCCTCCTCTCCCGGTCAGTACACACGTACTTCTCAGGCTAGTTGGCCCCAGACGTACTGTCAAAGAACGCCTGGATGCCAAGGAGGCAGGCGACGAAGAGGCCCGATTTCCTTGGAGTTCTTGCGAGAATCGCCCCTGATCCAGGCATCTGTTAGTTGCCACCGAAGCGTAAAAAGGGAGTAATAAGAAGAATAGGGTAGATCGGGTATTAGGAAAAAATGAAAAAAATGAGTGATTTGGATTATTGACACAACCTGATCGCGTAGCTAATATGCGCTGGAAATGGCGTGTACTCGCACTTGACAGGCTTCGATCCGTTTCGTTGGATTGGACGATCGTAGCAGACGGTATGGACGGTTATTGTTTAGCTCAGGTTGGTCATTAGACCCGGGCGCCAGGGAGGTTGTTCGTTCCCCACATCGTTGTTGCTTGCCCCTTGGAGAAAAGGAAACCGAACAATGAAGAACGTATTGATTGCACTGGCTGTGATGGGCACTTTGTTTGCCGCCTTCTCAGGAACCGCAGTAGCCGGAGAAATCCCCGACAACATGCTTTCGCAGATGGGCCTGAGCGGGATGGAGCGAATCACGGACGATCAGGGCTCGCAGGTTCGAGGTGAAGGTTTTGGATTGGTATTCGGAATCGGCGGGGCGGCCGCCATCCTACCTACTGCGATGGCCATGCAGATGGACGGGCATTTTGCCAATAGCTCCGGCTTCAATGCATTGGCGCATGGCGAGTCCGGCAGTACCGCCACTGCGGAATTGAGCATTTCTTTCCTAGGACTCACGGGAACGATCTCCACTGGGTCTGCGACTTCCGGCATTGGCTACGCATTCGGCCGTTGACGCGACCGTCGCTCTGGGTTGACCGACACGAGGGGCAGCAGATTGGCGCTGCAACAAGCGCAAAGAGACGCTCCGTCTCCACCGCAGTGGAGACGGAGCGTCTTTGTTTGTGTCCTTGGTCGTTCGTCGGCGATTACCAGACCAGCCCGGCACCGACATTGAAGCCTAGGAGGTTCATTTCCACGTCGGGTCCGGCGACTGCCATGGCCATCCCGGAGTTGGCATTGACGTTCGCTTGGGACTGGGTCTGGGCCCAACCCACATCGGCATCCCAGTATTGATACTCGAACGCGACCTGAGCGAATGCGGTGGCCGGAGCGCACTTCAGTTCGTGCTCCCATCGTACACCAGCTTGAATCTCGCCAATGAACAGTTCGTCTTCGGTCTGCGCAACGGCCAGATCGATTCGGTCTGCGAAGCCGGCCGCGTTGAAGTCAATCACGGTCACAGCCGTCTGTGCGTTAGAGATCATGTCGCCCCACATCACCGAACCGCGCGCACTCCAGAACACCTTGACGCACGACGAACAGAAACAGTGGACAGGTCTGCTGCCGCCGAAGGCCAGCGTGATGCCGGGCCCGTCGAATTCGGTGATAGCGGTGGCCGAAGCCAGGACCACTGCCGGAGGTAGCGCCGTATCGAGACTGGTGACTGAAAGAAATGCCAAGTCCTCCAGCGACGCGTATCGGAAGCCAAGGGCGAGATCAAAGCTCCATGCGTCGCTGCAGCAGTAGCTGCGAGTGATTTCCACGTCGAAAGTGTAGGTTTCCAGGCCGCTTTCGCTGGTGAATCCTCGGTCGCCTCCACCCATGATCGGGTCGAAGTCGTATCCTGCATCGTTCTGATGCCAGAATCTCCCCAGCACACCCCAAGGGCCATGCTTGGCACCAACCCAAACCCGCGGGCCGTAGTGCAGGTTTTCGTTCGCGAAAGTCGAGAATGAGTCCGTAGGTGTAGCCACGGTGACCTCCGCAAGACTTCCCTCGCGATTGGGCACGAGGAACGTGGTCTCGACGCCGAAGACCGCCTGCCAACCGCAAGGACGCGGACACCCACATTCGCCAGCGAAATGACCGTAACCCGGCGTCATTCCAGGATCCATCATCGTTTCCGTGCCCTCGGCGTAGCCTTCCATGGGATAGACCGTTTCGGCCGGCGGTTCCGCTTGATCCGCACTCCATGACCCGAACCTGTGTCTGAAGTTGCGGACGTTATCCAGCGTCCCGAAGAAGAAGCGGTTCACCCTCGCGCCAACGCCCTCTTGAACTTCAGCGTGGGGGTCTGGGAATGTCAGGTGGTGTTCATTGCCCGCTGCGTCCGTGTTTTCCGAGGACGGAGCGGACGAGTCGCCAGGCGCTGCCTGCGCATAACGGTGACTAGCGCTCCGCATGGTGTTTGAATTTGCGCCCAGCGGATGCGTGGCCGTGGTCAGTGGCCGTAGGGGATTCCGGAGGGGCGGCAGGCGGTGATCCGGAGACCGAGAATTCGGCAGGGCGACGACGGTTGCGGATCCGCCGGTCTCGGACCGGCCCGCGGAGGATGCGTGTGGCTGAACCTCCGGTAGCCTGGCAATGTAGGGTCGATAGTCCTGTGGTTGGTACACTTGCGCCTGGCCCACCCCGACCGGAGCGAAAGCATACAGGCACCCCGCCACCATCAGAATGCACAGTGGTCCCTTTCTCATTTTCTGTGAGCTCCTATGTTCGGTTTTCACTCGCGTGAGTAACGGAACCCGCCAGCAGTCCTCCTTGGTTGCCTGCGTGTCTCGGAGAACAAAACGGGCGTGCCGGGGGAGCTTGTGCATCATGCGGTGGCTGCGAATGGCCGTAATTGCGTTCCGTGCGTGCGTGCTGGTTCTTATCCCGTACCAGCGCGCACTTCCCACCGACTCGCTGGAAGTCGATGCACGTGGTATCGTCACTTGCCCGGAAACGCGTCGACAGATAACTGCCGGCGCGCCACGAACCTAACAACAGTCACACATCTGTCAGCCGCTCTTGGCGGTTTGTGCCCTTCCTTGCGGTCTCGCGCAACGAACCTCACAAAGCTCACATATCCACCCCTCCAGAAGGAAGAATATGACGGTTATGCCCATCAGCACCGCCAGTTGAATGCGTCTCCAGACAGCGCGCGCCCGTCGCCGATAGCTCGGATACGGCCCGTAGACTCCTCGGACGGCAACCGTGACGGGGGAAAAAACGGAAAAAAGCAGGAGCACTCTCGTGGACGACGGTGTTAGGCAATGGACGCTTTCTTGTTGCGGGATCACGAATCTCCCACGCACACTCAAACTTATGGCGATGGCGACGATTGTATTGGCTGTTGCCGGCTCGGCAGATGCCGACAACTTCGACGCGCCGCCCTTCCAGACGCGGGATCCCTATTTCGTTCCTTCGCAATCCAGGACCGGGGAGGTGGGCCGTGGCGGCTGGTCGGGCTATCCGCATGAACTTCGCGTGGCGGATCGAAGCTTGGACAGGCCCCGTCCAAGCTGGTCAAGTAGTTGGTATTCCAGCACCGACCGCGGTCGGCCGGAGTACCGGACGGCGAATGCCGAGGAGCCCGGACAAGATTCACTGCTTGAGCGATTACCACCTCCGGAGAACTCGGTGATTGTCCCGCCACGTGGCGCGGATGCTGCCGCGGCGCCACCCGGCGCGGCGGACTCCGGCGAGATCAACCGGGCCGAGTCGTTGGGCACGGAACCCGCGGACACGAGCCTGTACTTCCTCAGGCGGCACACCGTCCTGCTGGAGCCCGGGAAATGGCAATTCGACGTGGGCCTGACGTACGGGATCGCCGAGGACAATGTGCCGGTGGCCATCACCAACCCAGCCGGTGACGTGATCGGCGTAGTGCGCGGGCGATTGAAGCAACGCCTGATGCTCGCTCCGTTCGAAGTGCGTTGGGGTTTCGCGCCGCGCATGCAACTGTTTGCCAGTGTCCCCTTCGGCTGGTCCAACACCGAGTTGTCGTACGCCACCGTAGACGAATTCTCGAACGTGGGCGGCATCGGCGACATTACCACCGGCGCCAGCGTTCTGATCCGGGAGGGAACTGGTTATGACGCAGACATCATCGGGACGTTGGGACTGACTTTTCCAACGGGGAACGATTCATTCCCGCTGCTGAACTTCACGCCGAATTCGCGACTGGGCGAAGGCTTCTTCGCCACCTCGCTTGATTTTCTTTTCGTCCACACGTACGACCCGGTCGTCGTCTTCTACGGGTTGGGCTACCGCCACCGATTTGACGACGAGTTCATGGGTAACGACGTTAATCCGGGCGGGCAGTTCGTCTATCAGTTTGGAATGGGCTTTGCCGTTAACGAGTGGATCACGCTCAGCGGCAGCTTCCTGGGGATGTCTATTTCCGAAGATCGTATCAATGGCCAGACCGTCGAAGGGAGCATCATGGAGCCGCTCCGGCTAAGGTTCTCGACGACGATCTCGACGCCCAGCAAGATCGTCGAGCCCTTTGCAGAAATCGGCATGACCGACGATGCGCCTTCGGCGCGCTTCGGGGTGCTGTGCACCTACGGCGGCAGGTAGAAGCGAACAAGGATGAAGTTGATGCCACGCGTGCTGCGAACCACGATCATGACCCTGCTGCTGATCGCTTGCGCTGCGGCGCCGGCGATCGGTCAGACCGGGGGTCAGAATCGCGGCGGTCCGGTGCGCGACCACCAGCGTCTGATCCAACGCCATGTGAAGAGTTGGTTGGAGCTGCGCAGAGAGAACATTGTGGTCCAGAAGCGTGACTACTCCTGCGGTGCCGCGGCGCTGGCTACCTTGGTTCGTTACTATTGGGGCGACCAAGTCACCGAGGAAATGGTCCTTCGCGACCTGGACAAAATGCTGACTCGCGAGGAAGCCCTGGACCGTGTCAAGAACGGTCTGACGTTGACGGACCTGCGCCGTGTGGCCGTCCGGGCGGGATATCAGGCCACCATGGGCAAGCTCAAGTACGAGAAGCTGTCCGAATCGCGTGTGCCTCTGATTATCGGGATCAACGGTAAGGAACTACGATCACTTTGTGGTCTATCGAGGCAGCGACGACCGCTATGTCTACCTGGCCGATCCAATTCGAGGAAACGTCCGCACGCCGATTTGGGAATTCGTCGAACAGTGGCAGAAGAACGCGGTGCTAGCCGTGGCAAAGCCGAACATGAAGCTGAAGGATGTCACGCCGCTGACCGTGAGTCAGAGCGAGATGACTCTCGGCGAACTGAACGCCCCGTTCATTCGAAAGAACTTCATGCCCCCACGAGCCCTGTTTCCCAAGCCCGTCCGCCCGTAGTGCCATCGCGGTTCGGCTCACAGGTGAACCGCATTGGCAACTGCAAGCCGAGCCACCACAATGGCGACGTTGCCGCTACTTTTCAAACGCATTTCCACCGACATGAGCCGGTGGAATTTCTCCAAAAAGGGCGCTCTCTTTCGAAAAAAGCGTTGCACGCGGTATGATCCCTAAGCAGACTGGAAGCAGTCTTGGCGGGGGATTACTCCAGCGGCAATGAACGACTTTCCCATAGGGTGTGATGGAATTCCCTCCTACGGCCGACTGCTAGTCCGACCTGCGGACTAGACTCTATCCTGCCGCTCACCCCTCAGATTTGGAGCGGGAACCATGAGCGGTGTGTCGGTCGAGCCCGACCAGGGCGATTTGCGGTTGTTCGGGGGGCGCCGCGCGCCACTGGCTCTGGCCGCTGTGCTGCTTGCCGGCCACACGCCCTTCTTCATCCTGCACTTGATCAACCTCTGGCGATACCGGCCCCACTACGAGTTCGCCCCGATTGTGCTGGTCGCGTTCGTCTGGCTTGTGTGGAAGCGCTGGCCAAGCGAAACGGTCCACACCAAGTGCAGTCGACTGGCGGCCTGGTTTCTGTTGCTGCTGGGCCTGGTTTGTCTGGCGGCATCCGTGGTCTTGTTTTCGCCTTGGGTCGGCGCCGTGGCGGCTGTCTCCTCCGCCGGTGGCCTGATGTTGCTTCTGGCAGGGCGGGCTGCGTTTGGCCAACTGCTGCCGGTGTGGCTGTTGCTGTGGCTGGTGATTCCGCCACCCTTTCGGTTGGACGATCAACTAATCCGCCTGCTCCAGAGCCTGACGGCGCGTTTCAGCGGCAGGCTGCTGGAGATGATGGGTGTGCATCATCTGCTTGCCGGGAACGTGTTCCGCCTACCGGACCGCGAGTTGTTTGTGGCCGAGGCATGCAGTGGCATCAATAGCCAACTGGTGCTGATTGCCATGAGTGTCCTGCTGGTGATTCTTCTGCGCCGTGCTTGGCTCCATGCGATTGCGCTGATTGCCGCGTCCGTTTTCTGGTCGGTGGTGGTGAATACCACGCGCGTGACGTTGATTGTGCTGGCCGCTGTACGGTGGGATATCGACCTGTCCGACGGTTGGCAGCACCAGGTTTTAGGTCACGCTCTGGCCTTGATAGGCATTTTCCTGCTATTGGGTACAGATCAGCTACTGTCCGGTCTGCTCGCGTCCGTATTAGACTACCGTCTGGCTCAAGCGCGGGGCGAATACAGGCGAGCCCCTTTAGCCAATGATCCGTTGTCACGTCTGTGGAACGCCGCGATCGCCCGCGTGTCGAAGGAGGATCCCGAGTCGACTCAAGAGACCGGGACGGCCGCGCCACCAGGGATGGCCGGAAGGCGGTCGCTGCTTGCCGTAGCCCCATTCGGATGTCTTGGCGTACTGCAGTTGGTTCTGCTGCTGACACCGAACACGCCGGAGATCCGCGCCGAGGGGCTCGCTGCCGCGTCTCAGGAAGACTGGCTGCCGCAGCAAATAGCCTCCTGGGAGCGGATCGAGTATAACACCGACGATCGCGATCGCAGCAGCGACGAAGGCCAGTACAGCCGCCGGTGGGTCTATCGGTACGAAGATCACGTGGCCAGCGTGTCCGTCGACTTTCCCTTCCTTGGCTGGCACGAGTTGACACGATGCTACAAGTCGCGCGGCTGGACGGAAGAGAAGCGCACCGTGCGTCGAGTGAAAGATGGAGGGGCTTTCGTCCAGGTCGATTTGAGCAAGCCGAATGGCGAGGTGGGCTATTTGCTGTTCAGTCTGTTCGACGGCGCCGGCCAAGCGGTCGAACCCAGATCGACGCACTGGAGTGGTCTCCGCGGCAAACTGGCTCGAAGTCCTTTGCTGCCCTTGATCGGCCTCGGCAGCCGCGCCGCGTCGCCCACCCAGACCACTCTGCAAATTCAGGTGTTCATTGCGGGCAGCTACTCGTTGGACCAGTCGCAACGGCAAAACGTGGAAGACACGTACTTGGACATCCGCCGTCGGATCGTGGAACGTTGGCACGGGGACGTCCAAGAGGAGTAGAGCATCGATGGCCAGACGCGATCACATGGACGACGACCTTTTCCTGGACGAGGAACGAATGGTCGGAGGCTTTCGAGGCCTGCTCCACAAGCCCCTGCGGCTGGGAGCTTGGTCTTTGGGCTTCTGTCTTCACTTGGTTGGCGCGTTCGTTTCTGCGCTGTGGGAATTCCTCTGTCGGTGGTTGACCAGCCGACCGTTCGCGCCGCTGGCGTGGGGCACGCCGATTGTGATCGCCCTCGTTGCCATCGGCTTTGTGGCTGCTACAGGCGCTCGCCTGTCTACCTCGGACTTGGTTGCGAAGTACCGGGAAGCAGCGGCCAAGGCGGCAACCAGGGGCGACACGAAGGCGGTCGAGTTGTGGTTGGAAAAAGCCGTGGCTTTGAATCCGAACGACAAGATGTTCCGCTTCAATCTCGCCTTGACGGCCGCCCAGGACGGGCGACGCGACCGGGCTCGCCGGATCATGCATCGCTTGGCCCCGAACGACCGCAAGGGCTACCCCGATGCTCACTTCTGGATCGCCAACGA
>CAZURK010000242.1:0-24071 GCA_964623055.1 uncultured Pirellulaceae bacterium
TCGTCCGACATCTGCACCAAGGGCGTCTTGCGGAAGCCTTCCAGGTACATGTCGATAATCTGGCGCCGGACAGCCCACGGCTTTCCGTTCGGCGTGTGCCATTCGCCCCAGATGCCATAAGAGCCGATGTCAAGGAACTCGATCCGCGGATGCCCGTCGTAGCGATCGGCGACGGTCTTGATGAAGTCAGCGTGCTTTCTGAGAAACACCGGATCACTGTAATCCGGCTCGATCCGCGTAATCCGCTTGCCGCCAGCCATCGTATCCGGCCCGCCGCGAACGTACTCGTATGACTGGCATCCGGCATCGAAAAGCCACTTCGGGGAACAGTAGTAACCACGAGTGTGCGCGTTGGCCGTCATGATGCGGAAAGCGATCCGCACGTCCTGCTTCTGCCAGGCGTCGATCGACCCGTCGATCAGTTCCCACTTCGGCTTCCCCTCGACCGGCTCGATGTCGCCCCAGTTCAAACGAAAGTAGGCCACCGAGCACGGCAATCGCGGCGTGCGTCCCGGCAATCGCTGCGACGTCATCCAGCCCTTACCGGGATTAGCGAAGAGGTCGTCGGATTCCGTAAATCGCACCGTGACCCTTTTTTCGCCAGACGATATCCCGTCCGCCTGCGAGATGGGCGCATTGACGAATCCGAGCAAGACCAGAACGTAACCGATCAACATCGCGAAAGGGCGACTTGTCCGCATGGGTTGTCCCGTTGTTCCGATCCAACACTAGTACCGCGTCAAACGGAAAATTAACGGTAGGCCGGAACAAGCCCGCGCAGTTCCGGCGTCTCTACGCATTCGTGCCGGAACTGCGCGGACTTGTTCCGGCCTACGCATTCGCCCGTCAAACATGAGTCGACGCCCGACTAGCGTCACGCCCCCTTGTACTTCTCCCAGTAGGTGGGCATCAACTCTTCGACTTTCTCTTCGAGTTCTTCGTCGGTGATGGAACTCATGCGGCCGTGCACTTCGTACTGGTCCATGACCCAACGGGCGACTTTGTGGACCTTGATCTTGCTGATCCGTTCGTCGTCCTTCAGACCGAAGAACTCGTTGACCCAGAGAGCAACGCCGTCGGCACCGCTCTTGTCGGTCAATGCGACTCGCGGCGGGCGGTTCAGGAGCTTGGTGGTGTCGAAAATATTGTAGATACGCTCGTCCTGTCGCAGACCACCGGCGTGAATTCCGGCACGCGTCGTGTTGAAGTGCTTTCCGACAAACGGGTAGTTGTCCGGAATCGGCAGCTTGATCGAACGCATGTAATCGGCGATCTCGGTGATCACTTCGGTTTGAATGCCGCACATGTCCTGCTTCAACGAGATGTACTCGAGAACAGCAGCCTCCAACGGCGGGTTGCCC
Organism: uncultured Pirellulaceae bacterium; assembly: GCA_964623055.1. Taxonomy (GTDB): domain Bacteria; phylum Planctomycetota; class Planctomycetia; order Pirellulales; family Pirellulaceae; genus JADHUC01. The sequence goes on from CAZURK010000242.1 coordinate 1,362, forward strand.
GTGCGTTCGCCAACGCCGAACAGCGTGCAGTTGACTGCATCGCAGCCGTACAGCCATGCCGTTGCACCATTAGCCAGCACGCGATGGAAATCATTGTGGCCGTGCCATTCCAGCCGATCGCTGGGCACGCCGCATTCCTGGTTCAGTTTATAGATGATCTTCGGAACACTACGCGGCAGTTCGACGCCGGGATAGTGCAGGCCAAAGCCCATGGTATCGCAGATGCGAATCTTGACGGACTGTTCCTCGGGCACCTGTTCACTCATCCGCATCAGCCGGTCGACAAAGGGCAGGACGAATCCATCCCAGTCGGCGCGCGTCACATCCTCCAGGTGGCATCGCGGGCGCACACCGGCCTCGAAGGCCGCGTCGACCACTTCACAGTACGAATCGATGCAATCTTGGCGGGTCTTGAACTTTAGCTTGTTGAAGATGTGGTAATCCGAACTGCTGGTCAGCATCCCGGTCTCTTTCAAACCGGCTTCCTTGACTAGGCGAAAGTCGCCTTTCACAGCGCGTATCCAGCCAGTGCATTCGGGATACTGGTGGCCCAACGCGCGGCAACGATCCAGCGTCTCGCGATCGTTCTTCGTGTACAGGAAGAACTCCGTCTGGCGAATCACGCCGTTCGGGCCACTCAGCTTGGCAAGCAAGTCATACAGATGCACCATCTGGTCGATCGTGTACGGCGGGCGAGCCTGCTGGCCATCACGGAAGGTGGTGTCCGTGATATTGATGTCGCGCGTCTTGACCGAATTGGGATCGAACTCGACGGCCTTCCCGTCGATGTACTCGACCAGCGGGCCGTTGAACCTGACCAACGGAGGCATATCGTAGTCGAAAGTGTTCTCCAGAAGGTTTGCTTCAGTGGTTTCGATCAAGGGATGTTCTTTTCGAGGGTCACCAGAGGACATGATTTTGCTCCTAAACTCGTTTCGTCACAGGACCTCGCCCATCGGACCGGGTCTGACAAGACTGGCTCTGTGAAGTGTTCGTTTGACCGCAACCCACCGGGAAGCGCGAGGCAACGCGCCCCACAAAACGTGCGCAGCAGTAGTCAAGGTAGATGAATATTAGGACGAAGCGCCGCTACTATTCGACGCCTTGCTCTTCGCATACTTTCTCGATGAACTCGGCGGCATCACCGACGGTCTGTACCGCTAGTGCAGCATCTTCATCCATCTCGATGCCAAACTCCTCCTCGAACATCGCCACCAATTCGATCGATTGAACGCTTTCAGCGCCCAGGTCAACGGTGAAGTTGTGTTCCGGCTTGATCTCGCCCGGATCGCGTTGGAGGGTCTTGGCGGTAACCTGAACAACACGATCTAGCACATCTGCCATAGTAATGTTCTCCCAAACTGTATTGACAAAGATTCAATCGGCGGCGACTGGCGGTTGGCCCAGACTCGCCCATCGCGAGCAACGGCACAGCCCGGCAAGTCGCGATGCCGAGACGACTATTTCCCTGCACCTGTTTCACACAGCGGATTCTTGTTGCTGAACGGAAATCGGGGCTTGGCGGCGAGGATCAAGCTAGGGCCGCACGACCGTGCTGGCCGAGCCCGAACTCATCAGGTTACATAACTCGACGCGAAATACAAGTGAAGCAGTGATTTTGGGGAGTATCCGGGCCGTAAACTCACCCTGAAGGGCACACCTTAGATTGGCCGCCGAATAACGCCCCCCCTGGGCGGCGGGGAATCGAACGGATGCCGCGTTCGCGGTACTACAATTGACGGCCTGCCGCCCTCGCCAACTGCGGGCTGGGCACGAACGTGTACCTACCGCCGTTTTCCTTCGCGATGCGCTCCAGTACCTTCTGGCCGTGGCGGCTGTGGAACCCGATGGTGTGGACAATCACCTGAGGGACTCGTTTGCGTTGGATGCGGACAAGATTCTTGTTGCGCAACAGGGTGGCCGTCTGGTCCTCGAATTCACCATCCGATAGCAGATAGATCGCGTCCGGGTCGAGTTCGAGGGCCAGTGAGACGGAACCCGCCGGACGCGTATGGAATCCCAACTGGACGGTCGCCAGCCACTGACGGAAACGCTCGAGGTTCTCCTCTGTTGCCGATACCAAACCCGGTTCGGGCGAATCGGGGCCATACATCGGGTGTGATTCCCCGTCGAAGAAAATCACATAGAACGACTTCTCCTCTCCCAATCGTCCCAGGGCCGCGAGGAGTTCGCTCGTGGCATCCTCCCACTTCCGCCCGGTCATGCTGCGGGAGCAGTCGACAATGAAGACAAAGTCCTTCCCCGTGGCTCGTACACCGAAGAACTCTGCACCTTCCTTGCCAGTCCCGACCGAGGCCAATCCATCGCCGTCCTTCCCAAACATGGCCTGCACGTCCCCAACGGGACCCGAGGTTGTTTCGGCGAACGTTGCCAGAGAAACTGCCGAAGGCAGCGCACCCGGATCGTGTTTCACCGTGGGAGCCGACATGGGGCTCGAAAAACGACCCGCCGATTGGACTTGGACGTGACCCGGAACCGATATCTCCAGCACCCGCGGCCGTTCCCTGGCCGCATCATCGGCGCGACCGTCCGCAATCACGTAGAACACGTTGTCGTCTGCATCCAGCGAGACTTCGACTGCATAGATGCCCAGCGTGATCAGCAGAGCACCATGCAAAGCGACGCTGAGCAAGCCACCGAGCCAGTAGCGACGCGCGAACGTGACCCAAACGGGCTTCGACCCGGATTCGGTCGTTCGGATCGGGGCCATGTCCGCCTGAGTCCGCCGATGTTTCTCGCGGCGCCTATCCGAGGCTTCGCAGACCGACGACCACTCGGGATAACGCCACCGCTGGGTCCGCGCAACTTGAGCTTCGATTCGCTGATTGTCGACAAGAGAGGTGGACACGTCGGCGTCGACTAACGACTGGAGGACATCGTCGGTACCACCAGTCAGTGGTTCGGCGGTGCAAACTGCGCTCTTCCCGTCGACGCTCATCGCCACACGCACATAGAAATGCTAGGTTGAGAAGATGAACAACAACAGTGCATTGTCAACAAAACACCTCCTACGGTCAAGGAAGGTTTCCCAATGACGGACGACGAGAGCTTAGAATCTTGGGGAGATCAGTGGCAATTGAGCCCAGGTGTCACTTATCTGAACCACGGCTCTTTTGGGCCCCCGCCCAAGCCGGTGCAGGCGGCCCGACGCTCCTGGCAGGACCGCCTATACGGCCAGCCAATGGACTTCTTCATGCGTCAGTACGAGGAAGCGTGGTTTTCATCGCGTGCCTGCCTGGCGCAGTTCATCGATGCGGACGAACAGAATTTGGTTTTCGCGGAAAATGCGACGGCTGCGATGAACGTTGTGGCACACAGCTTTCCGTTGCGATCCTGCGACGAGGTCGTCCTGACGGATCACGAGTATGGGGCCGTTTTGCGGATCTGGCAACGAGCGACTGCCCGGGCTGGCGCCGCCGAGCCCCGCATCGCCCGATTGCCGTTGCCGATCGAATCTGCGGATCGAGTGCTCGATGCAGTCTTCGCCGCGACGGGCGACCGCACGCGACTACTGGTCGTCAGCCACATCACTTCGCCCACGGCGGTCACTCTGCCGGTCCGAGAAATCGTTGCCGAGGCCAATCGTCGAGGCATCGCCGTCTGTATTGACGGCCCCCACGCTCCAGCCCAACTGCCGCTGAACCTGAACGGATTGGAATGCGATTTCTACTGCGCCAGTTGTCACAAGTGGCTGTGCGCCCCGTTCGGCAGCGGCTTCCTGTACGTTGCACCACAGCACCACGACCAGATTCAGCCACCGCTGTTGAGTTGGGGGCGCCTCCCGCAGAATTCCGTGAGGACGTGGAGCGACGAATTCATCTGGAGCGGGACCCGCGATCCCACGGCCTATCTGGCTGTGCCGGCCGCCATCGGCTTCCTGCGAGGAATCGGCTTCGACACGTTCCGCGAACACGCGCACCGGCTGGCCAAGTACGCGCGGAACCGACTGACAGAACTGACGGGCAACGATCCAATTGTGCCCGATTCGTCCCAATGGTACGGCAGCATGGCGCAGGTGCCTTTGCCTCTGGGCGACGCTGCGACGCTGCAAAGACAACTCTGGAGCGAACACGGGATCGAGGTTCCGATTATCACGTGGAACGACCGTCGCTGGATCCGTGTCTCATGCCATCTGTACAACACCCGCGAGGACATCGATCTGCTGGTGGATGCGCTGAGTCGGCTGCTGTGATTCCGCCTGAACTCTTGCGAGTTCAGCTACCAGCAGAACAGGGATTGGCCGTGTACTAGTCGACCGACAGCAGTTCATCGATCATTGCCTGTGTGTCCAAAGTCGTATGACTCAGACGTTCCATCCACAGGGACCCGAGCGTACCTGCCGAATCTCGCAGACCAGGTTGAAAACAGGAGATGATCGCGGAGGCGATTTGGGCGTTCAAATCCGCGTTCGCGGCGCGATTCGAGATTTCCGTCCTGAAACTGGACTTCAACGAGGCCCCCAGGATTCGCCACGCTTGATCCGCGTCCGGGCCACCAGGCCCATCTGAAAAGTCCTCTGCAAAGTCATAGACGCGTTTGATGTCAAAGGCGTAGTCGGCGATGTCGCAATCGGGAACCAGTTGGGCCAGTAGAACGTCGGTCCAGCGTTCACTGCGACAGCGCAGACGGTTCATCGACAAGACCTCGTCCAACTCGTAGTCGTCGGCGTCGAACAACACGCCAAGTGCACGATTGCGAGCTTCCAGGTGGGCTAACAGAACGCTGCGCACCACCGGCGACACGTAAGTCGAACCGTGGCGACGATCGTGCTCGCAAGCGATAGCGGTCCAGACGCGGGTCAATATCTCGCCCGTGAAAACCTCCTCGATGACCGCAGAGACGCGAGACCACGATAACGACACACGGGTACCCCGGCTTGCTCGCTCCCGGTAATCCGTCAGAGCCCGGGTCCACCGGTCGTGGCGGGACTTCGATGCCAACCAATACTCGTGGATCCGGCCGTCCGCCAGCCGGCCTTGCCCACGAATGAACGCACGGCCATTGACGGCCAGCACGGCCGAAAGCTCTACGAGATCGTTTGCACGCATGACAGGTATCTCGTTGCAAGAACCGCGCCGAAATTGTCCGGCGAGCTAAGAAGCCGGGCAAATTTGCCGCAAACCGTGAACTGCCAAGCGGTAGGGGCAATTGTGGAACAGCCTTGCGCGGTGGCGGGACAGGTCGCGTCGAAGAAAGGCAACAGCCCCATAGCAGAAATGTTGCCTATTCACCACGTTCCGAGGCTCTATTGGGATCGGTGCCCAAGCTCATACCGCCGTCAGTCACAAACTCGCATACCGAGAGAGCATCGTTCGAGGAACAACTGTCATGTTTCTCGCTCGAGACAATGGACCCAAGCTACGCAGGATGGGACCATCGTCCCGTCCTGCTACAGTTATCTCTCGAGCGGTGCTAAGCCGGTTGCTATGGAGGATCGACAACCGGCTCGAATTCCGGCAGCAACTCAAGCTCTGGCAATGGCTGCTCGACCTCCGGAGGCAACGGTTCGAGAGCTTCGGCGTCCGTGCACCATCCCGCGAAGATGCCACCATTCGGCGGCAAGACCATCTCGCCAGGCCAACATGGATCTTCGTTGGTGATACCGGGATACCCCTGCTCGGGGCCAATTGCACCAGGATCAATCCACATCCCTTCCGAGTCCAGTTGCATGGTCCCTAAATCGAAATCCAGTGCGCGCCGCAGCAATTCGTAAGTGACCCAAATACCGAGGAACTCGTTCTGGGCTCTGAGAAGATCCTCCAACGCAGACACGGTGTCGCGCGTTGTCGTTGGACCGGAGGCCTGACTCTGGACATCGCGAATTCTCTGAGACTCCTGGTTCAGTTCGATCTGCTGGGCGGCCACCCATACCGCCTGACGCCGTAACTGGAAGTTCCTCCTATTCAACAATATTGTTCTGATCGCATTGCGAAATCCCTGCGATACCTGATCTTCGATCGCATAGTAGTTGCGGCGCGCCTGCTGGTACTCGATCAACGCTTGGCGGTAAGTGTTGCGTTCCGATAATCGTGTGATGGGTGCGTCAATTTGCACAGCCGCGCGCAAACGCCCAGTTGCGGAGTCGAATTTGAAAGGATTGTCGTCGCGCGTACTCAGGTCACCGCTGAACACAATGTCCATCGTGCTTTCCAGGTTGTCTGCGTTGAATTCGACCAGCCGCCACGTGTCCACCAGGGCCGCCCGTGCATTCATCCAATCGCGCCGGTTCACTCGAGCGATCTCCACAGCCGCCGCAGGATGCAGATCAATCGGCACCAACGAGACCGTCTCTGCTCGTGTGCGGGCTTGCACCAGCGATAGTTCCAATACGTTGTCAGCCAGATCCACCAACTCCTGGGGAAGCGGTCGCGCAATCTCTCGACGCAAACGGTCGGCGAGTTCCGCGGAGTCTCGATTTGGCAAGTCCGCGACCAGTTCGTCGATTCTCTGTTGGAGGGCACGAACGTTGCCCGGGAGACTGTCGAAACCGCCCGACGTGTCCAACTTGGCCGACGTGTCCAACAGCATGTCGACCAACTGGGCAAGCAGGCGTTCGAGCAGCCGGATGCGGTTCATCGGTTCCGCCTGTCCACCGGTCTCCACATCGTACGGGATGGCTCGCCAGCGATCCAACTGTTCGAGCCAAGGGTAGTCGCGTGTCATCTGAGCGTATTGGTCGTTCAGAGGCCCGACATCCTGGTCAAGCCAGCCAGTAATCTGGTCGCGAGTCGTATCCGCTTCAGCCTCGGCCATGCTTTCCATCGCCTCGACTACGTCGCGGTATTTTTCATGCATGGCTCGTACGGTCGGATTCGTGTCAGTCTGCATCCACTCGACATTGACGCGGCCACCGGAATCCAGCAGCAGCCGGAGAGCTTCGATGTCGTGTATTTGATCGCGCAGTAGATTGAAACGGTTGAAACTTTGTATGTTCTCCCACCAGTTTTCGTTTTCAATTTCGCTTTGAATGCGTGCCAACAGGTCAATGTCGGCTTGAAGGTCCTGGGGCTGAACGCCCGTATGATCGCCAGCGATGTGTTCCCGGATCGCTTGGTCCAGGATGGCTGACAACTTGACGCCATCGGCGTGCATTCGACGCATCTGCGAGTCGTCGCCGTCCATCATGCGGCTGCGTACCACTTCGACTTGATCCAATTTGGCCCTCAGCTCCCGTAAGTCCCGTGTCAGAGTGTTGCGCCAACCCGGGTTCGCATCGTCCGCCTTCAGTAACACGTCCAGCGATGCCTCGATGTGGTCGCCGGCGTCCTGCTGCAGATCGCTCGTCTCTTCCTGCAGTCCCACGATATCGCGATGGATGAGATTGAACTGTTCGAGCATGGGATCGCGGATCTCTACACAGATGTCCGGAGGCAGACCCAACAGAAGCTTGAATTCGTCCAGACGGCCTTCGTATTGGGTCACGGCGTCGTCAAGGCCGCCTTCGGCCCCCAACACGGCCTGGCGTGCCTGAGCAACTTGGAGCCGCTGGCTGACGACTGCCGCGCTGTCGATGTCCCTCCTGGACAACAGCTCGTTCAGCGACGTACGCAATCGAAAATGGCTCGATCGCATCGCATACAGGGTGAAACGTTGGTTGTGGATCTGCTGCTGGGCCTGAAGTAATCCTATGAAGCCGCGCGCCGTCCCCGTGCCGGTGCCGCCTGCGAACGCACTGGCGCCGCGACCCACACCTCCAAATCCTCCTGTGCCAACTCCACTGAAGCCCTCTAAGCCGGCGCCACCAAAAAGGCCTCCGCGACGACGAGGTGCGCCGGCGCTGTCCGCGCCGGCGACGACTTGCAGATTGAATCCTCGACGATATCGTTCCATTTGACGCACGTTGCCCAGTAACGTCCGCTCGGCCAGGGTTAGCCGCTCCATTACGCGATCGCGCCCGCCGTTGCGCAGTAGTGGCTGGACCAGCGTGAAGTCCAGAAGCGTGGTCGCCGCATAAGTGTCTGGGCCCGAAAACTGCCAAATCAGCGAGTTAGCCAGCCCGACCACCAAATCGGCTCCGGTAGTGAACATCTTCTCGGCACGAATGCCATTGACCCTTGGCAACGTCGCGGCCGTCAGTACGCTCTGTGAATCTCCGCTCCGCAACCGTCCATCGGCATTGTAGTCCACGGTGTATCCGCCAAAGAACTGAGTATCAAAGCGAAATCGCTCGAAGCTCACGTCCAGAGCGGAAAGATAGAGTTGCTCTAGGGCACTCTGGTATTCACGGGAATGAAGACGCGCTAGTTGCACGGCATCACGAGCGTTCAGTACCAGGATGCCGTCTTCGTTCAGAGGCAGATACTCGCGCCAGTTGGGATTCTCGACGTCGGTTGTGTCGCCATTGGCGTGCCAGCGCGGATATCCCCGCTTGCCGTCAACCCAGTGCATGTACTGGTGCGATTCGGGATCGTCGGGCGGCATCGGGGGACGGTCTCGGTCGAAGGGATCGAACATACGCGAACGCGGGTCGACTTCGATATCGATGTCGGTTAGCGTCCAATGCGGATGGTTCGATTTCTCGGCGATTAGCGAATAGGCATCCCTGTCGGCTTTCTGGCGGTAATGGGCGCGATGACAACTGCAGGTCGTCGCCAGTGCGAGCAACATGAATAGCGCCCACCGCCAGACGCCGCCCAACTTGTCAATCGTAGTCTTTTGGATTGTCATCATGCACGTCCCTGTGCTGACCGTGGTCCTTCGCATCAGGAGCAAACGTCCGCAACGCAAGCGGCCGCTTCGCGGCCTGCTCTAGACTGCGTAATAGCGACGCCAGTAGTCTCTGTTCGTTGACAGATAGATGTCCGGCAAGGCCGGCCGAAACGACGCTCAACTGGACTCGGATTTCATCAAGTACACGTTTGCCTTTGCCGGCCAAGCTCCAGTACTGCCTCCGGCGGTCCGAACTGCATCGCTTCCCAACCAACAACCCTTGCCGGCGCAAACGATCGACCAGTCCGCTCGTTTGCGCCGCCGAGACGCCGATGTTTGTCACCAAGTCGCTTTGCGCGATGCCCGGCCCGGCCGCCTCGTCGCAAAGCCACAGCACGAGCAGTTCCACGTCGTTGATCCCCCACGGACGAATGCGATCTGATATTGTCCGCCGCAATTCGCACTCGCACCGAGACACCAGACGCAACAGTTCCACAGCCCCGAGGTCATTGGCCCCGGTGCCCGTGTTTGATGAGCGCGCTGATTGATATGTCTGGCAAGACGTCATTCGGCGACCGCCAACGGCGACGAGAGATAAGATCGTTCAACTTTGAAAGATTCGGGCGGGAAATGATTCAGACTTGAACGATTGTGCAGAGATTGCTGTGTTGGCGACTCGCATCAATCGGTCGAACGATAGAAGCGGTTGGCCAGTACGTGCTCCAGTGCTAGCACCAGGCCGACAACCAGAATCAGAAACGGATAGAACTCACGTCCCATTCGGGCCTCGCCCACGCCCAGCACAATTTCGTCTTTGCTGCGAGCGAAATGATACCGATCCGGGCCAAGCATGCCGTCCAGTTCGTCTCTGGAGATTCGCTCCAAGTCGCTCGCCGTCCGTGGCAAATTCACGCTGAACCCGCGGCCGACCGGCCCCGCTAGATTGCCCTTCAGCCGATAAGCCCCCGGATACTCGGTGAATTTGACAACGATCTTACCCTCGGCCGCCGTCACGTCCTGCGGTTGACCCAACGGCGTGAACAACTGGTATCGCTGCGGATAACGCTCGCTGCTGTTGGGCAGCATCGCCGTCTCGCCGACCACGTAGTTCAGCTTCGTGCCACCACTGTCCACAAGGTGATGCATCATCTCCCTGGCGAGCAAAACGTAAGGCCACGCGTTTTCGCCAGTCGGCAACTCGTTCCACGTCTGGCGGTTGTCCAGCCGGGCTGGATCGGATACAGGCGTGGTCATGATCAGGGTTCGTCCGCGCTCCAACGTGGTCTCCACCAACGCTGGCTTGTTGTTGCTGAACGGGATGACGAGTTGCGCATCTGGCGAGAAGTCGTCCAGGACCCAGTGACGGTAGACGGGCAATTGGGGCCACGGCGCCGTGGTCGCAAAGTCGCGAAACGCTGCCGTGACCGGATGATTCAGGTCACGCAGCGTCACGAAAAGGTCCCCCTTCGAACGCCACTGACGAACCAACTTGCCGCCAATGATCGAATATGCCACAGGCACATTGAACGAAGTCTGGTCGGCATTGTGCCCCAGGAAAAGCGCCAACCCCCCTCCGCCGCGCACGTACGACGCCAGTTTCACCCAGTCGGGTGGCGTAAGTGGCGAGGGGTCTAGAAGGCAGACGGCGGCGTAATCGTCCAAGTCCAGGTTCGGCAATTCGGCCTGTCTTTGCGCGGAGCAGTCGTATCGCGCCCGGCCCGTTTCGCGGTACTCAAACGGCGCGATCGCCTCGACAAAGAAGTTTGTCGCCACGCCGGTCGGCGCCAAGACCAACACGGGCGTTGCCTCTTGAACCTCGACCGTGAAAAATCGAGTATTGTCAAATCCCAAGCCATCCTGCCCTGCCACCTTGATCTGTCCCTGGTGGACGCCCGTATCGAGCCCGCTCAAATGGAAACTGATCATCTGGGCGCCGTTCTCGGGGAGATCGACGACATCCTGACTTCTCAACTGCGTTGCGGGCAGCAGCATCTCGCCGTCCATGATCAGTGGACGTTCCGTGTCCGGCTGCTCCAAGTGAAGCTCGACAGTGTTCGCGCCGCCGGGTCCGACACAACTCAGTTCCGTGTGCACCGTCAAGTCGCCGCTTTTCGGTAGCACGTCGGCGGACAGCCTCACATCCCCCAGCGCCGTGTTGTGTGGATTGTCCGCGCCCACGTCGACGACATACAGCAAGACATCGTCCGCCTCGGCCAAACGGCGCTGCAGTATCACCGGCGATGTAGAGGCCCATGCCGGGCGGCTCATGTCGGTGAAAACGTACACTTCCTTGCGCGATTTGGTGCTTTCCGTGGCAAGTTCGACTGCCTGGTTCACAACGCCCGCCAACGGCAGCGGCACGCCCGCCACCTCCAAACGCTCGACCGATCGTTCAGCCGCGGCCAGGTCGACGGCGAACACTGCGCCGCCGGTTCGCGAATCGACTACCGCGACTTCGCTTTCTGGGGGCAGTTGACGAATTAACCAGAAAGCAATCTCCTGCGCTTGTTCCAGTCGCGTCCTATTCTGCCGGAGGTATTGCGTGCGAGGCGAGGTATCGAACACCAACACGGCTCCTACCGGCCACTTCTGATTGCCAATCGCCTGTTTGCCGCCATCGCCAAGTGTCCTGGGCAGCATGACTGCCAGGGCTATGACCAGCAGCAGGGTACCGGAAAGAAAACCCAATACAGCCACTCGCCCGCGTTTCTGCAACGCGGACAGCAATGCAAGCAAGCCCGCCACCAATAACAATGCCCCCAGTACCCCGATGATGATCCAGTTGCCCAGCATCATCGAATGCACGCTTGGCCGAGCCAGCGCCGCAGCCAGCAGCGCGATCGCCAGACAGCGAAGGGCCAGTAACAGCCAGTGTCGAAGCTGCATCTTCCGGCGGTTTGCATCACGTCGCTGTTGAAGGAAACGAATCGCCGGGAAGATCATCTGCTTTGGCCGTTGGCGCATCACCAAATGCAGGACGATTGGGATCGCCACACACAAACCGCCGAAGATGAGCGAGAGGTTAACGAATGCCATCAAAACCTCGACCGCCTACTGGTCAAATACTCCATCAGCGCCTTGTCGAATTGCATGCTGGTATCCAGCTCGACGTAATCCACGCCGGTCTGAAAACACTCGCGTCGGTATTCGTCTCGAAACGCCTCGACCTCGGACAGGTACTCGCGACGGTATCCCGTTGCGTCGACCTGGACCTTTTCTTCCGTCTCCGGTTCCTCGAACTCGATCACGCCGTCGAACGGAAAACGCACCTCCGCCTCGTCCAGCACGTGGAACAAGATCACGTCGTGCCCACCGTGCCGCAGGACACGCAGGCTGTGGACGACTGGCTCGGGATCGGTCAAAAGGTCGGAAAAAATCATCACCAGGCTGCGATGACGCAACATGGCGGCGATCTGCGTGATGCTGTTGGCGATATCCGTTTGGCCGGTTGGCTCCAGACGCGATAGGTGCGACAGCAGATTTCCCAACTGCGTGCGTTTCGATCTCGGGGCCAGGCTATCCCGCACTTTTTCGTCGAAAGTGATCAAGCCCACGGGGTCTTGTTGGTAGATCATCAGATAACAAAGCGCCGCCGCCAGACAGACGGAGTAGTCGAACTTGGTCAGCTCCTGGCGATACGTGTAGCCCATCGAGCGGCTCATATCCATCACCAAGTAGCCCGTGATGTTCGTTTCAGCCTCGAACTTCTTGACGTAGAACTTGTCGGTCTTGGCGTACACCAGCCAGTCAATGTCTTTCGGATCGTCGCCCGCGGTGTACTTGCGATGTTCGCTGAACTCGACCGAGAACCCATGAAACGGGCTGGCGTGCAACCCCTGGAGAAAGCCCTTTACGACGAACTGAGCGCGCAGGTCCAGCCGCTTGATCTGATTGATGACTTCGGGCTTTAGGTATTTCTCCACAGACATCGTTGGACGCAGCACCGACCCAAGCGGGCCGTTTCAAAGCTGACCATAGCATTGTGTGGCACTGCTTACTTGTTAGCAGTGCTTTTCTCGTCTTGAGACGGCCTCCAGCCGCAACCAAAGTCGTTCCACGGCAAGCCGAAGGCGTCGGCGATGCCGGAGACACAGTCGCCTACGGCTTGCCGTTAAACGGTTTTGCGCATAGTGCGCCAATTCCGATCGTCTGCAGTGCTGAGATACACGGCTAACAAGTAAGCCGTGCCACACCCAACTCAGTGTAAACGGACCCTTCGCGCATCATGGAAACGGCCTCTAGGACGGTGGTGGAGGTGGCGTTGGCGTTTTCTGAGCCCCTGGCTTGACAAACTTGGGCACCTCGGGTTCAGGAATCTCGTCCAGAAGCTTCAGTACTACGTCGTCAGTTGTCATTCCTTCGGCTTGGGCCTGGAAGTTCGTACTGATACGATGACGCAGGACCGGAATCGCAATCTTGCGCACATCAGCAGTAGCCACCGAGAAACGGCCATCCATCGCCGCCAGCGCTTTGCCGCCGTTGATCAGAAACTGGCCGGCACGCGGGCCGGCGCCCCAGTCGACCATCTCGCGCACAAAGTCCGGGGCAGTTACATCTCTAGGACGCGTCGCGCGAACCAGCCGAGCCACGTACTTGATCACAAACTCGCTGACCGCCACCGAACCGACCAGCTTCTGCGCGTTGACGATCACCTTGGACGACATCACCTTGCGCGTCTCGATCTTCTCGTTGCGCGCAGTGACCGCCAGGATTTGTTCCTCCTCCTCGGCCGAAGGGTAGTCGATCTTGATGTTGAACATGAAGCGGTCCAACTGGGCCTCGGGCAGCGGATAGGTGCCCTCCTGTTCAATCGGGTTCTGGGTGGCAATGGTGAAGAACGGGTCGGGCAGATCGTAGGTCGTTCGACCAACCGTGACCTCGTGCTCCTGCATCGCTTGCAGCAGCGCCGCTTGCGTCTTGGGCGGCGTGCGGTTGATCTCGTCCGCCAGTAGGATGTTCGTGAAGACCGGACCTTCCACAAAACGAAAATCACGGCGGCCCGAACTCTCCTCCTCCAGCACGTTCGTACCGGTGATGTCCGATGGCATGAGATCCGGCGTAAACTGAACACGCTTGAACCCGACGTCCAAGATCCGAGCCAGGCTGCTGACCATCAACGTCTTGGCTAAGCCGGGGACGCCTTCCAGCAGGCAGTGGCCACGCGTGAAGATCGCTGCGAAAAGCTGTTCGATCACTTCGTTCTGGCCGACGATTACCTTCTGGAGTTCCTGCTGCATCACCAGACGATGCTGGGCGAACTCCTGCAGAATATCGCCGATGCTGCGTTGCTTGGCGGTCACCGGGTGCCTCGAATGTCGTAGGAGCGACGATGTCGTAGTGTGCCGCAGGCGGTCTGTCTCGTCCGGCGGCCGAGAATCGCGAGATTCCGGGGGCTGAACTCTTGCGAGTTCAGCTACGCAGATTCTAGCGGGCTCGGCAAATATCATCAACGCGGTGCGATTCGCGTTGCCGACGTAACCATTGAACCCTAAGATGTTTATGTCGACCAAGACAGGGGCGTTGTTGAAGGAAGCGAACATGCCGATTGGATTCACCCGGCTGCTGTTGTTCGTCGGTGCGATCATCACGGTTGTGACGCCGGCGCGTGCTGAAATCACAGCCGAGCAGGTTCATCAGGCGATACAGCGCGGCGTCCTGTACCTGAAAAGCCAGCAGATGAAACCGAACGGCAACTGGCCCGAACGCGCCGGCTTCCGGGGCGGGCTGTCGGCGCTCTGTACGCTGGCGCTGCTCGAGTGCGGCGAGCCAGTCGATTCACCCGCGATTCAGAAATCCTTGTCGTACCTGCGTTCGCTGGGCGAGTTCAGGGACACGTACTCGGTGGCCACGCAAATCATGGCCTTCGCCGCGGCCGAGCCGAGAAAGGATCAGATGGAGATTAGACGAAGGGCAGAATGGCTGCAAGGCGCCCAGATACCCGACGGCGAACGAGCTGGTGCCTGGAGCTATTTCGCTCAACACACCGGCGGCGACAACTCGAACAGCCAGTTCGCGGTGCTCGGGCTGCACGAGGCTGAATTGGCCGGCATCGAAATAGACGATCGGACGTGGCAGCGTGTTCTGGAGTACTGGAGAAGTTGCCAGCGTCCGGACGGGGCGTTCGCCTACTACAAGGACGTCCAAGGCCTGCCAAGAGCGGCTTCTACCGGCAGTATGACGTGTGCGGGAATCGCGGCCCTGATCATTGCCTCCGGCAAGATGCACGACGGCGATGCCCGAGTGGTCGACGGCACTGTGAAATGCTGCTGCAAACAGCACGACAACAGCGACGTAGAACGTGCGTTTCAGTGGCTTGGCAAGCACTTTTCCGTGCAAGTGAATCCCGGCCCGGCAGGCGGCTCTCGTGTTCGCGTGGATTTCAGCCTCTCAGGACGTCTCTATTACCTCTACGGTATGGAACGAGTCGGCCGTCTGACAGGGCGCCGATTCATCGGTCGGCACGATTGGTATCGCGAGGGGGCCGAGGCGCTGGTCAACGAGCAGGACCAGGACTTCGGCAACTGGCTGGGCACGGCGAGCCACGGAGAGAACAACAAGCTGATTGCCACGTCGTTTGCGCTGCTGTTCCTTTCCAAGGGGCGCCGGCCCGTGGTGATTGCCAAGCTGAAGCACGGCTACGGCAACGACTGGAATCGCCACCGCAGCGCTCTGCACAACCTGACCCGCAATGTCGAGCAACGTTGGCGACAAAGCGATCCGAAATGGCGGCAAAAGCTCACCTGGCAAACCATCGACGTTAGCGCCGCCACGCTGGAGGATTTGCTGGAGACACCCGTGCTGTTCATCAGTGGCAGCAAGGGTCTGGAACTGGCGCGCGAACACAAGGAGAACCTGAAGGACTATATCAATCAAGGCGGATTCTTGTTCGCCGAAAGGTGCTGTTCGGGCGGAGACTTCGATGCCAAGTTCCGGGCGTTGATGAAGGAGTTGTTCCCGAACAGCGCGTTGCGACTACTACCGACAGACCATGCGATCTGGTATGCCGAACAGAAAGTCGATCCCAAGTACGTGCGACCCTTGTACGGCATCGACGCATGTTGCCGCACTAGCGTGGTCTACTGTCCACACGATTTGTCGTGCTATTGGGAACTCGACCGCGGCCAGCGCAAGACGGGATACCCTCAGGCGATTCAAGACGAAGTTAACGCCTGTCTGGCCATCGGCGCTAACGTCCTGACCTACGCAACGAACCGTCGGATTAAGGATAAATTGGATCGGCCACGGATCGCGCGTCAGTCCGACGGGCAGAAGGAGCCGGAACGAGCCGTGCTCGTCATCCCGAAAATCACGCATGGCGGGGGCAGCAACGACGCAACCAACGCACTGCCCAATCTGCTAGAGACGATCAACTCGCAAATCGAAGTGCGTTTGAGCACGGAACAACGGTTGTTGCCGCTATCGGACGCGAAGCTGTACGACTACCCCATCGCCTTCATTCACGGGCGTCGTGACTTTCGTCTGACGCCCATCGAACGCAAGGCACTGGGGACGTACCTGAAACGCGGCGGTTTCCTGTTTGGCGACGCCATCTGCGCAAGTTCCCAGTTTGCCGCTGCGTTTCGTCGCGAAGTCAAGGCAGCTCTGCCCGAAGCGAGATTCGTCCGCATCCCCGCCGCCCATCCATTGTTCACCAAAGAGTTTCGAGGCTACGATACGTCGACGGTCACCTTGCGCGATCCGCAGATTCGGACGGAAGACGATCCGTTGAAGGCCAAATTGTCCAAGGTCAAGCCGTTTCTGGAAGGCGTCGAGATCGATGGTCGGCTGGCCGTGGTCTTCTCGCCCTACGATATCAGTTGCGCGATGGAGAACCATGCGTCGATGGAGTGCAAAGGGTATGTCAGGGCGGACGCGGCCAGGTTGTGCGTCAATATCGTGCTGTTCGCCCTGCTACAGTGAGTTGTGCGAGACGGAGGCATGATTGATGCGAGCATACTTCCGCGCTCGGCGCGGGTCTCTGACCCCGCCGAAACCGCCGACCGAAGGTCTCCAGCGTTTTGGGAGACCTACGGTCAGCACAGTGGCTCGGTCCGGAGACCGGCCACAGCGCCTCGGAGGTTGTGCGTCAATATTGCGCTGTTCATCGAGCTACGGCAAATCGCCTGAGTTGGAGGTTGATCGATGCGAGCACTGTTGCTAGTGGACATCCAGAACGATTTTGTACCGGGCGGTGCACTGGCTGTTCCGGATGGCGATCAAGTAGTGCGGGTGGCAAATCGATTGATTCCGCGGTTCGAGTTGGTGGTCGCTACAAAGGACTGGCACCCAGTCGATCATGGCAGCTTCGCCAGCCAACATCCGGGCCACAAGATCGGCGATACGATCGATCTGAACGGTTTGCAGCAGACGCTGTGGCCGGACCATTGCATCCAGTACACCACGGGAGCCGACTTCGTCGAAAAGTTGGACACGGACCCCATTGACCGAGTCTTCTTCAAGGGGACCGATTCGGATATCGACAGTTACAGTGGCTTCTTTGACAACGGGCGTCGAAAAGCGACGGGCCTGGGAGACTTCCTGCAAGAGCGCGGCGTCGCGGATGCGTTTGTCATGGGGTTGGCGACAGACTACTGCGTGAAGTTCACCGTCTTGGATGCACTGGATTTGGGTCTTCAGGTACATTTGACCGAAGACGGATGCCGCGGCGTGGACTTGACCGTCGGTGATTCTGAGCAAGCGATCCGAGACATGCGCAACGCCGGCGCTCGTGTTGTGCACAGCGACCAGATCACGTGAGGGTATCCAGGAATTGGGAGGGCGAAGCTCCTGCTGAGGCGGATTTCAGGGATGGACACGCGGCTCGGCATGAGCCTCGCCCTCCCGAGCCCCGGCTTGGGAACCTGATTCCCCGATGCTCTGCTTCGGACGCCTGGAAGCAGAGCTTCAAGAAAGCTCGTTCCCAAGCAGAGCTTGGGAACGAGTGAAACGAGCGGCGAATGCGGCACTGGTTGCTTCTGCAGTCCTAGCTGCCCGGGGACATTCCCAAATCCTCGGCGATCCCCGCCATGGCATCGACAACGAACTGAATGTGCTCGTTCAAGTCGACTCCCAAGTCTTCGGCTCCTTGAACGATGTCCTCGCGGTTCACTGCGGCGGCGAACGCCTTCTGCTTCATCTTCTTGCGAACGCTCTTGGCCTTCATCCCGTGAATGCCGTCCGGGCGAACGGCGGCAACGGCGACGATAAAGCCCGCCAACTCGTCGCACGCATAAAGTGTCTTGTCCATGAGCGATACCCGCGGGCAGTCGTCCAGATAGTCCGCGTGTGACTTGATCGCGTAGATCACATCGTCAGGATACCCGCGTTCGGTCAGGATTGCCGCGCCCTTCAACGGATGGTCCGGCGGATTGGGCCATCGTTCGTAGTCGAAATCATGCAGCAGGCCGACGATGCCCCATTTCTCCTCGTCTTCGCCGTAGCGACGAGCATATGCTCGCATGCCGGCCTCGACCGCCAGCATATGACGGCGGAGGCTGTCGCTTTGGGTGTACTCACACAGAAGGGCGTAGGCTTCGTCGCGATTCATGGGTCATCTTGCCACTGCACGTGTCCGCGGGACAATCAAGCCTCGAACTTGCTTCGCCGCTGCTCCCCCGGATCTTCCTTCTCGTCCACCGTCTGCCGTTCACGCCACGGCTTCTTTTCTTGGTAACTCTTCAGTTCGTTCTTCAGTTGCTCGTCGACTTCCTCGTCCTTGCTGCCCATCTCGACAGCCTTCGTCGACCACTTGATCGCCGTTTTGAAATCGCCGGTTTCCGCGTATGCGGCCGCAAGCGTGCTTAGGATATGGGGCTTCTTGTAGTCCGTGACTTCACAAGCCTTGGTCGCCAACTCGATTGCACGTTTGCCGTCGCGCAATTCATCCACCGGCGACGTGGCCAAGACCCAGGCGAGGTTATTCAAAATGCTATCGTTTTCCGGCTGCTGCTTGACGACGATTTCAAAGTCGGCGATTGCCTCCTTGTGGTCACCGATGCTGAGCAACGTGTCGGCTCGCGCCTGACGAGCCAGCCAATTGCCTTCGTCTTCCGCCAGGATCTTAGTGAATACCTCAATGGCGCTGCTGGGCTGGTCGTCTTGCAGGTAGAGCCCGCCAAGCTGCATCTGCCATGGAACATTATCAGGGTCGTGGTCCAACAGCGACTTCATGTCCTTGATCGCGCCGCCCAACTGCCCCTGTTCGGCCTGAATCATGCAGCGAATCAGCACAGCCTGGGGCAGGCCTGGGCTCAGGTCAAGAACACGCTGGACGTCGCCCTTTGCCGCATCCAAGTTCTCCTCGGCCAAGTGTACTCTGGCCCGAATCAGCAGTGCCGATAGGTCGCGCGGTTGCAGTTTTATCGCCTTGTCCAGGTCCGCAAGCGCGGCCTTGGCGTTGTCTTTGATCAGGTGCAACCGAGCCCGCAACGTGTAGGCCAGCGAGGTATCGGGTTTCAACTCGATTGCCTTCTCGACGTGCTTCAACGCTTCGTCGTATTTCTCCATATTGGTGAGCGCCTCGCCCATCGCCAAATGGGCGTTGACGTTATTCTCGTTCTTCTCGATCAGGCTATTGAAGTCTGCGATTGCCTTTTCGAATTCACCCTGCCCCATGTAGGTCAACGCGCGGCCCTGCCAGGCGTCGACGCTTGTAGGATCCAGTTCGATCGCTTGGTTATAGTCCTCCAACCGAGCCTCGATCTCTTCTCTCAATTGGGCTCGCAAAACGAGTGCGGACGCCTTCTGGGCTGCGTCCTCTTCGAAAGCGTCAACCGCCGCATCCGCCGCCTTGCGCGCCCTCTCGCGGTCGCCGCCCGGCAGTACGCTCAGACGCCCGATCAGCATGTGAGCTTCGCCGAATTCGGGATCCAGCTTGACAACCTTCTCAAGATCCTTCATCGCGAATTGTCGCAAGACTGGCCAACGCCGGTCGGGGGGGGACTGTTTCAGTATGGGTTGACAAAGACGATCGGCGTGCTGGTACAAGGTCGCCGTCAGCAGTTTTGTGGCGAATTCCTCGTTGGCTTCGTCCAGACCCTTCTCCAAGGCACTCTCACATAACTGAGCCACCTTTTCCAGATCCGCCATCGACTTGGCCCCGACCTTCAATTCGTTGGCCTTGTCCAGATCCGCCAGCCCCTCATGATCCGCTCGAACGGGCGTCGCAAACAGCGCAACAGCCCCACAAAGCGTTAGCAAACCGAGTATCTGTGTGTGGCCCATCGTAAGCCCCCTTGTGTTAGCGCACCCCACGGGCATGCGATTGTCGTATGTCCATGATTATTATGTCGCAATATCCAACACGCGACCACGCCAATGCCGAAACCACACGCTAGCATTGTAGCGGCTTTCAAGCAATCGCCGCCAGAGGCAGATCATCTTGCGTCCACCGGCCGTCGATGTACCGCCACATGCTGCCGTCCGGGTTCTGGTCCCGCAGGCATGCCGGGAGCCGATGCGGCCTGACATTGTCGTGACAATGCAGCACGGAGAATCGCACAAGCGAAGCCGGAATGCCTACGGCGGTAAATCCGGGATGGCCCGTCGCTGGGTAAGGGCCGCCGTGGTTCATGGCCGGGCTTACAGCCACGCCCGTTGGCATCTTGTCGTTCAGCAAGCGACCGACGTGGCCGCGCAGGTGAGGCGCGATCCGGTCGTAGGCATCGTCATCCGAGCCGGCCGCGTCCGAGTAGACACAACCGGTCAAATTGCCCTCCAAGCGGCCGATTGCATCGCAAACCTGCTCGACATCGTCAGCGACGATCAACAGCGACGTGTTGCCGAATGCTTCCGTCTGCAGCGCCTCGGCATTCGCCAGAAACTGGTCGCCCGTGACGCTCAATAGAGTATTTGCGCGGCAGTATCCCTGCCCGCCGCCGTCGGTATCGCCGACGACCACCTTCGCGCCGGCTTCCTTCAGCACGCCAAGGTTCGCTCGCAGATTCGCTTCGACGCCTTTGGATAACAGTGTGCCGACGGGAGCTTGCTCGAACTTCTCGCCCAGTGTCTCGATAAACGCGCTCGTTTCTTCGCCCTTCAGCAACACCACCAATCCCGGATTGGTGCAGAACTGGCCCGTGCCCATCAGGCAACTGGTCGTGAATTCGCCCGCGATATCTTCGCTTCGCTCGCGCAGCGCGCCGGGCAAGACCACAACCGGATTCACACTGGAAAGCTCTAGATAGATCGGCTTGCCCACAGCATCGGCGGCGGCTTTCAGTTTCAAACCTGCGCTGCGGCTGCCCGTATAGCCGGTCGCTCCCGTCCTAGGATCCGATACCAGGCGTTCGCCGTCCGGATGGCTGGTACGGTAGATCAACTGCACGATGCCCGGCGGCATGCCCGTCGCCTGGCAAGCCGCCTTGGCCTCTTCCGCGAAAATGCGTGTGGTTCCGGGATGGGACGAGTTGGCTTTAGCGATCACGGGATTGCCCGCCGCAATCGCAGCGGCAAAGTCGCCCCCCGAAATACTGCCGAAGGCCATTGGGAAATTGTTCGGGCCGAAGACACAGACCGGGCCGATGGGTGCATAGCAGGACCGAATACCCGTAGCCGTGTCGATCGTCGGCATCGCCCAGGATCCCTCACGCGCCGCAGCCGCGGCTTGTCGCAATTGGTTCGTCGTCCTGGGCAACTCGACATCCGCCAACCGCGGCGAAACCGGCAACGCCGTCTCCACATTGGCCATCTGGACCAACTCATCCTTGCGGCCTTCGATTCGCGATGCGTACTCATCGAGGAATCGAGCCATATCGCCGCCGGTCATGCCTTGCATCACTCCAAATGCCGTCGTGGCCGCGTCCAGAGCCGCGTCGCAGTCCTCCCACGAACTTACCGGATACTCGTCCGGTAACGGTTCACACGTCGCGGGATTCTCTGCCCAAAACGTCGATGTAGCGTCGGCTTCGCGCCACTGGCCGCTTATCAGAACTGGCTGAACGGTCATGTCTTCTCCCGCATCTATTCTTTCACCACCGGATTGACCAACGTGCCGATCCCGTCGATCGAGATCTCGACGACATCCCCTGGCTCCAACGAAAAATCGCTGTCTGGGACGATCCCTGTACCTGTCATCAAGAACGCACCGCCCGGAAACGAGTTCTCTCGTCCGAGCCAGGCGATCAGATCCTCAAAGGAACGCGCCATCTGCGCCACACCAGTCTTGCCTTCGAAAACCGCCGCGCCCGCGCGGCGGATGATCATGCGGATCTCGATCGTCCCGTGCGGCGGCATCCTCCCGGCCAGGGTAATGCACGGCCCCAGGCCGCAACATGCGTCGTAGACCTTGGCCTGCGGTAAATACAATGGGTTTTGCCCTTCAATGTCACGAGCGCTCATATCGTTGCCGACGGTGAAGCCGGACAATCTCAAATGCGAACTCAACACCAACGTGATTTCCGGCTCAGGCACAGACCACTGCGAATCCGCTCGCACTCGCAACGGCTCGTCAGGGCCCGAAACGCGGTGGGGCGTGGCCTTGAAGAACAGCTCGGGGCGAGGCGAGGAATAGACGCGGTCGTAGCACGACGCGGCCGATTTCGACTCTTCCATTCGGGCGGACTGGCTGCGCCGGTAGGTCACGCCGGCGGCCCACACTTCCTGCCGGTCGATTCGCGACGATGGTCACGCTGCCCGCGTCTATCGCCTTGCGGCGGTTGACCAGAAAATCCGCCGCCTCCAATGGGTTTTCCGCCTCCATGATGTCGGACAGCGACTTGAAATGCCCCGCCGATAGATTGAGCGGAAACAGACGATCCTCGTCCAATTGGCCGACAGCCTCCTCTCCGCTGGGAATTCGGTACTTGGCGAGTCTCATGGCAGCACGACAACTCCGGAAACTGGGACCAGTTGGCTCGGACAACCGCCATTTAAGCACATGCCAAAGCGACTTTGTAGCCGCCTTGATCCCGTGCACGTTCCCCAATAACGGCACAATTGACGGGGTACTAGCAAACAGGGTGATAATGGACTAGCATGTAGCGAAACAGGGCGACTAGCTCAGTTGGTTAGAGCGCCGTCTTCACACGGCGGAGGTCACAG
>CAZURK010000243.1:0-23748 GCA_964623055.1 uncultured Pirellulaceae bacterium
GGGTGAACGACTTGACCCGGCACCAGATTAAGGCTCACGATCCGGCCGCTTGCCGAGGCTCGAACGGGTACCGTCTTAACCAGGTTTGTTGCCGACTTGGGTTGCGTAAGGTCGACTCGCTCCAACCTCTCAATCGTCTCCGGCGTCAGGCCGAGAAAGGCCAATCGACGTTTCACGGCTTCGGCCTGCAAGCGCAGCGTTTCGACTTCACTCTGCCGCTCCCACATCTCCCGCTCCGGCAACACGCCTTGGCCGCCGAGCGATTTGACCTGTTCCAGCCAGTGCTCAGCGAGTCGGCCCTGGGCAAGCGTCTGCAACAGATCCAGTTGGATGGTTCGCAACTGGAGACTGTCCACTTCGGCCAACACGTCGCCGGCGGCAACCTGTTCACCAGGTGTGACGAGAATCCGGTGGACCCGGCCTTCGATCTGCGGCGTGGCCAGCGATTGCTGGTCGGTCGGCAGCTCAATCGTGCCGTAGGCCACGCAGACGACGACGCTGCGGTCGGTTTGTTCGGGCTCTTCCGCCCGGTTCCCATCCACCCGCGCTTTGTGCTCGCTGCCCAACAACGCAGCGAGCAAGGCATTGCCGACCAGAACAACTTGGTCGCCGGGAAACGCGCCGTCCAAGATCTCGACGTTGCCGCCTTCGGAGAAACCGAGCTTCACCCGCCGATTCTCGTATTTGCCGGGCACGCGCTGGACAAGCAGGTATGTACCCGAGCGGCTGCGGACAACGGCGTCGGTTGGGCAGACAATTGCCTCCTTCTCCACCTGGACCGAAATATGGACCCGCCCAAACATCCCAGGCCGCAGATGCCCGCCGGGATTCTCCACAGCAATCACGACTCCCAGAGTCCGCGTCCGCCGATTCATTTTCTGCCGTAGATGGTCGATGTGGCCCCGGTGCGTCCTCCCCGGCACAGCCGCGAAGCTCGCCTCGACGGGCTGCCCCTTCTCCAGGAACTGCACGTCAGATTCCAACACGTTGCCCACGATCCAAACCTTCGGAGTATCCACGACGTGGTAGAGGTGATCTGTGGCGCTGATCCGTTGGCCGATGCGAACATCCGCGTGCGTGATAATCCCATCCAAAGGACTGACGATGGAAATGTGCGGAAGCGTTTGGCCCTCCTGTTCCACTTTTCCAATCGCCGCGTCGTCTAGCCCGAGCGCCAGCAGTTTCTGCCGGCCGATTTCCAGAGCCGCCGACTTCTCCGCCAGCGTCGCCTGGGCTTCCAGGAGCGTTTTGCCGGCGATGACGCCTTGCTGGTCGAGAGCCATCCTCTGGTCGAGCAGCCTGCGGGCCAGATCGACTTCGGCCCCAGCCAGAAGCAACGCCGACTGAAGCGACGCCAATTCAGTGCTAACCACGCGGGCCAATTCCTGCCCAGCCGCAACCGTCTCGCCCGGCCGGGCCAGCACTCGGTCAATCCTGCCTGGCACTAGCGACGTGATCATTGCCTGGGCATGCCAAGGCAACTCAACGCGTGCGTTGACCGTCACGACGCGGTGGATGTCATCTAACTCGACTTTGGCTGTCGTCAACCCGATCGCATCACGAGCCTTGTCAGACAGCATGATCGTATCGCCAGCAATGGTCACGCCTTTGGCGGGCAGCGGTGCGTGGTTTTCATGCGCCTGAGTCTCAGCCGCAGACGCGAGAAACCGACTGACAATGATCACCAGTGCAGCACATCGTCGAGCCACAGTGAGATTACTTCGACATGTCATGGCTGTTCTCCTGGGTTCTCTCTGATATCCGTGTGTCTCAATCCGTGTGCGTTTCGCCGACTTTGCTTTCGCACACGGATAGGACGCCGCTACTTGCCTGCACGTGATCGCAAACGAAACAGGTGGTGACATAACTGGTTACCTTCGTTGTCGAAGTCTTACAGTCGAGGCAAGCAGATCCTCTTTTCATTCTGGTGACGGCCGGGCCGCTACGGCTGGGCGTCACCCGAGGCCGTCGGTTGCGTCTGGCCGATTTCCGCCAGACGCGCGAGCTTAGCGTCGATCTCTTCCGCAACCGAAGCGAAGTCGGGATCTTGCTTGTTGTCGACGTTTTGGTGGACTTTGTCGAAAAGGTTTCGCAGATCATTGGCCGTCGTGTTTATCTCCTCCCAATGCTCTTTGGCGACGCCGGAGTCTTCTGTGATCTCCCGGAGCCAACTGAGAACGAGGTCCGCCTTGTCCAGAGACTGGTGCACCTTGTAGGGGTTCTCCGGTATGCCATCCTTAGACTCCCGCTCGGTGGCATCGCGGAGTTGCTGCAGTATTTCGACCGCTTTGGGAAGATCAACAGCCTGTTCGCGAAGCTGCTGCTTCTGTTCCTCGGTGATAGGTACGTCGTGGGGGTTGTAGTCGTCGTCGCCAGTTTCAGCAGCGGGCGTGCCGCCCCCGGTGGCTGGCGGTTCTTGGTCGCTCGGACCGCAACCGGCCAAGAAAACGATGCCGGCAAACGCCAAAGACAAAACGTGGAAAATGGGCAAACGGATAGACATGAAGCCATTCCTTCAAAAGAGGATCGAGCGGGAACCCAACCTGAGACCGCGCATATGCAGCACTAAACGGAATCGCAGTCGTCGATACGGGAGAATGCGGAGAAAGAATCGACCGCATCAACAGAGACAACCGGCGCGCGAGGCGTAGTCTAAACCAGCAGCACGCCGGAGCGCTCTAAGCGCGCACTGTCACACAGAGGAGTAGCAGATGTGGATCTTTGGGGGCCCTGCAGCGTAGACACCAACGGCACGAAGCCGGGCGATGCGGCAGGGCCGGGCTGGCAAACCGACAGCGTTAGAGCGATTCCGGTTGGAGAGGCAAACCCATCGCCATCGGCCAGATCGACGATCATCACTTTGCCAATGCCGCATTCATCTTCGCGGTCGCTCCGCTCACGCGAAGAGGGGAACGCGAACCAGAACCCTAACAGTTGCCAGTGACAGTGGACTGCGACCGGCCCTGACTCTACGCCGTTGGGGGCGGCCGGTCTCGTGTGAGCATGGCGGGCGGCGTGAGAAGGGCCGTGGTGATGATGATGGTCGTGATGGGCGGTGCTAATATCGTGGCGATGTGTTGGGTCGTCCCCTTCTCTGTGAGAATGGACGATCGCTGGCGGCATCGTGGTCCACGCCAATACGGCGGCGACTGCCACGAGCTTCAACGACGTTCGGCTCACACGATCCAACATATCTTCCAGAACACCTCTTTCGCGGGGATGGTCAGACCCGCACGAATTACCAATGGCAGCTTCCATCGTAGAAGCGATGTAGCGTATGGTCAAGATTATTCGCTGGAGCTCGAGGGCCTTGACGCCGATAATAAGCGGAGATTATACATAAGCAGACGGACCGATGGTCGGTCCGAAGGCTGAAGCCCAATGAATCGCGACATCCCCGCCACGAACGCCGCCCTGTCCCTACGACTGGCTCTAGTAGCCGTCGGCGTAGCGGTGCGCGTCGTCGACGCGGTCGCGCCGTAGGGGATCAGCCAACACATAATCAGGCAACAATCCAAGCCCCCGCCGGTGCGAATGGCCGGCGGGGGCTTTTCTATTTCTGAAAACTCCGCCTCTCGCCGGTCACGAACCCAGTCCGGGGGCGAAACGAGACGGAGACGAAACCGATGTTCCGTTTGACCGGCGCCCAGATTATTGTCCGTTTGATCGAGCGTCAAGGAATCCACACAATCGCCGGGATACCCGGCGGAGCGAACTTGCCGCTGTACGATGCTATGTCGCAGAGCGAGCAAATTCACCACGTCCTCGCACGGCACGAACAAGGCGCCGGATTCATCGCCCAGGGCATGGCGCGCGTAAGCGGACGGCCGGAGGTATGCATGGCCACCTCGGGCCCCGGTGCCACCAATCTGATGACGGCCGTGGCGGACGCAAAGCTCGATTCCATCCCGCTGGTCTGTTTCACCGGTCAAGTGCCCGTCCCGATGATCGGCACGGATGCGTTTCAGGAAGTCGACACCTATGGCATGAGCATCCCCATCACCAAGCACAACTTCCTTGTGCGGTCGGCAGCCGAGTTGCTGGAAGTCGTGCCCGACGCGTTTCGCATCGCCGGTTCGGGACGCCCCGGTCCGGTCCTGATCGACGTGCCCAAGGATGTGCAGAACGAAGAAGTCACGTTTGCAGCTTGGCCGGATCCGGGGCGCCCGGTTCCTGCGCCCCAACCCGACCAGGCCGACGTCGAACGAGCCGCAGCCATGATCAACGCCGCTGGGCGGCCCATCCTGTACGTCGGCGGTGGCGTGATCGCGTCCGATGCCGCACACCTTGTGAGACGTTTGGCCGAGAACGCGTCGATCCCCACCACCATGACGTTGATGGGGCTGGGCGCGATCCCAGTGGATCATCCACGAACCATCGGCATGTTGGGCATGCACGCGGCGCGTTACACGAACTTGGCTCTGGAAGAATGCGATTTGCTGATCGCCGCCGGCGTGCGATTCGACGACCGAGCCACGGGCAAAGTGGCTCAATTCTGCCCCAACGCCCAGGTCATCCACATCGACGTCGACCCGAGCGAGCTGGACAAGCTCAAGACGGCCCGCGTCGGCATCACGGGCGATGTCCGCGATGTTCTGGAAGCGCTCGTGCCAATGGTCCAGAAAGACATGCGCCCCGAGTGGCTGACGTTTGTGGAGGACCTCAAGCGAACGCATCCTCTGGAGATACCCGGCGCCGACGATCCGCTCACACCGTATGGTCTGATCCGCCAGACAGCCAAGCTTCTTGACGACCAGACAATCGTCACCACAGACGTAGGCCAGCATCAGATGTGGACGGCCCAGGCGTATCCGTTCCGTCGGCCTCGGCAACTGCTCACCTCTGGCGGGCTGGGGACGATGGGTTTTGGGATTCCCGCAGCCATCGGTGCGGCATTGGCATGCCCGGATCGAGCCGTCGTGTGCTTCAGCGGCGACGGCAGCTTCCTTATGAACGTCCAGGAACTGGTGACTGCGGTCGAGGAGAAGGTAAACGTCAAGATCGTACTGATGAACAACAATTCACTGGGCTTGGTGCATCAGCAGCAGGATTTGTTCTACGGAAAACGACTGTTCGCCTGCGACTTTCAGTCCAAAGTGGACTTCACTCGGATCGCCGAAGGTTTCGGAATGGCGGCCTACGACCTGGGAAACGGCCACGACCCGCTTGAGACACTCGCCAATGCATTTGAACGACGAGGCCCTTGTCTTGTCCACGCACCTATCGACGTAAGCCAGGGAGTCTATCCCATGGTGCCGCCCGGAGCCGCGAACAAAGACATGATCGGAGGAGAAACCAATGCCAAAGCATGCGCCTGACACAAAACAATCGGAAGATCACCATCGCCACCGCACCGTGCTCGAACTGACCGTCAACAACCACCCCGGCGTCATGTCGCACGTCTGCGGACTCTTCTCACGCCGCGGCTACAACGTAGAAGGAATCCTGTGCATGCCCGTCGGCGACGGCCACGAGAGTCGCATCTGGCTATTGGTAAACGAAAACGGTCGCTTGGTCCAAATGATCAAGCAAATGCAGAAGCTCCAAGACGTTCAAGAGGTCCGCCGCCACGGTGCCGACCACGAAGTCTTCGTACGTCTGGAGGACTTCTTCCAACAGTAGCGCCTAACTCTCGCGTGATTGTGATCGAGGTGAGTCGCTTACCGTGCCGACGTCTTCCCAATACAATAAAGGCATTGATCGGACCGCAGGAAGAGCTGGCCACTGCTCGGAGTGATCGAGGCTCGGAAGAGTTCGTCTTCTGTTGCGTCGATTGTGTTTGTCGCGATGATTTTCTCCTCCGACTTGGGATCAACGACAACCGTATCGCCCGATTCGGTGAGGAAGAACGCCAAGCCGTCGTAAGATACGGGCGAGGCAGAAACCTGCCCGCCGATGCGTTCGCTCCAGAGTTCTTCGCCGTCGCTTGTGTTGTACGCGGTCAGGATTGCCCCTCGCAGGCCGGAAACCAGCATCGTATCGCCGACCACAATCGGCGACGGGCAATCGCGGCCACCTCTGCGCGTGATCCACAAACGACGGCTCTCCGTGACGTCACCGTCCCCGCCGGGCTTGACACAATAGGCTCCGCCTCCGGGCAGACCGTTGACTGCGTACAGCAGGCCGTCGGCCGACGTCACCGTCGGGGTCCCGCGTCCCCTTTCACAAAGGCACCTCCATAGTTCCTTGCCGGAATCAGGAGCGTAGGCGATCATCCCGGTGTGGCCGTTGACAACGATCTCGGCGCGATCTTCGCCTTGGATCAAGATGGGCGAACTCCATCCGCGATGATCGGGCCGTTCGGTCTTCCAGACCTCGTCGCCTGTCTTCTTGTTCAGTGCGATGATGTACGCGTCTTGATCCGAGTCGCAATTCTGAACCACCATATCGCCGACGAGCAATGGCGAGGCGGCCGTTCCCCAAGGACTCTCGAACCAGCCCAATTCGCGAGACCAGACAAGTTCGCCATCGATGGTGTAGCAATAGAGTCCGCCGCCGCGCCCGAAGAAGGCGTACACGCGCTCGCCATCGGTCGCACAGGTTGCGGACGCCCAGCCGTTCATGCCGTGCGATCGTTCCGGTTCGCCCGTCCAAGCAGTGCTTTCCCAGAAAATCGTGCCGTCGGTTCGACTGATACACATCACAATCCGTTGTTTGCCCTGGTCCAGCGCGCTGGTAAGAAAGATGCGATCGCCCCAGATCGTCGGCGACGAGTGCCCGCGCCCTTCGAGCGGCGTCTTCCAAACCACAGAGTTTCTGTTCCACTTGTGGGGAAGTCCCTTTTCCTGAGAATGCCCGTCCGCCGTAGGGCCACGCCATCTTGGCCAGTTAGACTCGCCGCGAACCCCGTTTGCCGCTGACAAGCCCATCACGATCGTACAAAAAACAACGATGCAGGTCCGAATAGCTGCTGTCATATCGGTTTCGCTCTCCAGTTGGTCTACTAGGGATGTATAGACAAATGACACATTGATACCCATTCCCGGTGGGAAACAGAATAACACAAACCGTACCGCAATGCATGGACGCATTTGTGGCAAGGAATCCACCGGTGAGGTATTCTAGGAGCGTGTCCTGAGAGTCCCATCTCCCTCTGGGAGAAGGTTAGGATGAGGGCGGAAACCAAGAAGAAACCCTCACCCCGACCCTCTCCCACGGGGAGAGGGAGCAGAGTCTCCACATCGCGGGACACGCCCTGAGAAAGTCATCGTCAGGAGGGTTGTGATGCTGATTACCTCTGGCAGTAATTCGAGAGCGATCAGAACGCTTGCGTTCGCCTTGGCTCTCGCAACGGCCTTTGCCCACCGTCGCCTTCCGGCCGAGGACGTGGGCGGCCAGGTAAAGGCATTGGTCGAGGCCGATTGGATCGCTTGCGATCGACGATTCGCGGCCGCCCGCACGGAGCCGGGACAACCGGTGAAGATCAACGCGTTTGGTGTCACCACAGTGCAAGACGCCTCGGGCGCTGTGGACGGAATCAAGAATGGTCGGTTTGGATTTCACGTTGCGGTGGGCGAGGAGGATCCGTGGTGGCAGGTCGATTTGGGGAAGGATTGTCGAGTCGATCGAGTGGTGATCTACAACCGAACAGACGGCGGCCATGCACCACGTACACGTCATATCGGTATCCAAGTGGCGCGCGATGGCCAGTTGGACAGATTCGATCGGGTCTATCAGCACGACGGCACTGTGTTCCACGGTGTGAAGGAAAAGAAACCGCTCGTTGTCGGCTTCAAAGGCAAGGATGTGACTGCCCGAGTCGTGCGGCTGCTCGTGGACGGCATCTGTCACTTGGCGCTGGACGAGGTCGAGGTCTATGGAGTGGACGATCCGGAATGCAATATCGCTTTGGGCAAACCAGCCGATCAGAAGAGCGTCAGTCGACATTCGATTCCCGGCACGGCCGGGGAAACGTCGACAGTGGCGGCGCCCGCGGATGGCGGTTTTCCGCTCGCTCACACGCGAGAAATCGTACGCCGCGGCTTTCGACTAGTCTCGCGGTTGCGTGCCAGAGCTGATGTGGCACGACTCGATGCCCTGACCACGGACCTGCAGCGACTCGACCAGCGTCTGGCCAACGTCGATCGGTCCGAGGAAGTACCCAAGAACGTTCGACGAGACCTCTATTTCAAAGCTCGACGCCTGTTCCGCAAGATCGCTTTTTCAAATCCGCTACTGGACATCGACAAGATTTTGTTCATCAAGAGGCAACATCCGTACTATCAACATATATGCGACCAGTACTACGGCTTCACGTCGACGGCGGGCGGCGGGCTGTTCGTGCTTGAAGATGCGCTCGGCGACTCTCCGAAGCTGACAAACCTGCTGGCCGACTCGAAAGTCCAGAACGGTCGTTTCCGCGGTCAACGTCTGGTGCCGGGATCGTTTCTCTCGCCCGAGTTGTCCTATGATGGAACGACGATCCTGTTCGCCTATACAGAGAACGCTGATCCCGAGACGTCGTCGGCCCAGGCAGAAAAGGACCGGCGTTGGACAACTACAAACTGCTATCACCTTTTCAGGGTGAACGTGGACGGTTCCGGCTTAACGCAACTGACCGATGGGCCGTGGAACGACTTTGATCCCTGCTTCCTTCCCGGTGGGCGAATTGCCTTCATTTCCGAGCGTCGCGGCGGATACGTCCGCTGCGGCACACGAGCCTGCCGGAGCTACAATCTGTGTTCAATGGAGCCCGACGGCAGCGATATTGTCGCGCTCAGCCGTCACGATACCAACGAATGGCATCCCAGTGTGAACAACGACGGAATGATCGTCTATACTCGTTGGGACTACATCGACCGCGACACACAGGCGGCCCATCACATTTGGACCTGTTACCCGGACGGTCGCAACCCCCGAGCGCCGCACGGCAACTATCCCAAGCGGCTGGCCGATCGACCTTGGGCCGAGTTGGACATTCGGGCGATACCGGGTTCCGAAAAGTACATCGCCGTGGCCGCGCCGCATCACGGTCATGCGTTCGGTTCGCTGATCCAAATCGACCTGAGGATCCAGGACGACAACGCCAACTCGCAGGTCACGCGGCTGACACCCGAGGTGCCGTTTCCGGAGGGTGAGGCTCCGATTCGGCCTTCGATGGTCTACGGCACGCCGTGGCCGCTCGGCGAAGACGACTACCTGTGCGTGTACGATCACGGAGCGAAGAATCACGGAATCTATTGGGTGGATCGGTTCGGCAACAGGGAGTTGATCTACCGCGATCCGGAGATCCCTTGTTTCAGCCCCATTCCATTACGCCCGCGCCCCGTTCCGCCAGTGGTTCAGCATGGCACCACGCAAACGGCCGCCGCTCGCCAGGTAGACTCACCCGGCGAAGACCGCCCAGCGACGATCGCCGTGGCGAACATCTACGATAGCGACTTCACTTGGCCGGAGGACGTCAAGATCGCCAACCTTCGCGTGCTGCAAATCCTGCCGAAGAGCGTTGCTCGCCGAAACAAGCCAAAGATCGGCGTGGCCGAGCAGAGCAACGCGCGAGCGGTGCTGGGGACTGTACCGGTGGAGGCCGATGGGAGCGTCTATTTCGAGGCACCTGTGGACAAGTTGATCTACTTTCAAGCGTTGGACGACCGCGGCATGGCGGTTCAGTCAATGCGATCGGCCACGTACGTGCACGCCGGCGAACAACTGACCTGCCAGGGGTGTCACGAGCCAAGGCTACGGGCGCCGAGTATTCCGCCCCAGCCTCCGCAGGCGCTGCGGCGTCCGCCGTCAAGGATCGTTCCCGACGTGGAGGGCAGCAATCCGTTCAATTACGTCCGATTGGTCCAGCCGGTGCTGGACCGCAATTGCGTGGACTGCCACCGCCAAGAGAAAACGATTGATCTTACTGGGACGGTACAGCATCTTCGTGACCGGGATGGTCGCGATTGGCCCTACACTCGGTCCTACCTGAGCTTGGCCGAACACTACGGCTTCTGGTACCAGACGCTCGTCCACAGTCTCAATACGGCCGGCGTTCACGGCGGCAGCCGCGCCGTGCCGGGCAAATTCGGCGCTCGCGCGGCAAAGTTGCTCGACTTCCTGGACGAACGGCACTATGGAGTGGAGCTTTCGGACGAAGAGCTTCACCGTATCGTCCTTTGGCTGGACTGCAACTCCGAGTTCTTGGGAGCTTACGAGAACCCTGAGGCTCAAGCCCGCGGCGAGTTGGTCACGCCTCGACTGCACTAGCCGTCTCACAGAAACTGTGGATGAAGTTGATGCGGCGTGCTAGGATGAAATGAAAGGTACGCGTGGCGCGGGACCACGACTACGTTCGATCAGGAAAGTCGGCTCGATTTGATGCGGAGGTTTCAAGACATGAGGCTCACAATTCTACTTCTGTTCCTTGCCATCGTCAGTGGTCTTGAAACGCCGCATTGTCTTGCCGATGTATCGCGAGACGATCCGGACAGGCCGATGGGTAAACCGATCGCGCACGAAGTCCACGACGGCTACTTTGTCTCCAACAAATTCGAGCGTGACAAACCGGCTTCGTTTGTCGCAATCCAGGATCGCAAGCGGTTCGACGAGGTCTTCGGCGTGGCTTTCGTGATGGGCGACAAGTCAAATCGGCTCAAGCCGGATGCGTTCAAATCCAAAATGGTCGTAAGCGCGATCAAACGTGGGCCTGCCGTAACGACGTACAAAGTGACCAGTGTGACCGTCCACAAAGGCACGCTGTATCTACGCTACGACGCCAAACCCGGCGTCCCGGGATCGGCCACTTTCGCCTGTCCACTGATTGTCTCGGTGCCCAAGGGGTCGTATTCTGCTGTGGTCTTCCTGGAAAACGAGAAGCCGGTGAAGACGTTGAAACTGACCCAATCGAAGTGAGGCAGGGATACTGACACGCCGGTCGCTCGCATGTTTGGGCGGTTGACTCGCGAGCCAGCAAGACTCTTGCACAAATATTCCTGCCTTAGAATATGGGAGTCCTCACACGACAGCTTCCGGGAAGTGCGCTACGTCAATGCGCATATGAAGTCCCAGAAAGGCATGGGTCAGTGCGACTTGCGCTTGGCTTTGGGCGGCGCCGCCGGAATCCCGCGTGCGATTTCAATGTCGTGCATGACGTGTTTGGTCAAATCGTTCCAGTCGCAATACCCAACGCGATTTGTCCATAGTGGGTTCTTGTATTGGCTGCGGGCTGTGGAAACGTACATTTGCCAGAACAGGGCCGCTTCGGTCAACTGATCGACGGCGGCTTTCTGATGCGTCGGCTTTTTCGTTTTCCGAAACAGCGCCAACTCCGTGGCCCCGTGTATCTTGTGTGCATAGTATTTGCCCATCAGAGCCATGGCCCGAATGTCACTCAGTGTTAATCGCAGTTCCTTGTTGCCGCTGTGAGAGAAATGGTCGAGTATAGTCAGCGCCGTGTTGGCGTGACAATGAAGCTTGTCGGCGACCTCATGCGGTGTCCTGCCCGCCGGCTCCTTGCCCTCGACGACACAGGAAACGTAATCCGGGATCGAGATGTTGCCGCTGGTCGCGTGGGGCGGCAGCGAAATGAATCGGTTGACATCGTGGAAGCCGGTCGGGGTCTTGGCCGGCCCAGGACGACTCTTGCACGCCTCGATGTACCACTGAAAATCCAACGATCCCCAGTGGAATCCCGTGGTCGTGGGGTACACCATCGACGCTTCCTGCCAGGCCGTGAACAGATCTTTGCCGGAGACTTGCGGAAATCGTTGCTGGATAATCTTGGTGAAACGATCATTGCCGACTGTCGGGTCGTAGCCCAGACGGCCCCAGATCATCCAGTGGTACCAGTGCTTGGCCAATTCGATCTGTCGTGGCGACTCCGGTTCGGTGCTCAGAAACTCTCGGCCCCAAATATACTGGTCGGATCCAAAGTAGAAACCTTGCGAGACTTCGTAGGGGATATTGTTGATGAACTCGCGCACGAAGTCGGGTGCGCCCCAGCGGTAGTGATAGACGTCGTCGTTTCGCAAAGTCCAAATCGTCTTCAAGTCACCGATGCCTTCGACGAAATTGGGGTGGTACGGCTGCGTGGTTGAACTGTAGACGTGAGCCTTGGCATATTTGAAGCTGAAGATGAAGTCAATATTCTCGTGTTCGATCAGCGCAGCGAATCTGCGAGCGATATCTTTGGCACCGGTCTGGTGCTGGCGGTGGATGAAGGTGATCTTGCGGCCCGGCAGTTCGTTGGCGGCGTCCAGCACTCCTTGGCCGTAGGTCTTGAAGGCCCAATCTTCCTTCTGTTCAAAGCCTGCGCCGTGCATGTTCTCGCCCGTGGTCAAACCGACGCCGGCAAGGTGCGGATACGTAAGGAACATCTGTTTGACGCTTTTCCGAAAGTAATCGATGGTCGTCGCGTTATTGATGCTGTCGGTGATTCCATACTTGCCGTCCGTCCCATAATCGAAGATGTTCCAGGTGACCACGTAGAAGACGACGTTGCGGTCCTTGGCGTACTGCATCACTTTGCGCCAAAACGCCATCTTCTCGTCAATGGTCATTTCCTTCAGTGTCTCGAAGTTATTGACAATCTCCGGGCTGCAGAAACCCGTGCCGTTACCGGAATAGTACTCTTCCCACTCGACCGTGGACCTCCTCACGTCGTCCAAGGCCACGTCCGGATAGTCGGGCACTCGGACCATAGAGGGGAAGGGGTGAAGATTCCAGAGCGACACGAAGTTGTATCGGTGGCGCGCCAGGTTATCGATGTACTCCCGCCAGAAGTCGAAGCTCCACATTTCGGCGATGTTGTGCTGTGCAGCATCGCACACATCAGTGTAGCTGGGCGTGCGCACGTCCAACGGGCAATTGAACTTCGTGCCACGCATGGCCATGTAAGGGTTGTGATCCACGTCCCGTACACCGTCCAGGCCCTCGACGCGGATGATTTCGGCCAACTCCAGCCCACCATACATAACGCCCGGCGCATCCGCGCCGATGATCCAGTAGGTCGTCCGCCCGGACGAGGAGGTGACGCGTATGCTGTAGCCCTCGGTCTTGAATCTGTTTGGCAACGACACTCCCTCTTTCCGCGCCGGCTCGGTAATCGCTGCATTGGAGCGATCGGCCAGCACGACGCGAATGTTGCCGGCGACCTCTGCCAACCGGCCCAGGACACTTTGCTCGACGCGATGGCCTCTTGCCTTCAGTGCCTTCTGAAGATCGCCCAAGGCGAACATGGCGGGCTGGCATTCATTGTCAACGAACAGCGAGATTTCGGATGCGGGAAGGCAAGACACCGCAAACAAGCCGCAGACAAACAGAACGATGCAAGGAAGTGTTGCCAAGGAGGCACGTATAGCGACCAGGGTCCTTTTCATTGTGTTCCTTTCGGCGAAATGCTGTACATCAGAGCCTCGGTGCAATTGGTCCAGCAGTCGCGGCTCGCCACCGGTGCTCATGGACCGAAACCATTTAAGGACAATGGGACACCAAAGTCCTTTCCAGGCTTCCGCCTAGACTAGCCACGCTCGGCTCCTTGTACAATGACCCGGTGGCCAGGAGGGCGGCTCGACAGAGACTTCTGACACGGGCTAAGGCCGTTAAGGCGCGGTAGCGATCTGTCGCTCGGCGTTGCGGCGGTCAACGCCGGGAAGAGTCCGACACGGAAGCGAAGTGTCGCGTCGGGCAGCTCCCGCAATATCTACTCGCGATCACTTGCGTTTTCTCGGTTGCCTGGATGACCGACTCCGTGCCTTGCTCTTCGGACCTGGGACTGCGGCTGTGTCGTCGGACTTTGCGCCGGTCTTCTTCTTTGCCTCTGATTCCGTCTGCTTCTTCTCGCGCTGGTAGCGCATGTGAGCCTCCGCGAACTCGAAAGCCAGCGCTTCCCCATCGACCTCCGTCTTGCACGAATCGTCCCAAAGCGTCTCGTGTCCTCTTAGTGGCAACAACATCTGCGCCATCTGAGTGCCGATATGATGGCCGAGCATTCGGTAGGCTTCTGCTTGAGCTTCGTCATATAGCTGGTCGCTTGTAGGTTCGTGTGGAAACGACTCGTTGTGCTGCCGGTATTGCCAGAGATCGATGCACTCGTCGCCGGTGAAAGAAGGCTTGACGTATACCAGCAGACCTTCTTTTGGGTATCCGTCGGCCTCGTCCGGATAGACGATTTTCGCAAGCGTGAAGTGCTCCTGAGAGATCTTCGACGAGCCCTCATACTCCTCTTCGCGCTCGCGCAACCTCAGCGGTTCGATTCGCATTTCATCAGCGTCCTGCTCATCATCGCGCAGCTCCACGAGTTTCACCCCGTGATAGACACGAGCCGCGCTGATTGCGCGGGCCAAATCGTCAAACCGATGCTTCGGGTCGCAGCCTGCGTCAACCGCGATGATCAGCTTGCAGCGTCGTTTGAGTAGCTGGACTAGCCCCAGGTTGTCGACGTTCCCGCCGTCAGTGACGAAACAATAGGGGCGGTTCTCCCGTTTCTTGCGCAGCCCCAACAGGAGTGAAAACACCGTGGGTCGCCACTTCGGACGGCGACAGCGTGGATTGGGGAGCCATTGCCCCAAACGCATATTGAGGATGAACATCAAGAACGCGATCAGGGAATTCCTGACGCTGACCGGAGAGAGTGCGGCCCCAGACATGGCGATCGCTTCGGCCAGGTCTACTCGGTTGAGATCGCCGCGGATCCGCGATTCGTATGCCTCTGTCCGCACGTATCCCGTTATCGAGGAGCCGCAGTACAAACGCGAGAACAGGAAGCTCGCGTTACGGGCACGCGGTGTCGGTCCGACGGACGCGAGTTCATCATCGTCGTCCCGAAGTTTTAGTAGGTCCCCCAATTGATCATCAACCCAAGACAATCCGACGGTTCCCGAGATGATATGATATGGACTGCCGAAGCGTGTCGTATCCAAATCCGACAAGGGCACATTGGGTTGTTTCTCACGATGCGGGACAATGAACGTTGATGAAAGCCGATTGCGATAGAACCGATGCATGGAAGTCGCATTTAGGTCGACCCACAGTCCGACCAGCAGGAGGACGACCAGCGCATACAGCGCGCAGAGCGAACGCGTTACTTGGTCTCTTCCTATGGAAACAACGCGGCGAATCTCCGTTCGCGGGCGAAGAATATCGGAAAAACGGTGCTGCAGGAGCAGACGATTCAACTCCTTTACCTCGTGTTTTGGCACGTTCTCCAGGTTCCCAAGTGCCAAGACATCGATCCGTTTATCCAGGTCCAAACTCCGTCCAACTGGTGCGGACGATTTCGCATTTGCGCCAGTATCGCCGTCGCTTCCTTCACGTTTCGGTGGTCGAGCCATCTCGGAGCGGTAGGCTTCTACCTGCGTCTCGAACAACTTGAGATTTGGCAGCACGGAGGTATTGAAGACCTCCGCCAGATGTTCCTTCAGAAGCTCACCGCGCTGTTTGGCCTGCCAGTAATCAGCAATATCGACGTCCACTTCCCAAAACACACGCCAAGCGAGGAACAAATGGTGTGGTACGTCGTACCATCGATATTCGCTCTCGCGGTACACTGACTCTAGGAGTTCAGCCTCTCTGAGAAGCAGGCCCAAGAGGAGTTGAGCGCGAAAGCTCTTTGGATCGCTTCCTTTCGCATGAGTAGTACGGAGTTTCTCTTCCTGCTCGCTCAACTTCTTGTCCGAAAGGCTCATCTGCGGATAGAGCGATAACCAGTTGTTTTTGTCTTCCCGGAATGCGTCAGCTAACTCTTTCACGACATTCGCATCGCTAGTCGGCGACTCTCGCCCCCCAAAGGCATCGCTCACGTTCTGGATGATATTCTGGCGAATGGCTTCTTCTGACGATTCGCTTTGATTCGCCGCATCTACGCCGAAGCCCAGGAC
The DNA here is from genome assembly GCA_964623055.1 of uncultured Pirellulaceae bacterium. Lineage (GTDB taxonomy): Bacteria > Planctomycetota > Planctomycetia > Pirellulales > Pirellulaceae > JADHUC01. The sequence continues at coordinate 15,804 of CAZURK010000243.1, forward strand.
CAGCCTGCAGAACGCTGGCCAATTCTGAACATCGCCTTTCACCACATCGCGGAAGCGATGCGTGTTGTACCCGGAGACGTTCTCACGAGCTATCAGGCCAATGAACAGCAGCGGCAGCCCAACCAGCAGCGATGTGCTGGCGACATTGAAGACATGTTTCTCCCAGTGCGCTTTGGGGTCGGTTCCGCTGCGAAGCAACCGCCCCGGACGCAGAAATGGCAGCAGACCGCCAAGGATCAAGCCGACGATCGGCCCCCATATCATTCCTCCGACGTACCACGGCTCGGTATCGGAGGTTGGCCCCATTGCGATATCCCCGTTTCCGACCAACAGTGCGCAACCGATCAACAAAGAGGCAATCGTGGCGAACAACGCATAACGGGCCAAATGCCCCGGGGCCTCGGCTCCGCGCCGGAAGTAAGAGAACACCCAGGCCCCTAGCCAGAAAAAGGCACAGAGCCAAAACGGCCAGAACGGAGCCAGAAAGTCGCTGTCCAGGTCGACGGTTCTGGCGCGGTCCCGGAACTCGGGGAGATCAAAACATCGCCAAGCCAACGCAATCAGAGCCGCGCACACGATCAGCGCGGACAGAAACGCCACATTGTTGAACAGCACTCCGATCAAGTACTTGTTCAGCAGCCCCCACGGTCGAAAGAACAGGTTGCCGGCGTGGATGAGTTTCTGGACGTCCTTGGATTGTCTGCCTCCTCGTTCGGCTGTTAACGGGAAGTTGTCCTTGTCGAATGCACGCTGCTGTCGTAACACTCTCGATGACAAGTAACCTCCCAGGTAGCCACCTCCGGAGACAGTCGAAAGGTAGTCCAGGTATCTCCATAAGCCGTACTTGTGCAGTGCCTGGACAAAACCAAGACTGAAGAAGGCGGACCGCAGACCGCCACCCGACAACGACAGGCCCACAATGTTTGACTTCGGCTGGGCCTGTCCTTCGTCCGCCGTCTCCGGCGTGTGCAATCCAAGTTCCTTACGGCGGGCAACGATTTCTTTCCACTCGTCCTTCCGCACCGTTCCAAGTTCGACACACTCTTGGCCGTCTGCCGCCTGGCCAGGCCGTCGCGAGGCCGAAGGTGTTTCCCCATTTCCTGTGTCGTCCGAATCAGGTACGCGTTCCGGAGCATCTTCTTCGCGCATTGTTCCACCCTGATGATTGGATGTCAGTCGCGCTCCGTCCGATAGTCAATCGGGACGACGACGAATCCGTGCCGAGTCGCCGTTACACATCAGTTGGAGAGGCCGTTTCGAGTGTAGACGGATCTTGGCCGCCACTCAGACAGTGTGGCTAGAGTGTCCTCCCCTACTACATCTGATCGAAAAGCGAAGCAAGAACCGGACATTTCTTGCACGAGAAAAGGAGGCTTCTGTGATTCTGATGCACGGAAGTCCTTTGCTGAGTGTGGGTTGCGCTATTCCGTGGATTTCGTCGCACCGGCATCGGACTGGGCGATCTTGGCTTGATGCAACGGCTTGCCGAGATTCCAGGCAACCAGGCCATGATGGGCCGAAAGGCCGTAACGCTGGAATTGCATCCATTCTGGAAGCGGTTCTGTTGTCAGCTTTTCGACTTCCCACGACGCTCGGTCGATGCGCAGCCAATGGGTGCCCGTCACGTAGAGAGAACTATCGTAGTTGATCACTTGCTGGCCCGGCCTAGACTTGAGGTCGTACGCGGTTGAGAGCGTGGTGTGGTCCCAGTCGTTGGAATTGTCGGCATTGGGTGTGAAGATGTTGACACGCGATCGTTCGACGTGGAGGATCCTGCCGTCGAAGGAGTGGCGGGTTATGAAGTTGGCCGATGGAAAGCGGAAGGGAAACACCGATGCCTTCAGCGTTTCCAGATCGATGGCAAGAGGCCGGCGCCCGAGCCTTCGATCGCCGTGCTGCTGCATTCGTCCGACGATCAGCGATCGTCGACCACTTTTCGGCTTTTGCCATTCCGTCATCCAACACGCCAGGAAAATCTGCTCGGGATCGTCGTCTGGTGCATCGGGATCGGATCGAACCTTCGCGCACGTGTGGAAGACATCGACCGAGGCCAATTCCCCTTTGCCTGGATCACCTACCTGGGCCTGCGCAAACCACAGCCGATTTAGTTTGCCGTACCGCCCGACCAGAATCACTCGTCCCGGTCCAATCGGGTGAAGTCGCAACGGTATGGCCGAGGTCGTATGCAGTTTCCGGATTCGCTCGTACGGCGGCAGGTCCGGTCCGGCAATCCCCGCGTCGTGCCGTACTTTGCCAGCACGCGCGACAGCGGTTCGCCCTTGGTTGGATCGTTCCGGCTGTGGATCATCGGTTTCGTCGCCGGCTGTCTGCGGTCGTCGGAAGAACACAACCTGGCGTGCATCGGTGTCAAACACTCGCACGCCGCTGGCCATCGTTACGACCCAGACGTATCGGCCATCCCAATAGGCCGACGCCACTTGCTCTTCAGGTATCTGGGCGCGATGCAGCGATATGGTTCGACCGGGCTCCGGGACTAGTGCGACTTCGTACTTCCACCAGCAGAGGTCAAGCGCGTCCGTACAGCGTTGAATGGATTCCCAATGACACCGTCGTTCATCAGTCTTCTCGAAATCGATCCGCGAAGGTAGTTCAACAAACGGCGATGCACCCGGCATCGGGTTCTGCCGCGGAGGGATCATTGTTCCTTCACGCCGCGCGATCAGTTGTTCGAGTCGGTCAAATTCGACGAGATACGTGCTGCGAACCCGTTCCGCGTCTTCTCCGGGAGCATGCTCCTCGATAAACGTACGCAGGTGGTCAAGTTCGTCTCTTAACGGGCGGCCGATGTTAGACTGAGGGTACCCGGCGATCGCCCGAGCCAACAGGCCACAACGAGCATAGAATTCGTTCCACGGCTTTCCGCTTTGTTTCAGTCGATCGTAGAAGCCGCGTACCTGATCGGCGGTCCCCTTGATCTGCAGGTGCATCGTCTTCTGGGCCATTCGCCGTATCGGCAACGAGCCGGTTGGCACTTCGGTCAGGAACCTCTCGAGATCGTCAAACATTGGCTGGTGGTTCGAGGGGATGGCGCCGAGGTTCCGTAGCGTGGGAAGCGTGAACATAAACAGACTTAGCGCGGTTGAAGTCCATCCGTCCCGCTGCTGTTCAGCAGTAAACATCCTGTCGAGCGACATCGCTCGATCACGGAGCGCCGGATGCACGCCGCCACCGCGTAGGTCTGTATCAAGCTGATGGAACAGCGGAAAGACGCGCCAGGCGAATGTCTCCAGCAGGTCTCTTCCTTTGGCAACGTTTGTTGCCCCATAACGAGCGTTGTTGGCCTCGTTAAGCACTCCCCTGAATCCAGACACCATCTGTTCCGCCTCGCGAGCGTTGACTTGGCGGCGACGCATCACATCCTCGATATGATGCGCCGAAACGCGCAAGATTTGCATGTGCCCGTCATGGGCTGCGTCCCAGTACTTCGCGTCCTCCAGGCGAGGTGTTGTGTCGTTGCGTTCCGAGACAAGCTGAGACCACGTCTCTCGACAGCGCGCAATCAGGCCGCGGCGGTATTCGCTGATCAGCAGCAGTTTCTGGTCCAACTCGTTTGGCTTCAGCAGCAAGGCGGCCTCCCGAAGCGCCGTTGATTGCTCGAATGCCCCGATGCGGGCGAACGTATCGGCACGGTCCACCAGAAGCGAATACTGCTCGTCGATCGAGAGATTGGGGCCGTCTGACGTTGACGATCGCTGTACAATCCCCCGTGCAAGTCGATCTCGTAACAGACCCGGCACGTCCTCCAACGGACGGTCGTCCAAATCGCCACGGCCGACGACCTTCCCACCGCGCGACAGCTCGACAACAAGGTCAATCGTGGTTTTCGCGTCGGCCGACTCGGCCTTTGAGACTTCGAATTCCCCGGTAACGGTCAAAGGCACAACGCGATCGGCCAAATCGTCGCCGGACCGCTCGATTTCGTCGGCAATGGCGCGTGCTTCTTCGATTTCAATCACAGCCACGCCGGGAAACGTGGTTAGGGCGTTGGCCAATAAACCGGCATACCCGGATTGGAGATGGTCATAGTCGTGGACAAAGTTCTTCGACAGGAACTGCGTAACACCGATTGTCCGCTCAATGCCCCGTGGAAAGCGCCGTCGAGTATCGCTCACCTTCTTGACACATTCCTCTGCCAATTCGTCCAGCCGCTGGCGGTCGTACGGCAAGTAGTCGATCGCCAGCCGCGCCCCCGAGCGGCATTCAGCGATGATCAGTCTCAAAAACTCTGAGGCTTCGCCATTCGTTTCGGCGGCTGACGGTTCGAGTGACAACAGTACGAGCGCATCAGCCTTGAGCACTCGGCCAAGCTGAAGACGTTGCCGGCCCGCAGCAGGGCCAAGGTAGGCGGTAAGCTCCAATTCCCGCGTGGCGGCCGCAAGCTCCTGACGCTCGACGAGTTCCAGTGACGAATCCTCCGAAAGGGCCACCGTGATCAGATCGGGCAAACCGTCCCGCGCGACATCCTGGGATGCAACAACCGCCCACCGACGCCATTCCGTATCGCGGCGAGGATCGTCTCCCCCCACCGCCAACAAGGTATTCGCTGCAAAGGCTACTGCGATACCGATCGTGGCAAGACGTTGGACGCCCCAAAGTCTCATGCTGTTATCCAGTGGTCGTTAGTGGAAAGCGACCGTTCGCACCTGAGGAGGATGCCGGACGCCAGTCTATTACCGTTAGACAACCGAGACAAGGATTCCTTGCCACCAATAAAGAAGAGACGAGCGGCGAACGAGGTCTTACCCGTAGCGAAACTCGCCAAGAGTTTCGGTGACCAGCCCAAGGTCGTGGCGACCTCCGCTACGGTGGGTATGAACACATCTGCCGCTCGCCTAAGTGGGACGCCGGATCGCAATTCTTGCCCAGCAAGTCGCCCGCTATACGTTTACTTCCGCTGTCAGTCGCTCGCCCTGGTCATATCGTTGCCGGACGGGCGCGACGGCTTCTTCGATGAAGTCGTCCACTTGCTGCGGAGCTCGGCCTACGAACTGCGTCGGTTCCATGGCGGCTTCGAAGTCCACGTTGACGAACGCCTCGTCCGCGGCGAGGCGTTCGATCAGATCGTTCGGCTTTCCCTCGTTCTTGATTGCGGCGCCCGCGGCGTGACTGTGTTGGCGGATGCGTTCATGCAGATCCTGCCGGTCGCCGCCAGCCGCGACCGCAGCCATCAGAATGTTTTCCGTGGCCATGAAAGGCAGTTCTTCTCGAAGATTCTTGCCGATGACCTCGGGATAAACGACCAGGCCCGATGTTACGTTTTGGCACAAGATCAGTACGGCGTCGATTCCCAAGAATGCCTGTGGCAGAACCAACCGGCGATTGGCGCTGTCGTCCAGCGTCCGTTCCATCCACTGAGTGGCCAGCGTATTCGGAGGGCTGGACTGCAGGCTGATGACATAACGAGCCAGCGAACAGATCCGCTCGCTGCGCATTGGATTGCGTTTGTACGGCATGGCCGAGGAACCGACCTGCTTCTTCCCGAACGGCTCTTCGACTTCCTTTCGGTTAGCCAGTATCCGCAGGTCCGTAGCCATTTTGTGCGCAGATTGTGCAACGCCGGACAAGACGTCCAAGACCTGCGAGTCGATCTTGCGCGAATAGGTTTGGCCGGTCACGGCGTAAGTGGCGTCGAAACCGATCTTCCGCGCGACCGACTGTTCGAGTTGTCTCACTTTGTCATGGTCGCCATCGAACAACTTCAGGAAGCTTGCCTGCGTGCCGGTCGTACCCTTCGTGCTGCGTGCCCGTAGTTCACTCAACCGATGTTCAAGTTCACGGAGATCTAAAACGAAGTCGTAGGCCCACAGCGACGCTCGTTTGCCAACCGTAGTGGGTTGGGCCGCCTGTAGGTGAGTGAAACCCAAACAAGCCAAATCGCGATGCTGAGCGGCGAATCCTGCCAAACTGTCTATCACTGCGGCCACGCGTTGGCACACCATCTCAAGTGCGTCGCGCAGAACGAGTAGGTCCGTGTTGTCCGTCACATAGCAACTGGTCGCTCCCAAGTGAATGACGGGGCCTGCCGTTGGACACACGTCCTTGTAAGCGTGAATGTGAGCCATAACGTCGTGCCGAAGGTCACGTTCGTATTTTGCGGCAGCTTCGAAGTCGATGTCGTCGGTGTGCTCTTTGAGTTCGGCAACCTGCTCATCCGTGATCGCCAATCCCAACTCCTGCTGAGCTTCCGCCAATGCGACCCACAGTCTTCGCCATGTACTGAATTTCTTCTGGGCGCTCCAGAGACGGCTCATCTCTCTAGACGAATAACGGCTGATGAGCGGGTTTTCGTATTGATCGTGTGCCATAAGTATCTCCAAGAAGAGTCGCCCAAATTAACCAAGCGTGTCCTCGACTTGCGGTGTTTCGTATATCTCGACGCGGTCAGCTATCTCTGCACGCGGCCCGTCACGTTCCCGGCCGCCAGCGCGGCAACCTCTCTCGCGGTCACGTAGTTGAAGTCGCCCTTGATCGAGTGCTTCAAGCAACTTGCCGCGACGGCAAAACGAATTGCCTTGCCGGGCTGGCTGTATTCTCCCGAATTCAATGCGTACAACAATCCGGCGGCAAACGAATCGCCAGCGCCTACGCGATCGACGATGTTCCGAATCTCGTACGGGCAGTATGCGCCGTCTTCGCTCAGGGGTGCCAGAAACGCTCGGTCCACCTCGGCATCGAACAGCATTGCGCCCCAGTTGTTGTGGTCGGCCGAGATACTCTCTCGAAGCGTAATGGCGACACGTGACACGTTTGGAAATCGGCCGACGATCTCGCGGGCAACCTGTTCGTAGGCCGCAGCGTTGATGGTTCCTCGCTCAACATCGGTGCCCTCGGCGTGGATTCCCAACACGCTGGCCGCGTCTTCCTCGTTACCGATCACCAAATCCACGAGCGGCAACACCTCCGACATACATTCGCGCGCAAGCGTCTGCCTTTCGGTTCCCGGCCGCCAATTCCACAGTTTCTTTCGGTAATTCAAGTCGCACGAAACCGCCGCACCGGCCTGCTTCGCGCGCCGAACCAGTCCCAGATTGGCCCGACAAGCGTTTTCGCTGATCGACGGAGTAATGCCGGTAACGTGCAACCAGTGAACGCCATCCAATGCGGCGTCGAAATCGTACTCGTCCGGTCCGGCCAGGCTGACCGCAGAGTACTGGCGATCGTACAGCACCGTCGATCCGCGTTGGTTGGCACCGACCTCGACGTAATAGACTCCCATTCGTCCTTCGTCGCGCCAGAGCAGATGGTCCACGTCCACACCCAACCCGCGCAGCGACGTAGCGAGGCTTTCTGCAATCGCATGTTGCGGCAGCGCCGTCAGATAGCGCACCGGTTGCCCGAACATGGCCAGCGAAGCACAAACATTGGCCTCGCCGCCGCCCCAGGTCACTTCCACACGTCCCGGCACCGCCTGACGCCAGCGCAAATGGCCCTCGGGAGCAATACGAGCCATGATTTCACCAAAACCTAGAAACATGACAGCGGCCTTCCTGATTCGTGGCGGAGGGAATGGGGCTGCACACCCTAGCCGATTCGAGAAGATCGCGCATCGGACGTGCCCTCGCCGTCATCATTTCATCCATTGTCCAACACGGCAAGCCCTGTCTTACATGTTTGTCAAATCGTCGTCGCCTCCGTGCCCGATCAACGAATCCAGTGCTGCGGCCAACGGTGCGGCGTGTTCTCGCGACTCGGCATATACGCGGCAGATTCGTTGGCTGACGGGCAATCGGTCGAACAATTGATTGGCCGTCAGCGGACGGATGGAATCGCGGGCGGAATCGTACAAGAAATTCTGCCCGGCGGTCGGCCCCTTGGTGTGAGGTCGAAAAATGGCCCGGGCAATGTCGACTCGCATCGGCACGTCGGCCAATTCGTTTGGCAGATTCTGGCGAATCTTCTGTTCGACAAATGCGGCGTCGCTGAA
>CAZURK010000244.1:0-23700 GCA_964623055.1 uncultured Pirellulaceae bacterium
GCGCACACCGGGTGCATGTGGCAGACTGCGTGAACCTGCGTCGGTGAAATCGACCGCGGCACGAAACAGGTAGTTGCCAATCTGCTTCGGATGGGCATGCCGAGGCATAACCGATTTGATTCGGGAGACCGATGATCACCCACTCAGGAGGCGCGGTCGATATGATGGATTTCCGGAATTTCGCCACGCGCCTTGCTGACCCAGGTGGGCGTGACATGTGTCATCCGGGGGAACACCGTTCGTGACACATAACGATGTGACCGGGGCAAGTTTGCTTACTTCGTCTCCTTGCGTAGGGGGCGGCCGCGCGCGTTACGAACAAACGCTTTGATGCGTCGGGCGACGTCACCCGACGCACGCACAACGGCGTTCGAGTATTTGGACTGGAGGCGCTCTATTTTGCGGATTCGGTGGCTGGTTGGTGCACTAGCACGTATGGGGCCTCGCGATTGCTCCACTCAGTGCGCGTCAGGTAGGGTGCTTCCCAGACTTTTCGCTTTTGATGAAACAGCCTGACGTGAAGAATATTGAGCCGTGCGGTGGCGAAGTACCATTGATCTGCGCCATCATCGCGGCGGGCTTCCAACATCAGCAGCACTTCGGGATCCGTTCCGTCGACGAAGGCGAACAATGCTCCATCCGTGACCGCCGGATCACTGCTCTCGTAGCGGTAAAGAGGTTTGCTGAGCAGTCGGAGTTCCGTCGCGCGTCTTTTGCCGTCAGTCTTGTTCGCAGCGAACTGGCGGGACATCACGCGCATTTGCACTAGCCGGCGCCGCGCCGTCTCAGCTGGGCCGGGAGCATCCGGGACAGACATACGTTTGATCCCCGCGCGATCGGGATACCATTGTCGAGTTCCATCGCGTTCCGCAACGACGCGATGGTCCGAAAGCGACGTCAGTTCATGAACGACAAACGGAGTGCCGGGGGAATAGACGTTAAGAATGGAAAACACGACTTCGGGCCGTCCCTGGTTGGTCCACAGGAAGACGGCGCCATAGAGTTCCTGCGGGGGCCAGCCTACTTCTTGTGGTACCGGGTTGGTAAATCTCAAAGTCGCCGCCGGGTGCAACTTGAGTTCCGCATCGCGGTGCCCGTGCCGATAGATGGCGTAATCAGCCGCATGCTCTTGCCCCAGTCTGACGGCGGTATCTGCCCGCTGCTTGGCAAGTTTGGCCTCGTCCGGCTCCTGGGCGCGAACGGCAGTAACCGTTTGGACCAAGATGAAGCAGGCCGCCAACTGAATGTGTTTCATGGTCATTTCCGAAACGCCGATGTCGCGATCGCTATTGTCGCCCAGATCCGAACTGAAACGCTTTGCAGGCAGTTTCATCTGGCGGAGACGCTGCGAAGCTGTCTTTGCATCATTCTCCATCGGGCCACTCCCGCTAAGCATGTGAAATCGCGATGAAACTGGCTGTCGGTCTTAGGATAAAATGTCTTTGATCTCAAACGCTTGTTGCCGCCGGTCGGATGAGGACACGCAAGGTGTCGTTTTGTACTCGTCGTTCATTGCTACGCCTCGACAAACATCGAGTCTGCGGGCACGGCGCACGGTGGGCTCCTCGGACAGTTCACTCGCGCGCCTCGGTGAGGCAAGCGACGGAGATTCTCCAACGCTCTCTTAGCTCAGCAGTCCGACACGCCTACGTAGATTCGACCTCACGCGAAGGCCGCGGTGTACTGGGTCGGAATGCGCCGTCGAAATGAGGGCATCCGCTCCCTGACCTGTCAGCCCCGAAGTGCACCAGGTGCGCGTGTCCTTGGTCATTCAGCCGCGACCGCTTACGCGCATGACGACAAACCTGCTGCACCGGGACCAGAGCCTTCCACCGAACCAGAAAACGTCCCTCTGTCGACACTTCCTACGCCCCTCGGCTCAGCCACGCGATTCGGGTAGCAAATCAGGTCGCACCTGGTGCACAATGGCCAGAATGGTCTGGTCAAAGTCCTTCAACCCGACTGGCGTGTCAGCCGGTCCTGTATCAAGGATCTTGAACAGACCTAGCATGCCATGGTCGAAACGCAGTTTCACCACCTCAATGGATTGGCTTTGCCCTAAAGGGTTGCGAGCAAAGAAGCAGCCGTCCCTCATAGCTGCAAGATCCTCGTCCTTGTATTGCTCGATCACGTGCTCCGGAGTATCTTGCGGGTTCACCAGATGGTACCGCTTGGCGGCAAGAATCTGTTCGATAGGAATGCCAAACGTTTGGGAAAAAACGTTGTTGGCATACTCGATAGCCTCGCTGCGGCCTTGGTACTCTGCGTACCACACGGCCACATCGGCTTGCCGGTCTAGGAACTGTCGAGCTGATTCAATGGTATTCACTTGGTGGTCAGGCCTTTTTAATTTCGTTTCAGGCTGGCAACGGAATCGGACGCTGGGCAGCAAACATTGTCCCGAAATACGTTGGATTTCGGCACGTCCCCGGAAACCTACGTTTCCACCAATCTAACCGGGGCGTCCGCAGGGTGCAATTCTGTGCGATTCGATCTTCCTAGCGAGGTGCGTCTGTAGAGGTATGGTCGCCATCTGGCACTGACCATCGCCGCGGTCGATCGCCCTCTCGGTCTACGATGCCGTAGGCGGTATCACTCCGCCCCTGCAGGCCACGCGGGTCCGCCGTCGCGAGTCGCATACCCGCGTTCGAGGTGGTGAAGGAATACGTACGTGGCTCGGCCGTGCTCACTGAGTCCCCGCTTTTCGAAGATGAACCAGGGGCTCGGCCGCGGCACGCCGGCTACAGAGTCACCGGGCGTGTTGATCAGGCGGCCCACTTCGGCTGACCAATCGTCTGGCACTTCGGGCGTCACTTCCCACTTGCCGTCGCGCAGGGTCGCGTAGCGTGTCTTGTGAGGGACAACCACCTGACCCTTGGTCCAGTCCGACACGCCTTCGCTGAAGCGAATGTAGGGTCGGTCTTCAGCATCAATCACCACGCGACGTGGACGAGCGAACTGGTGGCCCGTATCGTAGACCAGTGCCAGCCGGTCGGCGGTTGCTTTGCTCAATGGCAACGGCAGCTTGGAACCATCACCGCCTCGCCATGTGCCTCCGACCATGGCAACCAAAGAATACGTGAAGATGACCGTTGCGGTCGATCAACAGCGAGGGATTGCCGTGCGTGTCGGCACCAAGCCCATGATCCGACGCTTGTACTGGGCCGCTCCATGCACGGCTTTCGTGGTCATAGGCCGTCACCAAAGGTCGCCCCTCGCCGTCCTGATAGGCACACCACAAATTGCCCTGCTCCATCACCGCATGCGGACGGATGTATAGCCGATAGAAGGCCGGGTACGGCTTTCCCCGCCGATCCAAAGCAGCGAAAGCCTGAGACGGCTCGGGTTCGGCCCAGCCGGGATCCTTCGATCCAGCAACGTCGGCGTACACGCTGACGGTCCAGGGCAGGACAAACGCGGGCAAACAGATGAGATGTAGGTTTCGCATGGTGGGTACTCCGACTCCGCACACTTTCGTTACTTCAGTTTGATTTCATAGATCTGGACGGAAAGGCGATCGAAGTGATCCTTGAAGCCGCGATCCTCCGGATCAATCTTCCGCGTTTCAGTCAGCTCGCACACGGAATCGATCGCCATCGGAAACTGAAAGATGGTATTCCCATCGGCATCCCCGTCGTTTACCGCAACGATGTAGAGGTTGCCACGGTGTTTTCGGACGATCCAGTGTAACCACGCAGGCGGCCGTCCGTCCCCCACGCGTATTTCGGGCACGGGTTCGATCGAAAGAAGGATCGGCGCCATGCGATCGATTTCAGCGGCAAGTCGTTTGAGACCGGACCACTGTTCGTCGAAACTGACGTCCGGATTCCGCTTCACGTCGTACCAGGAGTAAAACACCAGCCCCGTCGCCCCTTCGGCGATGCACTGCCACGCCATGCCGCGGACTTCCTCGTACGTCGGCGTGCGGCCTCTCTTCCGTTCCGCTTCCGACTTGGCGTAGTTGGCCCAATTGTGCAACTGGGGCACCTGCCACATTGGACGGGCACGCTCGACTTGGCGAAACGTCTCGGCCGTCCACTCGGCAGCCATCGAGGCGGGCTTGCGGCCGATCGGGTAGGGATCTGTGCCGATCACGTCGAACGTATTGACGTAGGCGGCCACTTCACCCACCTGATACAGCACGACCCAGGTCGGATGGTCCGGATCCTCCTCTGTGACCCAATGCTGGTGAGCCTCCAATTGCGTCAGGAAACGCTGCGGTAACTCGTCGTTCAAGTACCAGGCCAGCAGGGCCGGATGGTCGCGATACTCGCGGACGCGTTTTCGGACCATTCCTTCCTCGTCGTCGACGGAGCGGATGGACGGCGGGCAATACCGTGAGCCGGCGTACCAATCCTTGATCGAGTAGATCACCTTCAGCCCATACTGCTCGGCCAGATCCATCTGCTCTCGGCTGGGCGAGCCGTAGGGCATCAGGCAGTTGAACTTGCTTCCGGCGTAGATACGCAGGTCGTCTTCGTTGATGCTGCTCCAGTAAATCCCAAGCGGGAAGAAGGGTCTTCCGTCGACCAGCAGCCTGCGGTCTTCGTCGATGACGCAAGTTGGGCGAATTTCGTCCGACACTCGAACCAGCGCATGATGAACCGAGTAGATGGTTTCGCCTTCCACATCGACCAGCCCGCTCTCCCATCGGTACCGGCCCGGAGGCAGTTGCCCGGCAGGGATCTCCAGCATGACGGGCTCGGCAGTCTCCTTTTGAACGGTCGGCTCCTGCTGAACGGTCCCTAAGACTTGGCCGTCACCTTCTCTCGAAAGCACCCCGCGAACACGGACGTCCTCCAATTGCAGATCGTAATCCCGCAGGTCGACCCGGACGACCGCACGAATCGTCTTCGGCCCGGTCGCCGTGATCCGGCCGCGGTAGATAGGCGACATGAGCACGCTCCGCAGGGGCGGGTCGACGATGCGGATCACTTCCACGTCGTCAAACCATGCCGTCCCGGTCATGCCTTGCCGCACATAGCACGAGAGGCTGCAGGACCCTGCCTCCTCCGGGACACGGGCGACGCTTTCGATTTGAGTCCATCCTTTAGTTCCTTTCACGCCGCTGGGATAGACGCCGCCCATCCACTTGCCCATCTTGTCCGACCACTCGATACAAAACGTTGCGCCGGATTCCTCTCCCGCAATTCCCTCGGTCTTCACCCAGCCGCGAATGCAATACTTACGGCCCGGTTGGATCGGAATCCGCTGTGTCGCGAGGCGGTAACGGCCCGGATCGTCGTTCACGTACTTCAGCGCGGCCGACCCGTCACGCCCAGCCCCGGCGTCGCGACTGTAGACATGCCGATCTCCGCTCCAAGCATCAGGAACAGGCGAGCCTTCCTTGGCTTCTTCAAACGACGGATTGGCCGCTAAATTAGGCTGCGACTCGTCGCCCAGTACGATCGCAGCACCGAGCAGCAAGCACACAAATGCCAGTAGTGAGATCAGTGTGGGATTCTGTGTCATTGGATCGGACCTTACTCCGTAGTGTGATGTTCGTAGCCACGGACATGCGGGTTGGACTCGTCGGCATCGCTGCCCGTAGCGCGCAGATCTCGACCGCACGGTAGTTTATCCGGTTAGTTGAGGACAAGACAAATATTGCTGCTGCGGACACGCACAAATGCGTGTACCGTGAAGAGCGGCACGGGCTAGGTCCACCCGAATGGCCAAGAATACACGCATGAACTCTACGCAGAACCCCTGCATTCCCCTTGCTGACATTTGTTGTGCAAGAGTTCCATTTGGCGCCCGTGAAAAACACGCTCTGCATTTGGCGCATTTGTTGCGCAAATGCGCCAAATGGGGACGGCGCGGAAACGGAAGACGTCGCAGTGTGCGCTTGCATCGCGGATTCGTTCGACTGGCTGTCGAAATCCACCACGGCCACAACGTGAAACTCATGGTACCACGGCGCCATTTGTGGACGGCGAAGAAGACATCTCCATTTGCGCCGCGGTCGCACGGATGTGCCAGCAACCGCAGTTGTCACGGCACGGAGTCGGTGTCGTCCGAATCTAGCCGTGGCGCAAGGACGACAGTGCCTATTCGGTTCCTACCACTGCGAGCATCCCCAAACGCTGCCTGCTGAAGGGAACTGCGTCATCGCAATGAGCGTAGTCCGATCGCACAGTCGCTGGACCGAACCCGCATGGCGACTACGGCTGCTGCTTTCGGAGATAGATGTAAACGCGCCCGCTGGGATAGTAGCTCCGTGTGGACGGATAGTAGGCCGGGAAGACAGTCACCGTCCCGTGCCAGGTCCAATCGTGGACTCGGATCCCTTCATAGACGTCCCACAGTTCGGTGATTCCCGCTGGTGGGCACTTTGGATCGGGCTTGAAATGGACACGCCCGTTGGTGCGCGTCACAACGACGAATCCATTTTCGTAGTAACGTGCCACGGCATCTCTGGTTTCGACGAACCGAGCGTCAACTGGCTTGCCCAGGTCAAGGAAGTAGATGTCGTCCTTTCCATAGCCTCTGGCGTACCAATCGCTGGCAAAGACACATCCGCCGACAAGTTTGGAGATGGCATAGCCGTAGAAGATGGCAGGCCGGTCGGTTCGCCGAGTGTAGACTGGCGTCTGCTTGCCCTCGACTTCGACTGTCTCACCGGTAGGTACACGCCAGGGTTGAAGGTAATTGATGTCGCAAATCTGCATCCGCGGCATTTTCCTGGCCATAGCCAATCGTCTCCGAGCGGTTTCCTTGTATCCGCCAGGGCCATCCCAAGGGCGATAGAAGGTATCGAGCACTTGCTTTTCGCCCATTCCTTCCATGTAGACCTTGGCTTTCTTCCCCCAGACGAAACTGGTCGCAAGGCTTTCGCTGGCGTCGTAGTCAATGATGTCATGGTAGGCTTCGGGCAGCCGATAGGCTTGGTTCCCAAAAATCCGCTTTGTGCCGATCACCTCGCGCAGCTCCTTGAGGAACTCGATGCCAGCCTCGTCATACGTTGATCCGGGATGCTTCGTCTCCCACACGCCTTTGATCTCCGTGGGCAGCGCCCAACTGCCGATGTAGTCGAAGAAGATACCGTCGTACTGCGCTGTCTCAAGGTGGCGCCGGATTGACTCGGCATAGAATCGCCGGAACTCGGGGTTGGCGTAATCGTAGAAGTATGCCGGGTGTGTGGCGCCGCCGCCTTGAATGGGATTTCTGGGATTGAGGAGCCACTCGGGGCGGGAATGGATCTGGCGAAACAGCTTCACAATCTCCGGAAACTGGCGCAAGTAACTCTTCGTCGCCGCAGGGGTATCGTCGGCGAGGATTTCCGAAGTGTAGAAGCCGTTGAACCAGCGGTAGATGAACAGTTCGCATCCCGCCGCATGTAGCTCCCGCAGATCCTTGTCGGCGAAGTTGACGTATCCGTTCGTCAGGCAGATGCGAAATCGCTTAATCCACTCCAGACGCTCGTTCCGCTGCCGCGCTTCCACTTGGTTCTTGGGTTTCTGAAAGACCCCCGGAGTGAAGAAGATGAAACCGCCCTTTTCCAGGACTGGGACTCCGTTTGGGAAACAAGGCATTCCGGCTTCTGCCTGCAGCGGCGCGCAAAAAAGGCTCAGCATCAAGCCAGCCGATACGAGCAGCAACGGTCGTCTTGGCATGTTCCAACACGTCCACAAACGAAAGGGGGCGGCGCCACGCTCGGCGGCCCTCGTGTTAGGCACGGGCAGACCATCATACTTCGATCTCGCCGGACCCACAAACTCGATCCCTGCCACTGGCAGAATCGCTGCGAGTTCCCGCCGAGCCGTCCTTTGGGACCCAGCCGGTCATTCGTCGTGCTACAGGGCCGCCTCCTGCGCGCGCTGGCGGGGCGCAGGGCGAAGGCACCGACAGCCCCAGGAACTCACCTACGTGGACATGGACACGCTCCTTGCCCCCTTGAATCACCAATTACTCAGGGTAGACTCGGACCTGGAGTAGTCGGGCCCACTTCCAAACGAGACGGAGTTCCACGTGCTGCACCTCATGCTCCTTGCCTCAGCGATACTTCCTCCAACCTCACCTGTCCTTGGCGCGCCGTCTTTCGAGCGCCTCGTCATCTCGTCGCACGAGAAGATCGGCAGCAATTGCTTCCCGTGCCTGGCCCGACTGGACGACGGACGCCTCATGGTGGTGTGGTCCGCCACGTTGGGCAAAGGGTACTGCGTCGTGGGGGCGTTCTCGCGGGACCACGGGAAGACCTGGACGGAGCCGGTGACACTCATCGCTACCGAGGAGGGTCGCGACTACGACCCGAGTATCACCGTATCGGGCGAGCGGGTGTTCGTCACCTCGACCACGGTCCCGGCCGGCGTCGGCATCCGCACTTCGACGACGTGGTGCACCCGCAGCGATGACAACGGTGCGACGTGGAGCAAGCTGTACGAGATCCCGATGAACCGCCGGTACACATGCGGCAAGACGGCGCACGGCATCCGCCTTCGCTCGGGCGTGCTGCTCATGGGGTACTCGTGGGACGTGCTCTGCGAGCAAGGCAAGACGCTGCAGACCGAAGGTCAGATGCACCTGCGCGCAGGCGTGATGCGCTCCACCGACAACGGCGACACCTGGCACAACGGCGGTGACACGGACGCCGCCTACCAGAAGGTATCCGGCGGCGCCGTGCACGGGACCGACGAGCCGTCCATCGTGGAGTTGGGCGACGGCAGCGTGTACATGCTCATGCGCACCGGCTCGACGTCCCTGTACGAGGCGCGGAGCCACGACGAAGGAAAGACCTGGAGTGACATCGGTCCCAGCCCGTTGCGTGGCACCAACGCTCCGTGTGCTCTGTGCAAGTTCCAGGTCGGAGACAGGCGCGGGATCCTGTGCGTGTGGGATAACGCGGTCACGCGCTACCCGCTGTGTGCAGCCGCGTCGTTCGACGGCGGTCGGACGTGGACCTGGCCGAAAGACATCGCTGGACCGACGGGCGGACGCCAGGCCTCATACCCGGGCTGCGAGCAAGCCGACGACGGCACGTTGGTGGCAGTCTGGCAGCAGGATGTCGAAGTCGGCCGGGACTTGCGCTGCGCGCGGTTCAACCTCGACTGGCTCCTCGAAGACCCAACCCTTGAGCTGAAGGAAGCGATTGCCAATGTGAGGCTGCCGACGGACCTCGGCAAGGCGACCTCATTCACCGGTAGCGAGATCGCGCGCTCCTCGACCTGGCAGATCCATCGCCCCGGCGGTAAGCCGTTAGGCGGCGAGGTCGCAGAAAACGGCATCCTCCGGATGGTCGTCAACGGCTGCTACCACATCGACAACATGCCTGATGCCTGGGACGGGGCCACCAGCAAGCTCGTGGAGTTCCGCATGCGAGTGATCGGGCACGAGCAGGCATCGGGCAGCCACGCTGCGGCGGAGGTGTGGATCGGCGGGCCAAGGGCCGAGACGGGCTGCCAGCTCTTCCTCCGCGAGGACGCAGTGGCATTTGAAGCGGGCTACCTGCTGCCACACCAGGTCGACACGACCGAGTTCCACACCTACCGTGTGTGGACGGACCTGACCGCGAAACGGGCGTACCTGTTCCTCGATGAAAACCGGACCCCAGTGCTCGCCACACACCTGGGGTCACCCGAGAGCCTCGACCTCAACCGCATCCTGATCGGCGACTCCAGCGCTGCCCTCGATGTGGCGGGAACCAGTGAGTGGGACTACGTGTCGTGGCGCGACGTCGAGGGGAAGTAGAGCCGTGGAGGCGATGACGAGGCGGGGGCTGGATGGGGATTGGAATTGGTATGAACAGGAGCCGCACATGAGCGCAGAGAAAAGAGTTTTGGCCACCATGAGAAAAGCTGGTGAACCCCTTAACGCTGGGAAAATCGCCGAAATGTCCGGCCTTGATAGAAAGGAAGTGGACAAGGCCATGAAGACCCTCAAGGCCGACGGAAGAATAGTATCACCTAAAAGATGTTACTGGGAGCCCAAGTAGAAGCGTATTTCACTCCGCCAATTCCAATGCGACTGTTGTTGCCTCAACACGTTCTGAACGCCCCACAACAATAGACCGCCGTTGACTGATTCGGCTTGCGGTGGTTCAGTTTGAAAATCGTCCACCTCGACCACGGCGACGCCTTTCCTCGCTTTCTTGCAGCAGCGCGCGTCTGCAGTCCTGGAAAACCGGCCATGCAACCGGCTGCGATTCCTGGGGATCTGGTCCCTGGAGCCTCAACGGTAACTTCCCTACCGCGTGCTGAGTGTATCACCGCCTTGCGGCGGTTCACCCCATTCCGAAAGTCGCAGCGTGACAGGGCAGGTCCGAAGGGGAGGGCTATCCTGGAATAGTCGCGAGAGAGACGCAGTTCTGATACCCTATCAACTTGTCGTATCCCGCGAGCGCGGATGACTATTCCGCTTACTTGGCTTTCTCAGTGAACCGGTCGTGCGCTCGGCTGTATGATCTCGAAAGATGATGCCCAAGTTCGCCCCGAAACGGAGGTGAATCATGCGCGTATACTGTCTCGTCCGTGACTCCCTTGCTCTCATCCTGACCCTGACCGTGTTGGTGCAAGCAGGAGCCGAGCCACCTGCGGACGTGCCGAAGATCCTGGAGGAATACGTCTGCCAAGAGAAAGCACGCGACGCGGTCGTTGCCAGGGTCCGGGAGGCGTTCGGAAAACCGTTCACGGCGTTCACAGACACGGACTACGCGAAGTTCATAAAGGATCTCGATCTAACAAGGGCCGAAGACCTATGGACTTGGTCGCACGTTACGAACATCCCGGTGGTCGCTTTGAATCGGGGCTACGACTTTTTCGGCGCCAATGCCCACCTGCTGGTGGATACAGAAACCGCGCAGAAGATCTCAGCCGAGGAACTGCTGAGAATGAACAGCAGGTACCGGGAGGGAAAGGTGGCGGTGACCGACTCCGGCGGTAATGCCCTGAAAACCCGCGACGATGCCGCCGAAGCGATGCGGACGGTGGAGTTCACCGGGCAGATTCGGCACAACAAGGACTTCGCCGAAGACAGGACCGTGTACAAGCTCCTGAGCCCCTACCTGATCCGCCTCGAGGACATTACGTACCGGGCTGATGTCGAGAAAGGGCTGCGGGCACTGCCCCTTTCGGTCGTCAAGCTCCTCTGCGGCAAGGCTCTCTATCTGACGACACGTACCGGCGGTCGGAGCGAGGCGATTTGGCATTGCATGAGCAGCGACTTGAAGGCCAACTTTGCCGGTATGCAGCCGGGGGTCATTCTAGAAGGGGACACCGACGGTAAGACCGCCGAGAATCTTGTGCGGGGGTTTTCCCGCATCGTGCGAGAGACAGTGCTGGAGACGCAGTACTTCGGCATCTACGCCCATCCATTACAGTTCCCCGCGTTCCACACGCTGCAACCCGAACGTCGCCGCGTCTTCGGACGCCGCCGCGACAAGCTCCCGCAGACGCCGCATGGGTACATCAACAAGCGCGCCATGCACGACGCGCAGGGAAATTTCAGCGAACACCTGACAGCCTACGCCCTAGACAAAGACACCTTCCGCCGTAAGGCAGAGGAGCAGAAGACGCAGGGGCACCCAGAGCTTATGCAGAAGTTCCAGTTTGTGGAGACACTCGTCGAGAGCACCTCGACCATGATGGAGCAGCTTTCGGGCGACCACCTGGCATGGTTCGACGCCGAAGAGCAGCGCGAGATTATGAACGAGTACAAGGCACGGCAGGCCGCCAGCAAAGCGATCCGCGCGGAAGTGGAGATGGAGTTCGGCAAGCCCTTCTCGGAGTTCACCCGGGACGACTACGCGAAATTCATGAACGGGCTCGACCTGAACAACGACGATGATCTGTGGAACTGGTCTCACGTCACCCATATCCCAGTGGTCGCGATCAACAAGCGCAGCAACTTCTTCCACATGAATGCCCACCTGCTGGCCAACATCAAGATGGCCAACCTGATGTCATGGCACGACCTGCACGATCTCGTTACCGAGTACAACAAGGAGACTGGGAAGATTACCATCAGCTCTAGGGAAAAGAAGGTGCAGTACAAGGTCCGGGAGATGCCGGCGGATTCCGTCCGGCACTTGGAGACGACCGAGGGCCTGCGGCACAACAAGGGCTGGGCCCAGGATCACATCACATACGAGGCGATCGAGTTCTGCCTGGTGCGACTTGCCGATCTGGAGAACCGCGAGGACATCAACGAGGCGATCCGGATGCTGCCGCTCTCGGTTGTGCAGGCGCATCGCGGAAAGGCGATTTACCCAACCACCCGGTCGCGAACCGGGTGGGCCTTCACCTGGCGCGTCAGCAACGAAGACAACCTCTCTTACATCGGACTTGTCCCAGGAGGCATGGTGGAATGCAGACGCGATGGCGCGCGGGCGCGAGTTTCTTCCGATGAACTCGTGGAAAATGGTTACGACAGCCTCGCGGGGAACTCCACCGACAGCGCGCTCCATGAAGTCGGGCATGTCATCGACCTGAACGTCATCGGCGCGCGCAGCGACAATGACGCGCATCCTTTTCAGTTCCCCGAGATGCGCAATCTCGTGCGCGAACGGCACAAGATCTTCGCCATGACAGCGCGCCAAGAGACCGGCTACATCAGCTCCTATTCGAAGGTCAACTCCCAGGAGAACTTCGCCGAGCATTTCTGGGCCTACATCCGCGACCCGAAGGACTTCCTAGTGCGCGCCAAAAAGGAAGAGGCCGAGGGGAATGATCTCCTGATGCAGAAATATCGCTTTATGGAGAAGCTGATTGACAAGACACCGACGACGATGTACCGGCTCTCCCCCGAATATTTAGAGCTGAAGAAGGAGATGCTGAGGAAGCAAATGGAGAAGGAACGGGGCGAACGCACCGTGCGGCAGAAGAAGGTCCTAGCGGAGTACCTCGCCCGCTACGCCGAGAAGGATGCAACCGTTGGCCGGGTGGAGAAACGCTTCGGAAAGCCGTTCCACGAATTCACGCAGGAGGATTACGTTGAGTACATGAAGGGACTGGACCTCAACACGGACGAGGATCTTTGGGAATGGTCGCACGTCACGGGCATCCCGGTCCTCGCCCTGTGCAGGACCAGCAGCTTTTTCAGCAGCAACACACATCTGCTGGAGGACGTCGAGGCAGCGATGCGCACGACCGCCCGGGAGTCTTACACACTGAAAACGGAGGTGGACAAGGACACGAAAATGCCCATCGTCAAGGACACATCGGGCAAGGCACTGCCGCTGCGCGATCTGCCCAAGGGGGTCCTCGTGCCGACGGATAGGACACACGGCTTCTGGCACTTCAAGGACTTTCGCGAGGCCCGAACTTTCCCCGAGGTGCTTGCACCCTATCTCCTTCCCTTCGGCGACCTCGCCTACCGCGACGCGATTGACCAATGGATACGCTTTCTTCCGTTGTCAGTGGTGCAGATCTACCGGGGCAAGGGGATCTATTTCACCACGGTGTCGGGCAGAAGCTACGCGCCGACGATGCCCTCCAGCAACACCACGTACAAGTCGAACGTCGGGATGCAGACGGGCCTTTGGGTCGAGATGAGAAGCGGCGGCGTGGAGGGAACCGCACAGAACTTCATCCACGAGTTCGGGCACATCATCGACTACGTGATCATCAAGGGCGGATATGGAAGCTATCGGGCGCCCCACCAGTTCCCGGATTTCAGAGCGACGTTGCCCGAGAAGGAGCGTATCTTCGGCATCCGCGACGATAAGGTGGCCCAGACGCCGCACGGCTACGTCAGCCGGTACGCCATGACCAATGCCCAGGAGAGTTTTGCGGAGCACTTCCGTGCGTACATTACCGAGAAGGACAGATTCCTGAAGCAGGCTAAGGAGGAACTGGCTCAAGGGCACGCGGAGCTGATGCAGAAGTACCGCTTCATGGAAAAGCTGATCGACAAGACGCCGACAACGATGCGGCGGCTCTCGACAGAGTTTCTGGTCCAGGACGCGAGCTGGAGAGAGATCTGTGGACAGATCTCGCGCCTGCGCTGGGCGCAGCAAATCCTCGGCGAAGATGCACCGAAAGCGATCGAGCAACTGATCGATGCCAGGCAAGCCACGGCGTTCGGCGACAAGGCTGCGCGTGAAGAGGCCATCGAAACCGCCCTCCTGCAAAAGGTCACCGAGGCGGTCGGAGCTGTCGGGGACAAGGAGAAAGCTAATCAGGCCCTCGCCGCGATTCTCGGGATGACGCTCAAGATCGAGGTCGACCGAAGCGCCACGACCGAGAAGCCGTCACTCGTCGCAACCGTGCGCGGGGCAGACGAAGGGACGGTGACGGGCACCCTCAGCTTCGATACGCGGGTGCCCAATCGGTTCGGGCTCTTACGTGCTCCGGCAGACCTCAAGTTGGCCGCAGACGCCAGCAAACGGGTAACGTGGAAACCAAACACTGGCGACGACCTGGCTACTTTCGTCGCCGTCGCGACAGCAAACCTTGCCTGGGGTGACCAGTGTTTCGTCCTGAAGAGCGAGGTCACATGTCGTCCCTCGATACCGGCGTGGAACATCATCGGTCCCTTCGAAAATCCAGGCGGGGCCACAAGCGACATTCAGCATCCGCCTGAGACGAAGGTGGATCTGTCGGCAACCTACACGGGACCGAGGGGCGAGCAGATTGGCTGGAAACAGGCACGGCGCCCGGCGGAAGCGAAACTCGATGCCGAGTTCGTCCTAGATTTCGGGAATCTGCTCGGCCAAGCTGAGAACGTCGCCGCCTACGCGGTGGCGTGGGCCCACGTACCAAAGGCGACCGACGCGCTGTTCGCCTTCGGTTCCGCCGACGGGGCGGTTGTCTGGGTGAACGGCGAGCGGCAATTCGCTTGGCTGGAGGGCCGACGAGACTACGGACCCAAAACGAACAGCGTGCCGATCCGTTTGAAGAAGGGCTCCAACGAGATTCTGGTCAAGGTGACCCTGACCGCAAAGAGCTGGATGTTTGGCGCGCATCTCACCAATCCCGAGGGTAGGCCGATCGCTGGCATCCGATACACCAACCGACAGCCTGGCGTAGGGGTGGACCCGTGAGGCCGAAGGATTCCGCCGAACGATCTCATCGACATGCACGCGTGGTGATGCGCTCCTGCGCCGGGATGGCGTCCTCGTGTGCGCGGTCTACTGAGGTCGCACACGCGTGCAGATGCTGTTGCCACTGCGTTACTTCAGGGCTACGTTAGTCACGATATGAATCGCACATTCGCCCTATCGCTGATGACCCTGGCATGTCTCTGCGCCTTGCCCAACACTCGCGGCGACGACGAAGGTGATTGGATTTCGCTGTTCGATGGCAAGACGCTCAACGGCAAAAAGGTGCTGCGGATCGGACTGCGCAGTGACGACCGGAACAAGCACGTCGCCGACAGCAGATTCCGCGACATCCCACAATTCGCCGACAGCCGTAAAGGGCACGTCGCCCTGCAGGACCACGGCTACCGCGTCTGGTATCGAGGTATTCGCATCCGCCGTCTGCCCGCGAAACAAAAACCCCGGCCATGAGCCCCATCGAAGCGATTTGCGCCAGGAGATGTCGGTCGTGAACCGACGCGCGCAAGCGGGGCGGGGCAATTCACGGCAAAGCAGGCCCCGAAATACTATCGCCTGCGGTTGATGGGCCAGGGTTCCCATTTGGAGCCATCCGAGATGGGACCCAACCATGCTGAGTGTATCGCTCGTTGGAAACGTCCGCCCGGTCACCTTGCCACACGGCCTCCAAGCCGCCGGCAAGATTGACCGGTTGGCTCTTCGGAGAAAGTACACGCGGAAGTTTCGGGCTAAAGTCCGCGCGGCTACAATGATCGCTGCAATGCCGTGTTCGGACAAACTTGATGGAGAATTGCCATGCGATCACCATGTTCGCTCAGCCTCGTGTGGATCTCGTTCGTCTTGGTCATTCTGACTTCCGCACCCGCCCAGGCGAACACGCAACCTAACATCCTCCTCGTCTGTGCGGACCAGATGCGAGGCGGCGCCATGGGGTGCATGGGCAACACGTTCGTCAAGACGCCGCATTTGGACGAACTGGCCACTCAAGGCATTCTTTTCACTAATGCCATTGCTGCTACTCCACAGTGCACTGCCTACCGCGCATCGCTGTTGACGGGGCGCTATGGACACAATACAGGCATCGTTTCAAACGATCTCAAGCTACCACATGAAGAGGTTACATTCGCTGAGATTCTGAAACAGCATGGCTATGCCACTGGCTTCATTGGAAAGTGGCATCTAAATTCCGGACGGCGGCAGCCGAACGTTCCGCCAGCGCTGGACGACCGCGCCCGAACAGAGCTTGCCCAGTACTACGGTCTCGTTTCTTCACTGGACGAGAACATCGGTCGGCTTTCCAGGGCTCTGCATGAACTCGACCTGGCTGAGAACACAATCGTGATCTTCTCTTCCGACCACGGTGACAAGGTACACACAGGTGGGCAGCCCGTGACGAAAAGGAAACCCCGCAATCAAACGCCCTCTCGTAAGGTCACCGCGGAGGAACGTGCCCGCTCGATCATCAGCAGTCGAGATAAGGACGGCGACGGTATGCTCACCTACGACGAATTCAATCGCGGCTTTACGGGCGAGGCAGCCCAAGAGAAGCTGCAGCGTTTCACCGAGGCGGACACGAACCGCGACAAGTTAATGACGGTTGAGGAGTTCACCGTCGTGTTGCAGAAGCTGGGACGGAGGAATACGTCTGGCCCCCAATGAACTGGCGACACGACAGGAAGCTGGAGCGGGCGTGTCATCCGCCCCGCTCGACGCACTTACATGACTACGCGCCATCGAGGAGTAATCAATGACGAAGAACGATGCAGCTATAGCGAGACTTGGCCGCAGACTGCTGCTGTGCCTCTTGCTAGGACTGTTTTTCACAGGCCCCACGACTGCCGGTGAGTCTCGCGATGACCTTTCCTCAAGTCGTGTTTCGCCGGCCAAGCGTCGCCCAAACTTGCTCGTGCTATGCTCTGACCAACAGCATTGGCAGGCGGTGGGCCTCGTCGATCCGTTCTTCGACACACCGGCGCAGGATGCCCTGGCCAAAGAGTCGATCGTTTTCGACCGCTCGTTCTGTACCACGCCCCAGTGTTCGCCCAGCCGCTCGTCGATGCTTACCGGATTCTATCCGCACCACACGGGCGTGATGGGCAACGTCGGCGCACTGGGTGGAAGGCCCTTGACGATGCCCACCATCGGCGCGGCCCTACAGGCCGAGGGCTACACGACGGGTTACTTCGGCAAGTGGCATTTGGGCAACGATCCCACCGGTAACGCCGGATGGGACGAGGAGAACAAGCGAGGCCCCGACATAAAGGCCACCAGGCTTGGCATCGACTTCATCCGCCGTCATGCCCGCGACGACAGACCGTTCGCGCTGTTTCTCATGTACCTTGATCCACACGACATCTACCACTTCAAACCCGGCGCAGAGGACGTGTCGGACATGAACATCCGGCTCAGTCGATCGTGGAGCGAGGAGACGTTTGCCAGAAAGCCCTCGGTACACAAACAGTTCATGACCGACAACCAGGGCAAATTGATATGGGGGCAACAGCAGCCGATATGGGAGGCATATCACGATTTCTATCGCCAGAAGGTCAAGCTGTACGACGATCACGTCAGCGCGGTGATGCAAGCGGTCAAGGAACATGGCTTATGGGACAACACCGTCATCGTGAACACTTCCGACCATGGTGATATGGACACCAATCACAAGTTGATCTTCAAAGGTCCCTTCATGTACGAACACATGGTGAGGGTGCCTACGATGATTCGCGTGCCGGAGGCTATGGGTGGAGTCGGCCACAAACGGGTTACCGATTACGACTGGGTCAATGTAGACCTGACACCGACGCTGCTGGATCTTGCCGGGGCCGAAGTTCCAGAGTGTCACGGCCAGTCGGCCAAGCCGATCTTGACCGGTGAAGGCAACGTCCAGCCTCGGCCGTTCGTGGTCGGCCAGTACCACGGCAAGCAAACCTGGGTCAATCCGATCCGCATGATCCGCACTGAGCGGTTCAAGCTCAACGTGTATATAGACCACGGTGAGGAGTTGTACGATTTGAAAAAGGATCCGCAAGAACTGATGAACCTCGCTGACGATCCAGCCCATGCTGAGACCAAACAGCGGTTGAAGGCGGACTTGGACCGCTGGATTGCCGAGCACGACGACCCGTTCTACGCGCTCAAGACCACACCGCTCAAATCAAGCGAGTGGAAGAAGATTAGAAAAGGCCGCGCGAGTGAACGGCGCCCCAACGACACCAAGTCATCGAAACCTGCGAGGTAGCTGGAACTTGCCGCCGAGTTGAATTACTGAGCGATACATGGTGTCCTACGCTGTGGGCACAGGATTTCACCGCCGCACCGCTAACTGGAGATCCGATCATGAACGAAACCGACCGTCGCAGATTCCTGAAGGCTGCTGCCGCATCACTTGCGGCGGCTGGGTTTGGCAACAAGGTAGTTGCAGAACAACAGGAAAGCCCGCAAGGCATCCCTACGCGTCCGTTCGGCAAGAGCGGTGAGCGCGTCTCCATCGTCGGTTTGGGAGGCTACCATATCGGTGGCGCCGAAGACAAAAAGGCCATCGCGATCATGCACGAGGCGATCGACGAAGGGATGACGTTTTTCGACAATTCGTGGGACTACCGCAAGGGGCGCAGTGAAGAACTCATGGGCAAGGCCCTGTCCACCGGTGGACGGCGCGACAAAGTGTTCTTGATGACCAAAGTCTGCGCCCGGGATTACGAGGGCACACGCGAGCAACTGGAGGAAAGCCTGCGTCGATTGCAGACGGAGACAATCGACTTGTGGCAGTTCCACGAGATCAATTGGGACGTCGATCCCGATTGGATCTTCGAGCAGGGCGGACTCAAGTACGCCTTGGAGGCAAAGAAGGCAGGCAAGGTGCGATATATCGGCTTCACTGGCCACAAGCACTTCGCTCATCACCTGAAGATGCTCTCCAAACCGTTCGAATGGGACTCGGTCCAAATGCCGATCAGCGTTCTCGACGCCCACTTCTGCAGTTTTCAGAAGAATGTGCTTCCCGAATGCACACGGCGAAGTATCGCAGCGATCGGGATGAAGTCGCTGTCGAACGGGATCATCCCCACCAAACTCAAGATTCCTGCCGAACTCTGCCGTCGATTTGCTCTTTCGCTGCCAATTAGCGTACTTGCCTGCGGTATTGGCTCTCGCGAAAACCTGCGTCAGGATCTGGCGATGGCGAGGGACTTCAAGCCCATCACCGAGAAGAACATCGACGACTTGCTCGCACAGTCGACAGAACCCGGAAGTGAGGGCAAGTTCGAACCTCATAAGACCACCCGTTACGGCAGCGCATATCATTTCCGACAGCACGGGGAGTAGAGGCCCCGTCAACTTCCAAATCTGGGGCGAAACCATCATTCGTCCCGAATCGTCTACCCTAACGAAGGCTGTGTGATTGTGACGCTGTGCGATCGTCTCTTCTCCCATGTAGGGAATCAGTCCGCATGGAGTCTAGACGATCCTGACGGGGCAAGTTGGACTCGCGGTGGACTAGCCCAGCCGGGCGGCTGGCGGAGGTCACCTCATTTCGTTTAGGAGCCAAATCATGTCTGCGACGAGACCAATCCGAGTGCATCTACTTAGTTTTCTTGTACTTGCGCTGATGTTGCCGACGGCCATGCTGTTCGCGGCAACGGATGAGGCTGGAAAGGCAGGGGGAGAAAAGAAGCTGAGTGCCGAGGAAAAAACGAAGGCCCTTGAAGAGGACGTCACCCAGGGGGCGCTGCGGGTCGTCAAGGGCGACGGGACCGTAGTCGAGTGCCCGCTCAGGCACACGGACGTTAAGGCGGACGTGTCAGGGTTCATCGCTCGCGTGAAAGTCACGCAGACGTTCTACAATCCCACCGATGAGCGGATCGAGGCGGTCTATGTCTTCCCGCTGCCGCACGAGGCCGCCGTCGACGACATGACGATGGTCATTGGCGAGCGGAAGATCGTGGGCGTGATCAAGCGGCGGGCCGAGGCGCGGCAGATTTATGAACAGGCCCTCGCGGCCGGGCAAACAGCGGCACTGCTGGAACAGGAGCGGCCCAACATCTTCACCCAGTCGGTCGGCAACATCGATCCCGCCCAGGAGGTGAACATCGAGATCAGCTACGTGGATGTGCTCAACTACGACATGGGCACGTACGAATTCCACTTTCCCATGGTCGTCGGCCCACGGTTCATTCCCGGCGCACCGGTCAGCGGCCCGCAGCCGACGCCACCCGAACTGCAGGGTAAGGTCTCGCCGCCGGTTCCGGACACCACGAGGGTGCCGGACGCGTCGCGGATCAGCCCTCCCGTGCTCAAGCCGGGGCATCGCAACGGTCACAATATTTCGCTCTCGTTGCGCCTCGACGCGGGCGTTCCCATCCAGGGGCTTAAGATCGCCAATCACGAGGCAGAAGTCGCCCGCAAGGGGAAGAAGCGTGCCGAGGTGACGCTTTCGCGGGCCGACTCGATCCCGAACAAGGATTTCGTATTGCGCTATCACGTGGTGGGCAAGAAGCCGGAGATGGCCGTACTGGGCCATACGGGCGAGTACACGGATGCGCGGCGTTTGGGGCACGGCTACTTCATGTTGATGATCCAGCCTAGGGAGGACGAGCGGCTGACAAAGAGCCCGCCGCGAGAGATCGTGTTTCTGCTGGACGTGAGCGGATCGATGCGCGGGCAGAAGACCGAGAAAGTCAAAGAGGCAATGCGAGATATGCTCAAGCTCTGCCGCGAGATCGACACGATGCAGGTCATCACATTTGCCAGTCGCACGCAGCAGCTTTTTGACAAGCCCGTGCCCGTTAATAAAGGGAATGTGGCGAAGGCGCTGAACTTCACGCAGGGCGTCCGGGGTAGCGGCGGCACCCACATGCTGGAAGGCGTCAAGCGAGCCATCGACCAGCCAATCGACAAGGAGCGCGTGCGAATCGTGATCATGCTGACCGACGGCTTCATCGGAAACGAGGCAGAGATCATCGAACACGTGGGCGAGAGTTGTGGCGACCAGATTCGCTTTTGGGCCATTGGCATTGGCAGCTCGCCGAACATGTTCCTTGTCGACGGCGTGGCTCGACAGGGAGGCGGTATGGGCAAAAGACTGGGACTGAACGACATCGCTGCTGGGCTGGCCGAGGAAGTCATCACGCGCATCCAGCGGGCACAGCTTGCCAAGATCAACATTGATTGGGGCAGCCTCGAAGTCGCCGAGACTCATCCGGCGAAGATTCCCGAACTCTGGGCCGGTCGCCCGGTGATTCTGTTTGGCCGCTACACGGGCGGCGGGGCAGCGGAGATCAACGTCAACGGCTTCGTTGAGGGCGAGGCGATCAGTTGGCCTCTTCAGGTCACGCTGCCGGAGGATCAACCGGCGCACGATGTGCTTGCGAAAGTGTGGTCACGCAAGAAGATCGAAGATCTCATGCAGCAGACGTACTACATGGGCTCACCGGCAGTGGAAGAGGAAGTGACGGCGATCGCATTGGACTATCGTCTGATGAGCCAGTACACGAGTTTCGTAGCGGTGGATGAGAAGGATGCGGAGGAGATCGCCAACGAGCGGCCCGCGCAGCCGCCACGTCGGATGCTCGTGCCAGTGCCACTTCCTGAGGGGGCCGAGTGGGAGGGGTTCTTTGGGCCGTTGGGCGAGGGCAAGCGCGAGGCGGAAGAATTGGCAAGGGTACCGGCCCTAGGCAAGTCGCTGGCCATGAACGGCTCCGGTCAATGGGGCGGTATGGGCTATGGCTTCGGAAGGGGCGAATTCCGTGGCGGGAGACTGGCCGGACGGATGCGGCCGGGAGATCGGCCGATGCCGGCGACTCGGGGTGTGTCCGGTAGGTTCCGGCAATTGGCGGAAAGTCAAGCAGCGCCTCGTCGGCGCGGGCGAGATGCGAATCTACGGGCGGATACCAGGTTGTACTTCAGATACGCACCCAGCGCTGTGTCTGGCCCAGTCGCCTCTCCCCGTCCATCCGCCGGCGCGGTGGTCGAGTCTCTCAAGGAGGTGGCTGACGTCGTCGCCGATAGCGAAGACTTCTTCATCGCCGGTGGTACGTACACTGCTAACGTTTTGGTGGCCAACACGGAAGGACTCGCCAAAGTGGCCCAGCAGCTTCTTGACACCGGCCGCAAGCAACTAGAGAAGAAAGAGCGCGACGAGGCCCGGGCCGACTTGGTACGTGCCTACTTTCTCGCCACGGCGGCTGCCAATCGCGGCAACTATCAAGCGATGCAGACAGCCGACGCGGCATTGGCCGAGCTGGAATCGTTCCACGCCGACCGCGTAGAGGCGTGGAAGAGAGAGATGCCTGTGCTCGGCACTAAGCTCAATCTCGTGCTCCGCAACATGTCGGTCGGCGAGGCGCTGGATGCCATTTCGCGGGCAATCAAACTGAGAAGCCAGCTCCTTGACGGCAGCATTGAGGACGCGAGCGACATGCTCGCTGGCCGGAACGTCCATGTCACTTACCTGGATCTCCGCGGAGCTACGGTGGCCCAGGCGCTGGATTGGATGCTGCAGCCGTTGCGCCTGACATGGCAGCCGGAAGTCGATGGCAGTGCGGCCAATGCAATTCTGGTAGGCAGCGACCGGCGGATGCCGCGCATTTCGGCCTGGGTGTACGACGTATCGACGATCGCTCTGCCGTCGAAGGAGGAATTCGAGGGAATCGACGACCAGAACAAGGCGGTCGCCAAGGCAAAGGAGAGTGCCGAGCAGTTCATCGACGCGGTGCGGAAAGCGCTGAACCCGTCAGGAGAGGCAGTGACATGGTTCGCGCCGGGCCAACTGCTGGTCATCGGCAATCGAGAGACGCACGGGCAAGCGGCCGACGTGATCGCCCAGTTGTCCGACCCGGAGGCCAAGCCCGCTGGCTCTCTGGCGGCGCTGCACAAGAAAACAAGCAGGCGGGCTCAGGATCGCCGTGAGCGAGTGCGGAAGCTCCGCGAGCTGAGTCGGCTGATGGAGATGGTAGCGGTACACGATGAGTTTGGCTGGAAGCTGTTGGGCGCAGCACTGGTTGGCCAGGTGGACCAAGAGGCCCTAACCGAGCTGCAAATCGCTTGGCGGGCGGAAGAGACGAAGAAGTTGCTCGACGGCAAAGGAGCAGGTATTGGGCTACGTTCCGCCTGGGCGATTACGGCTGCATCGCGGATGCTGTCCGACCACAAAGAAACCTCCCTGTTGGCCGACTTGGTGCGCGACGCGTGCCGACCGGCAGCGGAGAAAGCAGTCGCGGCGACGAAGGACGGTCCGCAGGAACTGTCCGCGCTACTCGCCGCCGTGTACGCGGCAATGGCGATGGGGGACGCGGACTTAGCCGCCAAGGTACTCGCCGCGCTGCCCGACGAATCGAGCGCCGACTCGCCCATGGCCGGCGCGGTGTTCGCCGCGCGCGGGCTATTGGGTGAACCGCTCCGGACCGGCAGCCAGCAGCTTGCCTCGCTCATCGCGGCAGGCCGCATCAGCGGTGAAGACATCACCGTGCTGGTTGCGATGGCGTGCGACCGCGATGGCGGCGAAACGTGGGCAGCATTCAGGGCCGAGATGAGAGGGCTCCTGGGCAAACAGCCGCTGCCCGGAAGCGTGGTCGTACTGGTCAACCGGCTGTCAGGCAATGTTCCGAAGTTGGTGGCGAAGAAGTGATCTCCGGGGGCGTAGTGCGAAGAAACACTGCGTTCCTTGCTCGCCTTGAGGCGGAAGATACTCCAGGCCAGCGCGCGGTATCTCC
>CAZURK010000245.1:0-23527 GCA_964623055.1 uncultured Pirellulaceae bacterium
CCTGTATTCCGCTAGTCGGCTTCCGTATTCTGCCGACACGGCCCACATCACCCCGCCGCGGCGACCGTCGTAGGCGGCCCAGGGTTCTTTCGGATCGACCACGTCGGGCGTCCCTGCCGCAAAAAGCACGTCGCCGGCCAATACCATGGCCTGCGCTCGAACCGGAATGCGCACCGACCAACGATCGATCAATGGCCTCTTGCCTCGCCTCGGCTTCTTCTGCGATCCCTGCTTCGCCGCTCCGTCGACCTTTGGCTGCCGACGGTCGTGAGCAAACAAAAGATAGCCTGCGGTTCCCGGTTTGAAGTGCGCGTTCACGTCACCCGGCCGCTGGTACGCTCGGATGCCGTACACTGAAACGTCGTCTGCGACTACAAGTTGGCCTAGCGGCCTGCGGTCGACGGCCCAGTAGATGCGATTGAACCACGTGTCGTCCAATAGACCTCCTGCGGCAAACACGTGCATTCTTGCAGCCTTGTCACGCTTTGCCGTAGGTTCTCCCCGATCGACCAGTCCAAACTGCATTTGCCTCATGCGCACGGCACTGCCATCGAACACCAGAATATCAGACAAAGCGCCGCCCGCGCCGCCCTCTTTCTGCGACAACCGCTCCTCTGCAACCACAGCCTCCTCGCGCAGGACTTCGCCGGTCGCGGGATCGACGGCAAAGACGTAGATGCCGCCATCCAAGTGAGAAGACCGCCCCGCAGCGAAATAGGCCACATCGTCCACTACCAGGATGCTGCCATGAACGGGCCATGCCGATTCGACTTGGCTATACGCCACGACCAAACGCTCATGCGGTGCCGCCCGCAACCGCCAGCAGAGTTCGCCATCCGACGCGCGCAGGCAGTAGACGTGACCGTCGCGAGATCCGAACAGCACCGTACCACGGTGAATCGTCGGCGGCGTGTCGACCCGACCGCCGGCTGTGAACGCCCACTGCTGCCGGCCACTTGCAGCGTCCAACGCACAAACGCGGTGCTCTTCGACCGACGCCACAAAGACCTTGCCGTCAGCAATCACCGGAGCACTCGGCGAAACGCCAATATCCGCCTGCCAAGCTTGCTTCAATTCGGCGGGGGTCCTTCCCGTAGCACCGCTGCGATACGGATCACCGCGATACGTGGGCCAGCCGACGGAAGAGGTCAGAGGTCGGAGATCAGAGGTCAGATTGCCAACACCTTGCCGGGACGCTCGACTGGCAACTCCGCCTTCTGATTCCTGATCTCTGACCTCTGACTTCTGATCTCTGACCTCTGAGTATCCCGGCCCCTTCTCAAGCCGCGTTTCGATTTCACTCTTCGACGTTTCGACCTTTCGACTTTTTGACTTTCCCTCCGGGGCCAGCGCGTACAATCCGCTCAGTTTCTCTTCGATGAAACATCGGCACGGGTGCGGAGTGACGTACAGCAGCCCGTTGCACGGCACTATGCCGTATCCGCATTCGCCGCGAATCCACGTGTTTACTTCGATGTCGCCGCTGTCGAAGTTGACCATCTCCACGCCTCGCCGCGAGGTGATAAGAAACCGCTCGGTCGCCTTGTTGCGCGTGCAGCGATGATGGTGGCCTGCGTTGAACATGGCCTCGGTCGCCATTCTCTTCTTGACCTCACCGCTCTTGGGGTCAAGGCCCACGACCTGATAGCCCTCTTCGGGACGGTCGTGGACCCAGATCAGCCCGCCGGTGACGTAGATGCCGATCGGCGTGCCGTACTCCCAGCTACCGATTTCTTTCGTCCAGTTGACGTCCCCGCTGGCAGCGTCCAGCACAAGCAGGTCAGACGGCTGAGTGTTGTTCCACGGCGGCTTCTTGCCCTGTTCGCGCGGCTGACCGAAAATCACCTTGCCATCGTAATAGACCAGCGTGCACAGATTCGTATGGTCGTTGCGATAGGCGTCGGTCACCTTTTCCGCCGGGCGCGGCGGACGAGGCACGCGCCAAAGCTCCTTGCCTGTGGAAAGATCCAGGCCAACCAGGCAGTCTTCCTCGACCAAGAAGACCCCTTCTTTGCCGACCGCCATGGTCAACTGAGTGACCCGTTGGACCGGCGAGCCTCGGACGCTGATGCCGACGAAGTCGCCGACACTCCAGAGAATCTCGCCGGAGTCGAGATCCAGCACCTTGACTTCTTTCTTGGTCGGCGGATCTTCTTCGATGTACCCAGCGCGCTGCGGCTCCTTGTTCACCGCCAGCACCAGCCGGCCGTCGTACCAGAGAATCTCCGACGTGTTCTTCGTTCCGGCGAAGTCCCGAACGATCTGGCCGGAAGCGGCGTCCAACTCGCTGACCGGAGCGTTGAATCCGAGCGTTACGTATACCCGATCACCTACCGCCACCAGGCGACGTTGGATTTGCGTAGGATGCATGTGGCGTCCCAGCATGAAATTGTTGTACATGGTCTGCACCCACGCCTCCCAGCCCCAATAGTCAATAGGGATCTTCCACAGAAGCACACCGTTGAAGGCGTCGCGGGCAAAGAGGCTATAGCGATCCGGCAACGAGTTATCGACCTCCGCCGGCGCCTCGTCGGCAATGTAGAAAAACCGTCCGCCAGCCGAGACCGCCGCGTTCAGACTGGGCGTCGTGTTATGGTGCCGCGACCACTTCGGCCTCGCCGCCCATTGGATGTGCCGTGGCTGTCCAACCACACGGTCACGTGCAACCGCGTTGCCACTAGCATCATGCAACCAATGCGTCCATTCGTCGGTCTCTTCCGGCCAAGGCTTCCTGAAAGGCTGAAGGCCGAAGGCTGTAGGCTTGAGGGAAATCGCGACACCGCCGGGTGTCAGGACACGCCGAATCTCCTCTTTTGCCACCTGCCACTCGCCACTTGCCACCACCAGATTCACCACATTGTCGCCATGCGGCAGACGATCGCCGGACCAATCACGTACCGACACCTTGCCATAGATGCCGCGCTGGCGGATGTACTCGCGTGCCTTCGCCACGTTCTCCGGGCCGGCGTCCAGCCCTTGCACGAGATAGCTGTGACCTGCCCCGAACGCCGCGGTGAGCTTCCCATCGCCGCAGCCCAGATGCACGATCAATCCACCCTTGATCCCCGTTTCTTTGAGGATCTTTCGAGCAAGACCGCTTGCGAGGTCAGGCCGGGGCGTCTCTGCAGCACGAAGTGCTGTCACGAGAAGGCATAAGATTGCTGCAGGGACAATTGCCGCACATAACGTGTCAGGTCGGATTGGACGTATCACGATGATCTCCTTTTGGATTCCTGGCTCGTCGTATGTTTGTCACAGAGTCCGCCACTCGATGCACCGCATTGCTTCTCGGCTCCATCTTATCGGTGCCTCACACTGGGTGGCAAGGATTCCAAGGCGTTGTTGCCTGCTTGTCGGGGCAGCAGTACGCAGAAAGTGACCAAGATTGGGGAGGTTTGTCTAAAGCAGCCTTCGCAGATTGACGACGAGGGAAGAGACCTCTCCTTCTCTGACGCGCAGTCTCATCAGATCAGCGAGTCCGCCATGCAGCCTTCCCGAGTTCTAAGAACTTGGTCGTGGCTATGTCTATTGCTGACGGCAGCAGGCTGTGCAGGTCCGCTAGCATTGCGGCACAGCCGCCAGAAATACAACCAGGCTGTCCAAACCACTGCTAGCGAACAAATGCTCTTGAACCTAGCATGTCTTCGATATGGTGAAGTTCCCTCGTTCATGCAAACGAGCAGCCAAGGCGAAAACTCGGCGTACTAGCCGACCAGCGCGGGAAACTCACCACATTTCCGATACGCAAGTCGACGGCGCCAATGAGCTTTTGAACGATGGGACGCCCAGGGACACCCGTCATCGGTAGCCGAGGCCCCAACCGGTCAGGCCCCCCGTTGCCGCCGAAGTCAACAGCCAAGTCCAAGTGCAAGTGGACGAAATCGCGCCAGCGTTCTGCGAGCCACAAATGCCAATTATCATCCAGACAGGAATACCCCCAACGATAAAACCGATACAGCTTCCTGCCGTCACATATGTGATCAACCTTCGCAGCTTTTTCTTGGCGGATACTCTCACCTGCTGGAATAAGCCCTCGATTTGCCGTATCTGTGTTTCAGCCGACGCGGCTCGCGGTACCGCGCAGCGAAGTGCTTCTACCGCTTCCAGGTATCCATAGACGGTACCGGCCTTCGCCGCGTCAACCGCGTTTTCGTAATGCGTGCGAGCAGCGTTTGTTTCAGCATGGAGCGAATTGTACGCGCGTTCAGAGACAGCTCTTTCGGCCGCGAAACGGGGGCTGCGGAGTTTGCGGAAGGCGTCTCTGTAATCTGTCTCGTGGACAGACATTCCACGCCATTGATTGATGCGGGCCAACGATGCCTCGACATCGCGACGGAGGGATTCCGCGGATTGGCGGGCTTCGTGTCCGATAGCCTGCCAAAATGGCGAAATGTCTTTTGCGTTGCGTTCAAATTCTCCATCCTCCGGTAGTCTGCGAGCGTAATGGATGTCGCAGTCCAATGCGTTCCGGATGCGCTGGAACGCTAAATCAAATTTCCTCAGATGCACCAGAACCTTAGCGGCTTGGAAGTAGGCCTCCCCAAGCTTCGCGATGAGGGAGTACGCTTCTTGCTCATACTGCAGAGCCTCGGTCATTCTACCATGAGAGTATGCAGCGACACCCGCGGCAACGAGCGATCCCGCCGCCTCATAGGGGTACTTGGCGCGGGCGTAACGCGCGGCTTTCCGGAAGCACTTTTCGGCCTCGGGGAGATCAATGAGAGACCGGTCAAGACATTCCAGGTATAGCGTCCCGGCAAGTTGATAGAAACGATAGTCTTCTTCCCACCCAGGAGATGTCTTGTCCCCGTGAATCGCTCTTTTGAGACGGGATGTGCATTCCGTGTAGTGGCCGTTTTGGTAGTTTTCTCGCGCTTGAGCAAAGTGCTCCAATGCGACCCTGTGCGCAGGCGAAGTTGCGCTTCGGGTGAGTTGATCGACCTGTAGTTGCATTCCTGCCAACTGGACGAGTCGGGAAGAGTAGCCCCATTCAAGTGTCCCGTCAATGCTTCTAAGTCTGTTGCCGCTTCGAGGAGCGCACCTTGCACTTTGCGCTAGCCAGCCGAGTTGTACGATGCTAGCTGTGGGATTCCCGCAGTGCGCAGTAGAAACCGCGTGAAAGTGAGAGTTCTGCGGAGTCCAGGGCGCAAACAACGTAGGGAATCGAATCCCGAAACGTCTGCGTTTACTCGAACTACGTCATGTCGCAGACTATCTGTATCTCCCATTGTGAATCCCGCCTCGCAGTCAAGAGCAGTTCCTGCAAACCGCAAGGTGCGCTCGCTTCGAGAAAGCTCAGATGTGGCATCGGTTGCGGGTTGCGTCGAATCACGGAGACGCAGGTAGTCTTGATAGGAAAACTGAGGATCGTATGCGTAACCTCCGAGCGAAGGACGGCTAGACCTTCGTTGTAGCGTGGTACGCGAGGGCGGCTTACCGATCCGCGCAGCAACCGGCACCGTGCGTTCGTCGTGTTTTCGACTGGCCTCGCTCATCTGCTGGCCATGACTTGTTGGCGTTTCCGGAACTTCTGGGCGTGCCGTTGTCCTAGATGTCTTGGAGGCAACCGGGATGTCGGGTGCTTGCGCCTGCACTGGTTGCTCGCGACAGGTCGGGACTTCAGGCGCTTGCCCCTGAACCGGTCGCTCGCTGATACTGCGATCGTAGGCGGCTTTGCGCTTGGGGTTAAGCAGCGTGATTCGTGCCAAAGAAACTTCGTTGAGGATTTCTTGGGCGAACTGGGCTTCCTGCCGTTCCTTGACGTAGCTCATCAGGCGATCCGCGGCAGCAGAAATAGCTGACGGATTGTCGACGATGCCCCGAAAGCCCAGTAGTTGGTAATGCGTCGGGCCTGCTTCATGATCGTATGTCCCCGGTTCCAGACCGAGTAGCTCGAAGTTGGCTCGAACTCTCTCCGCAGGGATCATGGGAGACTCTGAACCGGCACGAAACAACCACCCCCCAACCCGCCAAGTTAGCGGCCTGTCCGCAGGTTGTCAAGTTGCCGGCTACCGCCATTCTCTGCCTCTCCCCGAGGGGCCAAGAACACGTGCGTCGCGACCTGAACGGCGAAAAACTCGGCGGCCGAAACGCACCTCGGCCGGATTCTCATGGGCGTCGGTCGATTTCATTGCGGCAAGCAAGTTTCGGAAAAGGGTGAGACGTAATCCACAATGTTCAAACCATTCGTACGAATCTTGCGGGTCGAAAGCTGCAGCTAAAGATCATCGCAAACACGACGGACGCTGGAAAAACAGGGTGAGCTGCCTGAGACGTCTCGAGCTACAGATCCGCGACCGGTTCATCCAGGCTTGCTCATTCTGAATCACCTATGAGAATCCTCGCAAAGGTATCCAATTCACGAGTCATGGATTCCGCTGCTTCTGCGCCCATTTCCACCATGCCGTTCATACTCTCCGAACTGGCGTTGTCGAGATCGCAGGTTGTCTTTGGCGGCAGACGATCGAGGCTGATGTCGACGCGAAGATATTGCTCCGGGGCGCCGATGGCATCGAAGGCAAGCCGGCATTCATAATCGACGGTTTCCGATAGGCCGCTGAGCATAATGTCGAACAGCGGTCGGATCCAAGCGACGTTCCCCCAGTCCTTTGCGTCTTCGTACGAATAGGGCTTTCTCACGGCGCCGGTTCCAAGAGAGAGGATTGCCATGTCGGAGGCCCTTCCACCAAAGTGCGTCCTCGCCTCGGCATAAGCGCAGAGAGTCGGGTTGTTGGCAAACACGCCGCCGTCGACCAGCGGGTACCTAACGCCGCTGCGCGATTTGACATGGGCGACTTCGAAATACGTCGGTGCTGCAGAGGTGGCGCGGGCCACGTCTTTGACGAGAAAGTCCTTCGAGGCACGCTCGATTGCGTCGTGCTGTGTAAACAGCATCGCTCGTCGGCGGCGGATATCGTAGGCCGTGATCAAACAGGGCTTCACCAATTCCGACAAGTAAGTGGAACCAAAATACCTTTCCAGCACACGTTCCAATCCGGCCGCCGGGTACCGCTCGTCGGCAAAACCAGCGGCCGAGCGTATACGGTGGGCCAACGGAATGCTGAAGATCTCCGGGCTGTCCGCGACATAGAAATCCAGCACCTCGTGCGCGGAATAGCGTGGACGTTTCGTCTCTGCTTCGGGACAGAGATGGAGGCACGCCAGCAGCCCGCCGGTACTGGTGCCCGCGATCAAGTCGAAGAAATCCGCGACTCGCGCATCGTCATTTCCCGTGCGTTTCTGGAGCTTGCGCTCCAATTCAACGAGAATTCGAGCCGGAATGATCCCGCGAACGCCACCACCGTCGAGCGACAAGATTCGAATCGGGCGGTCTGCCATTTCATCGTCTCCGTTGGTGTTGGTTTGCTAACAGCCCGTTGGAAAACTAACTCGTAGGACGGAACGAGCGCAGCGCTGTTCCGGCAAAGCTCAATTTCACGAGAAATCAGTGCCGGAACTGCGTCGCTGACGCTCCTTGTTGCCGGCCTACAACTTTCTCAACAGGCTGCCAAGACCGGCAACGTTTAATGGATGACCTTTTCCGCTTGGATTCTCAGAAGCTCACCAATTGTAGGAAAGCAAACGCCGCGCAGCAATTGGCGGCTGATTTCGACGTGGCGGAATCTCGCAGAGAAGAAAAAAGTGAGTTTCAATGCGGAAATCCGAAAGCCAATAGAGTAGACTACGGACTGTCACATTCCCCGATTCTGAGGAGGTAAACATGACGAACGCGACTCTCTTTCTCCGCTCGGCCACGATTGTCCTTGTACTACTCACAACGCGAGGCGTCCAAGCACAATTTGCCGAACTGGTACGCGGAATTCCGGAATCAGCCAATGTGCTGGTGATCGCCGATGCCGGCACAATACTGGAAAGTCCAATCGCCCGCACCCAGGGATGGAAAGCGAGCCATCAGCAACTTTTCAGATACGGGCACACGAGCATACCCCCCAACACGAAACTTATGATGGTGGCATCGGAAATCAACTTCGAATCCGTTCAACCCGCATGGATCGTCGCCATGCTCGAAGTTACTACGCCGCCGGACCTGAAGATCTTCGCCGTTCAGCAAGGCGGCAGAACCGATTCGATTGGCGGATATCCGGCCGTTGCCCTACCGGATGCATACCTGACTGAGCTCGGAACCAATATCTTCGGGTCGACGGGGCCGCGTTTCCGGCAACGCACATCGCGATGGGTGAACAAGTTGCAGAAAAAGGCGGGGCCGACACTTTCGCCGTATCTTACTCAGGCTTACCGTTACGTCACCGATATCGGCACACACGCCGTGTTGGCCGTTGATTTGGAGGATGCCATCTCTGAGGAGGACGTACTCGATCGACTGAAAGCCTCGGAATCACCGTACTTGAAAGGCGTCGATGACAAGACCAAGAAGAGACTGAGCACAGCGCTGGCGAGCATGCGCGGCGTAATGCTGGGGATTAACTTCGACAGGCAACAGCACGGGACCGTCATCGTGGATTTCGGGAAAGACATTTCCATCATGGAAGGGGTTGCCAAGGATATGCTGTTAGTAGTCCTCAAGGACTACGGCGCGTACATCGATGAATTCTCGGAGTGGACTGCCAGAGTGGACACGCGGTTGAACCGAATCACTCTCAAAGGAGAACTCAAGACGAGCGGTCGCCGCAGAATTATGAGCATGGTCACGATCCCCGCCGCCCCCACGAATCTCGCGAGTTCGGTGAACGAGGGCCCCGATGCGCCTCCCAAACCCGATCCGGAGTCGAAACAGTATGCAACCAAGCAATACTACGGCGCAATCCAGTCTTCTCTGGATGAATTCCGTCTCAAGAACCCCGACGCAAAGACACTTGGGCAGGTTGCGTTGTGGCTTGATAATTACGCACGCAAGATCGATCGTCTGCCGCGAAAAGACGTCTATCCCGAGGTACGTGCCTACGCCCAAATCGTTTCCACCGGTCTCCGCGACGCCGCGATGGCATACAAAGGCATCGGTATTCAAAGAAGGCCGGACGAACTGGGCAGTCAGGGCAGTTCTCACTACGGAATTGGCTTCTATGACAACTTCTACGAAAACCGGGCTCGAATCCTCAGTCGCGCAAAGGGAAAGGCGGCAGGTGTCCAAGAAGCAATGGAGATTCTGAAGGAGGTCATCAACGCGGAATCTACACTTCGCGACAAGGTCGTGGAAAAGTATAAGATCGACCTGCCGCAGTAGTTGTCCTTCGCTAAGAGACATCCCAGCCATCGCTGATTGGACGGGGCGCGTAGGCGGAGGCAACACGGTGGCTCGAACTTCGACGAAGACGATTCGCAGGTGGGTGACGTGGATCGTCTTACTTCTGTTCGTGATCTCGCTGAGCGTGTGGTACCTGAGACGCGAGCCCCTGCCCAAAACCATCCGCATCGCTACGGGGGAGGACGAGGGTCTCTATCACGGGCTGGGTGACGCCCTGAAGCCAAATCTCGCTCGACGAACCCATCGCCGTGTGGAGATCCAGACGACGAAGGGATCGGTGGAGAATCTGGCGGATCTTCTTTCAGGGAAAGCGGATCTGGCCATCGTTCAAGGCGGATCGGTCGACATGGACAGTGTGTCGGTCGTCACTCCGCTCTTCCCGGAACTGGTTTTCGTCATTGTCCGCAAGGGAAGTGACATCCGGGGAATAGCCGATCTTGTCGGCAAAAACGTATCACTGGGCTTCGGAGAATCCGGGAACCGAAGAACGGCCTTGTTTGTGCTGGGCCATTTCGGGATGGACGAGACAAGCTTGGGGACGGACGTGACCAGATCAAAGCTTGACCGCCTGTACTTCAAGCACTTGTTGGACGAGGGTTCCCCGCTGGACGCCGCCATCGTCACGGCGGGGATCGGTCACGGCGATTTGGCAGAAGTGCTCGGCACGAACCAGTTTGAACTGTTGCCGATCGCTGATGCGGAGGCCGTCGACATGCTTCATCCCTACCTACGTTCCACCGAAGTGCCACGTGGCCTCTTTGCAGAAGACCCGCCAGTCCCCGCAGAGACCATACCGACGATTGCCACTACGGCGTACCTGGTAGCCAGAGACGATGCCCCTGGCAGTTTAGTCAGTGCCGCCTTGGCCTCGGTTCACGAGGAGAGTCTCAGGCTGAAGATCCCCACTCTAATTCCACGCCAGGAAGCATCGAAACGGGTGCCGACGCGTTTTCATCCGGTCGCCCAACGGTACTTCCACCCCGAGGACAATATCGGTTACATAACGAAAGTGATGGAGTCGATTGTCGCCACGAAAGAACTGCTGTTTGCCATTGGCGCGGGCCTGTACTTGCTGTGGTTGCGATGGCGGGGACTGAAGCGAAGAGAATCCCAGGAAGCC
Organism: uncultured Pirellulaceae bacterium; assembly: GCA_964623055.1. Taxonomy (GTDB): domain Bacteria; phylum Planctomycetota; class Planctomycetia; order Pirellulales; family Pirellulaceae; genus JADHUC01. Next base: position 10,344 of record CAZURK010000245.1, read on the forward strand.
ATCAGCCGCCAGAAGGAACATCTGGACGCGTTGCTCGAAGAGACGCTTCGCATCGAGGAGCTGCAGATGCGAACGACCGACGTGGAGGAACTGCGCACGTTGCAGGACAAAGTGACGCAGGTCAAATTGAGAGCTCTCCAGGAGTTCACGGAGGAAGAACTCCGCGGCGATCGGGCTTTTTCGATCTTCTTGACGCAGTGCGCCAATCTGATCAGCAAGCTGCAGTTGAAGATTATCTCGCTGGAAACCAGTTCTCGTGGGCAGACAGAGTGAGCCCGCGGGGCAGATGGAACTAAAGGGTCCGCGCCAGTGCAGCAGTGAGCCATGTTCGTCTCAATTGCACAACGCCACTTTGGGGTGAAACCACCGTAGTGAACTCGTTGCCAGTCAGTCGTTTAACGGCAAGCCGAAGGCGACTGTGTCCTGGCGCGCGCAGTCGCCTTCGGCTTGCCGTTAAACGAAGCGCTCACACAAGATTGCGGACGCTGGCACATCTCAGAATGGCACGGTCCCATCAGGCACCGGACGGGATTGCCTTTTCCACGACGGCTGCTCCGACCGAGTCGCCGAACGCGTTTACCGCCGTGCGGAACCGGTCCAGCAGCCAGTCGACTGAAAGGATTAGTCCTATATACTCGATTGGCAGCCCCACGGCGTTCAGCACGATCAACATAGTGACCAGACCCGCTTCGGGGATTCCCGCGGCGCCGATTGCCGCCAAGGTGGCCGTGACGGCGATGATCCCCTGATCCATCAAGGTCAGGTCGAATCCGGTCGCTTGCGCGATGAAGATGGCGGCTGCCGCCTCATACAGGGCCGTACCGTCCATGTTAATCGTGGCGCCAAGGGGCAGCACGAATTCTGTGCTCCTCTTCGATACTCCTGCCCGGGTTGCGCAGTCCATCGTTATCGGCAGCGTAGCCGACGAGCTGGCGGTGGAGAACGCCGTCAAGAGCGCCTGTGACATTTGGTACATGAAACGGAAGGGGTTCTGGCGGCGGAAGATCCAGAAGATCAACGGAAGAGTCCCAAAAGCGTGGATCGCCAGCCCCACGATGACACAGAGGAAGTACCAGCCGATCTGAGCTAGTTCTTGGAGAAACTGACCTTCGGCCCGAGCCTCGCCGAATCGCGCAGTCACCAAACAGAAGATCCCTAATGGAGCCACCTTCATTAGCAGAAGCACGAATTGCATCAGCGCGACGTTCGCCTGTTCGACCAATTCGGTCATCGTGGCTACTCGCGCCTTGATGGTGGTGAGCATCGCACCAAAGATGATCGCAAATACGATGATTGGCAGAAGCTCCGTCTTGGCGGCAGCCACGATCAGATTGTCGCTCACAAGCATCAATAAGAGGTTTCTGAAGATCGTGCCAACGCCGGGTTTTTCCGGCTCGCCACCAGGGAGTTCACCGAATACACTTGCCACTTCTTGCTCGGTCATGCCCGTCAATTCGGCCAGTGAGTTGGACATTCGCTCCTTGGGTGAACCGACACCGGGCTTTTCGTAATCGGCAAGTTTCTCCTCGTCGATGGCACCGACGCCTGGCCGAATCACATTGACGACGACCAGCCCCACGATCACCGCCAGAATCGTCGTGCAAATGTAGTAACCAACCGCGGCGGCCCCCGGCTTTCCCAGCTTCCGAACATCTCCCATGCCGAGGATTCCGCTTAGCACAGACGTGAAGACGAGCGGTACTACGATCATCTTCAACAGCCGGAGGAAGAGTTCTCCGCCGACCTCGAACTTCATCGCGAAGTGCGGGAAGATCAGAGCGACCATCACGGCCAATACGATCGCTCCGCAGATCCACCATGTGAGATAGCTTCGTTTGGGATGACCGTTCGTTGATTCCGACATGACAACCTCCCCGGAACGTCTGTGCAGTAGCAGTTCGAGGTTCGTCATCCGCTGCACACCGCACAGCCACGATACTCGACACCACAGCAACGGTCAACGAACAAGGCACCTTGGAAGAGAGAAACTGGCAAGCGGCATGGCCTTCGGCCGACGCAAGATCGACCCGATCAACCCAGTGACGGTCAGCAAAGTACGGGTGCGCGTCGCCAAATCGGTCGGCACGCCACTGGTCCGCAAATTCCAGGTCCATGCGGGGAAGGTCAAGCCCGACAGCACGAAGACAGCCGTTGCGGTCACCGGTTCAAGTGAGCATCCATCGAAGTCATTTACGGCTCGCTATGCCATGGACGGGAACCCGGCGACCCACTGGGTGTCCGCCGATGTCACGGACAAGACGCCGACGCTCGAGTATGACCTACGGCATCCTGAAACTCCCGCTGTCGACCTCGGCTGAGGTCTTCAACAAGAGCCCCCGGTCCTGGATGAAGCCCAACACCAACTACGATCTCGATCTGATGCAGGTGCATATCCTGGCGCTGGCCGAGATGGCCGGAACATTGGGAAAAAACGACGAAGCGGCCCGTTGGTCGAAGATGGCCCATTCCTTGGGCCCACGCCATGTGGATGAGGAAAATGCCCTTGATGTGGAGCGTGGACGAGACGGTGGCTTTCCTGCATCGCCACTTTTCGCACTCGATGTGCATCCACCCCTTTAACCTCGTGACCATCGACGGCGCCGACCGTGACCGTGAGATCATCGCGGGGACCATGAAGCGCTACGACCAGTACGGCGTGGACGCCAACTTCGCTGGCGACTGGGCGGGCTGGAGCTTTCCGTGGAACGTACCTTTCGCTCGGGACCGTTCTGCCTGGGCTGCCGGGTGGTCGACGCTTCCGGTGAAGCCGGCGTCGTCAACAGCCGAAGGGCGGCTATCCGTCTCGACCCGCAGGCCGAGCAGCACCTCACCATCCTGATTGCCGTGGCGACCGGCCATGAAGCAGACGATCCGCGCGCCGCCGCCAAGGTTCTCCTGGACCGGGCAGAACGCGATCTCGACCAGCTTTATCCTGTACATCAGCAGTGGTGGTCGGATTTCTGGCGTCGTTCCTTCGTCCGCCTGCAGAGCGACTATGTGGAGAACCTCTACTATTTCCGCCGATACCTCATGGCCTCGGGCTCCCGGGGCCCGTGCCTCATTCAGTTCAATGGCGGCATCTGGCTCTGGAACCATGATGTCCGCAACTGGAATAGCCCCCACTGGTGGAACCAGCAGGCCACCTACTTCGGGCTGGGCGCCTCGAACGACAGCGACTTGCTCTTGCCCCTGTTGGACGTTTACTGGCGATTCCAGCCAGCCGCCCATGCCTATGCCAAGGGTTTCGGAGGAAGTGCGGAGGCTCTCCTGATCAACGAGATGCACACCTACCTTGGCCTGATGGGCGGGATTGGGCCTCACGCACGCAATTTCACTCCCGCCAGCCAGGTCGGGCGCTTCTTCTGGAACTATTACGCTTACACGGGGGACCGAGCTTTTCTGAAGAATCATGCCTACCCCTTTATGAAGGCCGCCGCACAGTTCTATCTCGACTACCTGACGTGGGACGAGGCCGCAGGGGCGTACAGAATCGACAAGGCAAAGCCGTGTGAATGCGCCATGGGCGTTTTCAGCAACACGATCACCGATCTGGGCATGATCCGCTTCAGTTTCAGCAAGTTGGTGGAAGCCAGTGTCCTGCTGGACATCGACACGGACAAGCGCGGGAAGTGGCAGCATGTCCTCGACCATCTCTGGGAGCCCCCGCGCACCGACTGGCCCGATGTCGGCGAGGTCTTCACCTTTGCCTTCGACAAGACGGGAAAACCCTGGCCGACCGGGGATGACTGTGGATGTTAACCGCTTCTTTGCCAATTCCATACGCAGGAACCAGCACTACCCGCAGGGGTTTTTCTACAACCTGGATCCGCATCACGTTCGCTTGTCCCGATACGATAAGAAACTCGAAAATGACCCCATGGTCCTTCGCGACCATGTCTACGACCCGCAGTACTACCAGTCGAACGGGCGTGGCGGCCCCCGGCGAGCCCAGGAGTTCCTGCAGGCGGGAATGGAGCCGCTGTGCATCCTGGCCACGACGGTGAACGAGATGCTGCTACACTCGCACGACGGCAAGATCCGTGTCTTTCCCGTCGTAGACAAAGAGGAGGAAGCCGCCTTCGTCCTGCGCGCCCAGGGGGGCTTCATGGTCAGCAGCGAGAAGGAGGCGGGTGGCCCGCCGACACATGTGTTTATCTACGGCGCGGCCGGAAATCCGTGTCGGATTGTGAGTCCGTGGCAGACCACCGAACTGGTGGTGCTGGATCATGGGAGCGGCCAAGCCGTGGACTGCGCGATGGAAAGCGGAATTCTTGCATTCAAGACCGAGGCCGGCCGAAGCTACCTGCTTTACCCACGCGGCAGCAAACCGGCATCAAAAAACTGCGCAGCCAAAGAGAACAAAGCCCCCAAGCAGTTCCAGGAAGCGATCCTGGGGCGTTTGGGGGATTTCTGAAGAAACATTCAACGCCGAGGGAGTTTATGTGACTCAAAGAGTGATAGACTCTTATCCAATGGTTATCACCCGTATCTGCTGCTTCCTCATGAACGTGCCGCTGACAACCGCGACCGTCGGACCAAAGCCAGCGGCCACGGTTTCTTCTTTACCATCGAGGCCAATCAGGCGGTACACGACATGCTGATCCAAAGCTGGGCACCGAGCATCGGCCGGGGCGAGCCCGGCATCATCCGTATCTTCCCAGCCACCCCGAAACATTGGAAGAACGCGTGGTTCGAGGACCTGCGAACCGAGGGAGGGTTCAAAGTCTCGGCAACTCGTCAAGACGGCCAAACGGTCGAAGTCCGCATCGAAGCGACGGCCGACGGACCGCTAAGACTCCGTGACCCTTTCCCCGGCCGACCGGCCACCTGGAATCTCGAAGGTATTCGTCGCGACGGTGTTGACTACGTTACTGACATGTGGCCCGGCCAGATACTGGAAGGCAAAGCGGCTTCCCGTTAGGGGAAAGGGAGAACATACATATCACACACTCTACGAAACATGCGAAGGATTACTTCATGAAAACAACATTGGCGATATCCCGACGACGTTTTCTTCGCGCGGCGGCCGGCGCGACGATGGTCAGCCCCTGGATTGTTCCCTCTTCCGTTATGGGACGCGGCGGCATCGTCGCGCCCAGTGAGCGGATCATCCTGGGCGGTATCGGCATTCGAAACCGCGGCGGGTACGTCCTGAGTACGATGTTGCCGCTCCCTGACGTCCGGTTCGTGGCAATCGCCGACGTTCGGGCCGATCGGCGAGCGGCCGTCAAGGCCATGGCCGACCAGCAGAACGGCGACGACAAGTGCGCCATGTACCGCGATTTCCGCGAGGTGCTCGAACGTGACGATATTGACGCCGTGCTGATCGCCACGGGCGACCGATGGCATGCGCCCGCGTCGATGCTGGCGGCCGAGGCGGGCAAGGATGTCTACAGCGAAAAGCCGTGTGCGATCTCGATGAAACTGGCTGGACGGCTGGCCGATACCATCCAGCGCACGGGACGCGTGTTTCAGGCGGGAACGCAACGCCGCAGCATCTCGAATTTCATCCACGCGATTAAGCTGGCCACGACCGGGAAGCTCGGCAACCTGCACACGCTCCATGCTTCCATTTATGCACTGCGCGACAGTCACGAGTGGCTGCCTGCTCAGCCCGAACCGGATCCTGAGGTCGTCGACTGGAACATGTGGCTCGGCCCGGCGCCGTGGCGGCCTTTCAATCAGGCCTACGTCGACGGCCGTTGGCGGGGGTACTACGATTTCGATTCCGGCGCCACGCTGCTCGACTGGGGTGCCCATACGTTGGATCTCTGCCAAGCGGCCAACGGCGCCAATGACACCACGCCCATCGAATACGAACCGATCGACATGCCCAACGATAATGCGATCGCTTGCCGCTACGCCAACGGCGTGAAACTGATTCTTCGCCGCGGCGGTTGGCTCGGACTGGGAACGTGTCCGGTCCGGTTCGAGGGCGACGAAGGTTGGGTTGAGACGGGCGATACAGGGCGAATCGCCGTTTCACTCGATTCACTCCGGGCCGAGCTTCCGGCTTCGACCATCACAGGGACCTCCACTCAAACTCACGTGCGCGACTTCTTCAATTGCGTGAAGTCGCGAGGCCGAACGGCTGCCAACGCCGACGTGATGCGCAAATCGCACGTCGCCTGCCACGCGGCGGCCATTGCCTGGAAACTAGGCCGCAAGTTGACCTTCGATCCGGCTACCGAGACATTCGTCGGCGATGACGAGGCCAACCGGATGCGAAGTCGATCGGCACGCGAGCCTTGGGCCATTTGACCGGTGCCTTGTCATAGACGGAAATCACAAAAGGAAATGACCATGAATGGCATGCGATACTCCACGGCGATGATTCTAGCTGCGTGTTTCTTGGCGATCATTCCCGCAACGTCATCCGCGCAAGACTCTTCCCAATCGCCGGTGGGTGAGGCGGCCAAGCTGGTCAGTGTGCTCAAGTCGGCTGACGCACCGGTCTTCGACAAGGCCAAGGCGTGTCAGCGACTGGCGATCGTCGGCGACGAAAGCGCCGTGCCCGCGTTGGCCGGGTTGTTGGCGGACGAAAAGCTATCGGCCTACGCCCGAGACGCGTTGGAACGGATTCCCGGCCCGGCGGCGGACGTCGCTTTGCGAAAAGCACTCTCCCGGCTTGACGGCGAACGGCTAATCGGCGTGTTGGGCTCGATCGGCGCACGCCGCGATGCTGCGGCAATCGACGCGGTAGCGAAATCGCTCGGCAGCGACGAACCATCCACGGTGGCAGCAGCAGCCCGCTCGCTTGGGCAAATTGGAACTCCCGCGGCGGCCGACATCTTGCAGGAGGCCCTTGCTGAGGCCAAACCGGAATCCCGTCCGGCGGTGGGCAACGCCTGTTTGATCTGCATCCTGCGGCTCACGAGACAGGGCGAGACGGACAAGGCCGTGGCGCTGTGCGAGGCTCTGCAAAACACCGACGTTTCACAACACATCAAGTTGTCCGCGACCCGCAATGCAATTGCCGCGTTGGGTGAACAGGGGCTGCCTCGGCTTGTTCGGTTGCTCGATTCACAGGAGGAATCGCAGTTTCGGCTCGCGCTCCACGTTGCCCAACAGTTGGGCGACGACATCGACGTGTCGAGCGTGCTGGTTGCACATTTCAAGAACCAGTCACCGTCGCGTCAGGCCTTGTTGCTGATTACATTGGGTGATCTGGGCGACAAGACATCGCTGCCAACCGTATTGGAAGCGGCCAAGACCGGCGAGCCCGAGGTCCGCATCGAGGCAATTCAGACGTTGGCCCAATTGGGCGATGCGACGGTCGTTCCCGTGCTGCTCGCCGCGGCGACGCAATCGGACGAGCAGCTTGCCGACGCGGCCCGGTCGACCCTTGCCGTTCTCGACAGCGGCGAGATCAACGCGGCGATTGTCGACCTGCTCACCAGCGATGACGTTCCGACTCGGCAGATGGCCATCGACGTGGCAGCCCAACGCAAGATCGCTTCGGCCGCGCCTGCATTGCTGAAGTTGGCCAAGAGCAGCGACGCCAAGGTTCGGGCGCCGGCCATCAAGGCTTTGGGGTCCACGGCCCGTTTGGAGGATCTCTCCGACTTCATCGCCCTGGCGATTAACGCTCAGGACTCCGATGATTTTCCTGTCATGCAGTCGTCGTTGAAATCGGCCTGCGTGCGGATGCCACAAGAGGAATGTGCCGAGAGGCTTGCGGCTGTGATGCCCAACGCGTCGACCGCCGACAAAGTCCTCCTGCTGGAACAGCTCACGTCGGTTGGCGGAACGACGGCCTTGAAAACGGTCGTCGCCGTGGCCAAGAGCAACGACGAAACCCTGCAGGACGCCGCCACTCGATTGCTCGGCAAATGGCTTACTGCCGATGTTGCACCGGCCATGTTCGACTTGGCCAAGACGCTGCCCGAGGGTAGATACAAGATTCGTGCCTTGCGCGGGTACGTTCGCATTGCAAGGCAATTGAACATGACGCCCGACGAGCGCATGACGGTCTGCCGCAACACGCTGGCAATCGCCAAACGCAACGACGACAAAGTGCTGGTCTTTGAAGTGATACGGCGATACCCGGCGCCCGAAGGCTTGGCCCTGACCGCATCGCTTCTGAACGTCAAAGACCTTCAGCAGCAAGCGTGCTCGACGATCGTGTCGATCGCCGACCGCGTTGCCATGAAAGCGCCCGAGCAAACCGAGAAGGCCCTGCTGCAAGTGCTCGAAATCTCGACCGACGCGGCACTGAAGGCCGACGCGAAGAAGGCACTCGTCATCGCTCGCGAGGGCATCCGGCTGAAAAAGGAAGAGGCCCAGTTTACGCCCGTGTTCGACGGAGTGTCGCTGAAAGGCTGGAAACAACCTGGCAAGGTCTTTCGCGTCGAAGAGGGGGCGATTGTCGGCGGCAGTCTGGAAAAGGCGGTCGGACGCGGCAATGATTACCTGTGTCTTGACGGAGATTACGGCAACTTCGAGCTCCGGCTGGAAGCCCGAGTCAAAGGGACTGCCGATCCGAACGGTGGGATTCATGTTCGTTCAAGTCGAACTGCCGCGCGTGGTTATCAGGTCGACCTGGGACCGCCGTACTACGGCTGCCTTTACGACGAACTGCGACGGGGCCGGATGCTCGCTTGGGCAAATCCCAAGCAAGTGATCGAAACGGGCCAGTGGATTGCTTACCGTATTCGCTGCGAGGGACCACGGATCCGTATTTGGATCAACGGAACGCAAACCGTCGACTATACTGAACAGGAATCCGGGATCGAAACATCCGGAGCCATCGGATTGCAGTCGCATGCCAATCGTCCGACCGAAACGTGGTATCGCAATATCCGAGTTCGAAAGCTCGACGACAGTGAATCGGAGTTATAACTCAGGAGGAAGTCCAAATGGGTTCTTCACGTAGTTCCAGGGAGATGAGGATGAGGGTGGCTGGGGTCGAGCGCAGCGAGCCCCCAGAGCCGGACACCTGGGGGCTCGCCACTCGTTCCTCGTGGCTCGACCCCAGCCACCCACAAGAATCCGCGAAAGAACTCAAAATGGGGCCAACGATTTCGATCCTGGAACACGGTTTTCCGAAGGCGATCGCTCTCTTGCCTCTTGGTCTGGCGGGATTGCTGATTACGGCTCTGACGCCGTTGGCCCAAGGACAAACCGGCCTGATCGGGCATTGGAAACTTGACGAGGGCGTTGTTGGCGGGATCGTGGCCGACGCGACAGCCGGTTCACTGGACGGCCGGCCCGCGGGATTCGACGCGGCCACAGCGGCAGCCAGCAGTGTGCCTGGCAAGATTGACCGAGCGGTCCGTTTTCCCGGCGCCGGTTCGATCCAGCTCGACAAACACGCTCTTGTGCTGGGCAAGCTGACCGACTTTTCGGTGTCGATGTGGATCCAATACGACGGCGGGGCCAGCCGTCTGCTGTTTACGTTCTCGGACGGCACCATGAACCACCGCATCCAGGTCGAAGTCCATAACGGGGCGCTCGGCTTCGGTTGGCAGGACGGCGGGGCGTGGCAGAATGTCATGACCGCACCGCTCGTGTGGGAACCGGGCCGGTGGTATCACGTCGTTTTTGTGAACGACAGCAAGACGGGCAAGTCGATCCTCCGTTCGAACGATCTGGTGTACAAGACCCACGCCAATACGCTCTCGCCAGCCGGTTTGAGATCGCCGGTCAAGCAAGTTGCCATTGGGTCGCTCAATGGCGAATACTCATATAGCGGTTCGATCGACGATGTTCGACTTTTCGATTCGGCGCTGCCGCTATCCGAGCAGTTGGCCCTGTACGATGCGTCGAAAGGCGCGCCGGACGATCCTCAGTGGATCGCGGCCAAGACGGCCATGATCGAAAAGCAACGCCGGACAGATATGGCCCGCCGGGCTCGTGAGTTGTTTTACGAGGAAGAGGCTCCTCATCTGACCAAGACGGACCTTCAGCAGAAGGTTGATTGGCTGTTTCAGGCGGAAGGAGACGACCTGCTGACGCGCACGGACAAAGAGACTCTCTGGACTCGTGAGATGATCGAGAGGTTGCAAGGGCGAGCCGACGTGCCCGATCTGTCCGACGAGTTGGCCGCATTGAAACAGATCGAACGGAGAGCTTCTGCTGCCGACGCGGCTCTCGGTACCTCCAAGACACGAGCGCTCTATTTCGATATACGGGCTTTGAAACGTAAGGTGATGCTCAAGTCTCCAGAGATCGACTTTTCGGCGATCATCTGTGTCGACGCGCCGTACACACATCGCAGCCCGGACACGCACGGGACGTTCGATCAAACCGAATGGGTCCACGAGAGCCGGTTCCGCAGCGAGATGTGCGCGTCGCACGGCGCACAGCTCATCGTCCTGGAGGATTTCGCGGACACGCCGACGCACCGCAAGGTTGCCCCACCGGAGGATTTCGGGCGACCGGTGGCGATGATGAGTTTCGACCTCTCCTTCGATGGCCGCTGGGCCTTATGCTGCATGAAGCCGGAGGATGAAAAAGCGTATCACCTGTACGAAATTGGGATCGACGGTGATGGAAGAGACTTCCGGCAGATTACTCACGGCGGATACTCCGACATCGACCCGATCTACCTGCCCGGAGACCGCTACCTGTTCCTCTCGACCCGGGCCGAAGTGTACGCCCAATGCGGCATGTGGGCGCGCAGCTATATCCAGACTCGTTGCGATGCGGACGGCAAGAACATCCACATCCTCACTCCCGGTACGGAACCCGAGTTTTCACCTTCGTTGCTCGACGACGGTCGCATCCTTTCGACTCGCTGGGAGTACGTCGACAAGTTCGCCAATCGGATCCAATCGCTGTGGACAATGCGTCCCGACGGCACAGGGGCCGCCACATTCTGGGGCAATCAGACGGAGCATCCCGATCACCTGGGCGAAGCGCGACAGATGCCGGGCACCACGAAGGTGATGTTCAACGGATTTGGCCATCATGATGTCTGGGTCGGGTGTATCGGCGTGGTCGATCCGAAAGTTGGCCTCAATTTCCCCAACGGCATCTGGAAAGTCACTCAGGAGATGCCCTGGCCGGAGGTTGGCGACGGTCCGATCCCAACGCCCGGGTTGACCGAACAATACCACACATCGGGCAAATACGCCGCCTACAAGACGCCTTATCCGCTGAGCGAAGAGTTGTTCTTGGTTTCCGCCCGAACCGGCGCCCTGGGAGTCCGGAGCATGCGGTCCGCTCACGATCCGACCATCGGCAAGTTCAAGCTCTATTTGATGGACATTTACGGGAATCGCGAGTTGATCTACGAAGGTGACGACAACGTTCTGTACGCCCAGCCAGTCCGGTCGCGAACGACTCCGCCCCTTCTGCCCGATGTTAGCGATACGCCCGGTTCGGAAAAGCACAACCCGGTCGTCCGTCCCGGACTGTTGTTCTCGAACAACATATTCGACAGCGCTCCGCCGGAAGTTCGCCGGCACGGCGAGTATCTACGAATCGTCGAGAGCATGCCGAAGAACTACTCCATCGGTATCGTCCATCCCGGCGGCAAGTCGTTCGGCGGCGACGGTCCGAATACGGCATGGGGAGAGTGGGGCGGCGAGTTTCTGGAAGGCAAGACACCGACACCGACAACCGATATTTCGTGGGGCCACAACGGCTTGGTGCAAGGACCAATCACTTCCATTACCGGGCCGCTGGGCGTCAAGCAGGTCCACGGCACGATTCCGATTCGCGAAGACGGCTCAGTCGGTTTTGAGGTTCCGCCGTGCCGGATGCTCTATTTCCAGGTGCTCGATGAACACTATCGCACGGTTCACACGATGCGGTCGTGGGTATCGGCAAGGCCGGGTGAGTACCGAGGCTGCACCGGTTGTCACGAGAGCCACAACTCGACGGCGGCAGTCCAGCCGGTCATGCCCAAAATGGCACCCGACGCAATCGAGCCACCGCCGTGGGGCGTCCGTTCGCTTTCGTATGTGAGAGACATCCAGCCGATCTTCGACCGCGCGTGTGCCGAATGTCATCAAGGCGACGGAGAAGCGGCCGAAACACTCAACTTGACGCTGCGCCCGGACCCGCTAGGCACGCGACGCTTTGGGGGCATCTTCTGCGAACCGTATCTGACACTGACCCTGGGAAGAGACAACCATCACATAACCGGCGGCATCCCCAGGTACGATGCGTCCCGTGGCTATCTCGCTGTGCCGAGCACGATTGCCACGCACTACCAAACCTTGGCGCCGCTGACGTGTCTTTCGCCCAAGAGCCGGCTGATTGCCGAAGCGATGGACAAGAAACGCTGCGGCAGGAGTCTGTCGCCGGAAGATCTGCGAATGCTGATCGCCTGGATCGACCTGTGGGCCATGTTCCGCAGCGACGAGGAGATCCGCGAAATTGAAGACGCTCCCAGCGATTGGTTTCCACTCTGGACCTGTCCGCCAAAGACGAAGACGGCCCCCCGTGTCCGCACAGAGTACTGTCAGGATGAGTACACTCGACCGGAAGACCGACTCCCTAAGAACGAACTATGACTCTGCAAGGAAAGACCCATATGGCAAACGACAAGGTGACGCGGCGAGATTTCGTTCGATCGGGTGCGGCGGCCGGATTGGCGGCGTCGGTTGGCGCGTCGGCAGCTTCCGCCTCTGAAGCGGAAAGGACTGCGCAGGCGGATCAAGCAGCGGTTGACCAAGGGACGCTGGCCAACGGAATGCCGTATGGCAAGATCGGCGATTTGAAGATCAGCCGGTTAATCTTCGGTTCCAACACGCCGGGGGCTCATTCCAGAGATCTGATCTACGTCAGCGCCATGGGCCGAGCGTACAACACACTGGAACGCATGCTCGACACCTACGAGCTGGCCGAGTCCGAAGGCATTAACACGATTCTACAAGGCGGCAGATTCGTCAGAGAATACAACACGACTCGCGGCGGCAACTTGCGTACCATTTTGCCTGTGAGCGTGACAAAACACGATGACAAAGAGAGCATTAAGCGTAGACTCGCGGCGGCCATGAAAAACGATCTGGCGGCGGCGTTTTACATCATGGGCGATCGCGGCGACTACTTGGCACGTGCCAACAGGATGGATGTAGCCGGCACAGCCATGGAAGTGGCCAAGGAACTGGGTATCGTGCTGGGCCTCGGCGGGCATTCTCTCGAAGTGCCGATTCAGTGCGAGCAACTCGGGATCAAACCGGATTTCTACGTCAAAACGTTCCACGACGACAACTACTGGTCGGCCACACCCA
>CAZURK010000246.1:0-23501 GCA_964623055.1 uncultured Pirellulaceae bacterium
GCCGATGATCTGGGCTACGGGCATCTCGGATGCTATGGTCAGGACAAGATCCGCACGCCGCATGTCGATCAATTGGCCGCCGAGGGGACGCGTTTCACTCAGGTGTATGCCGGACATTGCGTATGTGCCCCGTCGCGCAGCGTGCTGATGACCGGTAACCACACGGGCCATACGTCCGTCCGGGTCAACGGAGGCGGCTCGCCGTTGCTGCCTGAGGATGTGACCGTTGCCGAAGTGCTGAAACAGGCTGGCTATGCCACGGGGATCTTCGGCAAATGGGGATTGGGCGACGCCGGCACGGACGGGGCTCCGAACAAACAGGGATTCGACGAGTTCTTTGGATATTTGCATCAGGTCCACGCGCACTTCTTCTACCCGTTTTTTCTCTGGAAGAATGATACGAAGTACATGCTTCCTGAGAACGAAGGAGAGAAACGCCAGAAATACTCGCACGACGCCATTGCCGAACACGCCCTGGACTTCGTGCGACGGCACAAGGACGGCCCATTTTTCCTGTATGTGCCGTTCACGATTCCGCATTTCGAGTTGCTGGTGCCGGAGGATTCATTCAACGAATACAAAGGCAAGTTCCCGGAGCCGTTCGGGTATGTTGATCGCCGAAACCACTACGCGTCGCAGCCTGCTCCGCGGGCTACACTGGCCGCCATGACCACGCGCATGGATCGGGACGTCGGTCGCATCATGGCTTTGTTGCGCGAATTGGAAATCGACGACGACACCATCGTCTTTTTCACCAGCGACAACGGTGGCTACCGGCTGGCTCGGCCAGGCGAGGAGGATTTCTTCAAAGGCAATGGTCCGCTGCGTGGCGGAAAAGGCACGTTCTACGAAGGCGGACTCCGCGTCCCGATGGTCGTGCGCTGGCCGGGCAAGATCGCGGCAGGGGCGACCGACGACTTTGTGTGGGCGTTCTGGGACGTGATGCCAACGCTGGCTGAACTCGCCGGCCAAGAATGCCCAGAAGGAATCGACGGGAGTTCAGTGCTGCCAAGACTGCTGGGCCAGCCGCAGGACGCGCCAGATCGCTTCTTGTATTGGGAAAAGGTGACCGGGAATCGTGGTGGCACACCGCCCTGGTCGCAGGCTGTCCGAATCGGCAAATGGAAAGCCATTCGGCAAAAGCCTAAGTTGCCTTTGGAACTGTACGATCTGGACACCGACATCGGCGAACAGAACAACGTGGCCGCCGAACATCCGGACATCGTCAAGCGAGTCGCAGAGTATCTGCAAACCGCGCGCACCGTGCCGCGCATCTATCCACCGGAAGAGCCCAGTTGGGGCTACGATCGGCTGAAGACCGGCTACGTCAAGTAGCTTGCTTTCGGAATACCTTGTGCTTGTGGTCAACAAGAAGGTTGTCTCGCCTGCAACCGCAGCGCCCGGGGAATCGCTCGAAGGTAGACCGCTATCCCGGACATTTCATCCGTCTGTAGCCACGTTCGCCAGAACGTGGGACGCGGCTTCGGTTTGCGACCACGTTCTGGCGAACGTGGCTACGATAGTGTGTCACGCAGTTACCAGGGGCGTGAAGTACCCGGGTTATTCGGGAGCTCGCGCCCGAAACAACTGAAATTCTCCGACCAGGGGATTGATGGTCGTATCCATGACCTGCAGTCGCACGTATTGGGCGGTCACGGGCGGGAATTCGACGCTGAAGTCCTCGCCAATCGTTGTGCCCGAATGAAAAGTCTGCCACTGGTCGCCTTGTTTCGCCTGCAGTTCGAACTTCTGGATTCGATCGTATGGTTCGTTGATCCACGCGCTGTCGAAGGTGTGCGTCGTGCCTAGGTCGACCTCGATCGACGCAGACTTGATTCCGGGATTGAAGGTCCAGCCGCTCCTTGGATCTCCGTCCACGGCGTTCTCCGGACGGTAGCGGGCCGTGGCCTGGGGGTTGTGATCGTAGATGTGCGAGGCAGTCACCTTGCGACGGTACGTCAACGGCCCCCACCCCGCAACGTGTAACGGTTCAATGTCCATTGCCGATTCGTCTAGGTTCAAGACGATGATTGTGTCTAAGTCTTGCTGGTGTTCGACGGGAACGTGAACCTCGACTTGCTCATCCGTCTGTTTCAGCGTGGCCGTGCCACCGGTCAGGACGGAGTGGGACACGATCTTCTTTGGAATAGCAGGCAACACCAACGTGTCTTCGTACCATTTCAGGACGTGGACATAGATCCTCTTTTCTTTTCGAGTGCTGAGACAGCCGAGGCCCCAGAACGGTCCGCCTGTGGTACCGTAAATGCTCTCGCCGTTCTGCTCCAGCCACTTGCCGATTTCGCGAAACCGCTCGGCTTGACGCGGTTCGATTTGACCGTTCGGCATGGGGTTCGTGTTCAGCGCGAGATTGCCGTTGCGGCCCGCACAGGTTACCAGTACGTCGATGCATTCCTTCAGCGACTTGATCCGATCGTCGGGCTTCCAAGACCATTGGGTGCCCAGCGTCATGCAAGTCTCCCAAGGGCGTTCGAGCTGGAATGCCCCGAGGCGTTGTTCGGGAGTATCGAAATCACCGGGCACCCCGCATCGGTTGTTGATGATCAACCATGGTTGAAGCGTGCGCATCATCTTAAACAACTTGACCGTGTCCCAATCTTCAGGCTTCCCGCCCAGGTCGAACCAGAACCCGTCAATCTGGCCGTACTTGGTCAACAACTCACGCACTTGCCCGTGCAAATACTCGATATACCGGTGATGGTTCTTTGTGCGGTAGTCAGGATGGTACCAGTCGGGCTGCGAGTAGTACACAATCAGTTTCAAATCGGCGTCATGACAGGCATCGGCGATGTCGGCCATCACGTCGTGTTTCCAGGCCGATTCGGCACCAGTGCTCTTGTAGTCGGTCAGTTTGGAATCATACAGGCAGAACCCGTCGTGATGCTTGACCAGAAAGATCATGTACTTGGCACCGGCATCTTTGGCGACCTTCACCCACTCGTTCGCGTCGAACTCGTCTGGCTGCCACTTCTTGTACAGATTGTCGTATACGTCTACCGGAGTCGGCCCCTGACCTTCCCGGACTCGGAACTCGCCGCCCCGCGGCGCACCGCGCGACCAGCCGATCTCCAGCCCCGTCAGTGTCACCGGGCCCCAGCAAACAAACATGCCGAAGCGCATATCCTGCCACGCCTCGACGATCTCCGGTTTAGCCGTCAGCATGTCCCATTCGGCAGGTTGTTCATCTTCGGCACCACGTAGAACTGAAGCGAGGGCCATCGAGACAACGGTGGCGAGGGTAATGGCTAGAGGTTGCCAACGGGCGGTTGTGTCAGGGCTTCTGTTTGGCATCGTCGATTTCCTTACACTGAATCGCTGCTGCATCGTGTTACACCAGGTAAGACCACACACGGGAGAACTCGACTGCCCATTTCGTGTTCTGAGGATGGCTGTCGTTGATCCACGCTCTACGGACTCGCTTCATCGTAGCATGGCATCCGCGGCTTTGCACACCCGAGGCGAATTCTCCCTGACTGGAGAGTGACAGTCAGGTCGCGTCCACAGCGTCGTACCATTCGAGGTATGCGATCCATTTCCTCCGCGATTCTGCTAGAATACACTAGTGGGCTGACCCTCCATAGTCTCCTGCATCCTCACGTTTACCCTCTTGGACGGCACTACTCGGTCCTAACGGCGACTCGGTACATGAACGCGTCACAGATCATCGCACGAAAACGTGACGGTCACGCACTGACAGCAGAACAGATTGCCTCGTTCGTTCGAGGGTATGCCGGCGGCGAGATCCCCGACTATCAGATGTCGGCGCTGGCCATGGCCATCTATCTCCGGGGCATGGACGCGACGGAAACGGCGGCGTTGACCGATGCGATGCTTCATTCCGGAACGGTCATCGATTGGCTGGCGGATTCGCTTCCTCGCGTGGACAAGCACTCGACCGGAGGCATTGGCGACAAAGTGTCGATTGTTTTGGCACCGCTGTTGGCCTGTTGCGGAGTGCAGGTTCCCATGATCTCGGGCCGAGGACTCGGCGCCACTGGTGGAACGCTCGACAAACTGGAGTCGATTCCTGGCTTTCGCACAGACCTTTCGATCGACGAGATTCGGGAGATCACGGGACGCGTAGGTTGCGTAATTTCAGGTGCCACCGCAGAAATCGCTCCTGCGGACAAGAAGCTCTACGCACTGCGCGATGTGACGGCCACGGTGGGGTCGATACCGTTGATCACGGCCAGCATCATGAGCAAGAAACTGGCCGAGAATCTGGACGCCCTGGTACTGGATGTCAAATGCGGCAACGGCGCAGTCATGACGTCGCTGGACGACGCTCGCGAACTGGCACATTCGCTGGTTCAAACTGGGGCACGGATGGGCGTCAAGACCGTCGCGCTTCTGACCGATATGAATCAACCCTTGGGACGGATGGTCGGCAACGCAGTAGAGATCGACGAAGCCGTCGACGTCCTCCAGGGCGAAGGCCCCGAAGACCTGCGCGATCTGACGTCGACCTTGGCCGCCGAGTTACTGGTGAAGGCCAAAGTATCCACCACTTCGGACCAAGCCGCCGACACGCTTCGCGCGAAAATCGACTCCGGCGCGGCGCTGGGCAAGCTGCGCGAAATGGTCACAGCGCAGGGGGGCGACCTCGATGCAAAACGCCCCCGAGCGTCTGCCAGCGACTGGTCCTCCGCCCAAGCCGGCTACGTTAGGCGAATCGACGCCGCATCGCTGGGGCAGATCGTCATCCAACTTGGCGGCGGCCGGCGAGTCATGACCGATCACATCGATACGTCGGTCGGCCTGGAGATGCAAGTACGTCTGGGCGACGAAGTCGAACTGGGCCAATCGCTGGTGCGAGTTTTCGCACCCCAGGATGCCGTTTCCCGCGTCGAACCCATGCTTGATCGGGCCATATCGATCGGGCAATCGCCTCCTATGGAAAATCCACTCATCATCGAGCGAGTTGAACCGTGAACGAAGAGCAGGAGCTAAGTCTCATCGAAGCCGCGATTCAGGTTTGTCAACATGCTTACGCGCCCCACTCGCGTCTTCAAGTTGGCGCCGCACTACAAACAAGCGGGGGGATCTTTCTTGGCTGCAACGTGGAAAACGCGTCGTTCGGCCTGACCATGTGCGCCGAACGTGTCGCCGCGTTCAACGCCATCGCCGGAGGCGAGCGGGAATTCAAGTTGCTCGCGCTGGCTTCACCCGGAGCTCTGCCACCATGCGGAGCGTGCCGTCAAGTGTTGGTCGAATTCCGTACGGATTTGCCAGTTCTGCTTGTGGACGTAGAACGAGAGAACCGCGTGACGTGCGCCAATCTGAGCAACTTACTGACGGATCGCTTCGAGTTCCCTGCTGGATAGCACAGACCGCCTCCTTTTTTCTTCAATGCTTGAACACTACCCGGTTGTTGTAGCGGTTCAAATCGGGGTGTCTTCCATGAGGATCGAGTTCGACGGCGATCGCGCCTTTCGAGAGGGCGTCGGCATTTGGGATAGCCAGGAGCGAGGTTTTCGGTTGGAGGTCAAGCGGTGGTGGAATCGTCTCGACGATTGCCTCGCCGATGATAGTTCCCGTTTGGACGTCGGTCACGCGGACTGAGAGATTCTCCACGGATTTGGTGCCCACGTTGTGGACCTTGATGTGCAACGTGCCGCCGCTTTCCAGATGTAGGTCCGCGGGGCCGATGGCGGGGTCCGGGAGGTCGCACGCTGGCTGGAAGGTCTTGATGGCCTCGATGCTCAAGATACTGCTCTGTCGTGGTAGTAAGGTCAGGTTGATGAAAGCCCCGCGATCCAGTGCGAGGGTCTGCTCCGAGATGACTGACTCGGCCGCGCAGTCGTCGTTGCGGTCGTGGCTGAGCATCACCTTGTACGTGCCGGGCAACAGACGCCAGACGCGTAGTCCCAGATCGTGGTTCTTGTCCGCGAAACAGTAGAAACGGGCCTGCAGTGCTGTCTCGGTGTTCTGCGTGACAAGGGCTGCGACCTGGTGCGAGCCTTTGGTGTAGCTCAGCCCGTGTCGCGGCCAGAAGAGCCCGCTTGCCCCGCGTTGCACGGCCAGTGATCCCAGGCGGGCTCGGATCACCGAGGTGCGCGGCAATGGGATGCGGTCGGTGGAGGGCTGCGCCACCGTGTACAGCCAGTCCTGATTGTTGATGAACATGCACGCTTGTTTGTAGGACTGAATCAGATAGTCCATGTCGCCCGTTGCGCGATAGGCAAGCCAGAAGTACTCGGTCATTCGTGGTGAGTAGCCGGCGTATTTGGGCAGCCCGCCCGAGAAGAACCGCCATGAATTGGCACGCGCGCCTTTGACCAGCCATTCACTCCACTCGTCTCGCATTCCGGTTTCGTCCAGAAGTGCGTTCAACTGCAAGGGCCGCGTGCGAGGTTCGCCCTTCTTGACGCGCTCCAGATAGTGCTTCATGCGATCTTCGTCGTCCGGGTATTTCAGACGCAGGTACGCGTCGCCCACGAGGCCGCCGGCTTCTGGCGACAGTTTCCAGTTCAGGACGTACTGCGTCGCCTCGGGGTGACGGTTGTACCACGTGAGATACGCTGCCGGGAAAAGCAACAGGCCGTTGCGCGAGACGTCCCGTCCCATTCTGCCCTCGGTGTATACACCGGGATAACCGAGGTAGTTGGATCGAAAACTGTATGTGCCGTCGTCGTTCTTCGTCATCCACTTCGGATAGTAGTGACTGCAGGCCCGCATCACGTGCTCGATGGCCGTGGGATCGCCGTAGTCCACCAGAAGTTGATGCGAGATGCACCCCATGCCCTCTTCATAGCTGTGCAAGTTGTCGCGGATTGTGCGCGACACGCCTTCGACCAACGAATGCTCGTACACGCCGTGCCAGAACCGGCGTAACGCGTTCGTAATCTTCCGGTCGTCGTCGCAGGCCAGGGCATAGTCGCTCCAGTATTCCAGCATGTCGGTGTCGTCGCCCCATACGCCGCCTAACTCGCCGTTTTCGACCTGGCGGTTGTCGATAATCCAGTGGACGATGCGTTTGCACTCGTTCATCGCCTGCATTTGCCAGAAGGCCCAATCCGGTGCGCCGGTATCGTTCGTGGGTTCCTCGAACGGCAACGGTTCCTTCCGCCAGCCGACTCGATCGGCCAACTGCATGACAGCGCGCTCGTCGGGGCCATACGCCATGAGCCACTTGAGCGGATAGTACAGTCTGCCCCAGCCAGGCGGCGCGATGTTGTCCCAGATGTGACCCTCGTTGTGCTCGGCGTATGCCTCGCGGGCGTATTCGATCTGGTCTTCGATGGCGGTCGGCAATGCGGTCTCCATATCGGCCAAACAAAGGCTCAGGCCGCAACCGCCGTCACCCATCACCCAAGTGATCGGGTTGGCCGCCGTGACTAGCACGGCAACCTCGCGACCGGGTTCTGTATGGTCCTTGTCTCGAAACTCCTGCGCACGCTTCGGGTGATTCACCACGGGACGACCGGTCAGGTAGGCGGTGAATGTCTGACGCGGCTGATCGTCGGGCTGCAGGACAACGTCTGCGGCCAGCCATTGGCGCTGGGGAAGGACCGGCTCCTTGACCACGATACGCACGGGCGTTGGCTCTGTGAGTCCTTCCGTTACCAGCTTCAGGATGACGCCGTCCATGACCGTGGGCTCAGTCAACATCGGTGTCAGAAGCTGAAAGCCGCCGAACGCGGGTGACTGGCTGGTCCACTGCTTGGTCTCTTCGGTGGTGGCCCGAACCGGGTTGTCAAACCGGGCGGGCGTATCGCCCAAAGCGGCTCGTCCGGCCAACGATGTGGGCATGCGATCCAGTCGAGCGAATGCACGATAGGGCTGCAGTTTCTCGGGAAGCTTCGAAGCCGAGTCCACGGAATAGAAATCCACTTGCCCCAGAGAGCCTCCGTCGCGTTCGAGGATCACAAGGCGATCACTGCGCAGGTTGTCGAACCGGGCTCGCCACGTCGGTCTTGGCGCGTCGATCTTCGTAAGCTCGTTAGAGCCGACGCCGGGAAGTACTTCCAGGAGGCGGCCAGAGAATGGCTGATGAGCAAACAGCCGCACGCGATCGAATGTCTGCTCTGGTGCAAAGTGGATTTCGAGATTTCGGCCCTTCGTCGATGCACCATACTTTTGCAGTGGCCAGCAACTCTGCAACAGTCCTTCGAACGGCTGGGCGACGAGGCGTTTGGCGTCGATCGCACGGATGACGCGCGCGAAAGTGAATCGGATGGCGTTGCCGGATTTCACCGCGGGTATCTCGGCCAGATCCTCCGGCGCCCATCCCATTCGAGCCAGTTCCGCGGGACGCCGCTCGGCGGGGGATGCAATGGCGATGGGTTCGCCCGTAGGTTTTCCCCCTTTGGCCAGTTGTGCGACCTGGGCATCGGTCAGACAGGAAGCGTAAATGTGGACTTCGTCCACGGCGAACGGCGCTGTCGAGTACTGCCAGTTGCCGAAGACCAGCATGCGCGGGGCCTGGTTCCACGCCCAGCGATACTTGCCCCAATTGCTCGCGGCCCGCTTGCCGTCCTCGTAGATAGTGATGCCTTCGTGGCGATCCCACACCACAGCCAGATGGTGCCACTGATCCTTCTGCCAGCGCTGGTAGATCGGCTCGAATTCCAGCACAGGCGTGGTGCGCCCTATGTCGAAGAAGTGCAAGGCAAATGTGTTCCGTTTGCCCATCGTCTTCTTGTTCATGAACTGGATCACGCCGGCCCAGTAGCCTTCGACATCGGTACTCACGCCGCACAGCGACTGCCAAGCCGATACGTCCGGCTGAAACAGCGGCTTGTAGAACAGGGCAAACGTGCCGCGGTCCAAGTCGATGTTCCCGCGCCCGTCGTAGCGAATTCCGTTGTACCGCTTCACCGAATGTGCAGCTTTGCCGACGACGCCGTCTTCGTACGCATTGATACGGAACTGGTACGGCTTGCCCAAACCTCGAGCGATTACGGCATCCGGCGATCCGTCGAACGGGGCGTAGAAGATCTCGCGCAGCGGATCCACCTCCGCCCCCAAAGCCGTGCGTGCACAGAGGAAGAGCCAAGTCGAAACAGCCATTCCGCGTTGGATAACCATATCGTCCTCCGCAATCCGTAACACACTTCGAAACGAGATCTATCTCACGGCAAGATCAACGAATGACAGCACCAGGGGCTCGCCTTGTACCATTTCAATTTCGATGGCATTCAGACCGTCCCGTAACCGGTCCGCTGGAACAACCCATGCTCGCAACGTTTCTGGAGAACCGAGGCCATCGGGATATGGGTTAGCGTATGGTTCGGATACATCGGGAGTGGTTTCGAGCATCGTTCCGTTCAAGCGCACAACGATTCGCCTGTCTCCGACGCTCGTTTTGGATTGCACGCGAAGCCGGCCGCCGGTCTGCCAGCCATTGGCAGGTGGAGCCATGTTGAGGGTGATCTTGACCGGCCGGTCGGCCCGCAGTGCTCTTGAATCGGTGCGCATCAGTGATGGCCAACTGGGATTGCCGCAACGCGTCGTGAAATAGTGTTGCGGCTGCCGGGCAACCCAATCGGGATCGCGCAGTCGGGCCAGGGCATCAAAGGGCGGCTCGCATCTCGATTCCGCCTCTGCAAGTGATCGGTAGTAAACGAAGTTGAACGCGCTAACGCCGCTGCCCCCGCGAGTGTAAGCTAAATGGGCGGCGGTGGTGAATTGCTCGGCCGTCATCTTGCGATAGAATTCGTTGGCCGAGATCCGTGGCCCAGTTGGCTTGGGGTAGCGGTGGTTGACGTAAGTCGTTTCGAGGTAGACGGTGGCCTCGGGCACCATACGACACACTTCGGCCAAGTCACTTTGCTGTTCGGTCACGAAGTGGCACGACAGGTTGATCATGTCCACGCCAGCGTCGACCCATTCTCGCAGATCAATGCCTAGATCCGGGTGACGCCGTATCCTGAACGGCACGCGCACACACAACCAGCGACGTTGTCCGGTCTTGGCTGTTCGGTCGAGGGTCTGCCGCACGCGTGACACAAAATCCGTCATGATCTCGATTCGTTGTTCCGGCGTCGTCTCGTTCAGACGGAAGTAGCGTGCGTGGCGCATGAAATCCAACTCGAAACCGTCGATGTCGTACCCTTCGCACAGTTCGGAAATCAATGCGAGTTTGTGTTCACGCACCTCGGGAATCGCCCAGTTGAAGACGCGATTCACCCGGATTTGGTACCGAAGCCGGTGGTCGCGACGGAACGCGAGCTTGTCCGGGTTGTTCTTGTACTCTGGTGGGTCAACTTCGATGCGGTACTCGGGATGCTCCAAATAGAAACGACTCTGCCAGCAGCCCTGCACGCCCGGCTTGCCGCTGCCGGCGTCATCGCCTCCGCGGGCTCGCTCCATGATCAGATCCGCGTACTCGTTGCCGTGGTAATCGTTCAATCGAAGCGAGACGAAGGGCACGATGCCCCGTTGCCGACAACGGTCGACGAAGACCTCTACCAGATCTCCACCGTCGAGCATGTACTGGCCGATCGAGTCGATGGGTACGCGTGCTTTCTCCTTCAGCCATCGGTAATGCTCGTCGGCAGGGCATACCTCGCTTTTCCACCACGGCACCCATCCGCCCCCGGGCTGCAGCATGTGCACGTCGACACAACCCGCGGTCTCGTCGACGCTCGCTTCGAGCATTTCAGGCCGAAACGACTCACCGCGTTTGTGGAAAGGACTCACGTTCGAGATGATGTTCGTCGTATCGTTACTGAAAAGAACGCGAAACGGTGCCTTATCAGCAGCCTGGGCGGCTGCGAATGCACAAACGGCAAACAGCACGGAAAAAACGAGGCGTTTCATCGGGTGAGTTCCTTTCGGTAACCGCCAGCGATCATTATTGTCACAGACAAGAGACACGGATGAAACATGTCGGAGTGGGCCTGTTCGTCTGGGCGAGCCTCGCGGATACCCGCCTTGGCATCGGTGCAGAAGATGCCAACAATATCACGACGGTGGCACTACACAACCACCGTGGCTACGTCGCTGCCCAACTTGGAGTCATTACTCCTATTCGACTATGATGTTGCCATCTGCAGAACCCACGAACCATCTTCCTGTACTGGAGATTCAAAACAATGCACTCTATCAATCACGCGATTGCGGCTCGCAACTGGCCGCGGGCAATCGTCTTGATGGTTTGGCTGCCACTCTTGTCGCTCGGTTGCGGTGATCAGCGCTCTGGGCGAGCAACGTCCGCTGCGTCTTCGTCCTCGTCCGGCGATTGGGCGAGGTTTCGCGGGCCTAGCGGCATGGGAACGAGTGATGCGACGGGGCTTCCCGTGACGTGGAGCGATAACGAAAACATCGCCTGGAAGACAGCCCTTCCGGGCCCTGGCGCGTCGAGTCCGATAGTCTTCGGCGATCGCATCTACGTGACTTGCTACACGGGGTACTTTGTTCCCGATCAACCAGGAGGCAGTCTGGACGATCTGAAACGGCACTTGATCGCCCTTCGTCTGGACAACGGCGACACTATCTGGGACGAAGCCGTTCCAGCAAAACTGCCGGAAGAAAAGAGCATCCGCGATCACGGTTACGCGGCCAACACAGCCGCTGCCGACGCGGACCGCGTGTACGTATTCTTTGGGAAGTCCGGCGTCTTCGCGTATGGCCACGACGGCAATCAAGTCTGGAACGCCGATGTAGGTTCAAGAACCAGTGGCTGGGGAACCGCCGCTTCGCCGGTATTGTACAAGGATCTTGTGTTCATTAACGCCAGCGTGGAAAGCGAGTCGCTGGTCGCGCTGGACCGGAAGACTGGTGACGAAAAGTGGCGAGCCGGCGGGATTCGCGAAGCCTGGAACACACCGGTGATCGTCACGGCCGAGTCGGGCCGGGACGAACTGGTCGTGGCGACGAATGGAAAGGTGTTGGCCTTTGATCCCGATTCAGGCAAATCGTTGTGGTCGTGCGACACCAACATCACTTGGTACATGGTCCCCACAGCGGTGACTGCGGATGGGATCGTCTACTACCTTGGCGGCCGATCGGGCGTGGCCGGCTTAGCCGTGCGAGCCGGCGGTAGCGGCGACGTGACCAGTACGCATCGACTGTGGACCAGCATGAAGGGGTCGAATGTCACGTCCCCCGTGTATCTGGACGGCCATCTGTACTGGATGCACGAGAAGTTGGGCGTCGCCTTCTGCGCGAAGGCCGACACCGGCGACGTCGTATACGAACAGCGACTGGACGGAGCCGGTCAGGTTTATGCATCGCCCATTCTGGCAGAAGGGCGCCTCTACTACGTCACTCGCAACAGGCGAACGTTCGTACTGGCCGGCAAGCCCGAATTCGAGCAACTGGCCATGAACGAACTCGGCGACCGCAGCCTCTTCAACGGCAGCCCCGCCGTGACGGGCAACCGCATTCTCCTGCGCTCAGATAAGTACCTGTACTGCCTGGGAGAATAGGCCTTACTTGCGCGGTGGCTCACCAACAAGCGATTGATATCGCTTTCGGGCTTCCGCCGGTATGGACGCCAGCAAGGCGTCCAAATGCTGTTGATACGCTGCATCGTCACGTTTGGCCAATTCCACCGATTTGGTTTCGTAGACGGCCAGCAGCTTGGCTTGTTGTTCGTCAGTCAAGCCAAGCGACTCCGCGATCGCCTTCCTGAGCAGTGGCGGCTTGTCAAGGTCTTGACTCACCGGCTGTGGCTCGAATGGCTGCAGGTTGTGAGGAGGCGACAGCAACTCAGCGAGTCGTGCCGCACGCTGTGCGAGCGGATCTAACGACGTATCGTACGTGCCTTCCGGCTCGACATATCTTTCGCGCTGCTCGGGTGTGAGAATCGCCAGCATAGCCGCCTTCAACTCCTTCTCTCTTGCTTTCCGGCCAGCCAAGTAAATCTTCCATTCTCGATAGACGGCGGATGTCAGGTCGTACAATTGCAGTCCATCGAGCGGCTGCACCACTTCAGGCAGCAGCAGAGGCTTGAAAGCACTCTTGCGCATTTCATCCTGCAACAGCAATTGCTTGAGTCGCGCAAATTGAGCGTCGGTGAAGACGTTGCGCACCTCTAGCTCAATCTCCGCCAGCCTCCGCTGCCATTGGTGTGGCGCGTATCGTGGTCGTCTCTTGCGCTTCTTGCGTTGAGCCGTCGAAGGGCTGGTAGGATAGATTTCATCATGCAAACGGATAAGCTCTGCGCGCTGGTCGGCTCGGACTCCCAAGTCGCCAAGCCATGCCTCGTTTCGAACGATCGTCCGCAACTCCAGAAGCAACAAGTGCTGTGGCAGTTCGATCGCATGAGGATCAGGCTGGGCGGCAGCCAAACTCGGTATCAATAGAACCAAGAACATCTGTTTACTCCACGTCAACCACAATGGATGCGACTTTCGCGATATGTTGCCGACTTCAAGGCAGACTCGGTGAGGAATGAAGAAACTGGGGAGCCAGTAGTTCCTCACGCCTTTCTGTATACTGACGTGACTACAGGCGATTCGTCAACAATTCCTGGCAAGAAAAGACCGGCGGAATCAGTCCGCGGCGACGATCTCGAAGGGGATTGCGGGCAGCATGCCTAACGGAGTGGGGCGGCCGCGTGGTTGTGGTTTGGCTTTTGAGGGGCCTTCGGATCTGATCGCGAAGGCGTTGATGATCAGGTTTCCTTTAAGGCCCGGTTTTGCCTTCTCCGGATCGCATTTCAGGACGATTTCTGTGCCTTGGCGGTCCGATGTTTCTTTGTCGATCGTGATGCCCTCGGGCGGTTCGTCCAGTTCCAGATGGACTTTGTCAAAGGTTCGGCCGATCGGCACTCGCATCCGAATCGCAGCCGTCCCGCCCATCGGTATCTGGATCGGAAGCTCGTCGAGGATCCTTACCGTCGTGTTCGTGCCCGCCCCCGCCGATACGATCGCGCTTAACTCGTTGACGGGTACCAAGTGCCAATAGATGAATGCCTGCATCATGTTTTCCGCAGGGACGACCGGTCGTACGATCTGCTGTCCGTCGATGGTCGCGCGGCCTTCGAGTGCCAGCGTGACTACTCTTTTCTTAGTCATCGGCGGGGCGGAGAGCGTTAGCCGGACTTGGTCTTGGCCGTCCGGCACCTGGGCCCCATGCAGTTTGAAGCCCCGCGGGGCATCTTTCAACGCCAAGTCGATATCTCCGTCGAAGCCGTCTCGTCGCAATGCGTGGACAGCCAACGCCACCGTCCCGCCACCGCGGATGTTGATGCTGGATGGCACGATTCTAAGCTCGAAATCGTGTCGCGGAGGACTGATCCTCAGTCGGTATGCGTACTCGGTGCCGCCGTGCTGCTGGATGTCGCCCAAGTGGACGAAGTACGTCCCGTCAGCGGGCAACTCGACGCGGAGCATAGAATCAGCGTGGTGCGTGACCAGCCCCGCTCCAGGGTCCTCGTGTTCGTCGTTGAACGCGAGTTGCTTGCCGTTCGCATCGGTCAGACGGAGCACCGAATCCAGTGGCGAACCCAGTCGCCGGGCATGGACTTCGGCAAAGATTGTCTGTCCGGCTCGACCGTCGAAACGGAATATGTCCCAGTCGCCGGGGGCGTCGATTCTTCCGTTGACGATGATCGGCAGCGCGACTTGCTGGGGACTCTCTCGCGCATCGTTCGGTTCCTTTTCCAGGCATTCCGGCAGCCTGTCGGCGGCGAAGGGGACGCGGTTGGAGACCGACTCGGTGCTGGAGACCGACTTGGCGTCGGTCGAAAGCTCCAAATCGATCATCAGGTCGAGCTTCCGCTCGGAGAGCGCGTCGTGCTTTTTGCGGACGAAAATGGGATAGGTGCCGGGCGTGGAAACATCCATGATCCGCTGTTTCTCCGGCAAGTGCCAGCCCCGCATCTCGACGTTCGTCGGCGAGCCGGCCTTGCCGCCCAACGGGAAGATTCCGCTGACAAAAGGCAATTCGCCCGCGGCCAGGCGATAGACGAAGTCCTCGCGTCCGCGGAAGATGTTATCGTAAACCGCGATTGTGTACTCACCATCTTCGGGGACTTCAAATGCCAGGACCGGGTCGGGGTGGAAGCGGAAATCATCGGCGAACTTCAACTCGTTGCCCTTCGCGTCGAACAGCGCCAGAACAGCCTGGAACCAGCCGGGGACAGCGTCGGGAAGGTACGGGATCAACTCCCGTGCACTAACGGCGAAGACCAACCGCTGCCCCTTTTTGGCCTTGAAGCGGAACCGGTCGATGTCGCCGGGCATGATTTGCCCATTAACCACCGAGGGCAGGGCGATGTCCATCACCTCTTCGGTCGAGGTGGCCGAGCGCTTCTCGGCCTCGCGGAATTCGGGCAGTTGGCCTACGTGGAAGACCAACGGGTTCGACAGCCCGGCCGGCGTCTCCAACCGTAATTCCCGGGGCCCAGGCTTGGCGTCTGCAGCGATGGTCACGCGCACGGTGACGGTCTCTGCGATAGCCGGCGTCGGCGGATTCTCCGGATTGCTGTAGCCGAACGCAAACGTGTCGATGCCGGATCCAGATATGGAGGCCGTGGCGACGCCCGCCAGGTTCCGCCCGCCGACGATCAGCTCCAATTCCGCCCCCTGCCGGCTTCCGGCCGGATAGATGTATCCAATCCGCGGCCGAGTCTGCTGGGCAGAGACGGTGGAAGCGAAGGTCAGGCAAACTGTCACGGT
Source organism: uncultured Pirellulaceae bacterium (assembly GCA_964623055.1). Classification (GTDB taxonomy): domain Bacteria; phylum Planctomycetota; class Planctomycetia; order Pirellulales; family Pirellulaceae; genus JADHUC01. The sequence goes on from CAZURK010000246.1 coordinate 15,591, forward strand.
GAGGAGGAGAGACACTCGAGACATGATGCACCTCGCAGAAAGTGAATTACGGGCCCCACGATCCAATACCAACCCGAAGCGCAAGCGAGGGAACGGAGTGGCGACTCCTTCTGTCTTGCATTGGCGCTTCGCGTCAGTGTTTGTCCTGGCCATCTAGTACATACAGGATTGCGGCTTCGAGGCTTACCTCGTCGTTGATGTATCGGCGGCTGCCGCGTTCCGCCCACCAGTTTTCGCGCACGGTGTCCTTGGTTCCGGATCGCCTCATTCGTTCGTTTTCCTTCAAACGGCGAGTACACCATGCTTTGAACTGTTTGCGTACATCGTCAGGATGTCGGTCGGCGCTTACGACAACATGCAAGTGATTCGTTCGACAGTTCACCGCCCACAATTCCCAACCGCGAATCCGGCAGTGATCCCTGATGGTCTCTTCCACGAGAAGACGCTGTTCGGCATCAAGGATGCAGGCATCTTCGGTCATGCGAGCCTCTGCTTCCAGCTTCCGGATCGGGTCCGGCAGCTTCCACCCGCGCCGATACTCAACCCACCCTCGTTCATCGCCAGGAAGCCAAGTACCATAAGTCGGCCATGTGAGAAAATACGCGAGCGGATCCGGCATTGGAGGTTCATTGGGCCGGTCCGCATCTCGTGTCACGGTTTTCTTTCCCTAGGAAAACCAGGCGCAACAGGAGTGTGAGGGAGGGACAACGGACTCCCTCGCTTGCGCTTCGGGTTAGTGTAACTGGGATATTGCCTCCTGCGGGTTCTCCAACAGCTTCTCCTTGCCGCGTCACATGATCTCCCTCAGTCTTCCACCCATCTTCACGCCTTCGTCTGGGGCGGCGGTTATGCGGACGGGCGGGCCTTGTGGGTTGGGCATCGTTCCGTCCGGGTCGATGCCGAGCAATTCGTACATGCTGGAGATCAGATCCACTGGGTAGACGGGACGATCTTTGACTTCCTCGCCCGTGGCGTTCGTCGACCCGACCACATGACCTCCTTTGAACCCGCCTCCCGCGACCACCGCAGAGAAGACTCTGCCGAAGTGGTGACGGCCGCCGTCCCAGGGCGGTTGCCAGTCAACTTTCGGCGTCCGGCCGAACTCGCCGCTCCACCAAACGATCGTGCTGTCCAAGAGGCCTCGCTCCGAAAGCTCCTTCAGCAGCGTCGACATACCCGCGTCCACTTGCGGTAGGCGCCGTCGCATTGCTGTGAAGTGTCCCCTGTGCGTGTCCCATCCGCGGGAGTTGATGGTGACGTAACGAAAACCTTGCTCGACCAGCCGACGCGCCAGCAGGCATGCCTGGCCGAACTCGTTCCGTCCATATGCTAGCCGAACCTCGTCCTCCTCCTCGTTCAGGTCGAAAACCTTCCCTTCGTCACCAAGGATCAGATCGTAGGCCCGGTTTTCGCCCTTCTTTGAGGCCACCAATACAGGATCATCGTCCACGGCTTGGTTCAAGGCATCAAGCTTCTGGAGTAGCTCGCGCCGGCCTTCTTGACGCTCGCGCGTGATGCCGTCGGCCACGACTCCCTCGACGACGAACTGCGGCGCTGCGGGATTGCCGCCAGTGGCAAAAGGCTTGTAACGCGATCCCAAGAAGCCCGCCTCGGAGAATCGCCCTTGCGGTTGCGTGACGACGACGTAGGGCGGGATCATCCGGTCGTAGCCGGCTTCGTAGCCCTTGAACAGCGAAACCACAGCTCCGACTGACGGATAGACCAGCTTGCCGCCGGGTTCGCGCCCCGTTTGGACCAGGTATGCGGCCGTTTCGTGGCCGTTATTTCCGTGCGTCATACTGCGGATGATCGAGTACTTGTCCGCCTGCTGGGCCAGCAACGGGAGCGTCGCATTGATCACGACACCGTCCGCATTGGTCTCGATCGTTTCGCTCAGCGGACCGCAATAGTCGTACCCGGCATTCGGTTTTGGGTCGAAGGTGTCCAGATGGGACGGGCCACCCCACATCCAAATCTGGATCACGGCCTTGGCTTTCCCCTTGGACGATTCCGGGGAGGCCGCTGCGGATGCCGCCAGACGGTCGGCCATCAGCAGGCCACCCGCGCCCAGTAATCCTCGGCGGAGCGCCTCTCGCCGGTCGATCGGCGTTCCTTGATTTCCTTCGTCCACGTTCAAGGTAATGGGGATCGACGAGTGTTCTGTGCTCATGGTCTCACCTTACTGTTGGAGGTTGTGAGCTTAAGACTCCAAATATGTACTTCGGATTTCTTCCTAATGCCGGTGGAGGAATTCGGCGCTATTGACCAAGGCCCAGGCGACATCCTGCAAGCCCTGACGCCCTTCGACAACATCGGACTGGGAATACTCCGCCACGACTTTCAATTCTCTCTGGGTGGGAAGACGGGACACGATCATCAGGTAAAGCCGTTTAGCGATCTCTTCCGGGCTCCGATTCGAGTAGATCACATTTTGGATCTTGTCGCCACCTTCAAGCTTCCGCTGCACATGGCTCGAATTCAACAAGTGCAGTCGCTGCGCGGGCGTGGGCTTGTTTTCTCGCTCCAACGTCAGCCCGGTATCACGCGGCGGGCGCCCGAACATCTCCAGGAAGGAACTTGTAATGCTGCCATCGGCCAGTGCGATGGACCGCTGATTCTCCGGGATGAAAGTGAACGGTTCCGGAATGGGGCTGGTATACTTCTCCGTGGTCCCAGTGATCTGACAAAGGGCATCAATCAGCACCTCTGCCTCCAAACGACGGACCGGATAGTACGCGAAATTGGCAGCCGCCTTGGGATCTTTGGACTTGGGGACCGACGAAAGCTGGTACGTCGTCGAGTTCAAGATCAGCCGGTAGATGTGCTTCAGATCGAACTTGGCCGCGACCAGTTCTTTCTCCAGGAAGGCCAGCAATTCGAGATTACTCGGCGGATTGCCCTGACGGAAATCGTCCGGCTCGTGAACAATCCCGCGCCCGTGCAGCCAGTACCAGACGCGGTTGACGATGTTGCGCGCGAACCAAGGGTTATCGGGACGGATGAGCCAGTCGGCGAAAACCTGGCGAGGATCTTGCTCCGGAGAAAGCTCTACTGTCGTGCCGTCGGGAAACACTGCCTGGGGCGCATCGCCAGAAGGTTCTTTCCATACTTTTTCAAGGTCGAAGTAGACGATTTCCTCTTTCCATTCTCTCGACGTCTTGAAGCCGACGTACGAGAAGAAAACCGCCATCCCGTCCAGCCGGTCTTTCGGCCATTTGTCCGTTCGTTCCCCCATTAGCGTCAGGGCTACAGCGTTGGCGATCGCATCGGGTTCCTTGCCTTGAATTGCGCGATAGAAGTTGACTGGTGAGACGCGGAAATTGCTGCCGCTGGAGGTGAGCATCTCGCGAACGAATTCGTCGTAGGGCTTGTTCGCGCGGACCGAATCGTTGATCCAACGGTAATAGGCCTGCGCGGCGTTAGGCCATAGGTTGATAGGAAACTCGGCCTTTACTCGCAACAGATCGGCCCATTTCATTGTCCAGTAGTCGGCGAACTCGTCTCGTTCGAGCAGGCGATCAATCAACTTGCTGCGTTTGTCGGGGTCGGCGTCGTCCAGGAACTGCGATGTCTCTTTGGCGGTGGGGAGTGTGCCGATCACATCCAGATAGACTCGGCGGACGAACACCTCGTCCGAACAGAGATTCGCCGGCGGAATCCCCAACTGGTCCAGACGTGCGAAGACCAATTGGTCGATCTCGTTTCGCTGAGCCAGTTCAGTCTGGCTTTCAAAGATGTCGACGGAGGCCCCGTCCGGACTGGCCGCGGCCAAGATCGTTGTCAGGACAACCGTAAAGCTCGAGCACGTCCCCATAGATCACCTCGCCGATGATCTTAGGCATGTCGCGAGAGGATCGCAACGCGCCGGGCTCTCTTCATCCTTCAAGAGCCGTTCATTGGTGTGTTTTCGGTCAAGAGTGAGAACGATATTGTACACTATTCCCTGTAGAAATCCTCACCCCATTCCCACCGGGCTAGCGTATTTCTTTCGTATGGCATGTCAAGCTGAATGCCCACACAGGGTCGTATTCTTGGCTTATTCGCCATGGCCCTCCCCCTTATGGTATGATCGGCCTCCCAGGGTCGAGTCAACCACAACGTAACATATTCTCTGGAGGCGAGGAGATAGGACGATGGGAACGAAGCTTCCACGCCGCGATTTTCTCAAAGGGCTACCGGCGGTGGCCGCAGCCGGCACGTTCGCCGGAACGTCCGTGGCCGCCGCGCGGTTGGGCGCAGTCCGAGTCGTGGTGAACTGCAACCAAATGGGCCAGGCCGTCGGCGTTGCCGCTTGGCTCGCACTCGATTCCGGCGCCGACGTGGATGGCATTGACACAGAGGAGCTTCGTGCAACGCTGAAGAGGCAAGGCGCGGTCATTATCTGAGCACTCGGGCGGGTGAGGCTTGATCAAAACCGACAGTTGCATGATGATTTTGCCCAGGATAATTTTGCTTCGTCTTCTTTGTGCAAAATGACTGTTTGGCAAAATCATCGCGATTCACCTACGGCGGAACGATCTAATCGCCAAACAACAATTTGAAAGGGCGACCCATGAATCCCCATTGGTTCCTGACCGTTACGTTTGTCTGTTCATGCTTCTTGTGGGCTTTGGACGCTTCTGTGGAAAGTGATCAGCCGCCTGTGCACGACGAGATAGTGATCGCCGACTTCGAGGGCGACACCTACGGCGAATGGAAGGTGGAAGGCGAAGCCTTTGGCGACAAGCCGGCCGAAGCTAACGTCTCGCCTCGGAATAGAGTTGTCGGGCATTTGGGTAAGGGGCTCGTGAACTCTTTCCTTGGCGGGGATATGCCAGCCGGCAGGCTCACATCACCACCGTTCACGATCCGGCGGAAGCACATCAACTTCCTGATCGGCGCAGGGAATCATGAGGGGAGAACCTGCATGAACCTGTTCGTCGACGACAAGACGGTCCGCACGGTTGTCGGCCCGGCCTTGAAGAATGACAAGAACGAGGAAGTAATCGATTGGTATTCGTGGGACGTGGCGGAACTGGTTGGTAAGCAGGCAACGCTGCAAATCGTTGATGACCACTCCGGCGGTTGGGGTCACATCAATGTCGATCACATTGTTCAGTCTGACGAACCCCGCAAAGCGACCTATCCCAACTTCACAAGACGAGTCTCCCTGGACCGCACCTCGCTGGTCCCGCAATACGAGTTTGCCGACACGCTCGAGGAACAGGAAGCCCAATTGAAGACCAATCCGCTGCTGCTGCGGATGAGCGAGTCGCGCAAGGCCATGGCCGACGATCCCTACCGGCCCATCTACCACTACGTCAATCCGGAAGGCCGGCTGAACGACCCGAACGGCCTCTGCTTCTGGCAAGGGCGCTGGCACCTGTTCTATCAGGCATACCCGCCGGAAGACCCGCGCCAACACTGGGGACACGCGGTCAGCGACGACCTGATCCATTGGCGCGATCTGCCCTTGGCCATCTACCCGAACCCGGAAGACAAGTGCTTCTCAGGCGCTACGATGGTCGAAGAGGATCGCGTGATCGCCATGTATCACGGCACGCGGGTGGGCAACATGGTGGCCGTGTCCAGCGATCCGCTGCTGTTGAACTGGGAGAAGGTGACCGGCAAGGCTGTCATACCGATGACAAATCCCGACGGATCACCGCTGCCCTACCGTGTGTTCGATCCGTGCATCTGGAAAAAGGGCGACATGTACTACTCGCTGTCCGGCGGCACGCTGCCCGGCCCCGGCGGCAAACCGGTGCGAGCCAACTTCCTGTTCCGTTCGAAGGATTTGGCCGCCTGGGAGTACCTGCATCCGTTTGCCGAGAACGATCGTTATTCGCTGGTTAGCGACGACGGGGCGTGTCCGTATTTCTGGCCGATCGGCGACCAACACATCCTGCTGCACTTCAGCCACATGAGCGGCGGCAAGTACCTGCTGGGCGACTACGACACGGAACGCGACAAATTCGTCGTCACCCACGGCGGCGATTTCAACTTCGGGCCGTACGGCCCCGCCGGCGTTCATGCGCCGTCGGCTACGCCCGACGGCAAGGGCGGAGTGATCGTGATTTTCAACATGAACCCGGGGAAACCGACCGAGGGCTGGAACCAGATCATGACCCTACCGCGGCGTTTGACGCTAACGGGTAGAGATCAACTGGCGATCGAGCCGGCCGGCGACGTTGAATCATTGCGCTGTGCGCACCAACACGTCGATGCAACGCCCCTGCCAGCCAACGAGGAGATTGTGCTGGAGGACATCCAGGGAAACGCAATGGAAATCGTCGCCGAGATCGCCCCGCGGGGCGCGTCCATGATCGAGATGAACGTGTTACGCTCACCCAATAAGGAAGAAGTGACGCGAATCATGTTCTTCAAAGAACGAGGGTATCGCGACCGTTCCCGAAGAGGAATCCTGCCGGGCCTTCTCTCGATCGACTCGTCCCGCTCGTCGGTGCTGCCGGACGTACGCTCACGGGCACCCGAAACGGCCCCTGTCTTCATCGCAAGGGACGAACCACTCAAACTGCGCGTCTTCATCGATCGCAGTGTGGTCGAGGTTTTCGCCAACGGCCACCAATGCGTGGCGCTACGCGTCTACCCCGGCCGCGAAGACAGCATCGGCGTATCGCTCCGTGCTCAAGGCCAAGACGCCGAACTGAAATCGCTCGACGCTTGGCAGATGGAGGGTATCTACAAGTAGCCCGGAGAATTTGCGTAGAATGAGAACAATGAGTCTGCCTTCCTTTGCCAAAAGGAGTTCAGGAATGGTTGTTCGACATCTCTTCTGTATGAGCGTCGTATTGTCGGTGATCGTGAACGCAGGCTGTACGTCACAGCGTTCTCCGGCAACCGAGAAACCGGCGGGTTCGGCCACCAACCGAGTCGGACCCGTCGGCCAGCCGTCGCCGTTTGTGATTCCAGACTTGGCCGACGGCGAATCGGTTAAGCCGGGAGAACTGGCCCTCAGTGGTCGAGTGTTGGTGAGGGTCCCCGAAGATCAAGAACTGCCGATCACGACGAGCTGGACGGAAGACAACCGGCTTGTGCTGGAAGTCGATGGCCAGCCATCCCGGACCATCGGTGTCAATGTCGACTGGGACTATGTTGACGGAGAGAAAGTACTCGTCGACCCGCTGGCGGCTTTGTCCGATGAAGAGATACGCGGGCTGTGGGGCATTCGCCTGGATCACTGGTCCGACGTGGTCGCCGAGAAGCTCAAACACGTTGATCCGGAACGAGTGTGTATCACGCTGACGCAAGAGACCGCGGTCCAGCCCGGCCGTCGAATCCCGCCGCTGCCTGCCGGCATCCGATACTTGAAGATCCGCGTCACTTCGTCGAATGAGGTGTTCACAGACTTCTCGTCTTTGCAGTCGTGCCGCGATTTGCGGTCTTTCGCGTACGGTGCCGCAGGAAGAGAGCCATTCGACGTGAGCGGGCTGAAGGAAGCATCGCAGTTGGAGCACTTGGACCTGAGCGGCGAAGCGTTGGTCAATTCCGCAACTTTGGCGAAGTTCCAGAATCTCCGGCGATTGAATCTCGGCTGGTGCCGGCAATTGAAAGATATCAGCTTTGCAGGCGACTTGGGCAGACTAGAAGCTCTGGCGATTTCCCATACAAAAGTCGCCGACCTAACGCCGTTGGGCGGAGTTGAGCGACTCGAATATGTCGACACGGACATGTCGCCCGTATCACAGTTGCCGGTCCAACCGCTTGCTGCACTGCGCACATTGCGTGTCCTATCCACGGCGTTGTCGGACGAGTCCGTTGAAGGATTCAGACGGGAGAATACCGCGTGTGCCGTGCTCCATCGTTGGGGCGAAACGCTCAAAGGTGCACTGGCCGACGCAACACGTTTGCGCGTTCGATCCGGCGGCACATGTCATCGCGATATCAAGAACGAAAAGACGCTCTATGAAA
>CAZURK010000247.1:0-23415 GCA_964623055.1 uncultured Pirellulaceae bacterium
CACCGCCGGGACCCTGGTGGGATGCGCCGTTGGATGGAGAACGAGCCAGAGGCGCATGGTACAGTGAGGCCTATGACTTTGTTCGTGATGTGCCGGTTCCATCCAATGACGCACTGTTCCTCTACAAGACCGGATACGACGCCATAAAGAGGCAATTTGGCGTAGCGCCGCTGGCGGTGTCGCTTCAGCCGATTGGAACCGACGAGCGTCTGCGTCACGGCAATGGGCGCATGGCGGCAATTGCGGGCTATGGCATTAGCTGGACGACGAAGTACATAGCCTACGATCGCCTTGTGCATTTCAGCATACCCGAAATGATCCCGGCACGGCTTCAATGCCACGACTTGGACATCATCGAAAAGAGCGATTCAGAAATCACAGGCCGCCTGAGTGAGCTGAGAAAGATGCCTGCAGCCACTTTGATTGCTGCAAAGGTCACTGGCTCGCGAGCCCTCGATCTGACAAGCAGCAGGGACTGGATTGAATCCAGACAAGACAAACGCTGGATCGGTTTCAACGAGATCTGCGCCTATCTGCACAGTGACATCGACGTTTTATCGGCCGACGGGCTGGTGATCCGGATCCGGTACGACGACCACTACTGCCGCCACTTCGCCAAACGTCCCTCGCATTGGACGCTTGAGCTTGCCGACCGCTATCGAGAGCCACTGGGCCAACAGATCGGCATGAAGATAGACGGCAAGGTTAAGAAACGCGCACCGGCGGCTCGTCAGACCTTGACGCTTCCGACAGGCGTCGGTGTGCACACGGTGCAGATCTGTCCCGAATAGGCCGCGTAACAGTGTCGCTTCGCCGCGCGACGAACCTGCACAGAAACGCAAACATGAACTCACAGAAACCATGACGCTTTCGGTTTGAAGGAGACGAACGCAATGGATAGGCCGATAGGCTTCTCTCGACGCAGTTTCGTGAAACTTGCCGCCACCGGTGTGGCAGTTCCTTGCTTTTCCTCGAACCATGCAGAAGGAAAGGAGCCAGAGTGCGAGTCAACCACAGACGCCCGCACTGACCAAAGGGCGCAGGCGGGTTCGCAGCTCCCAATGCTCTTTTTCGGGCCCGATGACGTGTCCAGACTCAAAGAAGAGGCGAAGGATGCGAAGAAGGCCATCTGGGATCGCGTTCTTCAGGCGGCTGAGGACTGCCTGGATCAACCGACGCCTCAGCCAAATCTCAGTCAGCCCTGGGCGGCTTTCCTGTCGTGTGCCGAAAAGCGGCGGACGATCGTGCGAGTCTGTTCGTTTGCATATTTGATGACGGGGCGGGGCGAGTTCCATCGCCGCGCCAAACAGGACATCGACGCGATTCTTCAGTGGGAGAGCTGGATAGATCCGGATCATGACAGGTCGCTCGATTACAGCCTGATGACGGGCATCACCTCGGCGGCACTGGCGCACTATCTGGATTGGTGCGGCGCGGCAGTCTCCGGCGAGGAGAAAGCGACGATTGTCGAACACCACAAACGGAAAGCCGTCGCGCCGCTGTTGCACGACATGGCCGTTCCCGTCCCGTTTTTCAAAGACCGCGTGAATAATCACATTGCCGTGGATGTATCCGGCGCGGGCCTGATGGCACTATTGTTGATGGACGAGGAGCCTGTGTATCGGGAGGTTCTGGAGAAGTGCGTGTTTCATCTTCGGCGATATGTCAACTGGATCAACGACGATGGCAGCACCGACGAAGGAGGCGGGTACTGGACGTTCGGGATGGAACATGCGGCCCTGCTGCTGGATGCGCTTCGAGCAAACGCCGGGCGGTTGCCTGACCGCTTGCAGTGGGAAAGGGTCGGCGAGATGTATCGGTTGCCGAAGGGGCTTCGGAGCCGAACCCCGCTGGAGAAGACCGGCTACTTCCCGCTTTACTGCATCCAAGGCTCCCAGTACGTCGTTGACTTCGGCGACACGCGGATCGAGGACGCCGGCCGGATGCAGCCGGTTTTCCTCTGGCTGGCACGCGTCTGGGGCAACGGGCATTTACAGTGGCAAGTCGATCGACTCGAGAGCGACAACCCGCTGGCGTACATCTGGTGCGACCCGACCGTGGATCCCAAGCCGCCGACGGACCTCGTACCCTCGAAGGCCTTCCACGGCGCCGGCTGGGGGATTTTACGGTCTGATCTGGAAGATCCGAACGGCATCCTGTTGGCCATCCGCGCCGGCCACAACTCCATGACTCATCGCCACTACGATCTGGGCACAATCATCGTGCGCGCCGGCGGCCGAGGCTTGATCGTCGATTCGGGGCATCCGACGTACAGCAAGGACTACTGGAGTGGCAAACGAAACTATCATCGCGAAACCATCGGCCACAATTGCATCCTGGTCGACGGCAAAGGGCAGAGGCACGGCCCGCAAAACCGAGCGGAAATCACCCGGCTTCAGGACTTCGGCAACGAGAAACATCTCTGCGTCGACGTTCGTTGCCCCACTAGCGGTATCGAACTCCACCGCCGCCAGATAACCGTGACACTATCAGGCGAGACATCCGCCGATCTTCTCATCAAGGACGAAATCCAACTCGCCAAGAGCGCCAAAGTGACATGGTTGTTCCACTTTGAAGAGACCGCCGATGCCGAAGTCGATAGCAACCGCGTCACCGTCAAGAACGGCGCGGCAAGACTCACAATGAACATCCCGCCCGATGCACCCGTCACGGTGTCCATCGATCGCGACCATCCCGTTCCTTGCATCAGTATCGCGGCCAAATCCAAAGAGACGCGTCACTCGCTGAAGCTGACGTGTCAGATCGAAGTGGCTTGAATGAACGTGGACAAGCGAAGCCGGTGGCTGCTTGCTGGGGCGGCCCCCCGACGGCTTCATAGGAGGTGAGCATGGACTACACAAGATGGGCTCGACCTTTCGTACGGCGGGTCTGCCTCGCCCTAGTCATCACGTTTCTCTTTGAAGGCACGGTATGGGCCGAGGAGTCACTCCAGACGATCGAGTTTCGTGGCATCCGGATAACCGATCCCGGTGGACGTGTGGGGCTGCGCAATCCCGAACGAGGCTTCCGGATCGAGACCCTGATCGCCGAGCCGCCGGACGGGGCGGCGTGGGGCCCAGCCAGTCACCTGCGCAGCAAGGTTCCACCGGTCTACAGCGACGAGTGGTGGGTCCTGGCCGCCCGGACGTACGAGCCGTTCGGGCTGACATTGGTGCAGGCATACTGCTACCTCTCCGATTTCGGCGACCGGCCGATCCCGCAAGAGAAGCTCGATCTGCTCCAGCGAAGCCTCGACAGTCTCCGTCGAAACGGGCTCAAAGCCGTACTGCGCTTCGCGTATGAGAAGAGCAATCGGGGCGTTGACTATGGGCCGACTTTGGAGTGGGTGCTGCGGCACATCGATCAATTGCGACCGATCATCCGCGACAATGCCGATGTGATCTACGTGATGCAGGCCGGGTTTGTGGGCGCGTGGGGCGAATGGCACAGCGCCACGCACATCAAGCGAGACGACCATCAGGCCCTGGCGGCGATCGTCAAGAAGGTGTTGGAAGCGCTGCCTGAAGATCGAATGACACAAGTTCGCGTGCCCAAGTACAAGCGATGGGTGCTCAGCCAACCGGTGTTCGATGCATTCGAGGAGGTCACCGAGAAGACGGCTCACACCGCCGTTCCGGCAGCGAGGATCGGCTTTCACAACGACGGATTTCTGGCACGGCGCTCCCATGGCGGCACTTGGCCGGAGAAACCGCATTTCGGCAGTCCTGGGAATCCGGAGTTCGACTATATGACTCGCGAAAGCGCATTCCTGCCGGTTGACGGAGAGTTGTTCTGGTCTGACCAAGGATTCGACGGAATGGCGGAAGCGGGCAAGGGCGTCGACGGTTTGAACGCGGCGATCCACATGCGGCTCCACCACTATAGCAGCTTCAGTTTGGCACACAGCTACTCGTACCGAGAGGGCGAGAACTACTCCATCGATCGTTGGCTGGCCATTCCCGTTGATCCGGGGCGACTCCACGAGGCGAAGATGCCGATCTCCGATGGGTATTTCGAGGATAGTTTCGGCAGCCCCGTTTCGCGGACTCGGTTCGAGTACATCCAGGACCACCTGGGCTATCGCTTGGAGCTACAGCAGGCGCGAATGCCGCGGCAGTTGTCCGTTGGCGGCGAGCTCACCGTGGGTGTGGAGTTGATCAACCGGGGATTTTCTACTCTGCACAACCCGCGGCCGGTCTTCGTCGTGCTCGTCGGTTTCGACGGCCGCGTGATCGAGTTCGCTGCCAAGGACGCCGATCCCCGCCGATGGCAGCCGTTCTCTCCTGACGATGACACGTACGCGCCGCTCCGACACCGCGTAGACATCACCTCAAGGCTGCCCGATATGGTCGGGCCAGGCTGGTATCGAGTGGGCCTTTGGCTGCCCGACGCCCACGAGCGTCTGCATCTGGATCCACGTTACGCGGTGCGCGCGGCCAACCGTGACACGGTCTGGTGGAAAGACCGCGAAGGCCACTACGGAGTCAACTTGCTGGGAGTGATGGAGATTGTCGACTAGGCGTCAAACACGACGTGGACGGCCGCGGGGTTGAATCACGAAACAACCATCAGATCCAAGAATGGAGGGCAATATGTCAGATAGATCAGAACACTCGATCTCCAATGAGCCATTTCTACACAATGATGGCGACATAGATCTTCTTGTACCAGGTTTCGCGGACAAGGCGGCAAACCCAATCCAGACGGACATATGGCTTTTTGAAAATGAACTGATGGACGGCGCAACAGCGCGCTGAACAGGGCCGAAGAGGGAAAAGGAAAGAAACTCTATGCGTTTTCACACGTTGCTATTTTGTGCGATCTTGGCAGCGAACAGGCTCGCCTTTTTTACGGTCTCGGCCATTGGAGAGGAGGCCGTGACGCCGTCGCTGCGTCTCTACGAAAACGCGAACGATCGGGCCGAGGCGCGGGCGATGCTCGGCGACTACGTCGACGCGCGTGTCTCCGAAGCCAAGCAGACGCGCGAGGCGGAACTCGCTCCCCTCAGTTCTCCGGAAGCGTGGCAGCGACGGCAGCAGCGAATCCGAGCGCGGCTGGATGAGTTCTTCGGTCAGTTTGGACCCAAGTGTCCGCCCAATGCGCGCATCGTCGGGAAGATCGACCGGCCGGAGTACGTCATCGAGAAACTGATTTTCGAGAGTCAACCTCGCTACTTCTGCACCGCCAACGTCTACATTCCAAAAGGGCGCAAGTTTCCACTGCCGGGCGTCCTGTTCACTTGCGGGCATGCACGCGACGGCAAGGCAGCTCGTCTCTACCACGAGTGCTGCCTGGGGCTTGTACTGAAAGGCTACGTCGTGTTGGCGCTGGATCCAACGGGCCAGGGCGAACGCTCCGAGTACTTCGACCTCAAGACAGGCCAGCCGCGGGTGCCGCTGTGCGTTTCGCAGCATCACTATCTTGGGCGCCCCTCGTGGCTGGTGGGGCGGTCACTGGCCGGATATCGCACCTGGGATTGCAGGCGGGCGATCGACTATCTAGTGACGCGGCCTGAAGTCGACCGTGAGAAGATCGCGGCGGTGGGCAATTCCGGCGGCGGGATCATGGCCCTGCTCATCACGGCAGTGGACCGGCGTGTGAAGGTCTGCGCGGCTGCGCATCCGGGCGGCAGCATGGAAGAAACATACCTGACCGGTCGGGAAGTCACGCGAGCCGACATTCTGAGTCTCATTCCGCCGCGGCCGTGCTTGTATGTCGTCGGCAAAGACTCCGGAGAAGAGGCCGGCCACCGCAGCAAGATGGTTGACATGCTTCGCTTCTACGAAGGTCTCGGCGTCAGCAAAGACCGTTGCCAGATGGTCCTAGTCGACGGCGAACACGACATGAAGAAACCCAAACGCGAGCCGTGCTACGGCTGGCTCAACCGGTGGTTCGTGCGGGAACAGGAAGGGTCGAAGGAACCGCCACTGAATGCAGAGACTGTGGAAGACCTCTGGTGCACGAAGACTGGCTTCGTGCTCCGCGAACTGGCTGGCGAGTCGGGTCAGTCGCTGAACGCCCGGCTCGCCGAAAAGCTACGTCCCCCACGCCCGGTTCCGCGGGACCGGCCATCGCTGGACACTCAGCGAGACAGGTTGAAGGCCGCGATCGCCCGCCGCATTGGACTGAGGTTGGCAGCGGACCGCACACCGCCGGAGTGCACGACGCGCGGCTTGTTCGAATTCGACGGCTTCTCGGCCGAGAAGCTGCTTTTCCAACGTGAGGATCAAATCGTCTTGCCGTCCCTACTACTGAAACCCGCACGAGAAAAGGCAGACGGGCCCGTGATTGTGCTGGTCTCGGAGCTGGGAAAGCCGACCGACGCGGACCGACCATCACTGGCAATCGAGCTGGTCCGCAAAGGACTCACTGTTTTGGCGGTCGATGTGCGAGGCGCAGGCGAGACCGATCCTCGCGATCGCGCGAAGCTTGGCCCGGTGACGCGCTACGACCGTCGGCAGTTCCGCTTCGACACGTTTGCCGTGCGTGCCGCCCAATTTGGGACCACGATGCTGGCGATGAGGACCTGCGACGCGGTCCGCGCGGTGGACTACGTACGGAGCCGCGAAGATCTATCTGCTTGCCCGGTCGTGTTGGTGGGCGAAGGGCTGGGCGGCGTTTGGGCACTGACGGCCGTCGCCTTCGATGACCGCCCTGCCGGAGTGATCTGTGTGGGCACGGTGCCGTCGTACAAGCCCATCGTCGGTTCTCAGTACTACGCGATCCGCGATTACTACTGGATCAATGGCGCGCTCCGAGATTTCGATCTCCCGGACCTCATAGGACTGGTCGCCCCGCGCCCGGTCGCGATCATCGACCCGGTCGACGCGATGCTCCAACAGATTGACCCAAGACAATGCCGCGACATCTGTCGCTGGCCTCACGAGGTCTACGCAGTCTTGGGCACTGCGGACCGACTGCGTTACGCACGGACTGCCAGACAGATTCCGTCAGAGACGGCACACCAAGTGCTGGCGGCCGTCGATGCCATGGGGTATTGAAGGCCACGGCGGGCATGAGCTATCAGGACAACTATGAGCGAACCATGCATAAGGAGACTGGTAATGAAGAAAATCGCATTGTCTGCACTGTTCGCGATGGCCTTGCTTGCCTGTGCCACATCCTTCGCCGGGGAGACTACAGACGGCTGGGTCAGCCTCTTCGACGGCAAAACACTGGAGGGCTGGAAGGCCGGCGGAAAGCAGGGCTCTTTTCGTGTCCGCGATGGGACGATCGTCGCCCACGGACAACCACGCAGCGACCTGTTTCTGGTCAGGCCAATCAGCAAGGGAGAGATCGAGAACTTCGAGTTCAAGGCCGACGTCATGACGACGCCGGGGTCCAACTCTGGCATCTTTTTCCACGTCAGGTATCAGCCCGATCCTCTGCATTACGAGGGCATGGAAGTCCAGATCAACAACTCACACCGCGACGAGAAGAGGACTGGCAGCCTCTATGCAATCCAGAACATCCTTGAAGCGCCGGCTAAGGATGACGAGTGGTTCATGATCCATATCGTTGTTCGTGACGCACAGGTGGTTATCAAGGTCAACGACAAGACGCTCGTGGATTGGCGCCAACCGGAAGGCTACGTACATCCAAAGTACCCTGAACGGAAGCTCTCCCAGGGAACCATCGCACTTCAAGCGCATGATCCCAAGAGCGTCGTCCGTTTCAAGAACCTCATGATCAAGCCACTGCCGTAGCACGCGGGTGAGAGGTTCAAGGATTTGAACATGGGGTTCTCTCCCGCGATAGCAGATATCGACAAGGACGGAGACATGGACTTGGTGATGGGATCAATGGGTCACGCCAGAGGCATTCCTCCCCAGTCTGACCTAACGATCTTCAAGAATATGTCTTCCAGCGATCGAGGAAGGCGAAAGTAGAAGGCCCAAGAAACAATCGAACTGCGCACTGAGGGATGAGTAACCTAGCACTACGTATCGACGCCATCGAATCCGTAATCCATGGGGCAAGGACAAAGCTGCGTCCGGCGCGCCCAGACGAGTCACGGAAAGTGTTCGACTGGGCAATCGACCCCAATGTTGCGCCGTTGTGGGGTGGTCGGGGATACTATCGCGACTTCGAGAGCTTTCTCCGCGACTGGCGACCCTACTACTTCGATGGGTCACAACCGGAGTTGGGACGCTGTCTCATGATTGAGGCTCCGACGGATGGCGTCGCGGATGAAACGGCGACCATTGGGATGATCGCAACCAATGCCATTGATACTCACAATCGCAGCGTGGAGTTTGACATACTCATAGGGGAATCCGGCTACCGCGACCGAGGCTTTGGCACTGACGCGATACGTACGCTCGTACGGTTCCTGTTCGATACTGTCGGGCTCCACCGAGTATGGGTTGGAACGTACGAACATAATGTGCGCGCCCAACGGGCGTATGAGAAAGTGGGCTTCCTGCGCGAGGGACTACTGCGCGAAGCCGACTGGGTTGAAGATCGGTGGGTAAACGTTGTCGTGTACGGCTTACTCGATCATGAATTCCACGAAATCAATCACTGATGTCACGCCTGGAAATGTGGCACGGGGTTCCGCAGATCCGACTCTTACCAAACTGAAGGGAGCGATTCGATGAGACATCTGACCATGACTCTGGCTGGCCTTACCATATGGGCACTGCTGACAAACGCTGGCATCGGGCAGCCGACTGGCAAACTACAATCCGGCCAGAGACCGAGTCGATCGGGCAGGGCGCGGGCGGCCTCACCGCAAAAGCCGCCTGTGGCCAAAGACGAGGCAGAACAGAAAATCCTCAGCGTGTTGGACGAGATGTACAAACAGCGGGGCATGCAAGTCCCTGTCGAAGACGGCAGGCTGTTGCGCATGCTGGCCGAAACGGTCGGCGCCGAGCGGGTCGTCGAGATCGGCACATATCGCGGCTACTCGGCGATCTGGCTGTGCCTGGCCCTTCGGACCACCGGCGGCAAGCTGACCACGTTTGAGAAGAGCGCTCAGGTAGCCGCAGTGGCGCAGGAGAACTTCAAGCGAGCCGGTGTCGACGGGCTCGTCACCGTCGTCGTGGGCGACGCCCACGAGGAAGTCACCAAACTTGAAGGGCCGATCGACGTGGTGTTCATCGACGCGGACAAGGCTGGTTATGTCGACTACCTCAACAAGCTCCTGCCACTGGTGCGCCCTGGCGGATTGATCCTGGCCCACAACGTCCCCGGCACCGCGCCGGACTACGTCGAGGCCGTCACGACCAACCCGGATCTGGATACGGTCTTCTACAGGCAAGGCAATGGCATGGCCATGACGCTGAAGAAACGTTGACGCCCTAACCGAAAGAGGAAACCTGATGAGTATCGCGACTTGCTTTCCATTTGCATTGCCACGCGTTGGCGTTTCGACACTCGCAGTGCTGGCTGCTCTCGTGCTGCATTGGCCGGATCGCTCGCAGGCCGAAGAGCAACTGCCTGTCTATCAGGAACATCAAGACCTGCTCTATTACCTCGACTCGTCGGGAACGAAGCGCCCGGTCAAGGCGGTCGCCGACTGGGAAAACCGCAAGAAGCACGTGTTGGCTCACATGCAGACGGTCATGGGGCCGTTGCCGTCGCCGGAGACACCGGTCCCGCTGGATGCGAACATCCTCGATGAAGTCAAAGTCGGATCGCTCACGCGTCGGAAGATCGCCTACCACACCGATTCTCCCGAACGCGTCGTGCCGGCGTACTTGTTCTTGCCGAAAACTGCCCGCCGGAAGGTCCCCGCCGTTTTGTGCCTGCATCACACAACGCGCATCGGCAAGGAGCAACCGGCCGGGCTGGGAGCGAAGCCGATGTACCATTATGCGCTGCATCTCGCCCAGCGTGGCTATGTAACGCTCGCCCCGGACTATCCGTCGTTCGGCGAGTACGACTACGATTTCGAGCACGGGAAAAAGGGCGGGAAAAAGGGGATAGGTCCAATTTGCCGGGACGGCCCGGAGGGTGCTTCGCACAAATTGGACCTGTCCCCTTTTTCCTATATCAGCGGCACGATGAAGGCTGTCTACGACAACGTCCGAGCTGTCGATCTCTTGCAGTCGTTGCCGGAAGTCGACCCGCAGCGAATCGGCTGCATCGGGCATTCGCTAGGTGGGCACAACACGATGTTCACCGCCTGCTTCGAGCCGCGCATCAAAGCGATGGTCTCGACTTGCGGCTTCACGCGGTTCCACAAGTACTACGGCGGGCAACTGAAAGGCTGGACGAGTCAATGCTACATGCCGCTGATCGCCGAGCGATACAATAACGACCCCGACCAGGTACCGTTTGACTTCACCGAGATCGTGGCCTGCTTCGCGCCGCGTCCGTTTCTGGCCAGCGCCCCGCTTCATGACCACAATTTCGAAGTCTCCGGCGTGCGCGACGTGATCACGGCGGCCATGCCGATCTACCGGCTGTACGGCGAACCGGAAAATCTCCAAGCCGACTATCCCGACTGTGGCCACCAGTTCCCTGACGAAGCCCGCGAAGTGGCCTACGAGTTCCTCGACAGGCATCTGGGAATGCGCAGGCTGCCGAAGCCGACTCGAAAACCGCTCGTTCGAACGATCGAGCTGAACGTTGGCGAGTCGCATGAGATCGAGCTTTGCGATGGAAACAAAGCCGACGTGAAGCTGCTCGATCTGCAAGAGACCCGCGACGATCTGCGAGGGGCCGTCCGCCGGGCCGAGGCGAAGGTCCAGGTCAACGGCGGACCGGTGACGCTTGTTTCCTCGATGTATCGCCTGCCTACGACCATCGCCGGCCTTCAGATCGACTGCCCGATCACCAAGGGCTACACTGAAAACGGGGGCAACCGCTGGAGCTTGGGCAAAGACGTCCGGCTGCGTCTGTGGCCGGCTGGCTCGCCACTGGTGGCGCCCGGCACGTTCGTCTATCCGATCAAGCAACGTTGGTTCGCCACCGACACCCAAATGTGCAACGACCCGGTCTACGTCAACGACGGCGAAGTGCCTGCGAAAAAGAGCATTTACTATCATTGGGGCCTGGACTTCGGTGGCGTCGAAGGGCTGGACGAAGTTGTGTCGGCTACTGAGGGCGTCGTCCTGTCTGCTGGAACGGAAGGGATCGAGACCGACGATCCTTTCGTGAACCCGAAATACGACAAGGTCCACATCCTGGATGATCGCGGCTGGCACCTGCGCTACATCCATCTGAAAAAAATCGACGAAAAGATGGTCCCCGGCGCCCCAGTCAAACTCGGCCAAAGGGTCGGCGTCTTGGGCAAGGAAGGCGGCAGCGGCGGCTGGTCACACCTGCACTTCGATATCACAGCCATGCAGCCTTCAGGAGAGCCGGGCATCCACGACGCGTACGCCTTTGTCTGGGAAGCCTACCAGCGGCAGTTCCAGCCGAAGATCATCGCCGTGGCTCGCCCGCACCATCTGGCCTGGGTTGGTGAGAAAGTGATTCTGGACGGTACTCGTTCCTGGAGCCGAAGCGGCAAGATCGCTCGATACGAATGGACCTTCTGCAACGGCGCCAAGGCGACCGGGCCTACCGTCGAGCGGACCTACGACAAACCTGGAACGTACAGCGATATCCTCAAGGTTACGGACGAGGAAGGACGGTTTGACTACGACTTCGCTGTTGTCCAGATCATCGCCAAGGACCACCCCGATCAGCTTCCGGCGACGATCCACGCCAGCTACCATCCTGCGTTCGAAGTCAACCCTGGCGACGAAGTGACCTTCAAAGTGCGCACCTTCCGCACAGCCGAAGGCCGCGAGGAGTGGGACTTCGGCGACGGCAGCCCGAAAGTGTCCGTCAAGTCCGAGGGCGGCGGAAGCCGTAACCCGCAAGGATACGCCGCCACAACTCATCGCTACCAGAAGCCGGGCGACTACATCGTCCGCGTCGAGCGCACCGACCAGCATGGCTTCAGGGCGATTGGCCATTTGCACGTTCCGGTGGGCCGTATAGATTAGGCGAATGCGAGCCCGGCGGGGAGGAGCGAACAGGGCTCTGCGTATACATGGAACTGAACCGTGATCGCAAGATGGCTGCCGACGCGAACTGGAGCATCCAGTAGTGGAGTCTGTGAGACAGGAGTAACGGCCCGAAGACACGGATCTCTTGACGAAACGCAAAAAGGAGAAGGAACGATGACCCACATGGCTGATCGTGGCAGCAAACAGCAGGAATCGCGACGCGATTTCTTGAGAACCTCGGCCGGTGCCGTGTTGGGAGCTGGACTGGCGACAGGCAGTACGGTTTGCCAAGCGGGCGGCGCAGACAATCAGCGCTCGTCAAGAGAGATCACGCGGCTGGAGAGCGAGGAACTCGTATTGCAGGTTTTCGACGCGGGCACGTTCGTGGTGATCGTGAAGCACACGGGCTGCCGCTGGCTTCCCGATCCTTGGCAGGGCGTTGCTTGCCGCGTGACCTACTGGCACGCCGGGAAGCAGCGGGTGGTCGACTTGGGCGGCCAAGGGATGGCCGACGTGTCGAAGAATGGTTCCGATATCACCTTGGTCCTGAAGAGCAAGCAAGATGTGAGCGCGACGACGAACCTGCAATTGGACGGCAGCGTTGTGCACGTGACGGTGCGTGCAATCACTCTGCCGACGGGAGCCAGCCTTATTTCGGTGGAGTATCCCTTCCGTTCCTTCTATCTGCGCACGGGAAAGGACAATGGGTATTTCGCATTGCCGGTGCACGAAGGATGTCTGATTCCCACGCATCCGGTCAAGCTGGGTACCACTCGGTTCTGGGCGTGGGAAGACATGGCACACAGCTCGGCCTCTCACGGTATCGCCTACGGAATATCAGCCCCCTTTTACGGAGCACAGAACGACGGAGCCGGCTACACGGCGATCGTCGAAACAAGCGACGACGTTACGTTCGCCTATCTCATCAATTCCGATTTCCAGTCGGCTTTCGACACGAGTGGCAAACAATCGCCGTACGAGCAGATCGCCTGTGTTTGGCCCGTATGGCAGTCGCAGAAGGGCCGCCTCGGCTACGAACGCCGTATGCGTTTCGAGTTTGACGACAAGCTAGACTTCGTGGGCATGGCAAAGGCCTATCGCCGCGAAGCGATCGCTCAGGGTCATCTGGTCACGCTTCGCGAAAAGGCGCGGCAGCGTCCGCAGATCGACCGCTTGGCCGGAGCTCCCTACCTGGCCTACTACGCTGGCTATCCTCACCTGCCGCCCGGCTATCCGGGCCTGGAGTACAAGTACAAACAGCTTGGCGCCGTGGTCGACGATCTGTCCAAGGGGTTGGGACTGAAGCGAGCGTTCGTGCATTTCTGGGGCGCCTACTCGGTGCAGCCGCCGGGTTGTTTGCCTTTTGATGAAGCGCCGGGGCCGGTGATCGACCTTGCCGAGGTGGTCGCCAAATGTAAGAAGAACGGGTATCTCTTCACGCTCTACAACGACATCTCGGCCCAATTGGAGGAAACGGACCTGTGGATGCCGGAACTGATGTGGAAGACGGCGGATGGCAAGGTGCGCCGAGGCCGCCGGTGGAGTCGGACGTGTTCCAGCCAGTACGTTCGCCTGCTGGCCAAACACATGCCTGACGTAGTCAAGACACTCGGCGTGGAAGCCGCCTATGTCGACTGCATCAACTCAGGTAGCTGCAACGAGTGCTACGATCCCAGTCATCCGTTGACGCGTTCCGAGGATCGCGAGGCACGTTTGGCGTTCTACCGCTACGTGCATAGCTTGGGCCTTGTGTTCGGTGGCGAGCATGTGGGCTGGTGGAACGCCGCTGAGCTGGAATACTCCAACGGCATCGGCGACCACGGCCGGATACCCATGCTACTGCGCTGCTTTCCCGTTCCCTTGTATCAACTGGTCTTCCACGACGCCCTGATCCCGTTCTGCCACGCGGCCGACGACTATACGGTCACGGAAGGAACCCCGTTTGAAGACAAGGTGCTGCGCGACCTCTTGCGCGGCATACCGCCCATGTATTTCATGAACCTGCGGGATCACAAGAAATGGCGGCAGAAGATCCTGGACAGCTACCGCGTCATGTCGGACCCGGCCGCCGCGGTGATGTACGACGAGATGCTCACGCATCAATGGCTCACCGACGACCAGGTGGTCCAGCGCACGAAGTTCGCATCCGGCGTCGAGATCACGGTCAACTTCGACGAAATCCCGCGCGAAGGACTGCCCGGCAAAGGCTATCGCGTAACGGGATTGAAAGACAGGCCACGGCAAGGAAACTTCGCCTCACGTTGGGACATTAGCTCGTCGTGACACTGTGGTGCCTGAGAGGAGCATTGTGCGGGCCGAGGGTAGTCTGACGAGCAACACAGAGACAATTCCGCCGACCGGAGGTAAGCCATGCTATACGTCAACAGCACAAGAGTGTTCCCGATCGTCGCCCTAACGATGTGTCTGTCGGCGGTGGTCTCGGCCGACGTCACAAAGCTTGAGAACGACCTGATCCGTGTCGAAGTGAACAACACGACCGGATGCTTCACCGTAACGGAGAAGGCCACTAAACACGCATGGCACCCGGATCCTTGGGAAGGGGCGGCGGCGGTATTGCGTATCCGCAAGCCGAACTGGCAGAGGGAAGCATGGAATCTATCGCAGTGCCGCGAGATCGACGTGACCGTCCCTGAAAAGCGTTGCGTGCAAATGACGTTTCGGTCGCCGGTGACGGTCGACGGGCAGGTCGTTGAGGGTGCGTCCGTAACCACGCAACTGAGGCTCGCTCCAGACACCGCGGACTTGGATATCCGCGTGCTGAACGTCACGGGGTCGCCCGGTTGCCTCCCGCTTCAGTTAGCGTTTCCCGCTCGACACTTCAGTCTGAGAACAGAGCAAGACCGAGGCATGGCGGTGATTCCGTACATGCAGGGAGTCGTGGCGCCTTCGTACTTATTCCCGATGCGGAACTCGAAATTCGCCAGTTGGGACGACTATCAGCATCGAACCATTTCCCTGGGTGAATTGGGTCTCTACGCCTGGGAAGGCCTGTCGATGCCATGGTTTGGTATCTGCGCGGAAGAGTCGGCTGTGGCTGCTGTCATCCCGACGGATAAGTCGGTCCGCGTGCAGTACATCCTGAACTACAACGATAAAGACCGGATCAACCAGTCGCAGGGCATCGAGTCGCCGTACCCAAGGATCCTGGCCCTCACGCCCGTGTGGGACGTTCAGGATCTCGATCCAGCGCGAACCGTGCGCTACCACTTCATCCCCCGTGGCGATCATGTGAGTGTCGCCAAGTATTACCGCGAGGTCGCGAAAGAACGCGGGCTGTTCGTCTCGTTACGCGAGAAGGCCAAGCGAACACCGGCCATCGAGAAGATGAAAGGCGACATCTATCTGCACGTCTACGGCGGATTCCCTCACTACGTCAACTTCCCCGGAATGGAGTTCACCTTCAAGCAGCTTGGGGACATCATCCGCGATCTGCACGACAACCTGCACGTCAAGAAAGCATTCATCACGACCTGGGGGACTTGGGAGAACTATCCTCCATTTCATTGGCCGATCAACAAGCGAGCTGGTGGCGAGGCTGAGCTGAAGAAGGCCTTCGATCTGGCCAAGAGCTATGGCTACCTGATCACGCCCTACCACACATGGCACGCGCTGTTGGAACACGATCCGAATTACGACCCCAGCCTGCTACCGCGCCGCGAAGACGGGAGACACGTGATCCAAGGCCGCTGGAGTGCCGTCGATCGGAAACGCTGGCACGAGTTCGCCCAGGAAGTCATTCCGAAGGAACTCGCCGCGATCGGCTCGAACGCCTGTTACAGCGACGGCCACCAAACCCCGGAGCTGGTCGCCTATCTGAAGAGCTTGAACCTGCCGATGACAATGGAGCGTGTGGGCGACTGCGAAATCTACGTGCCCGACTTCCACCGTTTCGAAGGCATGGCGCCTTACAACCGGAGAGACTGGCGATTGTCATTCATCGAGGCGCCGCTGTTTAACCTGGTGTACGGCGACGCCGTAATGACGACTAACCGCTGGCAATCGCCCGACAACGACTACGATCTGAACGGCGACTACGCGGTCCGCGTCTTGCGTAACATGCTCTACGGCAACGAGCCCATGTTCGTCGTCCCACCATGGGAGTATCCCGGCATCCGCGAATACATCCGACACGCCGTCCAGGTGATAGCGCCGCTTCACGAAGAGACCGCCTTCGAAGAGCTGGTCGACCACCAGTTCCTCAGCGAGGATCTATCGGTTCAGCAGTCCCGATTCGCGAGCGGCACCCAGGTGATAGTAAACCTGGGGCTTGTAGCGCAGTCGCTCCCCGACGGCACAACGATTCCCGGTCGCGGTTTTCACATCCGTCACGCCGACAAGTCCACGACGGAGGGGCGCTTCAAGACGACTCTGCAACTTGGTAGCCGCGCGGCGGGAGCAAGAAAGCCATGACGAATCGAGTGCGAATCTTCGAGACGCGGTCCAGGCCGGCGAACGCCGGCACGTTGGCGATACTAGAGTACGGACTATGCGTTGATGGCAGGGCAGGCGAACCGCACGCGGACGATGGATATTGATCGCCGCCCCGCTGCGCGACACTGAAGGAACCTCACACGACGCTGACAAACCCATCAAGGAGAACAACCATGCCAAACAACGAAGTCGGAAGACGCCAATTCTTGGTAGCCGCCTCGGCGGGCTCGCTCTGCGCGGTGGCCAACGGCAGCTCTTCCTGTGCCTCTGTTTTCTCAAGAGACGCGTCCAAGCCGGCTGTGCTCGGAGGCCAGCCTGTGCGGACGAAGCCATTTCCTGGCTGGCCCGTTTGGGACGATGCCGACGAGCGGGCCGTGATTCCGGTGCTTCGGCGAGGACGATGGTCCCGAAGCCGGGTGGTGAGCGAGGCGGAGGCGAGATTCGCTAAGCTGATGGGTGCCAAACGGTGCCTGCTCACGGCCCACGGCACGCAGGCTCTGATCGTCTCCCTTCACACGGTTGGGGTCGGGGGCGGCGATGAAGTGATCGTCACCCCTTACACCTTCGTGTCCACAATCCATAGCATTCTGCAAAACAACGCACTGCCGGTTTTTGTCGATGTCGATCCGGATACCTGGAGCATGGACCCCGACAAGATTCGAGAGAAGATGTCGGACCATACGTATGCCATTCTTCCTGTACACATCGGCGGCAGCCCCTGCCATATCGAAAAAACCTTGCAGTTCGCCAAAGCCCGCGGTCTGAAAGTCGTTGAAGACGCCTGCCAGGCTCACATGTCGGAATGGAAAGGAAAGAAAGTCGGTTCGTTTGGCGATTTCGGATGCTTCAGCTTACAGAACAGCAAAGTGATCACCTGCGGCGAGGGTGGCCCCATCATCGGGGATGACGACGAGATGATGGACCGTGCCTATTCTTATCACAATGTTGCCAGGCCTTACGGGTCTTGCCGGGGCGACTACGGCCATTACGTCGGCATGGGCACCAAGGCTCGCATCACCGAGTTTCAGGCATCCATCCTGATTACACAGACGGATAGATCCGACCTGGAAATCGCAAGACGAGAAGAGAACGGTAGGGAGCTCGCTTCGAGATTGAAAGAGATACCCGGCATCATCCCGAGGAGGGAATATCCGCAGACTACACGGCTCAGCTATCACACCTGCGGCTTCAGGTACAAGGCGGAGCACTTTGATGGCTTGTCTCGGGACCAGTTCCTGAGAGCTGTCCGGGCTGAAGGTATTCAGATAGGCGCGAGCTTGGGTACGATCGAACGACACTCGCAGAACAGAGAAGGCAGCATCGAAGGAGTTCTGAACTCCAAGACCTTCAAGGCCATCTATTCAACGAAACGAATCAAGGACTACCGGGACCGGCTGTCCTGCCCAGAAGCGGAACAACTTGTCAAAGAAACGATCGGGTTTTCACAGAACGTGCTGCTGGGCACGAAAGAAGATATGGACGATATCGTCGATGCCGTTCAGAAAGTCTACGAGAACCGCAAAGCGTTGATCGCGGCGAGTTGATTACGAGATCGAAGAAGTGCAACCGGGATCGGCCCTGGTCGGGCACGAACTGGCATGACGGGGGTTTGTACAAGTGGATCGAAGCGGTGGCTGCGTTACAACGGACAATTGCTCGGCGGCCTTGTGGTGCTGGAAGGCCAAGCAGTGGCCATCACCGATCCCGACTGGTCTGCCGGCCCGTACGATTCTCCCGTGCTGTACAAGGACTATGTTGCCACCGAACCCCAGCCATTGCAGCTAAGATTGATCCCTTACAACGCCTGGGCCAACCGTGGCGAGCCGAAGATGACGGTGTGGCTACCGCTGCAGTGAAAAGCGTGTGACATCCGGAAAAAGTACCCACCACAGTCCGCACTTGAAGGAAGTCTTATGAAACGTATCAGAACCATCGCAGCGGCAATCGTGCTTGTCGCATGTGTGAATGCGTCCGCGAGCGAAGAGGAAGACAAAGCCGACAGCAGCACAACGCCCAATCCACTGATCTACATCAACACGACTTTCGAGAACGCGTCGCCGCTATTCTGGGAGATGGGCGATTCGGGCGAAGTCAACGTGTTCCTGGTGTACGATCACGAACGGTCTTCCCCGAACCGTGCCGCCGGTCATTGGCATTTCCGCGTGGAAGCCACCAAGGGCTCCGAGTTGACGATCGTTCTGAACAACCTGTTGAACATCTACAACGGGCGAAAAGGATCTCCGGCAAAGGACAAGACGATTAGCTACGTTTCTGTTGATGGCAAGAACTGGCGTGCAGGCGAAACCGAGTTGCTGGAGGGCCATCGCCTGAAGCTCACGCTCCAAATGGAAGCCGACAAGATGTACGTTGCCCGGCTGGAGCCGTATCGGCTCTCTGATCTGCAGAAGCTCCTGGACGAGATTCGCGGTAACCCACACGTCGAGATCACAAAGATAGGTGAGACGGTCGAAGGTCGCCCCCTGGAAATGATCCGAGTCGGCAGCCACGACGCGCCGCATCGGGTCCTAATTCGCGCCCGGGCGCACCCTTGGGAACCGGGAGGCAACTGGGTGGTTCAGGGTATGATCCGCCGGCTACTGAAAGATGACCAGAAGGCCCGCGCATACCTGGATCGCTACAGCGTCTATATCATGCCGATGGCCAACAAGGATGGCGTTGCCCGTGGCTGGACGCGGTTCAACGTAGCGGGCAAGGACCTCAACCGAAACTGGGACGCCCCGGCCGATCCCCGATTTGCCCCGGAGAACCACGCGTTAGAATCATGGCTGAAGTCGTTGATCGACAGCGGGCAACGTCCCGATCTGGCGATTGACTTTCACAACGACCAGGGCGGCAGGCTGCATATCAGCCGACCGAACATCAACTTGGAGCCCTACCTCGCGCGAATGAGTCGTTTCGAGAGCCTGCTGCGTAAGCACACTTGGTTCACCGAAGGCGCCACCGGCGGCAACTACCGTACCCCCGGTAGCATCGGCGAGGGCCTTCTCGAACGCTACGGCATCCACGCCTGCATCCACGAACTGAACGCCAACTGGATCGCCGGGCTCGATGCGTACCCCAGCGGGAAGAACTGGGAGTTGTACGGCGAGCAGTTGTGCGAAGTTTTCTATGAGCTATTCGACGCTCTATGAACCGTTCGAATGATCGTTTGCCGGCATCTGCAGTCGACCGGCGGATTGGCTTACAATTGGTTTGGCAATGCCGATGAAGACGATTCCTTAACCTCGACAACAGGAAGTTCTGCTGTGACATATGGAAGATCGCTCATGATGATCCTGCTCATCACAGGCACCTTCGAACCCGCGCAGGTCGTGGCGGAAAGATTCCATCCGGAACCGGCACGCAGACTGGTACCGTTCACGCTGTAGATGAACCATAAGGGGTCAAGATGAAGCGTGTGAGCAATGCGAAAACGAAGTACGTGTGTATTGCGTTAGCATGTATGTGCCAAGTTGCGTGGACTTCGTGTCCTGCCAGTGCCCAAACCGATCGCAAGGAAAGTGTACCGTTCATCCATGTGACCGATCTTTACCACCCACACGCTGATCCCGATGACCATTGGGACCTGGCCAGTCAGTACGCGCTGGCCTATGAGGGAGAGACTGAACTGAAGGGTATTCTGCTCGACTACACGCGAGCGTGGGACCTTGCACGGAAGGACACAAGCCCTATCGGCGCCCCGGACGTTGTAGGCGTAGCCCAAATGAATCGGCTAACCGGCCTTGTCGTTCCCGTCATGGTCGGTTCACCGCATCTCATGCAGAGCCGTGACGATGTCCAGCCCGATGCATCCGTTGCGGATCACAGCGGGATCAACATGGTTCTGAACTTGCTGCGTTCTGCTCGTCGGCCCGTTTTCATTCATGTTGCCGGCACGAGTCGGGATATCGCCGTTGCTGGAAAGAAAGCGCCGCAGCTCTTCGCCGAGAAATGTGCGGGCATCTATCTGAACGCCGGAACGGCAGTGGGCACATCCGGGGACTACAACGTGAATCTGGATCCGATTGCCTTCGCGGCGATTTTTGACCTGCCTTGCCCGATCTACTGGGCACCCTGCGTCATGGAACAGATGGAGGGCAAAGAGAGGAAGCTAAAGGGTGAGTACAGCACGTGGTACACGATCAACCAAGACGAAGTGCTTACCGACCTGCCTCCTGGGGCCCAGAAGTTCTTGGCCTACATGTATCGAAGCGGTCGCTTTCAGGAGAAGAAGACGCAATACGACAAGTATTGGCTGTCCTACTTGGACAACCCGGTGGAGAAAAACGTTATCGAAGAACATGCTACCAAAGAGAGACACATGTGGTGCACTGCCGGTTTTCTGCACGCTGCGGGAAAGAGCGTCACAAAAGATGGCGAGATTGCCCCCATAGCTGCAAGCGGCAATTCGGGCGTGTTTACGTTCGTTCCGGTACGATTGGAGGTCGTAGCGCCGAGACAGATCAAATGGTCTCATAACGCCGGTGCGAAAGATCGGTTCATCTTTCGCATCACAGATCAGCAGCACTACGAAACCGCAATGGCCAAAGCCCTCAAAACGCTCTTGATGCGTTTGCCGTAGCAGCGTCCTGATAGTACCGACAAGAGCAAGCTGCAATCCACTGTTGAACGACTGCAATTCCTATCCGTTGAACTTGGGAGACCTGTTATGAACGAAAGGTTGTTGCGAACACGATGGTTTGTCGGCGGTATCCTGTTTGCCGGCATTTTGATGGTCTTGGCGGGAGCGTCGGGGGACAACGGCGAGCGGTCGTCGGAGAAGCCCGATGCCACGATTCCCGTGGCTCACGCGCTGCTGCAGAAACCGGCACCTGCCGAGGATTCGCAGGATGGCAAGCTGCGTATCATCTGCTTCGGAGGCCATCCGGACGACAATGAGTTTCGCGCCGGCGGCGTCGCGGCCATGTGGGCAGCGCAAGGGCACCACGTCAAATTCGTCTCCTGCACGAACGGCGACATCGGTCACTGGGGCATGGCGGGTGGTCCGCTTGCTCAACGGCGCACCGCCGAATGCGAAAAGTGCGCCGAGATTCTGGGCATCGAAACCCAAGTGCTGGACATCCACGACGGCGAGATCATGCCGACCATGGAAAACCGCAAGACGTTTGTGCGACTCATCCGCGAGTGGCGGGCCGACGTGGTGATGTGCCATCGGCCGAACGACTATCATCCGGACCATCGGTACGCCGCCCTGCTCGTCCAGGACGCCGGATACATGGTCACGGTCCCGTTCTTCTGTCCCGACACACCGTATCTGAAACGCAATCCAGTGTTCCTCTACTACGAAGACCGATTCCAAAAACCGAACCCCTTCACGCCGGACATCGTGGTTGCCATTGACGAAGTGGTCGAGAAGAAGGTCGCCGCGGCGATTGCACTCGCTTCCCAGACGCTGGAAGGAGGCTGCGGTGGTTCGGAACTCCTGTACCCCGCAGACGATCCGGCCAAACAGGCGGACCGAAAGGCTGAAGTCGACAAACGATTCCATTGGCGGTTCGCGGCAACGGCAAAACGCTTCCGAGAACAACTCGCTGAGTCGTACGGGGAGGAGCGGGCCAAAGAAATCAAATCAGCCGAAGCGTTCGAGATTTGCGAATACGGTCGGCGACCGAGCAAGGACGAGATTCGCCGACTGTTTCCGTTCTTTCCCTAACCAAATCGAAAGCAGGTGAAGCCGTGAGAAATGCTCTTTTCTTCGCTATTGTTACCGGGCTGTGGACTACCGCCCATGCCGATCCCGATACGCCCAAGCTCCGCCGAGGGCATGCGCAAACACCCGCGGATGCCAAGAAGGAATTGGAAGAGTTCAAGAACTCGTATTCCGATCTGGCTGGATGGTCGCAGCGTAAGAAGAAGGTTCGCGATGGAATTTTGAGGGGGGCGAAGTTGTCGACGCTACCCGAGAAGACGCCGCTGAAACCCCAGTTCACCAACAAACGCACGTACGACGGCTACATTGTGGAGAGTGTGGCATTCCAGAGTTGGCCCGGCTTCTACGTAACCGGCACGCTCTACCGGCCTCGCGATCTCAACGGGCCGTATGCCGGCATTCTCTGTCCGCACGGTCACGGCGGGCGATTCAAGCCCGCCAGACAAACACGCTGCGCCGTGTTGGCCCGGATGGGAGCCGCAGTCTTCCTCTACGACATGGTCGGCTATGGCGATTGGAAGGAGGCCGGCTGGTCGCACGGCGGGACGCCCGAGGTGCTGCGGCTGCAAACTTGGAACAGTATCCGGGCACTCGATTTCATCCTCTCGCTGCCGGGGGTCGACCCAAAACGAATCGGCATGACCGGCTGTTCGGGCGGAGGGACTCAGACGTTTCTGCTCACGGCGATCGATGATCGCGTGGCGGTGTCCGTGCCGGTCTGTCAGGTCTCGGCTCACTTTTTCGTATAGCCGGGGATCGGCCGCTTTCGTTTATCCACCAGTTCCACGCGTAACCAGGCGTCCGACGAGAGCCCCTCGGCGTTCACGGCCAACTGGCCTGAGCCAACCACTTCGAGCGGGCACGTGACGAACTGCGCCGGCCCCTCCGCATTCATGGGCGACACAGAGCCGAAGCCGTCGCGGCGCATGGTCAGCAATCCCACCGCCCCGGGGGCCTCACGATTGGATCTGGCGCTCAGGTCCCAGGTGCCGTACCAGATGTACGTCTTGTCGCCGACGTGCTCGAACGCTTGTCCCGACAGCAGCCCCCGCTGGTCCCACTCGCCGTCCTTGCCGTACGGCACGAACACAAAGTCCGGCACTGGTTCGCGGAAGTGGAGGCCGTCATTGCTGATCAGCAACCCAAGCGGCATGCGGCGAGCCGAGACGTCCGGCGAGCCCTCCCACCGTCCGTGCAAACCCAGCAGTACATTCCCGCGATTCCAGACGCTGGCCGGCGAATGGGTCTCTTTGCCGTGCCCCTGTGGCATCGGCACATACCCGTCGCGAACACTCCATGCCAGCGTCGAAAGCCAGTCTCGGCTTGTTCGATTTGATGTACGCTTGC
>CAZURK010000248.1:0-23329 GCA_964623055.1 uncultured Pirellulaceae bacterium
CAAATGCGCCGACACAACCAGATACATCGACAACTTGTCTTCTTGGCGATCGTCCATCGGAAACTCCCCCCATGATGGCTGCAAAAGAAGTGGTGGCTGAACATTGTCATTTTTCGGGGCACGATCGGAAAAGACAAGAACTGCGTAAGCCGAGGCCAGGACGCTCCGAGACGACCGCAAGATGGGCCGAGACGAGCGTGAAGCGCTCCGAGACGACTGACAGATCAACCGCGACTAATGTGACATCTCCCCAGACGACTGCGAGATGCCGCGAGGGGGATGCAACACACGTCGAGATGAATGCGGCACTGCCTCGGATGACTGTAAGACCCTCCGAGAGGATCGTTACATCAACCGAGATTGATGCGAGATTCCCTGAGACCGCTGCGCGGAGTGGGGCGACACATGATAGATCGAAGGAGATTGATGGGACTAGAATGGCGACCCTCGCTTACGCGTCGGGCTTCTCTTGCAGCGCTGCCATCAATGGCGCTACAGCGTCCCGGTGGGTTCATCCAGCCGTCCCATAGTACCCCCGATACCAATCGACGAACTTGGCGATGCCCTCTTCGATTGGCGTGGCTGGCCGGAAGCCAACGTCCTCGGTCAAATCGTCCACGTCGGCGTAGGTTGCGGGTACATCACCCAGTTGCAGGGGCATCATGTTCTTCTCGGCAGTTTTGCCCAGGCAATTCTCCAACACCTCGATGAAGTGCATCAATTCCACCGGCTGATTGTTGCCGATGTTGTAGATTTTGTGGGGTGCCAGGCTTGTGCCAGGGTCCGGCCGGTCGCCCGACCACGCGGGATTCGACTCGGCAGTGCGGTCCGCCACTCGGACGACCCCTTCGACGATATCGTCGATATACGTAAAGTCCCGTCTCATCTTGCCATGATTGTAGACGTCGATCGGTCGGCCTTCGATGATTGCCTTAGTGAACATGAACAACGCCATATCAGGTCTTCCCCAAGGGCCATACACCGTAAAGAAACGAAGGCCCGTTGCAGGCAGTCCATACAGATGGCTGTAAGTGTGCGCCATCAGCTCGTTGGATTTCTTCGTGGCAGCGTACAGGCTGACTGGGTGATCCACGTTGTGGTGGACCGAGAATGGCATCTTGGTGTTCGCGCCGTAAACCGAACTGGAGGACGCGTAGGCCAAATGCTTCACACCCGAGTGACGGCATCCCTCCAGGATATTGACAAAGCCCACAAGGTTGCTGTCGACGTAGGCATGAGGATTCTCCAGCGAGTAACGTACGCCCGCCTGTGCCGCCAAGTGAATAACTACGTCGAATTGATGCGTCTGGAACAGTTCGGGCATCCTTTTTCGATCGGCCAGATTCATTCGCGCGAAGTCGAATCCCTCTTTACCCTCCAACTGTGACAGACGATCCTCTTTCAGTCGGACGTCATAGTAGTCGTTCAGATCGTCCAGGCCGACGACCTGATCCCCGCGATCCGTAAGCTTCTGCGCAACGTGGTATCCAATAAAGCCGGCGGCGCCCGTTACAAGATATTTTGTCATGATGCAAGCAGTCCTCTGATGTAGCCCTCTTTCTTTCTACTGATCTCTGACCTCCGACCTCTGGTCTCTTGCCCACTGCCCTCTCGGATCAATAATTCGGCGTTGGTGCTCGATAATGGCCCAGGTCGATCGTTCGAAACCACTCGATCGTCTTCGACAGGCCTTCGCGCAGCGGCACCGAGGGGCTCCAGTCTAGCCGTTTTCGGGCCAAAGTAATATCCGGCCGTCGTTGCTTCGGATCGTCTGCAGGCAGCGGTTTGAATGTGAGTTCCGATCGCGATCCGGTCAATTCGATCGTCAATTCGGCAAGTTCGCGGATGGAGAACTCGTCGGGATTGCCCAAATTCACCGGGCCGATGAACTCGTCCGGCCCTTCCATCATCCGGATCATCCCTTCCACCAGGTCGTCCCGATAACAGAACGATCGCGTCTGCGAGCCGTCCCCGAAGATCGTGATCTTCTCGCCAGCCAACGCCTGCCGAATAAAATTGGACACAACGCGGCCGTCGAACGGATGCATTCGTGGCCCGTAAGTGTTGAATATGCGCACGATGCGGATGTTCACGCGATTCATTCGGTGATAGTCCATGAACAGCGTTTCCGCGGCGCGTTTGCCTTCGTCGTAGCAGGCCCGGGGCCCGATCGTATTCACGCTGCCACGGTAGGATTCCGGCTGTGGGTGCACTTCCGGATCGCCATACACCTCGCTGGTGGAGGCCTGCAGCACCTTGGCGCGACACCGCCGCGCCATGCCCAGCACATTGATTGCTCCCATCACGGAGGTCTTCACCGTCTTGATCGGATTGTACTGGTAGTGCCCCGGTGCGGCGGGGCAAGCGAGATTATAGATTCGATCCACCTCGAGCCAAATGGGGAAGGTTATATCGTGCCGAATCAGCTCGAAATTCGGTCGATCCAACAGATGTGCGACATTCGTCTTCTGGCTGGTGAAGAAATTGTCCAGGCAAATGACATCATGCCCGGCGTCCACCAAACGCTCGCACAAATGCGACCCCAAAAAACCGGCCCCGCCGGTCACCAGAATGCGTTCGAGCATTGACACGTCCCTTACCCCACACAGCGCGTACCGCTAGCATTGACCCACGAATAGAGGGGAAGTATATCGTCTTCGGACGCCTGCGGCCAGAGCAAAACAGTGCGTGCGCGAGTACGTCGTGTGGCGAGTCTGGGACGCGGCGGTGGATTGGTTCGTGCTGCGTGCAGGCAACTATGCGACGCTCCCACCCGTCGATGGCGTCCACAAGAGCGAGGTCTTTCCAGGCTTGTGGCTGGACCCCGCCGCAGCGGTACGAGGTGACATGGCGCGAGTGCTGGAGGTACTCCAGCAAGGCCTGTCCAGCTCCGAACACGATGCATTCGTCGCAGATTTGGCCAAGCTCGCGTCTAGCCCGGACGATTAGGCTTCGTCTTTGGCTTTCGTCTTTCGACCACCCCTCGTCGTTAGCCACGTGGAGATAAACGGCACAGAATGCGTAGACCGTAACGGTAGGATCATGCTTTCTGGGTGGTGCGTCACCGATGTGCCGATTGTTTATCACAGGTGGTCTTGTTTGGTGATTGCGATTATCACCCGCATAAGAGGGGGAGAGTTAAATGAAAGCCATCTTGAGCATTGCGACTGTGTTATCGCTATTCAGCATGGCTTCCGTAGCAACTGCACAGAGCCCAATCGTGGATGTTGCGCTAACGCAGGATAACCTCCTCCGAGGCCAACTCGTGATGAGTGGCGGGCAGGCCAAGTCTGGAGCGCGCATCCTGGTCTCGTCCGGTCAGGGCGTTGCTTACGGGACGACTACCGATGACCAGGGCGTCTTTGCTGTCAGGGTAGAGAGGGGCGGCATGTACATCCTGACACACGGCGAAACGTCCGTCGTAATCCGTGCATGGACCAACCAGGCAGCACCACCATCGGCGAAGACTGGAATTCTAATGGTGGCCGACCAGCACGTATCGCGCGGCAACCTGTCGTCCCGCCGCCCTATGCTCACGCCTCGCCGATACGGCCCGATCGAGTCGGCCGTCCTTATCGGTGCGATAGGAGGCGTTATCTTTCTCGCTGCCGACAACGACGCAAGCTGAGACAACGCCCTGGAATTATCGCTCAGCCGTGCACATCAATCTGTATCACGGATCAGCCTCGGCGATGCAATACAGATGGTGCTCGCCGCGGATGAAGAGCTTTCCAGCACAAATCGCCGGCGACGCCTGAACCCGCTCATCGATCGAATTCCGGGCAAGCGTCTCATATTCGGGGCCCGCGCGAACGACGGTGGTGGTACCTTCGATGGACGTGAAATAGACCTTGCCGTCACCGCAAACGACCGAGGCGTTGTAGGATCCGTCCAGCCGCTCCTTCCAAAGCGTCTCGCCAGTCAGCGAATCGACGCACGACGCTATGCCTTCGTCAGTAACCATGTACAGCGTACCATCGTACAAAACGGGCGAAGGGATCTTCGGCGTGCTGCGCGATACCGTCCAACGGGTATGTGACATTCCCTCGGGATCGTCCTCGGACTCGGTATCGACGGCGACAACACCCATCGACCCAAACTGCCCCCCCGATGGCACGTACACGATATTCTCATCGACGACCACGCTGGCGATGGGTTGATAAATGGGAACACTCCATGACGCCAGCAGGCTGCCATCCGCGACGCTGTATGCCAGCAGTCGGCCGCGAGTGACCAGGAAAACGGCGGACGCTTCGCCATATCGCGCAACATAGGGAGTGTTGTAGACGTCGTGGCCCCCAGGCGGGCAGCATTCCCAGACGATGTCACCCGTCTGAGCGTCCAACGCTTCGAGGCGAGCGTATTTCTCTTTTTTCGTCTTGCTATCAGGATCCGCTGTTTCCGGAAAGGTTGCTTGGATGGCGACGCCGTCGACAAGGATTGGCGAACAGGCGGCCCCATGCCGAACATAATCCGCGTAGCCCGCATTTGCCGCCTTCCATTGGATTCTGCCGTCCAAATCCAAACAGGCTGTGCCAACATCGAAGTGGGCAATGATGAACTTCCCGTCGGTAACGGGCGTCGGCGTGGCATACGAGGCAAGCGGGTTCCTTCGATGTTGCCCTGTTCTGAAGACTTCACGTTTCCAGAGGATT
The DNA here is from genome assembly GCA_964623055.1 of uncultured Pirellulaceae bacterium. Lineage (GTDB taxonomy): Bacteria > Planctomycetota > Planctomycetia > Pirellulales > Pirellulaceae > JADHUC01. The sequence goes on from CAZURK010000248.1 coordinate 4,656, forward strand.
GCCCCAGTATCGGCGTCGATACAAACCACCAGACGCAACCACTCCGTCTTTGGTTTCAGGTACAGCTTGTGAATCGACCAGAACTGCCAAGCAGCGGCGCTCAGCACGACGATGACACCGAGGACCTTGATCGCCGACGGCTGCCATGCGAAGTGGGTCGGGGCAGCGGCGCGCCGAAACAGGAAGAAAACGATGCACCACCACAGCGCGACGGCAAGCGAGGCTCCGATCAATGCTCGACAATGAAGTGAGGCGTCGCGAGATGGCGCCGCCAGGAGAAACGCGGCCAGAGCCCCTACTAGCGCGCCGGCACCAAGCAAACGCCACAGCGAGTCAAGGCGAAGCAAGCCAGTGGCGGCAACCATCGCGACGATGCAGGCACTCATTGTCCATCGCCACGGCTTGACACGGTGGCCGGGCTGGAGGAAGTCCTCATCGAGGAACATCAAGCACAAGACAGCCAAAAACAGAACCAGGGCCAGAGACGTGCCCAACCGGTCCACGACGTAGACCCCGCGGAGAAGACGGCGCGGCAGTGTGGGAGCGGTAACAGACCTATGCCCGTCGCGTTGTTCCAAGCCAAGTGCCGTCAGCCCGAACAACACCGCGGCGATTGCCAACCCAACGGCGATCCATGTTGAACTGACAGTGCCCGCGTCCGGCGTCGCCAGGGTGAGGAACACTCGGTCGCCCCAGACAATCGGCGACGAGATGCCCTCGCCAACGACAGGCGTTTTCCAGACAACGTTCTGCGACGAATTCCAATGGACAGGGAGAATCCCGTTCCGGGAGACGCCCGATCCATCATTCCGCCATCCAGGCCAATTGGCCTCTGTGGCCGCCGAGCAACAGAACGCCGAAACGGTAGCTAGGGTCAACCACGCGATGACGGATCGCTTCATGATCCTGCTGCTGTCAAGCGAGGTGCCAGACGAGATCGTCTCGATCCCTCCAACAGTCTATGCCGCTTTCCGATGGCCCGCGCTGCTTCGCACCTCATCCGCTTGCCGTACCCCGTCTCGACGGACGACCTTAACGATGGTTCCGAGCAGGATTCTGAGATCCAGAAGAAGTGATTGATTCTCAAGATAGAACCGGTCGCACTCTACCTTGTCCGGAATCGACAATTCATCTCTGCCGTTGATCTGAGCCCAGCCGGTGATACCAGGGACGAGTTTATGAATACCGTACAGCGTACGAAGCCCCGTGAGATCGTGTTGATTGAACAGCGCGGGGCGAGGTCCCACGAAGCTCATATCACCCACCAGGATGCTCCAAAGTTGAGGCAACTCGTCGAGACTGGTCTTACGAAGAAAACGACCTAATGGGGTGATCCATTGACGCGAATCGATTAGCAGGTGCGTAGCCACTTCCGGTGTGTCAATTCGCATAGTGCGAAACTTGGGCATGCGAAAAACACGGTTATCCCTGCCAATGCGATCGGACCAATAGAGGATTGGACCTCTCGACGTCAACTTGCTCAAGAGCGCAATCAAACACATCGGGACAGCGAGTCCCACTCCCAACACTATTGACAAGATGGTGTCGAAACAGCGTTTCATCATCCGTTGAACAATCGTTGATGGGGGTGAAAGGCCACCGCTTCTGTGTCTCGGTCCTTCACTCAAGCTGCCCGCGTCGCCTGTTTCTTCCGAACAGATTCATACGGAGCTTTCCCTCGCATCTTGTTCTGGGCAAACCACATCACCATTTCATGAAGCCCTTCTCCGATGGTGCATCGCGGTTGCCAGCCGAGTCGATCGCGGAGCTTGCGATTGGAGACGACAAGGGAACCAGTCAAACGGCGGATTTCGTTTTGCTGGCCTAGTAGCCGGCCAAAACCTTGAAGTATAGCTATGGGACAAGGAAACAAGCGGCGAGGTCGATTCTGCAGGGTGAATAATCGCGTCAGCAATTCAGGCGTTGAGACAGGCTCGTCGTCGGCGACATGGAACACTTCCCCTGCGGCTCGCCGGTGCTCGACGGCAGTGACTATGGCGTCGGCCAGATTGCCCACGTGGACCATGCTGCGACGGTTGTTGACAGCGGCAAGCGGGAGCGGCAGCCCGCGACGTGTCCAGCGTAGCAATCGCAGCAGATTCCCTCGGACGCGCGGACCGTAGACTAATGGAGGCCGCAGGATCACGGCTTCCGTGTCCGTCTGGTGAGTTATCTCAGACAGCGCCTGTTCGGCTTCCATTTTACTGATCCCGTACGCATCCTTGGGACAAAGTGGAGACTGCTCGGTGTAGGCGTCGGAACCGCCTTCACCCACTGCCTTGATCGTGCTCATGAACACGAATCTCTGGACCCTCGCATCCACACATGTCCGTACGAGATTACGCGTAGCTTCCACATTGACACGTCGGCACTCTCGCAACGTATCTGTGGCGTGATCCGAAATCACATGCGTTCGAGCGACTAGATGCACCACGGCGTGTACGTTACGGACTACTGAATCCCACGAACAAGCTTGCGCGATATCGGCTACGACGATTGGTTCTACTTCAACCGGAAGATCCTCCGTAGCGGTTGGCCGCCGCACGCAACCTAGCACACGCCAGCCATTCGCGATCAGCTTCTTACACACGGGAACGCCGACGAAGCCATTTGCTCCCGTCACTAGTACTCGTCTCATGCGGCCTCACTCTCCGGATTGTCTGCGCGTTGTAGGCTGGCCTTCGGTATAGCGGAAGCTCCGGGCACCTTAGCGAGCATCCGCTCGTACACATCTAGCGTCTTCTGAACGACGACCTCATTCGATAGACATCGTTCCGCCAGTTTCCGGCTTTCAACTCCCATGCGCAGACGCAACGGCTTGGACTCGATGAGTTGTCGCAAAGCAGTCGCCAGTACTTTGGGGTCGCGAGGCGGGACCAACAATCCGTTGACGCCGTGCTTGACAACCTCGCGACATCCCGGAACGTCTGTCGTCACGATTGGTCGACCAGAAGAAGCCGCTTCGATCAAGGACAGCGGCGCTCCTTCTCGGTAAGATGGCAAGCAGGCTATGTGAGCGCCCGTCAACAACTCTGGGATATCCTCGCGCCTTCCCAACCATCGCACTGCCCCCTCGCGATTCCAAGCGATCAGCGTTTCCCGAGGAATCGCCGCTGGATTCGCGGCGTCGGGTTCTCCCACCAGAACCACGTGGAAGTCCATTCCTCTCTGCCTCAAGATCCTGGCTGCTTCCACCAACTCCCCAACGCCTTTATCCCAGAGCATGCGAGAATGAAGCAGTACGACTGGCGAGCCCGGAGGCTCTGGTTTGTGCGAGAATCTATGCGTGTCCACGCCGCTGCCACAAATCCGAGAAACCTGTTCGGCGAATACCAGTGAACGCCCAACAAGAAACTCCTCATCATCCGGATTCTGAACGATAAGATGGGTGTTATCCCGCCCTCTCAAGAAACGTCGATAAAACGCCTCAACACCGCCTCGCAGCAGCCGACTTCTCCGACGGTTGGAAACAAAAACATATCCCATCCCGGCAACGGCGCAGACCACCGATGGAACCCTGACCAGCCGGGCAGCCAGGCTGCCGAGAAGGATCGGCTTAAGCGCCACCAAGTGAACGAGGTGAGGGCGAAAACGAAAGAACACGCGGCTCAAACCCGCGAGGGAACCCAAGGCGCCCAGCGGATTCAGGCTCTTCCGGTTGAGCCGAAAAGGTAGGCGCGTGAACCCTTCTTCACTAATTCGAGTGGAGAGCGTGCCAGGTGCCGTCGCCACGCCCACTTGATAGCCAGCGTCCCTGACGGCGCGAGCCAGATGGGCCCTATGGGACCAGAAATACCAATCCTCGGTGACGACGAAAAGGACTCGGGGTTTTTCCGAAAAGACTTTCGGCTGTGTCATTTCAGCTTCTTGGTGTTGATACCGTTTGGTGTAGTGTGACTCGCTCTCATAGAAGGGTCGCAGCGAATCCTCGGTCGGCCAAAGCCGATAACAGTGCCTTCCGGCGATGGTACCCCGTGAGGTCACTACTGATCGCAATCGCTGTTTTCATTTGCCGTCTCGCTAGAACGTATATTCCTGCCGTGGAGTTCCATAGCAACGCCAGGCGAAAGAAAGGCCATCCCATAGTCTTCACGCTGCCGCCCTTTTGCTTGATCTTTCGGTGTCGAGTGCCCGTTGATAGAGTCCGATTAGTCTATCCACAGCGGCCTCCGTTGAGAAAAGCTCTGCGTGTCGTTTCCGTCCGCGTTTCGCAAAGCCGCGGGCGTAGTCGGAGTCGCACAGAATCCCGACCACGGATTTCGCCATCCCGTCCACATCTTGCGGATCGTGCAGCAATGCGGTGGTGCCGTCCTCGACTGCTTCTGTGATCCCGGGAACTCTCGATGCAACCACAGGCAGACCAGCGGCGTTAGCCTCAGTCAGGACGAGCCCGAACCCCTCGAAGAGCGACGGAAACAGGAAGGCGTCGCAGGACTGCATTATGTACAGGACGTCATCTCGCAGTCCGAGAAAGGAAACGAACGCGGTGAGACTGCGCTTCTTCACGTCGCCTTCGATGGACGCTCGTAATGGGCCGTCTCCGACCAGTAGCAGGCGAGCAGTGGGAAGATCATGCCGTACGCGTTCGAACACGTCCAACAAGCCCACGTGGTTCTTCTGCGGTGAAAAGCTCCCAACATGTAGGATCAGTGAATCACTCGCGGAACAAGCGAAAGACTTCCGGTATGTAGACGTTTCATGCGCACTCAAGCGTGCAGGCGTGGGGATACCGTACTGAAGCAGGCAAGTGCGCCAAGCGGGTAGATTTCGGCCTGCACAAACAGCGTCAAGGGCGGCGGCCGAGCAAGCTGTGACAAAGTCGGAGTGAGTTACTGCATAACCTATGCTATGCTTGGCGTACACAGCGCGGAGTTGGCGGACGACAGGTAGGCGTGTCAGCCGGACTTGTGGAGCAAAAATCGTGTTGTGAAAACTAGTGATGACAGGAATCCGGGCTTTGCGAGCGATAGAGACCGCGATTCCACTATGTGCATGGAGATGTACATGCACGATATCGTATTGGCCTTCGCGGAGTACGCGTCCCAACTTTTCCACGAAGCCAAATACCGTTGCACGAAGTGGGCAGTGCAGGACATTCGCACCCAGTTCCCGAGCAACAGGCGCCAAGTCGCCGACGGTCCCCGCCTTGCAGCAGACATCCATTTGCCATTCTTCTCTAGGAACGGCGCGAAGCATGTGCAACAACCACAGTTCGATGCCACCGCGGTCTAGCGAGCTGAGAAGATGCAGGACTTTTTTCGGTTTCGTTGCAGGGAATCCCATTGAAGTGGCCTCAGTCAGACTAGCGTCGAACCGGATGGCATCTTGCACACAGGCTTTGACGTGACTCCGGTGGTCTCACGCGGCGGCCTTTGCTGACAGCCATGTTGCGGTACTCTCCTTGACGTGACGGCAGAATGCGATTCTTCGACCGCGAAGGATCCTCTCCTGATACTGCTTGGCTTTCTCAAGGTTACGGCTTGACATACAGGCCATTCGATCTGGCGCCCTGACGACCTCGCAGATCTTGCGCGCCAGGGCGGCCACGTTGTCGGGAGGTACCAGGTCTTCGCGTGGCAACAACTCAGGAATGCCACCCACTGTCGAACCGATGCAGGGCAGCCCACGCGCCATTGCTTCGATCATCGCGCGTGGCAAACCGTCTGTCCTGGATGGCAGCACGAACAGGTCCGCCTTGTCCAACTGAGTGCGCACCGCCTTTCCCGGCGGCAGTTGCCCCGAGAATTCGATACGCGCGCCCAAACCTGCGGCAGCCGCACGTGATTCCAGCTCCGCCCGATGCCTCCCATCTCCTATGACGACCAGACGCAGATTCAATCCGTCGCGGACGCACAACGCAACAGCATCGATCAGCACGTCGGGTGCTTTGTAAAGCTGAGCCAAAGTGCCGACGGTGACAACAGTGAACTCGTGTGACCTCTGGCGAAGTGGGCGTGGAAAATGGCAGATATCCGTCTCTGCCAATTGGACACTTGAGTAGTGAGTCGAGAAGGCTGTTTCGGCAGGCGGATACCTGAGTTGAAGCGTCTTCTCGGTGACATAAGAACACGCGCATGCGTTCGTGCATTGGCGGCGCACGTGGCGGCTGAAATGCCACCTCAGCAATCGCCTGAGCGGATGCTGCATTGCACCCGGCGAGAAGACTTCGTAGGGGTCTCCGACGACTGTCACTCCATATGGATGGCCAGTCTTGTTTAGCAAAGACGCGACGCAGCATGAGAGCACGCCAGGTGTGCGAAGAATAACAGCATCCAGTTTGTCCACGGCCATTGCGGACGCGTGCCGTACCTGTGCTGCTCTCTGCAGGTATTGCCAAGGACCTACGTAGTACGGCAGGGCTGAAAACGATACGCGTTCGCCATCAGCTCGCTTCCAGTCTGGTGGAACTGAGGAAGCCTCACTTGCGCGTGCCACCACGTTCGCCGAGTCGAAAACGTCGAGATAGCTCTGCCAGAAGTCGTAGCCCAGCGGCGCCTTCGTCCACACAGAGCCATCCGGCGTGCGCACGAATCGATGCTCAAGGACTACGGATACTCTCATGACACCAGCGAACCTCTAGCGGTGCTGCAGAATTGGCTGGATACTCTCAGCAAGTGATGATGGAACAAAAACGAAGTCCTTCCTGCCTCGAAAGCCCGGTGTTTCCAAGACACAGGCATTTCCCGAATGGTCGAATACCCGGTAATCGTATTCCTTGACAATCCTTCCCATTTCAGCAGCAGTCTGACAGGACACTTCGCACAACAGCACGGCTCCTTCTCCCATGACCCTATTGCCTCCCTCAAGTACTTTCAGCTCATGACCTTCAACATCAATCTTGACGAGGGGAGGTTTCGCGGGCGCGCCACGCGGCGCGATGTCATTCAGCTTGACCATTTCAACCATACTGCAATCGTCCAGCGGGGCATGCGTCTCCAGCACGGTGCCAATCGAACTACATTGATCATCGACACGCAGCGCCGCCTGTCCCGAACCTGCGCCAACGGCAGCGCACACTACATCATCGCTGGGCATGCCATTGAGCTGCATGCTGTCCCGTATCAAGGCGCATAGCCTGCTGTTCGGCTCTACAGAGATCACGGGATACCCATTGTCGGAGTGCGTGTGCACCAATAGAGAGAAGTATCCAAGATTGGCCCCAACGTCAGTGAACGACGAACAGTGTGGGATTAGATTCTTGATGGTTTGGGTTTCCAGCGGCGAGTACCTGCGTTCGAAGAGAATCGATGCTGCCGCTTGGTCATTGAGCGGAACCACCATCAGGAAGCCGTCCTTGCTCAAGACCGTGGCTGTCTCGTCCTTCCTGAATACGTATTTGAACAACAGTCGATTCAGGCGGTTTCTGAATACCATTGCTGGATGCCACTTCAGAAACCTCAAGGCTCCGAGTGCGGTGAAGACACGGTCGAGATGAGCATAGAAGCGGTAAGCCAGCGGCAATTGCCGAGCATGAGAAGCGTTTGTCGTTGCCAAGGCATTCATTCGAGTACTCCAATAGTCGGACAACGATTACATGAGGAATCTGTTCACGCCGCCTTGCGCTGCCATTGTTGATCGCAGGCATCCTTCTCCAGCCGAGAAAGGAACTGTTCGAAGCGTATCTGCGGGCTGTTGTTATGGCGGACCCAATCGGAGAGCTTCTTGAATTCGGGATCTTGCCGAGCATTCCCTGACAGGTGCTTCGCAAGCACCTTGCAGGCGCCCTGCGTGTTTTCAGCAGAGACCATCCAACGGTCTCCCCACCAGTCTGGAAAGCACTCTCGTATCGGCGGAATGTCGGACACGACGAACGGAACTCCCATCGCGACAGCTTCCAATACGGCATTGGGCTGCCCCTCGATCAGCGAGGGGAAATAGAACGCGTCCATGATCGCCAATAGATCCAATACATCGCGTCTTTCACCGGCCAAGCGTACATTCGTCAGTCCGCGCTTCTCGACAGTGCCTTCCAGATTCTCACGCACGCCTCTGCCAACCAGCAAGATCACTGCCCTACGATCGACTTCGAGCATCTGCTCGGCGACGCTCAGGATCGCGCCGTGGTTTTTCTGTGGTACGAAGCGGCCGACATGGCCGATCACTTTAGCCTCGGCAGGCAGGCCCAACTCGACACACAACCGCTCTCGCTGATCGTCCTCCAGAGCGCACGCACGCCAAAAAATGCCGTTAGGAATAACCTCAAAACGCGGATTCCCTGTCCATTCATCTGGCGCGAAAAAGTTCTCGAAGGCCGCGCGAGAGTTGCTTAACACGTCTGTAGCGTTCCAGTAAACCAGGCGGTTGACAAGCCGACAGTACATGCGCCGCAACAGGGTTGGTTTGAAGAGCTCCCTGGAGTTACGAAAGAAGGCAAGACGTCCGCGACACCCGGCCCATCTTGCCATCAACATCGGGATTCCGGCGAAGTTCCCTGTGAAATCGCAAATCGCTTGGTAGCGTTCTCTCTGAATCAACCGCCTCAATCGCCACCAGTCGGCGATTCCAAAATAGCGCTGCCTCATGGGAATCAGGCGTACATTGAGTTCCCTAAAGGAATCCTCCAATGCCCCGAGTATTCCCGACTTGCACAGCACGTGGAATTCGTACCCGTCGCGATCTTTCAGATGGTCCACAAAACGCAGCATGTAAGTTTCCAGGCCGCCGACATCAACGGCGGTACACAGGAAGAGGAACTTTCTTGTCGCCATGGGTCCTCCGAAGAAAATGGCGAACCGATTCGCCACCGAATCGTTTGGCAGGCCTCATGGCCCCCTTTTTCAATAGCACGGGCCTAACGAAAAAGACAAACAACAGGCCCCCCCAAGCAACCGTCTGGACCCACAGGAACGGATCCGCGCGGGGCATCTTCAATCCCTGGTGTAGCGCAAAGTAGAACACGAACTGCCAGAATACGACGTTCCTTCCTGATGCACGCACCATCCACCCCAAATAGCCGAAAAGCACACCCAGCAGCGCCATGGAGGGAGGGATTCCCAGAACGCCAAAATCCAAGTAGATCATGCCCAAGCAGGAGCTTCCCGCTCCGCACGTCATGTCCCCGTTGCGCAAGTAGTCGGTGAAGAACGTCGAGGCGCTACCTACATAGTCCTGCCCCAACGGAAAAAGCTGCCTGTAGAACGGGATGGCGCTGGAGAAGTTGCCCCAGTGGTACCGTCCCCGGCCGTAGGGATAGTCGTGCGGTATGATCTCCGCTGCTGCGTTGAAGCAGTTGTACGAGGTGGCCAATTCCATGGTTGGCGCTTCGTTGGGAGCCAAAGACACTATCCGGACCGCCTCTCGTCCGTCGGACACCCTCGCCATCCAGGACTTGGTGACGTCGCGCGTTCTCATCCGGCCCAGGAAGACCATCAAAACCGCCGCCGTCACGGCGGCTATCGCAAAGCTCCTCTTTCTAAGTGGTTTGACGAGAAGGAAGTAAGGCCCCACGAAGTAGAAAGCCGCTAATATCGCGGCTCCGCGGTCTCCCGCCAAGAAGAACGGCGCGTTCGCGACGACGAAGAACAAAAGCACTCGCCGATCGTAGCGGGTGCAGTAGTTGATGAATGTGGCGGGACGAGTCGAAGCCGCACGTAATCCCGCCAAAGTCATAAGCATGCCCTTCGCCAATTCAAGCACAACATTCGCATATGTTGCACCGCTGCCCCAATTCATCCCGGCAGAATACGTAAAAGCCATCAGGAACGCGGATCCGACAAGAGCTGCGAATACGAACAGCGTGATCCAGCAGAACACCAAAAGGGCGCTTGTCGCGCGTCTGAGCCCTTCATCAGAGTACGTGAAGCAACACCCGCCCGTTTTCCGTAGGTTGGGCTTGTCGACTCGATGCTTACGCACACTCCGACTTTGGATGCAAAGCAGATAGCCACAACAGAACAACGCGTAACCCATGAAGGACATTGTGGCGCAGGCGTTGATCCTTTCAGGAAAGGGGCAGGCGTACTCGCGTACTTCCAATCCCGCTGCGACGCACCAGGGAACCTGGTAGAAGACGATGAGATATGACAACGTAAACAGCGGAACGGGATCAAACCAGTTGCCGCGTCGTGCGGCCCCGCTTGCCAGCCCCCAAACGACAAAGCAAACCACGGTCATTGCCAGCATCAGAGAGACCCACGCAACACTCGGGGGGCCCTCTGGAGTCAAAGTCCAGAACACCAACGACAATGCGACTAGGAAGAGATTGAGTATTAGCAGTAGGGCCATTGGGATTTTCTAGGTGTTGGCCAAGTGGCGTTGGAGTCCAGGATGCAAAGTGGGATCTGTTGCCGACCGGCGGCAAGCCGCGCGGCTTCAAGGAGCCGGAAGAGGGCGCATGAACCGACGAATCAGTTGCATTGCGAGTTGCTTTTCCTTTCCATCCAAGCACCACCAAGCGCAAATGCCCAGAAAGAGCAACTCCAACAGGGCGACCACGGCAATCAAGCTGCTCCACGTCGCGACTGGAAGCACGTGAACAGCCCCCAAACCGACAGCGGCGACACCGGAGCATACGAGTAGCGGTTTGAGGTAGCTTTGCACGAGGAGTTGCCGCCACGCGGCACGCGTTACCCTCATCCCATAAGCGATCAAAGCCACCGCACCGATCGAGCGGCCGATGACCATGATTGTCACCGTGCTCATCAGAGTTGCCCCGGGCCAGAAGTGCAGATGGCACCATACTGTGACAAATGTCACGCTCGCCCAGCCAAGCGAAACGGCACAGATGTACTTCACCCGCCCCAGTCCGCTGAGGATGTGACTCGAACAAGTCGAACTGCTGATGACCGTTTGCCCAGCAAACATCACCAACGTCATTCCGCTAAGGCCAACAAAGTCATCGCCTATCCATATTCGATACAGGTCCGGGAGCAGAGGGGCCGTGACCCCAAAGCACGCTAAGCCCACGATAACCGAGTGCTTTGTGCCGTGGAGCACCAGCTTGCGAAGTATTCCGTCGTTTCCAAGTTCCTGGTATTTGCTCGCAACCGGCATGATCACGCTTACGATGCTCCTAATAAGCCCGTTGGCAAAAGTCACCAGCGCCACAGCCACGCCATAGTCAGCGATCGCCGAGAGGCCCAGTTCCCGTCCGATGACCACTCTCAGTACATGAGTGACCAGAACGTTGCCCATCGTCGCTAGAAGTAAGAAGGTCGCAAAGCCCGCGATTATGCTGAGCCTAAGACGCGTCACCAGTGTTGGCGACGCCCGCAGCCCCGGGACGATCCTGTGGCACGCTACCGCGAGCCCCAAACGTTCGAGGACGTGGGACGCCGCAAAGATGACGACAACGGGGAGCAGATCCGGCCCGACAAGAGTGAAATACCCTACGACGCAGATTACCCGAAAGGCCGTTCGGCTCGAAGAAAGCGCGCTGATGATGTCGTACCGTTGAACGCCGGCCAGTACTCCTTTCCAGGCGTTACCTGCAAGACAGAGTACGATCGTACCAGCCATGATATACATTGCCAGTTGCCCGTCTCTGGCCAACTCGGCGGATGTATCAGGAAATAGGCGCGAGAACTGAAGGCCGGCCAGTGCTACTGCGGTGGCACCCAATACTCCAACCAGGAGGAACCACAACAGCGAACTGCTGTAGGTCGTGTTCAACTGCTTCATCTCGTCGCGAGCCTTTTCCGTCGCCACGTATTTCGTGACGGCCTTGCTCAGCGCCGAACCAAACATGTCCACCATGGTCATGACGGACATCGCCAGCAGTACGATGCCGTAACTCTCTTTGCCGAGCCGTGTGACGATGTAGGGAACCAGGAAGAACCCCGCCACACCTTGCGCGAAAGTCAGGCCGTAGGTTACAGCGCCGTTATAAATTATTAGGTGGCTCTGACGCATCACAGTTGTACTTAGGTGCGAGGCTGATGTCCGTGAGACTTGCAGCTATTTCGCGACACTCTTCTGCAGGACAACTACTTTCCAATCCTTGGTGGGATGGTTGTACGAACGAAGGACTTGGAATCCAACGTGCTCGAACAGTCTGGTGGCTTTCTTTTCGCTGCCCACCATGAACTTGGCTATTCGTAGTGCATGATCTGCAGACGGCCTCTTTGTCCCTCGTGCGACGAGGAACTGTAGACTTCGTAGCAGTATCCTGAGACGCCTCTTCAGCCAAGAGTCTCTGCTTATCAAGTACGCGATGACAAAGATGCCTTCATCCTTGAGACGCTTATGCACTTGCCCAAGAATTGCCTCGTCGATTGGAAGGACAAACGACAGAACTCCAATGCTATAGATCAGGTCATGGCCGGTTCCCCATTTTTCAAAAAGCAGTAGATCCGATTGTACGAGTTCAATCTCCTCGATTGAGATCAAATCGCTTCGCCTCGGATTTCTGGCTTCTTCCAGCAACCCGGCGGAAATATCAATGGCTACTAGCTTGCGTATATTTCTGACGAAGCAGAAGTTCCTGCCGCTGCCGCAACCCAAGTCCAGGCCAACTGAAACCGAAGGGTCGAAGTTGCCCTTGACCGAATCGAACACGTGTTCGAAGAACGTGTGGATTATGCCATCCACTCCCGAATCTCTATCTCTGTAGGATTTCGTGTTGGTGGCCCAGTAGTCCCTGGACAATCGGTTGGTTCTGTCAAGCAAGTGGGGCATTCGCGAGCTCTCCTCTTGTATCGGCTGAATCGTTAGCACGGATGGCAGAGCCTCGGTCACGCGCGGCGCGACCGACGGAACGCATCATGATCTGGTGTGAGTTTGTGCGATCCACGGATTCACGCAGCCTTCTTGGGTGTTGTGACCGTGTATCTCCTTTTCTCGAACTCCTTCCAATTCGGTTGCTTCCCCGAACTCGGATCGATCCATTTCCTCAACTGCGCTCCGATTCTGGTTCTCTCCACAGCCTTCAGCAGAAACCGGCAGAAGGCCTGAGCACATAGAACGGGTTCATATCTGACAAAGGGCCAGGCTGCCTTGAAGAGGCGCCACTCGTAGCTGATCGATTTCGCAAAGCAGCCCATGTTGTAGTCGAGGAAGACCCTGTGCGATGCCTTGGCCCCCTTCAACGCATGTGCAAGACTAGCGTTGTCGCGCCGTTCGGAGGTATTGAAGGGCGCCAGCAGAACGTCAAACGAGTTGCCGGCCAAGAGTTTCCTGACCGCGCCCCGAGTGAGTTCGTGCCAGCCCCGTACGCCCGCATCGATCGGCACGACGGCGCCTTCGAGGCTCGATGGCTCATGCTCGACGAAGAGGACGGAGATGGTCGCTTTCTCATTGGCTTTCCTGACAATCGTCGCAAGCATGTGCAAGAAGACCGGACTGCAACTGTCCGTGATGAGGATCCTCTCGGCACCTGTGACGCGCTCTGCGTAGTTGTCGCTGAATTTCTTGAATAGGTAGCTCAACTGAGCGCTTTCAGCCTCTTGCTCGCTTGCCTGGAATTGCCCGCGGAAGATCTCCAGGTTACGTTTGACTTCACTGTTCTGGCTATCGATGAGATCGGTGCGCTCCAACTCGTCGTTGCAGATGTCGAAGAACTCTTCATTCCTTCCATGCGAATCGTCGTGGTAGAAGACATATTTGTAACGGCCGTTACGAATGACAGTCCCTCTGCCTTCCTGGCACTGCAAACGTGAATCGCACCGGTGGAACCGGCCTTCCATCATCTGTCGGTACTCTCGATCTCCGTTGACCAGCGGTAGTAGGGACTTTCCATGTACCCGTGGATGGATTGGTTTTCCAAGAATGTCCAGGATCGTCGGGAACATGTCCACTGTGGCGATCGTGGTCTCGACCTTCGTTCCCGCGGGGCATCCTGGATACTGAATGGTCAGAGGTATCATGATGTTGTCGTCAGTGAGGACCACATCATGGGTCAGCCTGTTTCGCTTGTGAAACTCAGGCCCCATGTTCTTGGATGGATCGGGATAACCGTGATCCGAGCACAACATCAAGATCGAATTGTCGCGGGTGAAGCCCGCTTCCCGGAACATCTTAACGGTGTTCTTGACGATATCGTTCGTCTTCGGATCCTTTCGGCAATTGTAATCAACGAAGAAGAACGCTGGTTTCTGCACGCCGTTGGCGAGCGTTTTTTCAATGGCTCGGTAGATGTCGCTGTTGCTCCACCATTTCTTGTGCGATAGTCCCTTTGGCCACAGTCGTCGCGGAATCATGGGAAAAAGCCCCCGGAGCACCTCCCGCGTGACTCGATGCATCAGGAAGGCATAGTCGTGATACCCATCGTCGCGGAGAATCTGTCCGATGGAAGGGAACGCCGACTGGTCGAAAATGAAATCGTCGAAGTTTCGGTTCACGTGGTAGCTGTGCATTCCGGTGGCCGACGCGCTAAGCGATTGGAATGTACTGGGGGCACTCGTGACGGTGTTCACGAACTCGGTACCCTCGCGAGCAAACTCATCCATGTAATCCAGTCTGCTCCTGTCATCTCCGGCCTTGATTGCCTCCGGTGTAGACTCGTAGCGTCTCACTGAATCAACGAGTATCCAGATAACGTTGTACCGCTCCATCATTTGCGACTCCTCTAGCAAGCTCCTTGCAGGCCTACGTCAAGACGTTTACTGAAGTCCTACAGTGGAATTGAATCGTAATCTTGAAGGTTGGACTCATTCCGTATCACGATGCCTTGCCTCCTTCCGAAGGATCAGGACCCTCTGACACGTCTCTGGTTTGTCTGCAGACGGCTCTATCACTTGTTCATTGACAAGCAGCGAAAAGCCGTCGCCCAATTGATCTATGATTTCCTCGGGGGTGCGATAGATCGCGTAGTATTCGGTATCCAAGACATCCGAATAGTAGCCGTGCAACTCATATCGCCTTTCACAGCCGAACGATTCGCGGAAGATCGCATACCCGCCGGGCTGGAGACTAGCACGCACCGTTGAGATCGCCTTAGCGAACTGGTCGTCGTTGAGGTAATGGAGCAGCGCAATTGATACGGCATATTCGTACTGTTCCGGCAACGAGATATCCTCGACGGGAACCGCAGAGAAGTCGACGTTCGTGATACCAGCCTCGGCAGTCAGACGCCGGGCATTCTCAATGAAGATGCTATTGTAGTCGTACGCATCGACGCACTTGCACAAGGGGGCAAGTACGCGCGACCACCTGCCGATGCCGCAGCCCAATTCAAGCAATCGGCCATCCTGGTTCAAGATTGGGGTTATCAGTGGAAGGAGAATTGCTTTCTCCTTCTCGTCCCGAGCGGCAGATTCCTGTTCGCTTGATGTCAGCATCGTCGACTGCCTGCAATCGAGTTGCCCGGCAGCCAGAGCCTCCGCCCTTTTCTGCCAGAAGGCCCGTACTTCTCCCGAGCGGAAGGAAACGGGCTCCTGGCCGGTCGCATAGCCGACGACGTGTTGCGCGA
The DNA here is from genome assembly GCA_964623055.1 of uncultured Pirellulaceae bacterium. Classification (GTDB taxonomy): domain Bacteria; phylum Planctomycetota; class Planctomycetia; order Pirellulales; family Pirellulaceae; genus JADHUC01. Next base: position 20,002 of record CAZURK010000248.1, read on the forward strand.
GAGCCTTGCTCGAATCGACAACGGGAACGGCAAACTGCAGGTCGTCGAAGGGCGTGAGCTCGGTGCATGCCAGGACGACGCCTTGCACGTCGAGCTCACGTACCATGTTGTCGAGGAATTCCCGGAATTCGCTCTTCTGGCGGTCGGTATTTCCGGCCTCCATGAGCTTCACGCCTTCGATGTACTGAACGATTCTCTCCTGTATTTCTGCCGTGGGTGGAACGTATGTACCGCCATACTGCTCGATGTGGGGCTTGTACGTCGCATTCTTGTATGTGACCGCGCCGCCAAGGACCGTAACCCGTTTCGGGTCACTCTGCGAAAACAGTGCTTTCGTGGCGGTTTCGATGATGTCTATGATTGGGATCTTTATTCGCCGTCTGACCTCTGGCATCCAGAACGCGGCGCTGTTGCATGGGCAGGTTATGACGTCAACGGGATAGTTTTGAAGGCGCTGGCAACTATCCACCATCCCTTCTACAGGTGACGGTTCATCGTATAGAATCGCTCGAGACCGGCTGGGGATTTTTGTGTTGCTGTCGGTAACGGTCCGAATGTGTTCCCAGTCCTTCTTTGCCGGCGTCATCTCAAGGATGCGCTGCATGAACATCAGCGTTGCGTAGGGACCCATGCCGCCGAGAATTCCGACGGTTTTCTGGTTGTTTGAAGCGTGACTCATGGCAGACACAAGGTCCTTTCAAAGTAGCCGTAATCGTGACGGCCAGCGTGCATCAGTTCTGGATTCAGTCAAGCAGAGAATGGCCTCACCGCGATTTGCCCGGCCGCGTACGGCACTGCCTTGAGAAACCGACCAGCTCCGCGCGAATGCCCTGCCAGACTACGCCGCTCGCGCCACGGAACGCAATGTGGGTTCGAGCGAACTGCACGCAAGGGATCTCATGAAATCGTAGCTGTTGATCTTGCCCCGACAGCAACTCTCGATTTCTTCTTCGCAATAATTTCGTGCCGTGTCAGGCTCGATATCCTTACCGTAAATGCAGTAGGGAACAGGTGCGTCGGTATGTTGACCGTCCGACAGTTGCGTGTAGTGATCGGGCAAAATGGCGATGCGGAAGTTGTCGGGGTAGTGCTCTTGAAGAAACTTCATCAAGGGCTCGACGATTTCATTTTCGGCACGCTCGATCGCACGAATCTTCCCTTCGACATGTCCCGCATGTGACTCTTCGTCGGGGGCGTTTATGTGAAGGAACACAAGATCATTGTACTGAAGGAAGTTCTTCACATACCTCAGCTTCTGGGCGAGGTTGGTGTCGAGGTAGCCGGTAGCTCCTTTGATTTCACACGTCATCATTCCAACCGCCATGCCGATTCCGCGCATGAAGTCAAGACCGGCGACGACCGCTCCGCGCAGCCCATATCGCTGTTCAAAGCTGGGCATATGAGGCTTACCGGAGGGGCTCCAAAGCCATATCATGTCTGCTGCAGTTCTGTTCTCTTGGTTGAATGTTCGAATCTGTTCGAGCGAACTGAGCATCAGGCCGTTCAATGTGTCGACAATTGGCTCTGCGGCCGGCGTGAGAGCTTTCAAGAGGATGTTGGGGAATCGAGTTCCGATATTGGTGTGGGGTTCGGACGCAGTGATCTCGTTGGGCAGACAACCTGCGTTGCGAACGATGAGGAGGTTTCGATAGCTTTGGCCGGCGTAGAGTTCGATATCGTCCCCTGCGCCCTCGAGGCTGTTGAGAATGGCAAGGGCCTCAGAATCGTCGATGAAATTGGCGGTGAAATCGGAGATTCGTTCGTCATCGTCAACGGAGATCAAGTTGCAGCGAAAGACGAGATCGCCATCATCCAGGAAGAGATTTTGAGCCATGGCCTCGAAGGACGCACGGCCAAAGGGGTAGTATCGAGTCGGCGGGTACCCAAGGATGCCCATGTTTGCGACGATGCTGCCGATCGGAAGGTCGGAATACGAGGTCTTCATCAGGCCGGTGGTACCTTCTTTGGTGAGCCGGTCAATCGTCGGTATGTGGGCTGCCTGTAGCGGCGTCTTGTTGCCGAGTTCCGGGATTTTGAGGTCGGCAGCTCCGTCGATCACGATGATGACGTGTTTCGGCTTCTGAAAACAACGTTCGGCCTTCCGTAAGTCCCCAAGGTCATCGACCTCATACCAGCGTGCGGGATGCACGTCTTTCGCATGTATCGGCACGTCGTCAAGGTGTTCAGAGACTACAAGGTCGTAGTAGACGTTAGTGTTCCCTCTGAGCACTTCTTGTGAAAGCCAAGCAGACATCGCCTGACCGTAACGCGGCGTGACTTTTAGCACGCCCGTCGACTTGTAGTAGTTGTCCAGATACTCAGGAAGCCGCTCGCGGACAATTCGGATTTGAGTGATCCGGCCGTCGGCATTGGTGATCGACATAGAGCCTTCTGATTCGGGGCCGAATGGGGCAACCATCCAATAGGCTTGCTCGTCATTCATCGTCACCGCAAGATGTTCGGCGAAACCTGAATCGAAAACGACATCGCCTTCAATGAGAATCGCTCCCTGCTCAAGAATATCTCTGGCGAGCCACGCCGAGTACATCGAGTTGGTTTCGCCGTAGACTTCATTCCATCGGTAAGACAGGTTGACGTCGCCGTACCGATTGCCAAAATGCTGCACAACTGATTCACCCATGTATCCTACGACAATCGTAGCGTGTGTGACGCCGACTCGATGGAGTTGTGTCAGCGTGCGTTCGAGGACAGGTTTGCCATCGATTTCGGTCATGCACTTCGGAGCTTCATTGGTGACTGGCCAAAGGCGACTTCCCTTGCCGGCCACCAAAACGATTGCGTTGGTAATCCTCGTCATCTTTTCAGTCCTCTTACTACGGAAAGTGGAGGCGTGAGAGCTCCGTTCCTCTGGCTAACGCTTGCGGCCTCTTTTGCGGTCGGCCGAGGGGCTGGGTCCGTGTTAACCATAACGATCCTGAGTTTCTGTCTCTTCCCAAATCGAAAACTAGTCAATTCATTCACGTATCGAGTCGCTCCAACTCGCAGTCTTCTAGCAGGACGGACGCACCCTGTTGCAGGAAGTCTACGGCGACCAGTAGACGCGATGTGTTTTCACGGCGGATCACCGTGCCTTCGAATCCCTTGAACGGTCCCGAACGTACGCGTACGAGCGTTCCTTTCTGCAGCTTGGCCTCTGCCGTAAGCGGATGGCCCACTTCGACCAGTTGACGAATGCGGCACAGGTCGCCGGCCAGTTGCAGCCCATCGGGAACTGCGATGTCGCGCGAGATGCAGTTGGTCGTCATCGCTTCGTAGCGATGGAAGTCGTTGCCGCACAGAAACACGTAATTCGTCAACAAGGGAACGT
>CAZURK010000249.1:0-23119 GCA_964623055.1 uncultured Pirellulaceae bacterium
ATCTTGCTGTAGTCCAGTTGCGTGAAGTACACGAACAGATCATCGCCGCCGCCGATCAGGTTATGGATCATATGGGCGTCCCGGATCCGGATGTAACCCAGCCCCACGCAGTTTTCCAGCTTTTCCTCATGGACCGGTTTGACGGAAAAGTTGAAGTTGTGCCCCCAGGAGATGTTGTTTTTGATCAGAAGCGGTCCTGTCATACCGCCATAATGCATAATGCCGAAATGCTCGTTGGTTTCGCGCACATTCTTGTAGGTGTAGCAATTTCGGATGACGTCGTTCTTGGCGGCGTAGCGCACGATCCCGGCGAAGGTGTTCCCGTAACACACGCAGTTTTCGACGACGTTATTGGCCCCGCATTCCTTCCCCCCGACACCGTCGGGAGGCTGCAGCATGATGCCTCCGACGTTCATGAAGCAGACACAGTCGCGCACCACGCACGAAACGGGAGTTACGAGCAACATGCCCCAGTCGAATCCGGTCGCGGCCAGTCCTTCGACGGTCACCCGCTGGGGGTGCGTCAGTTCCAAACCCTGTTTGGCTTCCACCGACACCGTGTAACGGCATTGGTCCGGGGCGCTCAGATCCGGGTTCGAGATGTAGAGCGTCTTGGAATCGGCGTCATAATGAAAGTAACCGGGATCGAACTCCAGTTCCGCGACATTCGCCTTCGGGAAGAATGTATGCAGTTTATTATGTTCCAGGACGGCTTTCGGCTCCTGATCGAATTGTGCAGCATAGATGAACCGGTATCCGTCAACCTTCTTGAATTCAGGCGCGGGAACATCGCCGCGCAGCACCGCCGTGCCCGGAATCTCGGCCCGGATGACAGTACCTACGTCCGGGCTGCCGAGATTCGCGCGCTGCACGTTTTCAAAATACTCCCCCGGGCCGATCGTCAGTGTATCGCCGGGCTTCAATGCATCCACGCCCTTCTGTATGGTCAGAAAGGCCGTTGCCCGACCCGCGCCGTGATTGGCGTCGTTGCCTTGCTTGTTGACGAAGTAGTCGGCGCCTTCAGCGCCGGCCTGAAGCACGAACGCCGCACAGCACGCTATAACAAACTCTAACCGCGCCTCCATCGTTCCATCCTCCACAATGAACTGCCGAAGACTCGAAGGTCTTGGCGACTGCTATAGCGTATGAAATACTGGCCAGCGCTGCCATCGTAACGTCCGCTTGAGTGGAAAGCGAATGCCGCCCAGGATGCGGGCTGATGATGCACGCATTCCCAAGCAGGGAGCCGTCATGGGTCAACCTGTCTACCCAGCGAGAGGTCACATCGACCCAGGTATCAAAACGCCATTCCCCAGCGCGCGTCGCCCCACCGCACGCACTCCAGAATTTCGGGAACGGCTAGCTTCGGTGCGCCACCGAATGCAGTTCGAAGCTTGCCGTTTCCTACGTCGGTACGTGGACACCGCCGCGCGCAAGCGAAACGAGCTTCGTGCAGTCGGTGGGGGCGACCTGCGCGCCGGGGCACCGGTTTGAACGGTTCGTTGAATGCCACCGACGCGGGTTGGCTGGCCCAAAACGCGCCAACGATGGTTGTCCGCGAAAAGGTCCTTTCATGGGCCGCCCCTCGCCCCACGGCTTTTTGAGACGAACCAGCGAAGAGCCCCGCCAGCCCGAGCGGCCGACAGGCGTCCATTCACCCCCGGCTGGTGTTACGAGGATGTTACACTCTCTCCCGATCTGCCGCTTACAATGTCGGAGAGGTCGCCTGGGTGCCGGCCTTGGGAAACGGGGCTTTCTTGGGGTAACCGGACTTCAGGAGGTGGACATGAAGACGTGCGATTTTCTCCGTGCTATCGTGTTTGCAGCAACGGCAGCGCTCACGCCAGGTGCGTCGGGAACGAGAGGACTGCTGCGACGACGTCGTGCTGAACCGCCGGAACGACTGGGATTCGTACGCCCGGACGCTGCTCACAATCGTACAAGGGGAGCTTCTCGCAGAGGGGACCAGATTGCCGTTGGCGCCGGAACCCGGCGGCCCGCTCTCGGCTGCTGCTCATGGCTGCGTAGGATCAAGAATCCGCCGCATTCTCCGACAGAAGGAGGAAACGATGCGAAGATTGGTCGCGGTGACGTCCGCCGCTCTGTTGGGGGCGCTTGTGCTGATCGGTTGTTTTGAGCTATCGGACGAAAGTGCCGAATCGACCCAGCCGTCCGGCGACGATTCGGTCAAACGCGCGAACGAGGATCGGGCCGAGCAGATCTCTTCTGATGCGGCTTCCCGGCCGGCGGCCGAGAAGATCCAACTGCAACACGTTTTTCGGGACGGGCAGGTCTTTCGGGGAAGCATCCGGCGGGAGCGGCTGATGGGGCCGTCTCGCAGGTCGAGTTCGGAGACGTCTCAGGTCACAACCACAACAGAGCTTTCGGTCGCGGTCAAGGACGGCCCGAATCCGGAGGCCAGGACGGTCCTCGCCAGATGGGGAAGCATCCACGTTCTCTCCGAGGTGGGCGGCGAAGTGAGCGAATTCCGTGCCGGCGAGAGAGAGGACTCGACGAGCCGGTACGATCACCTCGTTGGTCGGGAGTTCGTATTTCTAATCGGACCGAAGAACGAGACGACCCTGCTCTCGGGACTCGATGAATTCCTCGCTTCACTCGAGGGCAGGTTTGCAGTGATAGACAAGGAGGAGGAGTGGAAGATGGTTCTGGAGCAGTTCGTCCGCGAGCCGAACGCCTATCTGCCCTCGAGGCCGGTTGCCGTAGGGGATCGTTGGACGATTCGTCGTCCCATCAAGATCGTTCCGATAGGGTATTATGGGTATTCCCTGATGTATTCGGGCTCGACCGAAGACACGTCTGCCCATTTCGTGGGAATCGACGAGACGGAAGAAGGGCGTGTCGCCCGTGTGGATCTCTCCGGCCGCGTGGGACACGAGACCTGCAAAACGTTCGAACTGAAGGGGACCCTTCGAATCAACGTCGATCGGCAGAATCTGGAACGGCAACACGTCGTGTTGACGGACCCCAAAACCAAGAAAGCCCATCTCGATAATACGTGGAAGTTCGTGGTTGACGTCGAAATCGGGACGAGGTAGCCGGCGCAAGCAGGATCTCATAGGAATTCTGATCCCCCGTCGCCCCCTGATGCAACTGTCCGCCAGCCTTTATTGCGACTTCTTCCACCGTTTCTTCACCGCCTTGCGAGGGGTGAGCGGCGGTTTTCAGCCGCGACATTGCCACCTCCCTGACGCTGGAGCGTGCGTCGGTCGCGCCGCGGGCGGGCAAGCGACCACTCCGCACGACAGTTGAACGGTCAGCAGGGCAGTGCCCTTGCGTGCCTTGGTGTCCGACACGCCGAAGTCAATCTTGCCGCCTCCGTTGCGCGCGTCGGTGACGCACCCAAGATGCAGTTACCTGCGTCGGTGACTGCCATCGCCACCTCCGCTTAAGTTGCAGGCGAATGCCGCCCAGGCGGGCCGAGTCAAAAAACGTTCGGATCTCGGGGCACTCTGAACGGCAACTCGGCCAAGAGCCTCTCGCCGAGGCCCAATTCCAGGAATGCGATGACTTCTCGGCACACGTCCGGCAGTTCTGTCAATGGGTGGTTTTCTCCGACTTCCCGGAGAGGCAGGCGGCGTTGGGTGTGGAACTCGCGGCCGCCTAATACAATAGACGCCGTCGTGGGCAAGTTGATCTCGGGTTAAGCCAGATGAAAAACGCTGGACAAGAGAGCTTCGTAGGCCGGAACGAGCACTGCGCTGTTCCGGCATGAGCTGACTCCCAACAAGTGCCGGAACTGCGTCGCCAACGCTCCTTGTTGCCGGCCTACGAGTTTTCACAAGCCCAAATGGAGCATACTGGATAAGAAAGCACGACAGGTGATGGTACAATCTCACTCGGGGCTCCGAGCCCTTCTTGTCGTCATCACGACTTGGGCGTCGATCACCCTATGCCCGGCTGACGAGGGCCGGCCGTGGTGGAGCGACTACCATACGGTGGTTTCCCACTCCACGCACAAGGAAGGACAAGAATGGGAGCTTGGCATGATGGCCGAGCGGAGCAGTTGGCCTACCGGCTGGTATGGGGCGTGGTGGATCCAACATCAACTGGAACGTCGGGGCAAGTACGATGCTATCAAGCATGTCGAGCACTTCCGAAAGCGGGGCGTAAAGAACGTCTTCTACTTCGACGCGGGCGAGTTCGGCGAGTTTGTCGCGCTGGTCGAGGACGGCGAGTTGATCCGCAACCAATGGGAGTTGGTCTTCTACCAGGGCGAAACGGGAAAGCTGGCCTGGTTCGGCAAGGATGGGTTTTATCGCGACGAGAACCCGCTGCGGCTGAAGAACTACCGCGACTTCGGTCTGCCACCCTGGACGTTCCCCGATGGTAGCCGGCCATCGAGCCTCTACGACCTGGCTCGTATCTCGTTCGAAGGCCGCCGCGAGTCGTGGGACTACTCGTCGGTTCGGGTTTCGCCCGACATCGCCCGTAAGCTAAAGCTTGATGCATTTCTCGGCACCGGCCCTGACCCCGTCCCACCAAAGGCCAAGGGGAGCTTGGGGCGCATCTGTTCGTACGACCACTCGAATCCCTTCCTGCTGGAGGATTTCAAAGTGGGTGTTGGGATGATGCTATCGTTGAAACCGGCCTTCATCCACTTCGACAACTACTTCGACAACGAGACGGTCTATCCCCAGTGGCAGGCATTCGGCCCATGGAGCATCGAACGTTTTCGTCGTTACGCTACCGCGCGACTCGACGACGCCGAACGCCGCGAGCTGGGCCTTGATGCTACAGACTTCGATTTGAAACGCTACATCGACGACAAGCCGTTCGAGTCGCGCGGGCATCGCTGGCACTACCTCAACAAACGGTGGAGCGACGACCCGATCTGGAACTTGTTTGTCACGTCGAAGCTAAACGATAGCGACGAACTGTTCCGGGGCCTCTACGCCTTCTGTAAAGCCGAGAGTCGACGCCTGGGTTCGGAAGTCGTGGTGGTCGGCAACACCGTTCCCATTTTTCCCGGCGGCTCGCTCGTCTCGGGCGCCCTGGACATCGCGCATTTCGAGCACCACGCGGCTACGCAGTACGGACCGTTAGTCGTTCCCACGGGACTTCCACCGCTGGGGCGACTGGGAGGCGTGGTCCGTTTGGGCGCAGCGGTCAGCTCGGCTGGCTATTGCTGGCCGTCCGTGTACGTCCCGAAGGAACTCAGCGGTCCCGGCCACGAGAATCTGCACAAGGTGATGGCCATGGATTGCCTGGCCAACAAGGGCGTGCTGGACTACAACCACCAATACCTGAAAGGCTACTCGCCCGGCTCGGATGAAAGCGCCGCCTGGGCCAACTGTTTCATCAAGACCTTTCCATCGTACTACGGTTCCCGCCGATCGTTGGCAGACGTGGCGATGGTGTTTCCCGGCCACTCGCTCCCGGCCAGCGTCTCGGTGTTTACGATGGACCCAGAGAAGAGCCTTTACGACTACCTGGGCTGGGCTCAAGCGCTGACCGATCTGCACGTGCAATGGGACGTCTTGCCCGACGATCGACTCTCGCTAGCGCGAATGAAGCCTTTCAAGGCCGTCGTGCTGCCCAGCGCGGCCTGCCTTTCCGACCTAGCGATCGACGCGATCCTGGCGTACGCCTCCGAAGGCGGTCGAGTGATCGTATCGGGCGAGGTCGGCACACGACACGGACTGGAGAGGTTTCTCTGGTTTCGCGAGCCCGACAAAACACTTCTTGGGAGGAGGTCAAGAGATTCTGGCGCGCGACAAGAGGCCGTCGGGCAAGCAGGCAACGGACGCTTCGTTCTCTGTCCGGAGACGCCGGGCAAAACCTATTACACGGACGTTGCCGACGGCGAGCGGACTGACGGCAGAGCGCGAATCCAGCAGGCCATCGGCGATTGTCTGGCGGAGATGACAGTCCAAGTCGAAACGAACGCGCCCGTCACAGTCGGCGTGTTCGCCTATCGTGATGCTTACGACGCTGTAGCCGTCGACATGGTCAACTACCAAGTCGATCCGCCGACCGACCGGCTTGCACCGGCCGAGGGCATAACCCTGACGATTCATCCGCTGCAGGGCAGGCGGTTCTCCTCGCCAAGGGTGACGCTCCTCTCTCCCGACCTTCGCAGGGCGACCGACCCTGCGGACGAGCCCAAACCACTCACACCCTGGCTCTACGAACGCATCACCTTGGAAGGCCGACTGCGAGCGGACGGCGCACTGGAACTTGAGATCCCGACGTTCGACATCTACTGTACCGCAACCGCGCCGACCGTGGCTGAGCCGTGAAGAAGAAACTCACTACTTGCGATTCCACGCCATATCTGCTTCTCCTGTTTGTTCGCGGCGGCGAACATGTGATAGACTAGCATCATCGAAATCATGTTAGAGATCTGGGCGGAACTGGAGGTGCGGGCGTGACCAACCTGACTTTATCCCTGGCGTATCCAAAAGTCGACGCACTGCATCGAGAATCGTCCTGGACGCGTCACCGGAGAGCGGACCAACTGATGGCAAATGGGGGGACTTCCGACCTACGCGCCCAAATTGTGACGCACCGCGTCGCGAATTGCCCCGGACTGAGATGTTCTGTCTGGAGCCATCGAATTGTTCATGCCTGTTTCTGTTCCAGTCCCGAAGGGACGACCCCAAGTCAGCCCAGGGTGGAGCGCCGTGAGCGGAGCGAACGACGCGCAACCCTGGGATGCGAAGACTTCGCGATCCCGTTCTCCGATCTGAATTGTATGCCTACAACGCCACCATCCTCAAGGAAAACGTTGACTCGCCGGCCATCTTGATCAATGGCGTGGAGGATCATATCCACATCTTGTGTTTGCTGTCCCGCAAGTTCGCCATCATGGACGTGATCAAGAACTCAAAGACGGGAACGTCCAAATGGCTCAAAAAGCAAGCAGCGACGCAGGACGCATTCCAATGGCAGGCTGGCTACGGGATCTTCTCCGTCAGCCAGTCAAACGTCGAACAGGTCAAACGTTACATTGCCGCCCAAGAGGAACACCACAAGCGCATTTCGTTCCAGGACGAGTTTCGAGAACTCTGTAGGAGACATTGGATCGTAGTTGATGAACGGTATGTTTGGGATTGAACTTAGGGCCGCCCCGTTGGGGCTGTTTGATGTTTATGGGGCTTCAGACCCAGGGTTGCACGACGTTCGCTGCACTCACGTCGCTCCACCCTGGGCTGACATAGGACTGTGCCTTCGGCACGGAAGAGCACGTGCGGCCATCGAACTCCATCTCGGCCTGCAGAGAGGCGAAGACGAATGAGCGTAACGAAAGGCACGAAACGAACAAACATGCAGAATCACGGAGCACGCACATGAACATTCCCGTCAGTCTTTTTGTCTGCGTTGTCGCCACTGTACATCTGGTTGTCGGATCTCTGGCGGTCGCGAATTCCCCTAGTCCGCAAGCCCGGCGGTGGGCGGAGGGTGTCCATGCTGAGGCCGGTGTCAGCGGTGGGTTCGTCGTGCATATCGGCAACATCGGTGAGAGAACGGCGGCCTTGCGGACGTGCGGTCGGTACTACATTCAAGGACTCTCGTCAAACGAAGAAGACGTTCGTGCTGCGCGTGACGCGATTCAAACGCTGGGCTGTTATGGTCCTGTTACGGTAGCCCGGTGTGACGGCAATCGTCTTCCCCACATCACCGAACTCGTCAACCTCGTCGTGGTTGACGGCACGGACTCCGTGCGGGACGAGGCGGAAATCCAGCGAGTCCTGGCGCCGCGCGGTGTGGCCTTGATCCGGTCTGGCGATGGATGGAAGCGGATCGTGAAGCCCTGGCCTGAGACCATTGATGAATGGACGCACTATCTATACGACCCATCAAACAACCCCGTGGCAAAGGACCAGCGGATTGCTCCGCCGCGGCGGGTGCGGTGGACAGCCGGTCCGTTGTGGACGCGTCACCACGATCGCATGGCCTCGATCAGTTCGGTGGTATCGGCTGGCGGGCGACTCTTTTACATCATGGACGAGGGACCGCACCATTCGCCGCTGCTGCCTTCTCAATGGCGAGTCGTGGCGCGGGATGCATTCAACGGCTCCCTGCTGTGGAAGCGTGACATTCCCGACTGGGCCCACCGCATTTATCCCTTCAAGAGCGGGCCCGCTCGAGTCCCACGGCGGCTGGTGGCTGTCGGCGACCGGCTGTATACCACTCTCGGCATCACCGCACCGGTCTCGGAGATTGACGCCGCGACGGGCGACGTGCTGCGCGGCTTCCCAGACACAGCGGGCACGGAAGAGATCCTGGTCGGTCACGGCTGCCTGATCGCCGTGGCCGGTGGGCCGCCGCCGAAACCATACTCGCCGGTACGCACAAGTGACGGGGAAACCGTGGCACAGAACCTCGGTACGGAACGCGATCGGGCGATTTTGGAGGGCAAGTGGACGGAAGCGGAGCAGGTGATCGTTACCGTCAACCTGGATGATGGAAGCCAGCGCTGGCAGCGCAAGACAAAGATCACTCCGCTCAGCTTGGCGGCTTCGGCTTCCAGCGTCGTTTATCACGACGGCGACGCGATCGTCTGCCTGGATTTGGCAACCGGCAAAACGCGCTGGACATCAGCGCCCGTGGCACGACGACAGTCCATCCTGCAATCGACCGGGGTCACGCTGGTGCTGTACGATGATTTGGTCCTCTTCACTGGCGACGACGGCAAGATCACGGTGTTGAGCGTCGAAGACGGCCAGCAGGTATGGGCCGGCGATCATCCGACATCGGGTCACTATTGTCCCCAGGATCTCCTGGTAGCCGGTGGACTGGTCTGGGGCGGCCCGGCGGACCACAACCGGGGACCGATTACCGGCAAAGATCCTCGCACCGGCGAACCCAAGTTGGAGATCCCCTGCGATCAGGAGTCCTACTGGTTTCACCAACGCTGCTATCGAAGTCGCGCCACCGATCGGTACCTGATTCGTCCGGTCACGGGCACCGAGTTCGTGGATATCGAGGAGAAACGCTGGCATCTGCACCATTGGTTTCGCAGCGTCTGCCTGTTCGGGTTCACACCGGCTAACGGCATGATCTATCAGACGCCGCATCCTTGCGCCTGTTACATCGAGGCGAAGCTCACCGGTTTCAACGCGCTGGCGGCTGGCAGCGCGTTGGAGGAAGCACGAAAACCGGCAAATCGTCTCCAGAAGGGCACTGCGTACGATTCGCCGCGCGGCGGAGATCCATCCACGGCCGACTGGCCAACCTATCGATATGATCCGGCGCGAAGCGGTTGCACCTCGGCCAAAGTGCCCAACAAATTGACTCAGGCTTGGAGCCGGAAGGTCGGAGGTAGACTTAGCCGCCTGACTGCCGCGAATGGCAAGATCTACGTGGCGGCGGTCGACCGTCACATGCTCCATACGATCGACGCGGCGACAGGCGAACCTGGATGGTCGGTTACCGCTGGCGGGCGAATCGATTCGCCTCCGACAATCGACGGCGGTCGCGTGTATTTCGGGTCTCACGACGGCTATGTGTATTGCCTGCGAGAGCAAGATGGGGCTCTCGTATGGAAGTTTCTGGCGGCACCGCGCGAGGCGGTGCTGGTGGCTGATGATCAGCCGGAATCAGTGTGGCCTTTGCATGGGAGTGTTCTGGTCCGCGACAACACGGTGTATGCCGTGGCTGGGCGGTCCATGTATCTGGACGGAGGTGTTTGGCTCGTACGGCTGGATGCCACGAGCGGAGAGTTGCTCGGAGAAGTCGTTCACGACCACCGGGTTCCAGAGACGCAAGAGGATCTTATGAGTAAGCACGGACACCTGACCATGCCCGTGGCGCTTCCCGATATTCTCTCCTCCGATGGCGAGTCGCTGTATATGCGATCGCAGCAATTCGGCCTGGATGGGCGGCGAGAGAATCTGACCCCACTTCACCCGGGCGGGGTGAGGAACGGCACGCAAGTGCTCGGTGCCGACCAGGCCGGTGCCGGCCGGCACATCTTCTGCCCATCCGGCTTTCTGGACGACACTTGGTTTCATCGTGCCTACTGGATCTACGGACGACACTTTCCCGGTGGGGCGGGCGGATGGCCGGTGGCCGGCAACTTCACGCCCGCGGGCCGCATCTTGGCGTGCGACGAGGACCGAGTTTACGGTTACGGCCGCCAGAGCAGCATGTATCAGTGGCGGACGCCCTTGGCATACCACCTGTATGCGGCTGGACGGGATCTGATCAAGCTCCCACCGCCGAAGAAGAAGCCCGCTCAGCCGAAACCCAAGAGGAAACGTGCAACTCGTCCCCCAAGGACACACGAGATCGATTTCCATTGGTCGACCGACGTGGACGTTCACGCCCGCGCACTTCTGCTGGCCGACGACACGCTTTTCGTGGCCGGGCCACCGGCTTTGACCGACGAGGTCCGCGCGTTTGAGAATTGGGGCAGGCCCGAGGCCGACAGACAGCTCGTTGCCCAGGCAGAAGCGATCACAGGTAAACGCGGCGCCAAGCTCATTGCTGTCAACAAACATGATGGTTCAAAACTGTCAGAAATCGAACTGTCGGCGCCTCCCGTTTTCGACGGCATGATTGCCGCCCAAGAGTGTCTCTACCTGGCAACCATCGATGGTAGGATCGTCTGTCTTGCTGGAGACTAGCATTGATCCTCGGAACCGCAGCCGACCAACGGAGCGAACACCTGTTCGTTCCGGGACGGGCCTTTCGCTCGCTTTTGTGGTGGCCTGCGTCTGTCGCAACAGTACCCGTTTCAAGGTATTCCTGTTGATGGAGAGACTGCAGTGGGCGAGGAATCACGGCGACAGGGTACAGTTCACATTGGCTCTTGGCGTCTTTGGAGGTTCCTGTTGGTTGCTGGCGTGAGCCTATGCGCTGCTGATGTCTTGGCTGAGGACTCCGTCGAGTTCCTCACCGGGTCGACAGTGACCGGCAGAGTGGTTGAGATCCGCAAAGATCAAAGGGAGTTCGACATTGAAGTCACGATCGGCGGTCGGACGTTTGTGCGAACGTATCCCTACAACAAAGTGCACGCCGTGACGCTGAACGGCAAACGCTACGTCTTGAACGAGCGACCGGGTGGTGCAGGCGGATCGCACAGTGCACCGTCGCCGGGGAATTCAGGGGGTACTGCAGGGCGCACAGTTCGAGTTGAACGTTCGCGAGAAGAAGTCACCAGACTGATCGAGACGGTGGGACGCACGCCGCCCGACTGGTTCGACTCGGTTTCGTTGAACTATCCGCGCACGTTGGACCTCTCTTGGCCAAATCCGGCAAAGAAAGAATGGAACGGCCAGAAGTACATTGGCCAGTATGTCTGGGAAATCATCAATCCGAACCGCAGCAAGTGGCGTGAAGGTATCAAGTTGCTTCATCACGTGGTGGCGGTGAACGAGAACAACCGTGTCGCGCAAAGGAAGGCGTTGAACCAACTGGGAACTCTGTACTGCAGCTTGATGGAGGACTGGCCGCGTGCGGCGTTTTGGTGGCGACTGGCGGGTAGCGGCACTAGCGGCGGAATGGGACAAGGCGGCTACCGCGTAGGTTACGAGGTGGGTCTGGCGAAATGCTATTGGGAACTGGGTAACAAAGAAATGGCCGTGGAGATGCTCAAACGCGTGCCTCGGTTCAATACTGGCGCCGCCCATCTATGGGCGGAGATGGGAGAACACGATCGCGCTCTTCAAATGGCCGAAAGGCAGGCGCAGAAGTTTCCGGGCGCGTATATCACATGTGGTGACATATGCCGTCATGCAGGGCGGTACCAGGAAGCGATTGACTTCTACAAGAAGGCATCAGGGCTCGACCGCGAGAAGTATGCACGAGCCGTCTATGACTCGGGGGACCGCATCCTTGCGCTGCGAGCTGCACAATCACTCGACCTCGCTCGCATCCGAGACGGCGTGTATACGGGCACCAGCTATGCGTATGCCGGCCCGCTCGAAGTCGCCGTCACCGTGAAGAACCACCGGATCACCACCGTCAAGGTAACTCGCCATGAAGAAAAGCAGTATTACTCGTCGCTGACGGACATTGCTAATCAGATCATTGCCAAACAGAGTCTCCAAGGCATTGACGCTACGTCCAGCGCCACGATTACCGCAGAAGCAATCATCAACGCAGTGGCCAAAGCCCTGGCGGGGGCAACGAGGTGATTCAAATGCCACGTCGAATGGCCAAAGACGCACGCAACGAAGTGGCTTGCGGGGCTTGGGAGTTGCGCGAGCCAAGCGTGGTTGACAGTGGTAGGCGGGGCGATATCTGAAAACTTCCGTGGTCTGTGAGTAAGCCAGATCACGGCAATCGACAATAGGAGAGGGGACAATGATTCTTTCAGTGAGGACATCGGCACTTTCAATCGGTCTTATCTGTGCCGTTTGGAGCTCGGCGACACGGAATTCCTTTGCCGAAGAGGCACCGGATATCCCGCGGATCGACAGCGTCGTGATGGCCGCGTCCCAGCCGCATGAAAGCGATCCGGCGGTCATCTGGTACGACGATTTCGACGACGACAAACAACAAGAGCAGTACGCGGAAAAAAGTGGTGAAACGACCGATGAGATTCAATTCGGCGATGCGGGGAAATCGCTTCGCATGCACTATCCGAAAGGCGGTCGGGGTATTGGCGGGCGGAAGGTCTTCTTTGGGGACTCGCCAACGTATCGCCCCAAAACGGCTCGTCGTACCGAGACGTTTACCGATGTGTACTGGCGAATCTATGTCAAACATCAGCACGGCTGGACGGGAGGCGGCCCAGCGAAACTGTCGCGAGCCACCAGTCTGGTTCCGCCCGGCTGGCGGCAAGCAATGATTGCCCACGTGTGGAGCAGCGGCGAGGCACTCACGTTGGACCCGGCTTCGGGAGTACGAGACGACCGTGTGGTCACCACGAGATACAATGATTTCAGCAATCTGAAATGGCTGGGTAACAAGCCGACCTCGCGGTTCAAGCTTCACAGCACGGAAGAGTCCGGGCGATGGGTCTGTGTGGAAGCGCGGGTGAAGCTCAACACGCCGGGCAAACGAGACGGGTTGAACGAGTTGTGGATCGACGGGCGCTTGGAGGCGGAGCGCCGCAATTTGGACTGGCGCGGCAGCTACACCGAACACGGCATCAACGCCGTTTTCCTTGAGGCGTATTGGAATCGCGGCTCCCCGGTCGACCAGTCTCGCTGGATCGACAATTTCGTGATCTCCACGGAACCCATCGGCCCTGTGGTCTGTCCCAGGAATCCCGTTTTGATCAAGACGCCCTATCGTGGTCCGAGGAACGAGCGATCTTGGGAAGTGGAGATCGCGGCCGACGCCGCAGGCAAGACGGTTGTCTGGAAATCGAACCTGATCACAGGATCGGACCGCGTGAAAGTTGGTGGTGATACGGGTCGATTCGTCGGTCCGCTTTCAGGCAAAGAGCAACTTGAACCATCTGGCCTTTACTTTGCACGCGTCCGACACCATAACGACGCCGGCCAGTGGTCGGCCTGGAGCCCATGGCATCAACCTTTCAAGACGCAGCAGAGACCGTTTCGGTGAGCACGGCGGTAGGTCATCCATCGACTTTCCTGGCAATCTGGAAGGTGGAGTCCGGTCGTACCGATTACATTAGCGACCGCTCAGTTCCGCGAACGACCGCGGGGCGAAATCGTTTGGCTGCGGCGTGTCGACGGTAACGATTTTCCACGTGCCGCCCATCTCACGCATCGCGCGCCAATCGCGTGGCTTGTAGGCAATTTGCAGATGCGGCGTTTCGATAGGCTTACCACCCGCCTCGTAGGAACGCATAATCGCTTCAGTCGCGCCGGTGGTGAGCAGTGTGCGTTCGGCTGGGTAGGGTTCTTGGCGGTGAATAAACAGGTGTTGAATCGCATGGGAGAGGGCCTTGAACAGGCCGCGATTGCCCCAGGGGCTGTTGAAAAACGCCGTCGCTCGCGGCTGCGTCTCGCCGCGGACACGACAGGCGAAGTTCCAGCGATCGCCGCTGCCGCCAATTTTCAACACGGTGGCTTTCACTCCGTCCTTGTAAGTGATGGCGATGGCGTGCGGACCTGTAGGGCGAGGCGGCCGCTTCTTTGTCGGTGTTTTCCTGTTGGCGGAAAAAACGCCGACTCGCGGCCTCGGTTGCCGTTTGAGGTTCATCTTTCGCTCGGCTGCCATGGCGCTGTCGACCAGATCCTGAGACCAGCGGCCTTGATCACGAGCCCGCTCAAATCCCTCGCCGATCAGTAGTTCTACTTGCGAGATGCCGGTTTCGCCGCCCCGGCGCGACTCGACGATGGACTGTAGCACCTCCAGTCCATGGAAATCATAGGACTCCAAACCGCCGCCGTGGATTGCCACCGCCTCTTCGATTTCCGCGCCGGTCGGTAGTTGCAGCGGCGGGATCCGTTGTGCCAGCGGTACTGAGCTGCCGGCCAACAGCGGCATGTCATTCGCCCGCGCGGTGTCGTACATCTCCCTCGCCCAGTCCCACCGGTAGGACAGATGCTTGTCGTTGAAAAACGGCACAAACTGGCCAGACCGTTTCATCACGGCCACCGCCTGGTCGAAAAACTCTTTCCGCGGATACATCTGCTGTCCGCGCTCGTTGAACGGATAATCGCCATGCTCGCCGATCGACAGCACCGCCTCAACCGCCAGACGCTTACCTCCGAGGCAAAGGGCCTCCTCGATCGATTTGAATAGCGGGATGTTGAACCGCCGCGATACTTCGCGGGCCATGTCATCTTCGGGGAACTGATCTGCGTAGAAAGCGGCCACTTCGACGCCAGGATCCGTCAACTTGCCGTTGAAATAGTACGGACCGAGGAAGTTCTCGAGGATGTTGTATGCGTGGCTGCGAAAACGAAGCACGGTAAAGATGGCAGCGACCTTGGGGCGACGTTTCGACCTGTCGCCAAACACGACGCGGTTTGCCAACAAGGCACTACTTAAGGCCCCCGTCTCGATCAGCAATCGCCGCCGCGAAAAACAAGCTTGGCTCACACCGCTCATAATGGCCCTTCGGTACCTGAAAAAGGCTGTCGCCCGACACCAGCGGCATCAATTCTGCCTGCCGGATCGGTGCGTGTCAAAACCGGTCGTTGTGTAAGGCAACTTGCAATAGATAGAATACCCGTAGCCGAACTCGTGAGAGTTCGGGAGCCGGAAGTCTCACGACTTCCGCTACGACGTGTTGGTAGGTTATTTCCTGCGAGTTGTGTAAGGCAAGCCGTGGCGAACAAAGGGCCGATCGGCCTCTGACTGGTGCAGTGCGCGAACTCTGTAACCGCCTTGCTTGTTCGCCCTTGGGCCTGCTTTCTCTTGAGGATTGCTAATGCATGCTGACGATGGCAATTTCGTAGATGCCGACCTTGGGGACCGTGAAGCTCACCGTGCCGGCCTCTTGTTTGAAGGTGACGTCGACCTGGCTCTCCCTTTCCGGGCTAGCTAGTTTCACCGACTCCACGCGCCGCCCCGGAAGCACGCGTACACGGACTTCGACCTGCTCGATTGGACCATCCGAGCAGTAGTTGACCAGGTGGACAAGACGGCGATCGGCTTGTTCCGTCAACTCGGCGCACAGCCCAAGCGGTGCAGCCTCCTTCGGTTGTATGATGGTGAAGGGCTCTCCTTCAAAGCGAGGCGATTGGGCCGTGATGCCCAATAAGACGTAGGTGCCCCGCTTGCCCTCGAATAGCACCACGTTGCCGGCGTCGAAGTCGCGGCAGTGGATATCCATTCGTTCGCCAATCTGCACGATCGTCGTATCCAGGCCTCCCTTCCGGTAGAGCTCCCAACCCGGCTGTGGATCCAGCCATTGCTCCGAAAAGCCTTTTGGTCCGAAGGCGACGAACACGCGTACGGGTGTGTTCGCCCGGAACCGCAGCGAGGAATCGGCCTTTGCGGCGACCGCGGGAAACCGAATCGTGGGCAATCCTCGCAGCTCATCGGGCAACTTGGTGATGGCATAAGATCTGTCGCTGTAGATCTCTTCTCCGATGTCTGCTACCGGATTGTTTTCCGAATCCCGGCACTTCGCTCTAATCGAAAGAGAGAGCGTGCCACCGCAGGCCCGCGCGATCGCATCGAGGTAATCATCTTTCTCGCCGACCCGCACGACGCGATCGGCGGAAAGGTCTTCAAGGCCTGGCGTTTCCCGCGGCGTCATCCAGCGGTCGTGCGTGGCGACCGGACCAATCACGCAAAGCCGCCCGTTCAAACTGACGTAGCGACGGATCTGCTCGATTTGCTCATCGGAGAGGGCAACACACCCGGCCAACACCAGGGCGCGGTATCGTTTCGGGTCGCCCAACTGGTGATCGTGGATGATCTGGAAGCACGCGCGATTCTCGATCAGTGCCTGCTCGACGCGGGCGGTGAGCGAGTGATACTTGGGATCGGCAAACACCTGCGACGGGAAGCTGCGAAGTACGGCCACATCGGCCACCACATCGGCTTCTCTGAACAGGTCGCGTCTTTGGTTGAAAAAGCGGATAAACGGTTTGATCTCCGGCGACATGGGGTTTTCCGAGTAGGGCCTGCTGACAATGTTGCCGAATTC
Organism: uncultured Pirellulaceae bacterium; assembly: GCA_964623055.1. GTDB lineage: Bacteria > Planctomycetota > Planctomycetia > Pirellulales > Pirellulaceae > JADHUC01. The sequence continues at coordinate 16,490 of CAZURK010000249.1, forward strand.
GTACCAGCAGATGCAACCCAGACAATCGAGGTTGAAGGCCATCGACTCGGCCATCTCTAGCGGCGTTGTGGTGTACGCAAAGGCCATGTTGTTCATGCACCGCGCGACTTTGTAGGTACGGATGCGCGTTCGCAATTGCCCCTTGTCGCAGCCGGGGCTCCCCCCTTCGTCCCAGAACGCTTCGCCGCCTCGAAGCATCCGGCCATGATCCCGAGGGCAGACGATCCGGCTTCCCACGCCGCCAGGGTTCAACTCGACCAGAATGTCCTTGCGCATCGTGCGGGCATAGCGAGCCATGTCCCAGTACGAGTCGGCCAGCGACTTAGACGAGAAGTCCAGCCACGCCCGGCGCAGCAATCCGTCCACGGGGCCGGTCATCGCCAGCTCGGCAGTATTCACGTCGGCAATGCCGGCGGCTTGGAGTCCCTCGGGCGAGAAGCTGCCGCGCAGGTATCGGCGGAAACGTTCCATGGAGTTGGCGTCACGACCGGGACCGACGGCGTAGTTATCGAAGTGGATCAGATCGGCTTCGATTTCCTCAACCGCAAACTTGACCAGCTTGCGGTAATAGACCTGCGCGTCGGGGTGATTGCGGTTCCAGTAGTATCGGTATGTTTGCCTGCCGTAGGTTACCGGTTCCCCGTCCGTGCCGAGCACGACCCAGTCCTTCGACTCGGGTACCTCTTTGAAGAACAGCTCCCAGAACAAGGTGCCGCTATAGTTATAAACACCCACCCTCATCCCGGCCTCATGGTAACGCTTGGCAAACCTCGCCGCGTCCTCCAGGCTCTCTCGCTCCGCCTCCATGCCGGCGCCCCGGTAGCAGTGGATCATCACAAAGTTCACACCAAGGTCTTTCAGCCGGGCAATCATCTCGGGGCCGTGTTCCCGTTCGTAGTCGGCACGCTGCTGGGCGGTGGGGATGAAGTTTCCCTCTCCGCCGAACAGACGCGCCCGCATCATCAGCGCTTCCCAACTCCCAGCCATCACGATGCCATCCCGCCGCAGCCACTCGGGACGCTCATCCAGTGGCAGAGTCAGTGGTTGGGCAAGAACGGGGCTGGCAAGACAAAGCCAAGCGAGGACCATCTGTTTCGAGGCCATGCCAACTCCCTCATTCCTGCAAGAAGTATCCGTGTGACATAGCAGAGCGCAGGTTTGCGGCCCAACACGGAGGCAACAATTCTCGGAAAACAATCTTATCAAATATTCGGGCGGTTGCCACGGATTCTCCCTGCTGGCGGATGGCTCATCTATCGCATACGCGCCCAAGCAGTGCCGTAGTCGTGCGTGTCCGCCGAACTTCACACGCGCCCCGTGCGAGTGTATTCGTGCCGAAGAACTGCGGCTTTCCGATACAACGTCCACCGGTGATCCGCTGCCTTGAAACGCTGGTTTGATGCCTCAAAGCATCTTGGCACACATTCCCTATCCTTTCACGACGTGCACGGGAATTTCCGCAACCCTCGCATCAAAGAGTTGCCGTGAGGATGGCGAAGACGTTGCGCGAGTGGTATGCTAGCGCGACATGAGCGAGAAAACCTCTAACAGCGAAACGACCGGCCCTCGCGGTGGACCCGAAGTGGATACTGCGCTCTTTTCCCGGGTGCAGCAGCTCATTAACAGTGTGCGGCTTATACAAGACGGGAGGGTCACCGTAGATACCGGGGGCATTGCCTCAGATGTTCATGTCGCGAGAAAAGAGTTCGAGATGGGGCACATTGATCAAGCGTTGGCAGCCGTCAATCGACTGGCCAACTCCTTCGATCAGAAGGTTGGTCAGTGGGAAAACGCGGCCAGGCGGAAAGAGCTGCATAAACAGAAACTGTCGATGCAGCAACTAAGAAAAATGCACGCCGAGCATTCGGGAGTGCGCACGCGTGTCCAATTGGTCAAAGCCCAGCTTCGAAGACTTCGTGTCGGGCTTGATCACTTGGATAAGCTTAGAGAAAGTCGGCCTGTTGCATCAGAAGAACCTGCATCCGAGAGACCTGCCGTTCAAGAGCAGTCTGGGGATACAACCGAGCCGAGTGTTTCAGAGACCGTTCAGGATCAAGCTCAATTGCCCCCGGGGTTTCTCGAAGCTCTCCAAGCCGCTCGCGATCCTCAAGGAAGACCTGATGTTGTGAAACAGTACTTCGAGGTTGAGGCCGAATTGACAGTTGAGGTCAGAAGAGAGGATGGACGAAACCGTGCCTATTTTGCCCCTTTCGTCCTCCCGCCGATGAATCGGTTCTACTTTCTGTTGGAAACCGCCCAAATCATTCTTGCGCTCCATCTCAAGACTGCTAAGGTCCTTCATGTCCACTATCCGGAGACAGACAAGAGCGAACCAATGCCACTCAAAGAATTTGTGAAGCATGTTCGGAAAGGCGTTTGGCTGCTTCGACCAAAATCAGGGGATGATTAGAAAGCTGAGAAGACCGGCACGGCAATCGAACGATTCCTACAGTGCGTTGGTCCAACGACCTTTCCGTCAGGATTGCGGTTTGATATCGGGACATCTGATGTTGCACTGTGGCAATGCCCGCTGAAACTCGTCGACTCCGCGTTTGGTGCCAGACACCGCCTTCAACGCCGCAAACTCACGTTCGCTGACATTCTTCGCATCACGTTTTCAGTCGCTTTGTTTGATCGCTGCGATCACTTCGTCTTCGGTCAACGGCGGCTGCTAGGGTTCGCCGTCGTCGACGATCTCGAACTCAATCGTGCCGCTCGTCAACTCGGCTTCCGGGCCCCCGACTTCGACCGAGAGCGAATGCGTCAGCGTGTATTTACCCGCCACTGGCGTCTTGTAATACGGATGCCAATTCTGTTTGCCGGGAGGTGAGTTTTCGCCAAGGCCAACGCTGAGGTGGAGGGGGCCTAACGCTTCACCCGGTTCCAGCCTACTGCCGTAATTAGGGAACCTTCCAAGCAGGGCGACCTTCTCGATTTCGACCGCCACGCCTTTCGCATTGACAACCTTCGGTATGTTCCCCCAAAAGAAATCGGGACTCACGCCAAAACTGAGCTGCTTGCCGCTAACATTACGAAAGAACACCGCCAACGGGACGCGCTGGCCGATACGGAACTGACGCTGCGGGCTATTCAGTGCCACACCGTACTGAATGCCAAGCCGCTCGTCGCCCCAGGCCGGTTTCAGAAGGTCGATTAACGCCGCGGCCTTCTTGCCGTAATAGTGTCCGATTTCCGGCACCGTGAGGTTGCTCGATTCCGGAACTGGTTCGTCTGCTTGTTGTGCATCCACTGCGCTGCCGCTCAACTGCCAAACGGCGAGACCCATCTTGGGATCCGGGAATCCGACCACAAACCGTTGGCCATCGTCGGAGAACGAACCGCACCGCGAGTCTGTGCGGAGTTCAAAGAGCATTTTGCCGGTTTGCGTCGACCAGATCGGTACCCTTCTGTTCCATGGATCGCGCTCAGTCTCAGTGCTCGCTCCCGTTCGCGCGAGCAGTCGGCCGTCTTTAGAGAATACAAACCTGGAGTCCTCGTAGCTGTAGCTGTACGGCGCTTCGATCCGATGTAGAAGCTCGCCCGACTCGACGTCCCATAATTTCACGCTCGGTTGGCGGCCGCCGCCAATCGCGAGCTGCTTGCCACTGGGGGAAAACTGGAGATTCCAGATTAGGTTCCGTCCATCCTTGTCGTTTGGTATTTCACGGAGCAGTTTACCGGTGCTCGTTTCCCAAATACGTGTGTGGGCCTCCACTTGTCCACAAGTCGCGAGCCATTTTCCGTCCGGAGACAAGGCAATGGAGTGGAACTCATACGCGGCGGGGTGCGTCACGGTTTGCAGTACCTTGCCGGAGGCAACGTCCAAAATAATCGCGTAAGCATCGGACCGCGGATGGGCCAAGTACATCCCCCACGACGACCCGCACGCGATCACAGATAGATCGGGTGTGCAGGCAAGGCGGCCGTCGTATTCAACATACCGCACCTTGGCCTTGGGAAACGACAGCGTTTTGAGGAGTTTACCGGTCGCCGTGTCCCAAATCCCCACGTATTCGTCAGTGAGTGCGATGACTCGCCGGCGATCCTCGGAAAGCCTCAAAGAGCTCTTATCAAAGTACCTGCCGGGCTTGTCGCTGGTGAGCTTGATCTCGCTTTTCAATTTTCTTTCGGCAACGTCCCACCTGCGGATCGCGGCGAAACGATATGCCGAAGCAGTGACAAGCTCCGTGCTATCGTTATCAAATCCAACCGACATCACGATCCACTGATCCGGCAGCAGAAACGCCGGTTCTCGCATCGTCCGTACGCCGGCCTGCTTGTTATCAGTACGGGCGCTGTCCGGGTTGGCGGCGGTGACACGGAATTTGATTTCGCCCGTGGGTAGGTTGCCTGCAAATGGCGCGACGCGCGGAAGGAGACGCTTGCCGAGTGCGGCCAGCGCGTCGGGTGACTTGTCGGCGGTGAATGCAGCGATTTCCTCCTGAGTTGGCAGCACGCCGATGAGGTCGAACGTCACGCGGCGGATGAGCTGCTCGCGGTCGGCGGCGGCTGCCGGCAGCGGCGCTTCGCGACCGATGCGCTCCTCGACGATCGCTTGCCACAATTCTGCCGCCGTTGCGCCTTCGCTCGCAACCACGGAGCTGGGCTGAAAGGTGACCTCATCGCCCTCCTTCGCCTCGATCCACGCGCTGGCCGACACGCGAGCCGAGTTGTCCTCGTCGTTTCTCGCACCGATCGCGATGCTGTGGGCCCCCACTTCGGCATACTCGCCGGGCGCAAGGCGGATGGTTATCGCCCATGGTAGAGGTACAATTTCCACAAGCTCTGCGGAGACTGTGATGACTGCGCCTGTCGAATTGCGCGCTTTGTGACCGGGTTGATGCCACACCTCCGTCGGGAAGATCACCGTCTTCTTGCCGGTGTTGTGGAAGAGAATGCGCGACTTGAGCGCCGTGCCGAGCGGGTAGGCGTCACGAACCGGCTCCAGCAGCCACGCCGCGTGGAGACCGTTCTCCGCCGGCTGACCCCACGCGGCGCCCGAGAGCTCTTCGGGCAGCGGCTTGCCGGATCGGATGGGACTATAGATGCAAGGTCGCCGATGCAGCCCCACCCATCCCGGCAGCTGGTCGTAAATGGCAGTAACGTCGTCGAGCAGCACGACCGCCTCCGCCTGCGTCCAGTCGCGCGACGTGTCGATCCGCTCGAGCAATTCGGTGAACTTCGGCGCCCGCTCGCCCGTCGGATTATGCTCGATGAAATAAGCCACCGTGGCGGCAAGTGAACCTATCGCCCCGCCGGGAATTTTTCCGTCCGTCCGGGCATTCTCCTGCCAATTCCGGAAAAGCGCCCGCGCGGATTCGCGCTTTGGTTTCAGTTCGGTCGCGGGCGCGGCTGGAGGCGCATCCTTTGCAGCGCGCGACTTGGCTGCAGGCGCATCCTTGTCTGCATCTACGGCACTGCCGCTCAACCGCCAAACGGCGAGACCCGTCTTGCGATCCGAGAATCCGACCGCAAACCACCTGCCATCGTCGGAGAACGAACCATCGCGCGCTGCTGTAGGAAGTTCAACAAGCATCTCGCCGGTTTGCGTCGACCAGATCCGTACAATTCCGTCAGTCTCAGCTCGCGTTCCCATTCGCGCCAGCAGTCGGCCGTCTTTGGAGAATGCCAGACTGCGGCTACCGTGGCGGAACGGTGCTTTGACGTGATAGAGAACCGCGCCCGATCTGGCGTCCACCAGTTTCACGCCCAGTCTGTCGCCGATCGCCAGCTGCTTGCCGCTGGGTGAGAACTGCAGGCACCAGACGGACTTGTCGGTCCGCAATGAATGGAGCAGTTTACCGGTGCTCGTTTCCCAGGTACATGTGTGGGACCCCGAACAAGTCGCGAGCCGTTTTCCGTCCGGAGACAAGGCAATGGAGGGGAGGTGAAACGCGCCCGGGTGCTTCACGGTTTGCAGCACCTTGCCGGAGGCAACGTCCCAAACCACCGTGTTAGCATCGTGCATTATGGGTTCGAGATGACATCCCAACCCGCACGCGATCACCGACAGATCGGGGGTGCAGGCCAGGACGTCCTTCGTTTCTACTTGCAGTTCCTTGGGAAACGATAGCGTTTTGAGCAGTTCACCGGTCGCCGTGTCCCAAATACCCGCGTAGTCCTCAGTGAGTGCGGCGACTCGCCGACAATCCCCGGAAAGCCTCAGCGTACTGCTATTGAAGGAGCTGACGGGCCTGACGGGCTTGTAGCCGACGAGCTTGATCTCGCTCTTCAATTTCTTTCCGTCAACGTCCCACCTGCGGATCGTGGCGGAAGCACTGACAAACTCCGTGCCGTCGTTAGCGAATCCGACCGCCACCGCGTTCCCACGATCCGGCAACAGAAGCGCCGGTTCGCGTAGCGTCCGTAAATCGGCCTGCTTGTTATCAGCACGCATAGGTTGTGATGGGGCCTCGGGTTCCGAATCACCGCCGGGCGCCTGAGCTTGTGCCCAAGTGTGAGCGATGCCGGGCACGACGATCAGCGAAACCAAGGTTATCAGTAAGCCGGCCATGCCGGCGAACGTGAATTGTTTCGGCAGATTCATAACGGATGTGAGACGCGACATGGCACCCCCCTTCGCTAGTGTTTCGTACTGTCGTGCTTCGTGACTATTGTCGGTGACACTCG
>CAZURK010000250.1:0-23105 GCA_964623055.1 uncultured Pirellulaceae bacterium
TGCTGGAAAAGCAGTTAACCCTGACCCAAAGCGGGATTTGATAAAAAAGTATGGACTAGTCCATCAGCAAGTTCGGTAGCCACGTCGTCAGCGGTGGCCAGAAGGCCACGGCGATCAGCACAACGATCATGGCGGCTAGGAACGGCAACAACGGCAAGGCCACCTGACTCATCTTGGCCTTGCCCACACTGCACGCGACAAACAGGGATATGCCCACGGGCGGAGTGCTTTGGCCGATGCCCAACGCCAATATCAGCATGACGCCGAAATGAACGGGGTCCATACCGATGCCTTTGGCAATCGGCATCAGGATCGGCACCAGCAGGATCATGGCTGGCGTCAGGTCGATGAACGTGCCGATAGCCAATAGAATCACCATCATCATCAGGGTCAGCAAGACAGGGTTCGCCGTCATGGCTGTCATCGAATCCGCGATGTTCTGCGGCACCTGCTCGACAGTCAGCAGCCATGCAAACGGCGCGGTGGCCCCGATGCAAAGGACCACAATGCCCGTGACCTTGACGGTGTCCACCAGCGACTCGTAGAAGTCTTTGGCCGTCAGTTCGCGGTAGACCAAGACACTAACGATCAGGGACCAGACCACGGCGACGATTGCTGCTTCGGTGGGCGTAACCATCCCGAGCATGATTCCGCCGATGACGAACACGACGGTCAACAGCGGCAGGATCGACCGCACGGAGGCGCGCAGGATTTTGGCGAAACTGGTCTGGGTCGACGAAGGCGGATGTTTTTGTACCCGCGCGATCACAAAAGACATGGCTATCAGGACAGCGCCGATGGCGATGCCGGGCAAGACGCCGCCAAGGAACAGCTTGCCGATGGATATGGAACCGATGACGCCGAGTAGAACGAATGGAATACTGGGCGGGATGATGATGCCGATCGAGCCGGCGGTGGCCTGAAGCCCTGTGGCGGCTCCGCGCGAAAAGCCGCTTTCGATCATCGCCGGAATCAACACGATGCCGATGGCGGCAGTCGTGGCGGCTGTGGATCCCGACACGGCGGCAAAGAACATGCAGGCCACAACGCTGACCATCGCCACGCCCCCGGGAATTCGGCCCACGAAAGATCGCGCCAGATCGATCAATCGGTCGGACATGCCGCCACGACTCATGATGCTGCCGGCGAGCACAAAGAAGGGAACGGCCAACAAGGGAAAACTGTTCGTCGATTCGTACAATTGCAGCGGAATCTGAGTCAGATCGAGCCCGCCGGCTGCGGCAACGGCCATCGCGGCGGCAGCGGCTAGCACCAGTGCGATCGATATCGGCACGCCGATCATCAGCAGCACCACAAAGCACGCGACCAGCACTTGGATCAAGCCGCTCATTCCGCCCCCTTCCCAGCCTGATGGGCGAGCGCACTGTCACCTGATCGCCATAATCGGACGAGCATTTCGATGGTGCGAAGCAGCATCAACGCGCCGCCAAAGGGAACGGCCAGATACAACCAGGCGCGAGAGATCTCCAGAACGGCCGTCTTCACCTGCCAATTCAGAACCGCCAGCCTGACCCCGTAGCAGACGATCAGTACGCAGAAAACCGTGACGAGTCCCAGGCCGATCGTCTGAACCAGTCTCTTGGGCGCGCGGGGCAACAAGTCGACCAGTACGTCCATCGAGAAGTGTTCGTTCTTCTTCAATGCCAGCGACGCCCCGACGAATACGACCCACGAGAACAGGATCGTCGCCAGTTCTTCGGTCCAGGAGAAAGGAGAAGCGAGCACGTATCGGCTGGCGACTTTCGCCACCGCAACCAGACACATGGCGACTAGAAGCACCGCTCCGATGATCTCTTCCATGTCCTTGTAGAGACGCGCCATCATTGCTCCTCGTCTCCGAGGTCGCGGATTTGCTCGACCAGCGATCCGAATTCCGGTCCGTACCGTTCGGCGTAACGATCGTAGAAGCCTTCGAATTTCTTGGCGAATGCCTCGTGTTGGACTTCGTTGAAGACCATTCCGGCTTGCTCCAACTTTTCGATGGCTTGACCCTCATATTCCTGCCATAGCTCACGTTGCTTCTGCCGTGTGTCGGCTGCAGCCTGATCGACGGCGATTTTGAGGTCTTCGTCCAGAGCGTCGTACCACTCACGGCTGAAAATCAACGCGTCGGGGATAGCCACGTGGCGTGTCCAGGCGAAGTGCGTACAGCCGGTTTCGTACATGGAAAACACCAGACAAGTCGCCGGATTGTTTTCCCAGCCGTCGATCACCCCGGTCTGCAGCGCGCTGTAGACTTCGGCTTGGCTCATGGGCTGCGCCGAGGCGCCAAGACGGTCGACCGCAGCGCGTAGAACGTTCGAGCTCATAACGCGGATCTTGAGTCCCTTGAGTTGGTCCGGTGTCTCGATCGGGCCGGCCTTCGTCATGATATTGCGGGAACCGGAATCGAAGTAGGCGGCCGCAATGATGCCGCGGTCGGCAAGGTGACGGTCCAACTCCCGGCCGATCGGTCCGTCCACGACTGCGTATTGATGCCTGTTGTCGCGGAAGACAAAAGGCATTACCAGTACGTTCAAGATCTCGACGTGTTGGGCCAACGGAGCGGTGGATACGACCGCGGCCTCGACGTTGCCGAGCCGGCACTCCATGATCAACTCGTTGGCCGAACCGATTTGACCGCTGAGAAACAAACGGACGTCGATTCGATCGTCGGACAGTTCCTCCAGACGCTCCCTGAAATAGTCCATGGCCCGGCTGGTCGGATGATCCGCCGGCAGTACTTGGCCTACCTTTAGCACGATCTTGTCACGGTGGGACGAGTTTGGTTCGCGGCAACCGGTGGCGATGCCAAGACACACAAGCCCGGCGAGCACTGTGATCTGCGAGAAGTCGGGGAGAGACGCATTAGGTTCGCGTAGCATGTTACACGGCCTATATCGCTGGATGGTACCAACACAGCGCAACCGCTGGTCCAGATGGTCTCCGGGAGGGCGAGCCTCGCCCTCCCGACTCCCTCGTATGTCAATGTTTCGAATTCCCAATCCTCCCAGTTGCCTGGAAGGCAGTGAGACACCAGCCGTATCGCTCTCGTATCCACTTCACGGTTTGACCGGCTCCAGTACAAGCCCGCAAAGCGACGCCTTGCCCTTGGTCGGCGTCAGGGTGACATTCACGGTTCCCGGTGCGTCGAGTCGAACTTCGTAGCTACGCTTCAAGACTCGATTGTGTCCGCCCGCCTGCCGAGCGATGTCAATCTGATCCGTTGCCACTGGCCGCCGAACCGACTGGTATGGCAGTTCGGTCCACTCGTCTCCGTCGTCAGATACGCGCATCTTGAAATCGTACTCGCGCCGGTCGCCTTCGTACCAGTCGATTGCGATTTGATCGAACGTCTTGTTTGGATCGAGCCCGAACTGAATCCAAGCCTCTCGTCCTTCGACCGCCCAGCGAGTGCTGGCGTCCCCGTCCGCGGCTTTCGGCGCCTCGTATTCTTCTTTGTGGCCACTCGCGGTGACCGACGATGCCTTGCGTAGCAGCGCGTCGCAGCGCACCTCGCGGATCGAGTTCCACAGGTTAATGGAATTGCCACGGCAGACCAATCGCAGGTACTTCGCCTTCACCGGCTCGACGCGGCAGATTCCGCCGCCGCTTGATGCGGAGACTTTGACTTCGTACGCATTCTGGCCTTCGACCTCGGCCTGCCGTTCCAGCATCAACAGCGTCAGACGATAACAGCCTGTCGGGAGATTGGCTGCCCCGGGGTATCGCGCCCGACGGCCGTCGCGCCGCATGATCGGTGTCACGGCCAGTTCAATCGGTGTTTCCGACGCGATGCCGGTTCGGCAGACCTCGGCTTCGGCGTCACTGACATCGTCGGCGGGCACGACTGTTGCTTCGTCCGGCAAGGCGAACACTTGGCAGCCGGTCTCTTCGGCACCCAGCGTTTCCCACATGTTCTGTTCCTGGTCGAAGTGGAACGTGAAGATGCCGCGGCTTTGGGCCAACAAGTCGTGGGAAGTGCGGCTGAAGTTCAAACGCACAGGTTGGACGCCAAGCTGTTGACGCAGACGAACGTAGTGGCTCAACCAGCGTGTGTTCATCGACACGACCAAACCGCGTTCGCCGCGCGTCATACCGCCGTGCTGCGAGAATCTCGCGAAGCGTTCGATCACTTCCTCGGGTTTACACTCGGCGATCGTTGACCGAGCGGCAGCGAGATCGCTTGCACGATACTGTCGCACCGCCCGGTTGAATGCATCCTCAGTGCGATAGATGTCCAATATGCACTGCTCCAGTCCTTTGAAATAGCGAACCCAGTCATGGCCGGCCTTTGAGAGTTTCTTTTCGTCCAGTGCATCCAACACCGCCATGCGTCGGCGGTAACCGGCCTCGACCGCAGGCAGATCTTTCAACTCGTGGTCGATAAAAAAATCCAACGTCTCTCGGCCGATCTTGGGAATGGTCGTTACCCAATCGTTGAGATATCGGCCAAACGGTTCGGCTTGCGCCTCGGCGACGCAATCGGCCGCCATCTGCCGGCACGCGATATCGAGCGATTCGTTTTGGCTCCTGGCCCAGCATTGATTGACCAGACTGCTGAAGTAAAGGTCCAGCGGCTTGGTCGTCCAATGGATGATGCCGTAGCCGGCATTGTCGCATTTCATCTCGACCAGCAGGTCGTAGAAGTTGCGATACGGCGTGTACGGCCGACCGACGTAGTTGCCGTCGTCGTGGTGCGCCCAGGCGATTGGAATGACCGGACGGTGTGCGGCCACCTTGGCCACACTCGCTCGACGTTCCGCTGTATCGAAGATGGACTGGTCTCGCAGCACCAACCAATCCAGCGGAATCAGAGTGACGTCGTCCGGCATAAAACGATCGGAAGCCGGCAGGAAGGCGAAGTTCCATGATCCAAACGCGATCTTGACGTCCGATCGTCCCAGCTCGTCGACCGCACGTTGGAATGCCCGCACGATCTTCGAGATGGCGAACAGGTGATGCGAGTGCCAGAGTGTCTTCGCCTCGGGCGTCTTTTTGCATTCGGCGTCGAATTCCTCCTGCCACGATTGCGGCATTTTCTCAAACGAAAACTCCATCCAAGGCGTGCGCCCCGTGCGATGCCAGACGACCAGCGAGTCGACTTGTGGATACACGTCGAGCAACGTCTTGACTTGAGCTTTGTAGAAATCGTACCCTTCCGGCGTATCCGGCCGGGCCAGCCAGAAATCGCCAATGTCGAAGCGTGCTTGCTCCGGCAGCAATGTGATCAGTTCCTGCGGGTTGGCCGAATGGGTGTCCACGTCCACGGCAAAGTACACGTCCACGCTTTGCCGTTCGGCGTGGCTGAAAACCTGAGCCATCAGATGGTGCGCTGCCTTTGTGCGTTCTGCGTCAGTGCCCTCGATCGCGGCCTCGCAGCCAAACACAGGCTCGTCGAACACCTCGCCGCCAAACAGACGCCGGACGTCGTTCACGTGGTTGGTTGCCCAGTCGCGTCCAACGCGAGTCGAACTGAGATACCCCACGGGCTTGTCCATGCCCTTGAAATTGAACCCGGCCATGGGGTTGTTGCCGTAGGCGTGCACCATCACCGCGTTGTAGCCCATCTTGTGCGCCTGATCGGTCCATTTGTTCCAGTGCTTCAACTCCCATGTCGAACAACCGCTAAGGAAGTTGTGCCAATTGAAGACCATGCGCACTGGCACGAGAGGTCGATCGTCCAGCTCCCAATCTTTGAACGAGAACTCGCCCAAGCCGCCTTCGGGCATCGTATCGAAGCTCAAGTAGAAACCGCAGCCCAAGCGGTCGGCCAAGCCGTACACGCCGTGCCAGAGCCCCTGCAGATCGGCACCGACGACGTAGCCGGTCTGTCGATCATCGGTCTGTTTCGTGTAGACGGCGAAACTGCCGGGCACGACGAGCTTGGCCCGCGTCTCCTCTGTCACGTGCTTCGCCAACGAACTCTTAGTACCGACATAGATAGTGTTGCTTTGCGAAACCGCCGAATTCGATGCGACAACGAATTGCGTGTCAGGGTACAGCTTTGCCAGGATACGTCCCAATTCGGTAGCGGCGGCAACCTCGCTGTCTTGGGTGCTGCCCGCGATAATCATGACCTCTTTGGTCTCATTGGCGCTGGCGACACTCAGGCTCCAGATGCAGATCAAAGCGATCGACGTCCGCCATGCTCGTCTGTTCATAGGGCGTCTCCCCGAAGAGTCTCGTATTGGCTAGTAGGTCCCGTCTGCCGGACGGGACCTTTTTCGAAAGTGGAGGATTGTCTGGCACCTCAAGGTCCCGTCCGGCAGACGGGACCTACTTGGATCGGGCTCTGCCTCAAGACTCACAATCTGCAGTAGCTGCGTTCGCGCGAACGCGGGGCCATGTCCTACGAATACCCGCCGCATTCGCGCAATGTTTCGACCATCGCCATGAAGTTTTCGGGCTTGACCGACGAGTGGATGCTGTTTGAACTGGACAGGCAGTATCCGCCGCCGGGCGCGGCGATTTCGATTGTCTCGCGAGTGACTTGACGGACTTCTTCGACCGGAGCTTGACTAAGCAGGTAGCCGCAGTCGATGTTGCCGACGATGGCGATGCGGTCGCCGTATCGCTCTTTGATCAGCCCGATGTCCATGCCGGCTTGCGGTTCCAGCGGATTCAGGCCGTCGATGCCGGCATCGACGATCATGTCGATCACGGACATGATGTTGCCGTCAGTGTGCTTGACCACGTAGGCTCCGGCCTCGTGCGCGGCATCAACGCAACGCTTCAGGTTGGGAAAGATGTACTCCTTGAAGTGTGCCGGCGACATCATCGTCGAGTGCTTATCGGCATAGTCGTCGCCGAACACGACCACGTCGACGCCGGCGGCGATCATACGCTGCATGGCTGGAATGTCGTAGCTCAGGCAAACCTCGATCAACTCGTGGACAAACTTGGGATTGTCGATCATGTCCATCAGGAAATTGGTGGTGCCGCGAAGAAAAGCCGGATTGAAAAACGCGTCGCGGCAGATGGCGGTCACGGCCTTCTTGCCCTTGAAATGTTCAACCACGTCCGGCAAATGCCCGAGCACATCGTCCGCAGTGGGATCTGGCGGGGTGTAATGCTTCAGGTCTTCGTGTTCCTTGAGCGGCCCTTCGATCGGCACCGGCGTGCTTTCGGGGCCGAACGCTCGGATCACGCCCCATTTGTCGCGGAAAGTGCCCAATTCCTCGTCGATCATTTCGACGTTGTCGCGGCTCCACGAGCTGCGGTTCATGCTGGCGTTGTCCAAACCGATCCAGTCGCTGAACTGGAAGTAGTCACAGTCGGGCAAGAGCGCCTGCATGACCCGCTCGTCAATCACGCACTCGAAAAAGGGCACGCGGTCCGGTTGACGACGCTCCAGGGCTGCGATGACGCGTTCCAGAGAGTTCATGGTTTTCCTTTCTTGCTGGCGGCAGAACCGGCGGAATAGTCGGACATTATACACCACCGCTTGTGCTTGCGTGTCAAGTGGTGGCCGGAGTATGCTACCAAAGCGAGCCGACAGGAACAGTCTACCGCACCCCGTACCCGAAGAGGGGCGCTGCCATGAGTCTTGCCAAGCAGAAAACCCAGCGAGTCCTGGACGCGTTGAATCACCGCGAAGGCGACCGCGTGCCTGTGGGCGAGTTTTTCTGGACCAACTTCGTCAGGCGTTGCAGGCAGGAATTGGACGTGGGTGACGATTTCGATCCCTATCGCTACTGGGATCTGGATATGATCGTCATTACGCCGAACATGGACCCGCGGATCACGGGTATCCAGGTGCTGAAGGACACGCCGGATCACAAGATCGTCAAGACGGGCTACGGAGCCACGATCGAACGGAAACAGACCATTCCCATGCCGCATTTCGTCTCGTTCGAAACCGAGACGTTCGAACAGATGGAGGCGTTCCAGTTCGACGATCCGAAGGACGAGCGGCGGTACTTCGAGGCGATTGACGATCAAATCAACGCAGTCGGCGACGAACTGAACCTTGGGCTGCCGTCATTCGTCGACCGGGTCAACATGTACGCAGACGATTTCTGCGTTTTTGGCAGCGTGTGCGAGGCTCAGGAACAGCTTTGGCGCATGATCGGCAACGACAACGTGTACTACAAGATGGCCGAAGCCCCGGAACAATTGGCTCGGTTCATCGAGCGACTGGGGGATTTTCTGGTTGGTATCGTGGAAGGCCAGTTGGCTGCGGTGGGCGACAAACTGGCCGGCATGTACGTGTGGGGCGACATCGCGTGTACGCGAGGCATGTTGTTCTCGCCCGACTACTGGCGCCAAGTCCATAAACCGCAGCTCAAACGCATTTGCGACGCGATCCACGCAGCCGGGCTCAAGGTCATCTACCACGGGTGCGGCAATGCGTCGCCTGTCTTCGAAGACATGATCGAAGTTGGTGTGGACGCGTATAATCCACTGGAAGCGAAAGCAGGCCTCGATGTAGTGGAGTTGAAGCGGCGGTTCAGCGGTCGGTGGGCCTTCAACGGGAATATCAACGTTCAGGTATTGGAGTCCAACGACCAGGAGAAGATCCGCGAGGAAGTCGTGCGCAAGCTGAATGCGGCCAAGGGCGGCGGGTACATTCTCCAGTCGGATCATTCCGTGCCCAGCAATGTCGATCCGGCCACCTACGACTACGTGATGCGACTGGTCCGCGAATACGGCCGTTACCCATTACAGCTTGATCCGTTCGACGAACCCATCGAAAGCGTTGGAGAGACGACGTCATGAAACGTTTTGGCATGGTGACCAGGGTGCTGCCGGAGAGGCTTGATGAGTACAAGAGCCTTCATGCGGACGTATGGCCCGGGGTATTGGAGATGATCACGCAGTGTAATATCCGCAACTATTCGATTTACGTCGCCAGACTGCCGGACGGCAACGACTATCTGTTCAGCTACTTCGAGTACGTGGGCGACGATTTCGAAGCGGACATGAAGAAGATGGCCGCCGATCCGGAAACCCAACGGTGGTGGTCCGTGTGCAAGCCGTGCCTGGAGGCGGTCGAAGAGCTTGCACCCGGCGAGGTGTGGGCACCGATGGAAGAGGTATTTCATCACGATTGATGGACAGTTGGACGGTTGCGTGGCACTGCTTACTTGTTAGCAGTGAAGTTCGTGGCACGGGAAGACACGGCTAACAAGTAAGCCGTGCCACACGGTACACGGGAAATCCCTTTGCGTATGGCCGAAACGGTTCACTACGAGATCGAAACGTGACGAAGTCAAACGACTCCCAAACTGGTCCGCCACCGAAGAAGATGAAGCTTGGGCGAGTTCTAAACATCGCGCTGCGCACGGCCCACATCGGCGTAACCAGCGTGCTTTTCGGGGGACACGTGTTCGATGTTGAGAAAGAGAAGCTTTTGCTCTGGCTTTTCCTAACGATTGCGACTGGCGGAATTTTGGCCGCGATCGAAGCGTACCCGCGTTGGCGATGGTTCTATCAGGGCCGAGGCGTCGCGGTCATTGGGAAGTTGATTCTGCTTTGCCTGATTCTGATTCCCCAAGTCTGGGCGTACCGTGTAGGGATTCTCGTAGCCGTGATCGTGATCGCGTCGGTCGGTTCGCATATGCCGGCACGTTACCGATACCATTCGTTTGTGCACGGGCGTGTGTTAGACGAATGCTAGCTAGTGACAGGCGATTTTTCGGAATATGCTTGACATCGCCCGCCCGTTCCCTAAGCATAACGGTATGGATTTTTCACTTCTCTGGGGTCTTATCCGGTAGGAGCAGTAGGAAGACCTTTCAACGACACGTGCCGAGGGATGGCGCGGACCACTCTCGGCTTGCATGGGCGAAGGAGGCAGCGGGGCATGAATGCAAGCACAGAAACGTTGCGGATCGAGGTCGCGTCACGGCGAGGTCAAGTCAGTCGATTGCTTCGTGATGTCGAACAACTGCTCGACGACATAGCAGATGCGGATGTTGACGCGTCGTGGTTCGCGCCGGCCATGCCGACGGACGCGGTTCCGGATCGGCTGGCCGACTTGGCGAGCCACCTTCAGCACATGTTCATCCTTGAAGAGGACGCAGGGTATCTGTACGAACTGTTCCCATCGCAGCCTGGCCTTCGGCGAGAGTTCCGGCGTCTGCACGAGGATCACGGCAGACTTCTGGAATTATTGGAGGAGGTCAGCGAGTTGGCTGGTTCGTCCGTCGAACCCGCATCGACATGGGACGACGTCGAGTCTCACTACCGCTGCTTTGCGCGAGAGCTGATCGGCCATCAACGTAGCGAGGACGCGGTCTTGGCACGCGGGTGAATGGCCCACGAGCACGTGTCATGCATACTGCCCGTACTGTTCGGCCAGCGCGGTCATTGTCTCTAAACGCTCGGGCTTAACGTGCGGGGCTACCGAGCACGCCGACGAAAGTATGTAGCCGGAACCGGGCATACCGATCGCAAGACGCTGGCGGACTGCCTGCCGGAAGGTATCGTCATCGGCGTACAGCATCTCGTTCACGGCGTCAAGATTTCCCTTGAAGAATAACCGATCGCCATAGTCCGCCTTGGCCCGAGCCAGATCGACTGTGCCCAGCGGCGGCGGGTCGAGCGTGTCGATCCCATCGATCCGGGTGTCGGCCATCAAGTCCAATCGGTCCCCGATCGCGCCGCAGGTGTGCGTGTACACCGGAAGCTGGAATTCGTGAACAACGTCGGCCAACTGCTGCTCGTACGGCAACACGAATTCCGCATACATGTCACGGCTGATGAATCCGGCGCCTGCAAAGGCCGAACTGATCAGGATGGCATCACAATCGCATGGGGCGCAGCATCGCACTTGTGCACACACCATGCGGGAAAATACGCTCAGTAGCTCGTGGCACTTCTCGGGATCATCAAGCAATGCCATCAGCCCGTTTTCGTAGCCGAACAGTTCCATTAGATGGGTGAACGGGGAAAACACCTCGGCGTGGATCGACGCATCGGGCGCGTCTTGCCGGGCCTTGTGCAATCCGCGCGTGAACCAATCGGGATACGCCGCCGGATCGGTCAAGTCCGCATCTGCCGGAATGTCCCACAAGTCGGGAGCGTGCCAGGTGTTCCACACATAGCCACTGATGCGATACGTTGACGGGTCGGCTGGATCGACGGTGCTGTAGTCGGCTCTGGGTAACGGTAGATCGTCCGGCAAAAACGTGTGAGCGTTGTCGTCAGCCACAGAGGCGGTTACGAGGCCGTTTTGCCAAACGAGCCTCTCGCCGCCGTTGCTGTCACGGCGATCGGTCAGGTATTGCCGCCAGTCCGGCGGCCTGCCCGGTACATTCACCAGGAAGCCGTCAAACCGGTACCGTCTCTGGAATTCGATGAACGTTTCGGCCAGGATGTCGCTGTCGAACCAAATGTCCGCCGGCTTGTGGTCGCAGTGAAGGAAATAGTGACCGAGCGCCAATTGGCACATCACCGGAACGCGGTCCGGGATCTCGTGCCTCATGGCCCGACGTACTCGCTCGCGCGAATTCATGGTACCGCTCCGGAGAATGACCAATGACCAAATCCCACTGACCAACGGTGGTGACCCGCCGGATGCCAACTCGGTATCTCGTAGGCCGGAACAAGTCCGCGCAGTTCCGGCATGAATTGGATCAAACGCCGGAACTGCGCGGACTTGTTCCGGCCTACCCGCTCAGCATGGCAGCTCTAACCGGCTTTGACGTTGTAGGCAAACAACCGATTATCGTGACGGATATACAACCGACCGCCGCAGACAACCGGGTGAGCCCAACTCTTGTCCCTGCTGCCCTCTGGCAGCGAGAATTCGCTGACGATTTCAAGACCTGTGGGTGAAATCTTGGCCAATCCCACATATTGGTCTTCGCTCACCATGTACATCATCCCTTCGGCGTAGGTGCTGGATCCCTTCCGCCTTCTTTCGCTCCTTCCGCCGACGCCGTATGCAGCCCACTGGGTCTTCCCCGTCTTCCAGTCCAGGCAAATCCACTGACCTTTGCTGAATTCGTGGGCAGCACCGTACAGGTACCCATCGATCAGCAGCACGCCGCCGTGGTGATTGTCCAGATCGCGCGAGCCCCACACTCTCTCTACCGATGCGTCGTTACCCTGCACGACGATCTCCAGCAGTTCGGAACCGGTCGTGCCGTAACCGCCGCTAATAAACACGTGACCATCGTGAAACAGGGGCATCATCGAGTTGGCATCGTGCTCGGTCTCGAAGGGATGCTCGAACAGCAATCGACCACTGCCGGCATCCACACCAATCAACGCCTTGGCCGTCATCGCGAAGATGATCCGCAAGCCGCCCAATTCGACGAGCGACGTGGTTGCGTACGCAGTTTTTTCGCCGGTGCTCTCGGCCTTCCAGACGACTTCGCCGGTCATCTTATTCAATGCCACCACACTGGCCTCGGGGCCACCGGGGCAGACTATGACTCGATCTCCGTCGATTAGTAGCGATTCCGCCAGGGCCCACGTTATTTTTGGGGCCTGGAAGGTATCCCGGCTGTTAATGCTCCAGATCTCCTCTCCCGTCTTGGCCTTCAGGCAAATGACGCTTCCCATCGGGCTTTGATGGTACAGACGATCGTCGTCGATTGTGGGCGTGCCCCGAGTGCCAGGATGCGAGCCGGTGTAGGGCGCGCCGTTCGGGACCTGCCATTTGACATTGCCGTCCATATCGATGGCCAAAATCTTCGTCTTCTCGTCCTTGTTTCCGGCCGTGTAGATCAGGCCGCCCGCGATCGAGACGCTGGAGTAGCCGATCCCGATCTCCTCGCACGCCCAATCGAGCGGCGGGCCACCGTCGGGCCACTGCTTCAGAAGGCCGGTATCGCTGGAGATGTTGTCGCCGTTCGGGCCGTGGAAGCGGGGCCAGTACGGGCCGTCGTCGGGCGCTGCTGGCTGGGTGGCGACAACAACACCGCCGCCGTCGGCGGGGGATGACGCAATCCCACCAGATGAACCGCCGGTGGTGGGCGTACTTTCGCTACTGCAGGCAGTCACCAGAACCAGAACAGACAACCAAGCCAACACTTTGGCGTGCCGAAGGATCATAGGGGATTCTCCTAGGGGCGGGGATGATTCATGTCGCGAATTACCGCAAAAGTTATACCAGTTGGGCCACGAGATGCCAAACGGGAATCACGCATGGTGGATAGAGGCTGTGCCAGTCTATAATTGAGGTTCACAGAATTTGTCGATCGGCCTGCTCGAACAGTACGCGACGAAAAAGCATGAAAACTGGCCTCGTCTTCAACGTCCAACGATACTCCATACAGGATGGGCCCGGGATACGTACCACTGTGTTCCTGAAGGGCTGCCCATTGCGCTGCTGGTGGTGCCACAATCCGGAAAGCCAGTTGGCCGAGCCTGAAATCACGGTTGTCGAAGGCCGATGTGTGCGGTGTGGTCAGTGTTGGGAGGTCTGCCCACAGAACCAGGCCCCGCAGGAGCGATCGGGGCCTCTGTTGGACCGCGGCCAGTGTGATCGTTGTGGCAAGTGCGTGTCGGCGTGCGCGACCGGGGCTCGTCAGATGATGGGCACCAAGATGAGTGTTGCCGAGGTATTGAACGAAATCCTCAAAGATCGAATCTTCTACGACGACTCCAGCGGCGGCGTGACCGTTTCCGGCGGCGAGCCACTCGCTCAGTTGCCTTTCCTCAGAAGGCTGTTGGAGGAATGCCGAGACGAAGCCATCCACACGGCCGTGGATACCTGTGGATTCGCACCGCAGGAAGACCTGTTGTCGATTGCCCCCTTGACGGATCTATTCCTTTACGACCTAAAGATGATGGACGACGATGGACACCAGCGTTTGACGGGCGTGTCCAACGTAACGATCCTGGACAACCTGCGGGCTCTCGGGAGCGTTCACGACTACATCTGGATTCGCGTGCCCGTCATACCCGGCTTCAACGACGACGAGCGTCATATGGATGCAGTCGCCGCTTTCGCCGCCTCGATCCAGGGCGTGCGTCAGGTGAATCTGTTACCTTATCACGAACTGGGAACACACAAGAACGAACATCTTGGCCGAATAGATACCCCGGACTCGGTCCCATCTCCTTCATCCGACGACATGAAGGCGGCCGCGGAGAGATTCCGGGCTGTTGGCATTACGGTACACATTGGTGGTTGACGCAATGAACGAGAGAACCGCACGACTCAGGCAAGAAAGCCTGGACGCCATCCCGACGATCACGCACGAGCGAGCGAGTCTGCTCTCAGATTTCTACAGAGCGAACGAAGGCAAGTACTCCGTGCCGGTGATGCGTGCCCGTTCGTTTCTGCACCTCTGCGAGCAAAAGACGATCTACTTGGGCGACGACGAGCTGATCGTAGGCGAGCGCGGCCCAAAGCCGAAAGTGGTGCCCACTTTCCCAGAGCTGACTTGCCACAGCGCCGAAGACTTGCGAATCCTGAATTCGCGGCCCAAGACCAGCTACGTTGTCCCCGACGAGTGCATTCGCGTCTACGAGGAAGAGATCATCCCCTACTGGCGCGATCGCACGATGCGAGACAAGATCTTCCAGGCGATGTCGCCCGATTGGATCGACGCCTACGAAGCCGGAATTTACACCGAATTCATGGAACAACGAGCACCGGGCCATACGGTGCTGGACGACAAGATCTACCGAAAGGGGTTGATGGACTTTAAGCGAGAGATCGCCAAGGCAATCGACTCCCTCGACTTCATCGGTGATCCCCACGCATACGAAAAACGAGAGCAACTGCAGGCCATGGATATTGCCTGCGATGCGATGATTCTGTTCGCCGAACGGCACGCCAAACTTGCGGCGGACAAGGCGGCTGCCGAGTCAGATCCGGCGCGCAAGGCCGAGTTGGAGAAGATCGCCGACGTCTGCCGGCACGTACCCGCCCATGCACCGCGCGATTTTCACGAAGCTTTGCAGTACTATTGGTTCTGCCACTTGGCGGTCATCACCGAGTTGAACGGTTGGGACGCTTTCAGCCCCGGACACCTGGACCAACACCTGCTTCCGTTCTATCGCAAAGGTATCGAAGACGGCACGCTCACTCCCGAAAAGGCGAAGGGTTTGTTGGAGGCATTCTTCGTCAAATTCAACAACCACACAGCGCCGCCCAAGGTCGGAGTGACCGCAGCCGAAAGTGGCACTTACACGGACTTTGCCAACATCAATCTGGCCGGGTTGCTTGCGGACGGTTCCGACGGATCAAACGAACTGACCCACATGCTGCTGGATATCATCGACGAAATGCACTTGTTGCAGCCCAGTAGCAACGTGCAGCTCTCTCGAAAAACGCCCGATGCCGTGCTGAAACACGCCCTCCGCGTGATCCGCAACGGGTACGGCTTCCCATCGGTGTTCAACACGGATGCTGTGGTGGAAGAGCAAGTCCGTCAAGGCAAATCGCTGGAGGATGCCAGGGCCGGCGGTTGCAGCGGCTGTGTCGAAACCGGCGCTTTCGGCAAAGAGGCCTATATACTGACCGGCTATTTCAATCTGGTGAAAGTTCTCGAAATCACGCTGCACGACGGAGTCGATCCACGAACCGGCAAGCAACTGGGACCTCACACCGGTGCGGCTGAAACATTTCGTAGCTTTGAAGACCTGTTCGACGCGTTCCTCAAGCAGTTGCGCCATTTCGTTGAGATCAAGATCAAGGGCAACCAGATCATCGAACAAATGTACGCCACATTGATGCCCGCGCCGTTCCTCTCGGTCATGACCGACGATTGCATCAACCGAGGCATGGACTACAACGCAGGCGGGGCGCGGTACAACCATACGTTCATCCAGTTTGTGGGCATCGGCAGCTTGACGGACAGCCTGTCCGCGATCAAGCAGTTGGTGTTCGACGAGCAGTCGATCTCGATGGAGGATCTGATCAGTGCTGTCGACATCGATTTCAACGATCGCGAAGACCTTCGACAGCGTCTGGTAAATCGGACGTCGAAATATGGCAACGACGACGACCGTGCCGACGATCTCATGGTCGATGCCTTCAACGCGCTTGTCGAGATGGTCGATGGTCGGCCGAACACGAAAGGTGGTCGATACCAAGTCGAAATGTTGCCAACCACTTGCCACGTCTACTTCGGCTCGGTTACCGGTGCGATGCCCGATGGTCGCAAGGCCGGCGTGCCGCTGTCCGAGGGAATATCGCCCGTACAAGGGGCCGACCGCCGTGGCCCGACCGCCGTGGTCAAATCGGCCGCCAAGATGGACCACGTCAAGACCGGCGGCACGCTGCTGAACGTGAAGTTCACACCGTTGCTTTTGGCCGACGAAAAAGGAATTGACGCGCTGGCTCATCTGGTGCGCAGCTATTTCAAGATGGACGGCCATCACATGCAGTTCAACGTGGTCAAGGCCGACACGTTGCGGGACGCACAGAAGAACCCAGAATCGTACCGCGATCTAATCGTGCGAGTCGCGGGTTACAGCGACTATTTCTGCGATCTATCGGTGGAGCTTCAGGAAGAGATCATCGCGCGCACAGAGCACCAGTCGTTCTAGCTCGGATTCCTCACGTAGGGTGGGTCAAGGTCGCGGAAGTGGCTGGTGGGCCCGCACAAGCCGACGGGCTCCAGCATCGCAGCGTCTTCATCCATGCTGGTCAAGCGAACGACCGAAGGCCCACCAGAATCACGGCTTGATTGGCCCACCCTACATGCTCTCGTTGGAGAGCCTACACCTACTGTGAGGTCAAAGGTCTCCCAATGCCTCGTCGGTGTTGGCGGACAGGTCAAGCAGGCGGTCGAGCCTGTTGATGCGCAGAATCTCGCGGATCACCTGGTTCATTCCGCACAGGATCACTTTGCCGCCTGCGCCGTGTACCGTTTTGTGTAGGACGATCATCCGGTTGACGAACGTACTGCTGATGAAGTCGATGTTGTGATAATTCACGATGATGTGCGGCGCAGTACGAGAGCGGACCAGTTGGCGACCGACATGGTCGATCTCGGCCGTTTCCGGGTCCATATTGACCAGCAGATTCAAGATGATCGCATCGTCGACCTGCTGCATTCGAAACCATGCCAGGTGTCCGCAGCGCGAACACGGAACATCAACAGACGTACGTTTTGTCGCGACGCCATCCTTGTGGTCGCATATGGGACATGGATGTCCGCCACCTTTTGATGATTTCGAGGGGATAGCCATCGCCAGTTGTTCTTCCCGCAGTCGGAGTGCAATGCTCCCACCATTTGAGCATATCAGCGCGTGGTTCGGAAGTGTAAAACAAGCGAGGATTCAAGTTTAGTTTATAGTGCCCTTTCGATCTGCTGCAGTGCTCTTGTCGCCTCATGGGGAACACGGTCGTATTCCTCAACCACGCGAAACCTCTTGAGGACGGGCAACGCGGCCTTGGCCCTGGAGCCTAGCGATCCAAGTATCTCGACGGCCTGGCGTCGCTGGAGCTTCGGCGCGTGCTCGTCAAGCAGGGACGTCAGCAAGGTGACAACGGTCTGGTCTTCAGAATCAATCTGAGCCAGCGCCCGCACGACCGCGATTTGCACGCGCGGTTCGTGATCGTGGAACGCTTCGCGGAGAGCCGGGACCGTTGCCTTGGCTGTGGCCCCCGCGTTCCCCAACCGCCTAGCGGCCTCGCGACGCACCTCCTCGTCGGGGTGTTTCAAAGCATCGCTCAGTATCGCTAGCGTCGCACGCTCGTCGCCGTCAATCGCCAGCAGTGCCGCGGCTGCGCTCAGACGCACATAGACGTCTTCGTCGTCAAGGTGTAACCGCAATGCCGGTAAGGCCGCTTTCGCAAATGCTCCCATCTCACGCAAGCTGTCTGCAGCCTGTTCGCGGTCTTCGCCTTCAGGGCTATTCAAGCCGTCAATTGCCTTCGGGAGCTGCGAGATCGCTTCTTTGATGAGTGTTTCCTCAATGCCGTCGGTGACGTCTTTTCCCCGTGATCGAAGGATAGCGGTCGCGATTTCCCTGAAGACCTTGTCGCGTCTGACTGCAGACAGGCAGGAAGGCAACGACCACGACGAGACTCCATCGAAAGCGATCCCCTGGAGTGCATATTCGGCCGCAGCGCGGACATCTTCATCTTCATCTTTCAGTGCTTGGACTAGCGCGGGAACGGCGTCGTCCGCCTCTCGCCCCATTTCACCCAGGGCCCGTGCCGCTCCTTCCCGTGGAGCCGCATCCGAATGGGAAAGCGTTTGGATCAGCATTGGCACGGCGGGAGGTCCGATGGAACTCAGTGCCCTGACGGTGCTGTACGAAGCTCCTCCATCCTTCGTCTTCATGATGTCCACCGGAATCGGCACCATAGCCTTGTCCTCGATACCGATGTACCCCAGCGCCGTTACGGCCCGGTGCCGGACGGATTCGTCGTCCGCTCCGCGGACGAACGTGATTAGCGTCGGCACGACCGGTTTGGCTGCCGGACCTATCCGCATGATCGCGTTGGCGACGTAGTCGGGCTCCTCCTTCAACCCATTGGCCAGCACCGGCGCACACAAGTCCATCCATCCGGTTATCGCGTTAAGGGCGACCGCCGATTCGACTCCGACAGCCACATCTTCGTCCAGCAGACGCTCGATCAACACAGGCGCAGCCGCCTTCGCCTCTGGGCCAATGCGCGCGAGCGCCCTTGCCGCCTCGCTTCGCACTAGGGCACTCTTATGCGAGAGAAGTTGGATTAGCGCGTTGGTAGCGGACGGTCCGATGCGTCCCAATGCTTCTGCGGCTTGGGCGGTTGGTTCGGTATCGTCCATCAGCAGACGCCGAATTTCAGGAATCGCATCCTTGGCCGCAGGGCCGATCATCCCCAAAGCCACGCATGCCGCGTTTCTGACGAATTCATCTTTGTCCTGTAAACACTCGACCAGAGACGGGATCGCCTGATCGGCATCGGGGCCAATCGTCGCCAGCGTGTAGGCCGCGTAGCCTCGAATCACAGGGCTCTTGTCCTGCAGCACAGCAACAAGGTCGGCGGCGGCCTCTTTGTCCGGGACGCCAGCGTATCGCCATCCAACGGAATACAGCGATCGAACTGCTTGGAGTCGAATCCGTATCTCCTCATGTCTCAATGCCTTCCTCAAGAAGGGAACGGCTGGCGGCCCCACGTCCGCCAACGCTTCGCCGACGATCTCACGAAATTCCTCATCCGGATCGGCAAGCAATGCGATCAGCGTGGATATCACATCCGTAGTCGCTGGCCGAACTCTTCCAAGCGACCCGACCACTTTGCGCCGGAGTTCCTGGTCGGTGCTATCCAAGCCCGCAATCAGAATCGGTATCGCATGCGCGCCAGCCTCAAGCCGTCGAATCTTGCGGACCTCAAGGATTCCGTTCAACTTCTTGCTCTGGATGGCATCGGCAAGCGCGGACACAGCCGCCTGGCCCTCGGGGCCGAGTTCTTCTACGGCAGCCAGGGCGTGGCTCGGTATGCACGCTCCGACAACCAGAGTCAAAGCATACAGCGTCTTGGTCGCTAAAGACATTGGCACGTTTCGCCTATCCTATGACTTCGCCCGATCACATCCGCAAGCAAACATGGCGAACCTCGTGGCCCATTGTGACAGAAGCGGTACAACCTATCCGGACAGCGCCACTTTGGTGTTCAACATAAGCCCGACGCGCCAGCGAGGGAACACGTTGTGGCAAATCCCTCGCTGGCGCGTCGGGCTAGTGAATTCGCGGATCCTTTCGCCGAAGTGGCACTGTCCAAATAGCTTGTCACAGAGATCGTCATGTGGTTTTCGATATCATGGTCGACTATCTTGTTTGTAGCGCGCGATTCGACAATTAGCAATGATGCAGCGAGAGGTTTGCGATGAACAGAACCACTACCTATGGATTCTTGACGGCTGGTTTCCTCCTTCTGCCGCTTGCCCGTGCAGCCGATATCGGAACTGCGGGGCCTGCCCAGGGCCAAGGCTATCGGCAAACGAATACGATGGGCAGCGGGCCTGCGGCGATTCCCGAGTCGGGCAAGTTTCGCGTGTTCATTCTTGCCGGGCAGTCAAACATGACGGGACAGGGCCGTGCTCGGCAGCTCGCCGTACCGCACAACAAGCCGCACGACCGCATCCGTATTTGGGCCAATGGCCGCTGGGAGTACTTCGTGCCCAGCCGAAACTTCGGTCCCGGCGTCGCCATGGCACATCAGCTTGCCGAATTCTGGTCGGAGGACACGATTGGCGTCATTAAAGTGGCCATCGGCGGGACGGGAATCCTGGCGTTTGCGGCGGACTGGACCAAGGAGCAGGCCGACCGCACAGGCGACGGCCGCAAAGGCAATCTGTACAAGGACATCGTCGATGCCGTCACAGCCGCCCGCAAAGTCTCGGAATTCGAGATCGCCGGATTCGTCTGGAAGCAGGGCGGAAAGGACTCGCGTTCGATTGAGTTGGCCAAAGAGTACTTCGACAACTTCGAGAAAATGGTAACGGCGATACGCAAAGACGTTGATGCACCAGAAATGCCCGTATTCATCGCCACCTACATGTCAGATGACGATATTGGCAAGGTGAACGAAGAACTCCGAAAGCGGCGCCCCGGGCTTGAGATGGTTCTTCGAGCCCAGAACCGCGCTGCTCGCGACATCGCAGGCGTCGTCGCCGTGCACCACGGCCGGTTGCCGACGCACGTCGATGGAATCCACTTCAGCACCGAAGGGCAGTTGAAGCTCGGCAAAATGGCTGCCGACGCGGTGACAAGGTACTATCAGCGTTAGCCTGAAACCGTCTTCTTGACGAAGAGAACCAACGCCAGGGCTAGGCTTGCCATGCCGATGGCTACCACGCCAACCGCAAACTCACGTCCGTGATAATACCAAGTGATGGCACCGCCCGCGAGAGCCCAGATGCCGAGGAGCAGCATCCGAAACCACCATAGTTTCTGCAGTTCTCTGTACGGCTTCATTGCTTCGCGCTTCTCTGGTTCCCAAGCTCCCGATTGGGAACCCACATACCCGAAGCTCCGCTTCGGAGGCCGGGACGTGGAGCTTCCGAAGGGTGCGTTCCCAAGCCGGAGCTTGGGAACGAGTGGGAAAGGGTGGCCAAGTCTTTCTGTCTTGACTGAAACTTCGACGTGCCGAGCACTCATTCACGGACGCTGGCTTTGTCGGGCCCTGGGAAATCGTCGGGGACCTTCTGTGTTACCTTCCCAGACGCCGCCCATTCTGCACCACGCTGGAACGGGACGATGAAGGCGACGCTTTTCAGTTCCGTGGGGGTGTGTCCCATCGCGTTCTGGAACACGCGGCCCTTGCCGTAGGATACGGTGAACAGCAGCGGCTCGTGCTCGTCTGCGCCGCCTTTGTCCTTGGGCGCAAACGCGGTGGCCAACACCGTCAGGTTCTTGGCCGGGCCGCGGAGCCAACCGTACAGTTCGTCGGGCACGTGCATAAATTTTTCGGGCAGGCCTTCGGTAATCGGGTGGTCCGGCTCGCGGATCACCAGTTGGAACGGTTGCATGGGCCCGTGGCCGCCGCCGCGTCCGGGTGACATGTCACGTACGATCTTCCCATCGCGCCAGCGGACGTACGGACCGTCTTTCTCGTTGCGGCGGCCCCAGCCGCCCAAGCCGATTATCTCGTTGTATTCCCTCCATTGGGGAAACGCCGCGCAGGCAAAGTGGAAAACCACCAGACCGCCGCCGCCTTTGACGTATTCGACGAACGCCTTCTGGGTCTCCTCCGACCAAGAGTCTCCCTGGTAGTTAGTGACCACCACGTCGTACGCCGCGAAATCCGGTTTGAATCCGCTCATGTCCTGGCGTCTCGGTGGCGAAGTGGCCACGTCCACCGTGAACAACTTCGTCTCCTCCAACAGTACCTTAAGTACAGGCGTCGTCTCCGCCCACTTGTGGCCGTTCTGACCGTCCACGATCAATGCCTTGTAAGGCGTCTGTGCGATCGCGACGGCGGCCAGGATAGCCCACAGCCCAAATGCGGTCAGCCATTGTTTGTAGGACATCGTTTCGTTCCTCCTGCTGCAGAATCTAGGGGATAGTGAAAACCGTGTACGTTACTCGTGCAATGAAGCAATGCCGTCCCACGTCGCCGTGCCGATGGCAAAGTACTTATTCACAAACGGCGGCTTCTTGCGGCTAGCATACCATATCCGCCAGCCCCCGTCCGCTAGCGGCAGTACGGATTGACTGGTCGTGTAATGGGATTCCCATGGTCGACTGGGATCGGGCATGAAGACTGGATTGTGCGGATTCTTGTACCACTTCCGGCCATCCGGGCTGACAGCAAAGCCCAATGCCGTCTTGCTGCGTTGCTGTCGCCAGTAGCTGCCGTACCACATCAGATACACGTCGTCGGCCTTGACCACCGTAGGGTAGAACAATCGTCCGCTCTCCCAATCCTGATCAAGTCCAAGGACCGGCTCGCCGTGCACACGCCATTGCCGGCCATCGGGGCTTTCGGCATAGCGGAACACCCAAGGGTCTGCGGAAACGTCCGTGTACCACATCTTGTACGAGGCTCCCTCCTTGAAGATGGTCGGAGCATAAACATCCTTTAGCAGAGGTCCGGATGGCTCGAACCAGTGCAACCCGTCTTGGCTGAAGGTCTCGTGCAGCGTGTGCAAGCCGGTCTTGCCGGAGAGGTCCGTCGAACTGAACCACATCCGCAGGCGGCCGTCTTCCCGCAGAGCACGACCCTGCGCGTTCCGCAAGAGAGCGGGCGTCAGGATCGAGTGTTGCTCGTCGCCGAATTGGAAAACTGGATTGTCTTCCTGTTTGCGGAAACAACGACCATCGTCACTGGTCGCCAATCCCATAGCGAACACGCGTTTTGCCACACTTCCCGTCGATCCGCAGTACCAAAGCGAAAACCGGCCGTGCTCCTCAGCCACGCACGGTGCGAATATGTGCGTGTCGTCGAACGAAACCGGCGATCCAAGTTCCACGACGGGCCCATCGGTGTCGCGTTTCCACTGCTGCGGCACCATCCAGCGTTGTAACTCTGCGGGCAATTGTTGCGCGGGTGCTTCCACGGAGAAACACGACCCATGTAACGTGCACGCCAGTAAGCCAAGGATCGCCGGACGTTTGGAATACGACGTTTTCATGACTGACACTTCTGGCCAGAAGCAGCTCCAAAACTGTTTGTGTGGTGGGGTGGCCGGGGTTGGAGCGACCTTTGGGAGCGAAACCCCGGTAGCCTTAGCACCGGGGCTTCCCTACGGTCC
>CAZURK010000251.1:0-22789 GCA_964623055.1 uncultured Pirellulaceae bacterium
CTCCGGAGCCGAGTACAAGAACCACCGAAAAACTCGGCTCTGGAGAGCCAAGCTACAAAAAGCGCAACATCAAAACTGGCGCTTCGGGCTTGTGTCAACACAATGTCGCGACTTCCCTGTCCGGTGAAGAATGCGGGCTAACGGCCCTGTCCCGGCAGCTTCGCTTTGACCACATCGAAGATGGAACGCGCGGCGTGATGGCAGCCCAGCGGGTTGGCATGGATGTGGTCCATGAATAACGGCTCGTCGGATTCCGAGAAACGCTCGACGAGATTGACCACGGGAGTGCGCGCCTCGCGACCGAAATTCAGTACTAATGCCTGGTACTGATCAAGCTCAGGAATCTTGAGCCTAATCTGCGGTTCGAATGGCCAGACCACCAGAACCAGGTCTGCCCCATGATCGTGGCAAAGCACCTGGATGTCGTGCATCGTCTCATAGAATTCCCGTGGAGTCAGGCGCGGTCGACGTGGTGCCGCACCACTTCCCTGGGAAGCTCGGCTTTGCTGACTGCCTTTAAGGATCGAGTAGAACCTGCTGCGTCTGAGTGGCGATTCCCAGCGACTGAAGACGAATTGCCGATACGTTTCATAGTCGGACTGGGATGCCCAGACGTCCCTATCGTTGAAGCCAAAACAGGCGACCACCAGGTCCGGCTGCAGCGATAGCCCCTCGGTCTCCAGGTACTTCATTCCCTGAAACGACGTGTATCCGGGAACGCCGGCATTAATCACTTCTGCCGCAAATCCACTTTGCTGGATCAGCGTCTGCAATTGCGCCGGCCATGTCTGATCGTCATTCACACCCAGGCCGAAAGCACAGGAATCTCCCAGGACAAGAATCCGGAATCTCGCTTTCTGTCCCGCGACGGGAGGCGAACGAAGCGAGTTGTGCGTACTGACCACGAAGTCGATGCTCTGCTGATTGATCTGCCCGGCAACTCGAACTTCCCGGAGGCCGGCTTTTAGCCGCCAGAATCGCTTTGGGTCATGTTCCATGATTTCATTCAACTTGGGCAATCCCAATACAGATATGACCTGTCGATGTTCGTCGTATACCGGTACGTTCGGCGGCTCTACCAGGCAGCGAGCCCCCAGTTCGAGAACCAACAGTACCGCAACGCACGCGATAGCGGAGAACAGCAGCTTCTTCCACCAGGGCAACGACCGCCGCGTCTTGTCGTTCGACATGTGTATTACCTCCCATTTGCGGAGATGATCAGTGCTGCGCGGGTTCGCGGAACCCCGGTTTGTTCTGCGGCGCCGTGCGGTGCTCTTGGAGGTCGCGTTGCGCGGCCTGCAGATTCTGAGTCGCTTCGCGAAAGTCCGGTTTCCAGCGGAGGCTTTCCTGGTAGTGGTGCACTGCCTCCGAGAAGCGTCCCTGCCGAGCGAGGAGATTCCCTAGATTGTAGTGGGCAAATGGATCGCATGGATTCCGGCGCAAGGCCTCCCGGTACGCCCCTTCGGCTCGGGATACCCGATTTGCCGAGTCGAAAACGACTCCCATATTGTAGTAGATCATGCTCTGGTCCGGCGTCAACTCCAAGGCTTTCCGATACAGTGCCAGCGACTCGTCGTAGGAACCAAGCTCCTGGAGCAGTGACGCGCATTCCACCACCACGTCCAGCATGTTCGGCGCGATCCTCGACGCATTCCGGTAGTGCAACAACGCTTCGCGGTGCTTCTTCTGTTGCCGATAGATGCGCGCCAGCCGGTAGTGAGCCTTTGCACTTCTGGGGTCCATATCGAGCGTCTTTTTCAGATGACGCACTGCCTCGTCCACGTCGCCCTGTTCGGCCAACACAATGCCAAGGGCCAGATGCGCCGATTCGAAGTCGGGATCCAAATCGATCGCTGTCTTCAGATGGACTCGGGCCTCTTGGTCACGACCTTGCTCCATCGCCCGTATTCCCAGGCTTGTGTGGACGAGTTGACTGTTTGGATTCTTCCGGTTCGTGTCGTTCCATAGGGTATCCAGATCGCGGTAGACCTGGGACTGATTCCAGGTCAGGATTCCAAGCAGGAACAGCACAACGCTGCCGCCGGCATAATAGCTCCACAACTGTTTGCCGAACGTCACCGTCAGATGCCAGAAGCCAGCGGCGGCGATCACGAGGATGCCCAGGCTGGCCAAGTATTGAAAGTGATCGGCGACGAACGAAAACCGCATGGGGTACACGTCCACAAACCCCAACGCCGGAAACAGGGTCACCAGGAAATAGAGCACGGCAACCAGAGGGCCCCGGCCAAACCTCTTCCGCGCAGTCCACAGGGCGCCAACGGCTGCAGCGGCAGCGACGGGGTAAAGGAACTGCCACCAGACACCAGTATCAATGTCCCAGCGTGGATAGATAAACGTTAGGTCCCGGGGCCACGCCAGCTTGGCTACGTAAAACCAGACGGTCCTGCCTGCAATGAGGATACGATCGAAAAAAGAGAGGTCCCACGGCACATGCTTCGTGCCCACGTAATGCGTTTCCATCCACTTGGTGACTAACCCAAGAACAAGACCAAGCAAAAACACCGGCAGCAAGGCAACCAGCTCGCGCCGTGTGACACGTCCACGTCGCCACCAGAGAATCAGCAGCAAGGCTGCGGGAAGGGATGCGGTAACGGTCTTGCTGAGCAGGGCGGCTGCAAAGAGAATCAACGACATGACATACAACCAGGCTTTCCGCCTAGCCGTCGAGTCCGCGCCGCCGGGCGGACGCCAATGCAGGTAGGCGCAAGCGGCGAGCAAGTAGAAAAGCGCGGATAGCGTGTTTTTTCGTTCCGTGATCCAAGCCACCGATTCAACGTGTACCGGATGCAATGCAAACAACGCCGCGGCAAACCACGCCGCCGGTATGCGGAGGTAGGAGAGGATCCGCCAGAGGACTACTGCACTGAGTCCATGCAACAGGATGTTGACCAGGTGGTAACCCTGCGGTTCAAGGCCCCATAGCCTGTATTCGATCCAAAAGGTTGTGAAGACCAGTGGATAGTATTGCGGCGTTGCTCCCAGTTCGGTCCAGATTCTCCACAGCCCGTTCTCGCCTGTAAGTACAGCGTTCTGTGAAACGTACGCGTCATCGTCCCAAATGAAATCGCCCGGGACGGCAGGCAGGTAGGCGACCAGCACAACCACGACCAAGGCCGCCGCTTTGCTCCAGACCCATTGCTCGGTACTTTGTCCGAGCGACCGGCATGGCGATGCGTTTGTGTGGCGCCGCGAATCGTCGTCGGCCGCGGCTTCCGCTTTGCGGTGGCGAGAACGCTTCATTTCCGATTCGTTTCCATCAGCAATTCGTCCGCGTGGCTAATCAGGTAATCGCAGATTGCCCTGGCGGCAATGTCGTGGGCGATTTCGTTGGGATGCTGGTCCGTTGCATGAACCCAAAGCTCGGGGCCGTTGAAGCGACGATAGTGGTCGCGAAGGTCCAAGACATGGACCTTCTTTTCACGGCAATACTCTCGCACAATGTCGTGGATTGTCTGAAACGGATAATCCCCGTCCAAGTTCACGAAGAAAGGGAAAATGACCACCAGAAGCGAGATGTGCTGCTCGCGACAGACCCCGGCAATGTCATCCAACGCCATGCGACATTGCTGCCACTCTGGGCTCTCGCGGCCAAAACCTCTAATGCACGTGCGAATGTAATCCCGTGCGCGTACATCGCGCAGGTAGCGCTGGCGCGCCCAACTCCACACATTGGAGTACGCTGACAGAACGTCTGGCTCTTGGTAGATCGCGACGTATTCAGAGTAGAATTCGATCTTGGGGCCAGGTCTGAAGACATCCGGCTCGACGTCGTTCAGAACGAAGTGCACGATCACCAGGTCCGGACTGTACGCGAGACCTCGTTGTATGAGCAGCTCCCGCTGATTTGCGGTGTTAAAGCCGCTCATGCCAGTATTGATGCATTCGATCCTGGTTTCTTTCGTTCTCTCACTGACCATCGCTTGAAGTTTGCTGAGGCAGATGTCCGATCGCTTTACCCCTTGTCCGTAGAGATAGCTATCCCCAAGCCCAAGAATTCGATAAGTATTCGGCGGTTTGTCGAGCGAGTGTTCTGAATCGCGCCAACCGGCGGAGTTGAAGCGATGAGAGATGCTGTTCGAAGGGCCAAAGTATCCCCGAGGATCCGAGTCGTATGCGCTTACAACCGTGACGCCGGGAATGAATCCAAACGGTACTCGTTCAGCCGACCCCGTCGGCCCCGGCTGAAGAATGTCGGCGCGCGGTTGATGGTACTCGCCGGCGATTCCCAACAGACGGAAAATCAGTTCCAGGCACACGAGGGTCAGCGCAATTGAAGCGAGTGCCAGACCTATCTTCGCCCACAGCGATCTGAAATAACGGCGCATGCTGCTCGCTGTTCCTCGTTCGGTGGCGTCGGTCGTGGTCCCGAAAAGCGGCCCCTAAACGCATCACGAACAAGATCCGTGATCCTACGCGGTGCCTGGTATGACAAGCCTCACAAATCCGATCAACCTCGCCATCGGCAGTATAGAAACCAAGAGAGGTCTGTTCAAGACAAACCGTAGGTCCCGACGAGAAGGTCGAACTCATGCTCTACCCATGACACGACTCATGGCAAAGGAGATCCGCCGAATGCAGAGACGTACGCGCGACTGGTGCCGAGAATGGCTCGCTGGTGATTCGTTAGCAGGCGTTTGGGCTCTTGCGACAGCGAACGGCAGTATTGAACAACATCAATCAATTGGTGCTGCGCGAGGTTCCCGGCGGCAGGGTGTGGACTGCCTGGCATGCCCAACGCAATACGCAGATAGATCGACTCGAGTTCCGATCCGCCTTTGAACGGCTCGTGGACCAAATCGCGAGGTCGTGCCGCGCGCCGTTTGTCGTCGAAGAGCAACGAATCCCTAGCGCCAACGCCGTCGTCGCCGTGGCATTTGTTACAGCCCAGCTCGATGTACATGTTTCTGCCTCGTGCGACTGATTGTGAGTCGGGTGGGCCAATCTTTGGCGGCTTCGTGACCTCGCCGGGGCTGGTGCAGTCCTCCACAACTTCCCGAACCTCGGCTTCGTCGACTACTTCCCCTTCTCTTCTTAGCATGTTGACGTATTGATCCCGGACGCCCTCGCGATGTTGCCGCAGTACCTCTTGAGCCAGAAGGTTCCGCTGATCTTCACTTAGCTCGTCGTAAGACCGCATCGATGTGCCCGGCATTCCTCGCTTGGTGACGGATTTGAGATCGTCGAGTGTCGGGACACCATTGCGTGTGCTCACCAGTAGGAATCTGCCGGCACGAAAGTCTCGCGGCCTGGGGAATAGATGTCGTGCGGCCCGACCATTTCCATCACCGCCAGCTCCGTGACACGCGCTACAATACCGCGCAAACAGGTCGGGGCCGGACCAGGCATCATCTTCCTGTTCGTCTCCAGCGGTCGGTTGCGTCGATGTCCCGTCACGACTGTCGGATTCGGTGACCGGGGGCGTGGATAGACGCTTCAGCCCGGCGGCGGCCTGCTTGTCGTTCGGATCGATGACCAAACGTTCCCCTAAATCGTACACGCGCGTAGACGCACCGGTGATAGCGGCCTGTCGGCGAAACAGTAGCTCAGCTCGATCGGGATTCCCTGCGAGCGCAACTGCGGTTGCCGCGGCCGACAAGGTGTCTTCATCGCTTGAATGATCGAAACCGGCTTGTCGAAACCACCGTTCCGCCTGCTCGTAGTTGCCGGACTCGAACTCGGTCCATCCCATCTCTGCCATGACATCCAAAGGTGGCTCCATAGCAGAGGTTAGCGGTTCTATGACGGCCCGGGCCTCGCCTGCGCGAGCCAGTTTCCGCAGGACTCTCGATAGACCCAGCCTTCCAGTCTCGCATCGAGGGGAACGAGTCACCAATTCGACGTACCCATCGAGGGCCCCATCGAGACGATCCCCAGATTCTACCAGCATCGCAATCGCCACGCGTGCTGGTTCATGGCAAGGTTTCCTGGCCAGGGCGTGTTCGAACTGCGTCATGGCCCGGTTCAGTTCTCCTTGCGACCGCCAGAACACGCCCCACATATACGTGACGTGTGGGTCGTTCGGGTAGCTGGTTTCCCAGCCCTCAAGGAATGCTCTCGCTTTGTCCTGGTCTCCCCGGGCTAGATAGCCGTAAAGAAAAGCCTCCGCGACGTCGTGGGGCGACAAGGCTGATTCGACCAACTCGAACAGCCGAGTCTCGACACCATCGGGGAATGTGCCCGACCGGATAAGGCCCAACTCCTTCTCCTGCTGAATCCCGGTGGCCGGTACGCCCTTTCGCTCGGCGGACTGGAGGGCTATGCGCCAGCGGTCCATCTGTCCCAGACGACGATGGCAGGCTGCCTGCATCAATTCCACATTGCCATCGCCGGGATCGGCCCAAGCCGCCCTTGCGAGCCACT
The DNA here is from genome assembly GCA_964623055.1 of uncultured Pirellulaceae bacterium. GTDB lineage: Bacteria > Planctomycetota > Planctomycetia > Pirellulales > Pirellulaceae > JADHUC01. The sequence goes on from CAZURK010000251.1 coordinate 6,382, forward strand.
GCCGAGCCGCGCCGATCGCCCACACGTTCATTTGACGAATGGCCATCTGACGAGCGCACAACGAAAGCATCCCACGGCCAAAGAGCGACAGCGCCACGATTGCCGCGACACCGACGACACAAATTACGAGACGTCGCCTACGCCGAACAGAAGCCGGAGTACGTTGCGAAGTTCGCTCTCGCCAACCCATGTTGCACAGTCCTATCGTTGCGACTCGGAAGATGAGTAGATCAAAACTCCCCATAGGAATCAATGGCCGTGTGTGTTACAAGGGCCGTTTCGGATTGTGTGCTTCGGATTTCGGATTTGAATCATTCAGTTCCTACGCATGTCGGACGGATGACGGACAAGCAGAAAGGTCGACCGGCTTCGGCGCGTGTGCTTGGGATCGCTGTTTTGCTCGTATGCGTCATTGTGGCTATTGTCGTGTGGCGCTCGTTGTCAGGTGGTCCAGGACCGCATCTGTCCGTACGCTCACTGCGCGAAGATTCATCGCCTGTCGTGATCGACGCAGACATCGAGTCGCGCATCGTTGCTTTCTGTAGCGACTGTCACGGCATGCCGCGTGCGGACAACTATCCTCGTGATGCGTGGCACGACAAAGTGAAACGGGGATTCGAGTTCTACGCCAAATCCGGGCGCGACGATCTGGATCCGCCGGCCATGCATCTGGTGGTAAGTTATTTCCGATCTCATGCGCCGGAAGATTTGGTGTTTTCCGAGCCCGAAGAAGCCCAAACGAAACTGCGAGTTCAGTTCAACGTTGAAAAGCTGACGTTGGAGCGAAACGCTCCTCTGCCGCCGGCTGTTGCCCATTTGCGTTGGGGGCGTCTCCAGCCGGATGACCATCCCGTACTGTTGGCGTGCGACATGCGATACGGCACCGTGGCCGCTGTCGATCTGCGCGATCGGCCGTTCCATGCTCGGCCCTTGGTACGACTGAACAACCCGTGCCATGTCGAACCGTGCGATCTGGACGGGGACGGCGCGATCGATCTTGTAGTGGCGGACTTGGGCAGTTTCTTTCCGGATGATCACGATCGAGGCCGAGTCGTCTGGCTGCGGCGTCAGGAGGCGTTGGGCTCCTACGAAACGGTTGTGATCGCGTCGGCGATGGGACGCGTGGCTGACGTGCGGCCTGCGGATTTTGACAGCGATGGGGATCTGGATTTGATCGTGGCGGAATTCGGCGCCGAACAGCGAGGCAACATCATTCTGCTCAAAAACGTCTCCGAGTCTGGCGAGGAACCTCGCTTCGAGACCGAGAAACTCGACCCTCGTCCGGGCGCAATCCACGTGCCTACGCACGACCTGAACGGTGACGGTCGCACGGACTTCGTGGCGTTGGTCAGCCAAGAGTACGAATGTGTGGAAGCATTCATCAACCAAGGAGACTCGCAATTCCATATGCAGACTCTGTGGGCAGGACCGGATCCGATGTTTGGGGCCAGCGGCATCGAATTGATCGACCTGGATCAGGACGACGATCTGGATATCCTGCTGACCAACGGGGACGCTTTCGACGACAACTACGCCAGACCGTGTCACGGCATTCAGTGGCTTGAGAACCTCGGCGGTCTCGAATTCTCCCATCACCGAATCGCAGACTTGCCGGGCGTCTACCGTGCGCTGGCCGGCGACATTGACCTGGACGGGGACTTGGATGTCGTCGCTGTCGTCTTGCTGCCTGCGCACGTCAGGCCTGCGAGCCTCGCGGAGATGCAGTTGGCCTCGATCGTGTGTTTGGAGCAGATGTCGCCCGGGCAGTTCGTCCGCCATACTCTGGAAGCCGGCTGCCCGAACCACGCCACCCTTGAGTTGACTGACTTTGACGACGACGGTGACCTCGACTTCGCCGTAGGCTCACACTCGGCGATGCCGTCAGAACGGCTGACCCACAGTGTCGCTATTTGGTGGAACCAGGGGATTGGCAACGGCGACCCGACCCCATGATGTGGGCAGCGAGTCACGTGCCTTACAGAGCACCCTCCATGATCGAAATCAACTGATTTGGCTTGACGCCCTCAACGGTATCCAAGCCCCCTCCGATCCAGCGAACCTCGATGCGATCGACGTGGCTGCGGTTACCAAGCCCGAAATGAAGACGCGAGCCGAAGTGACTCTGGTATGCGCGGCCACTATGTACTTCGGCGATCTGGGTCAGATCCCCCGCCGTGAGAGTGACTCGCGCTCCTACAGCGTCTCGGCTTGCTGTCACGCCGCAAAGACGTAGTTGAAGCCAGTGGTTTCCACCGCCCGACTCGTTCCTGAGAATCGTCGGCTTCTCCCGCGAGTTCAGGATCACGGCGTCCACATCCCCGTCGTTGTCCAAATCGTCAAAGGCCGCGCCGCGACTGGCATGGACCGGCAGTAGCCCATCGCCGCTGCTGTCCGAGTCGTTAACAAAGCGGCCGTCGCCGGTGTTCATCAACAGGGAATTGCGGACGCGGTAGCCCGTGCTCGCGTCGCGCAGTTCGATGTTGTCCTCGGTGTGCCCGTTGGCAATGAAGATGTCGCGGTCGCCGTCGTTGTCGAAATCGATCAAGCCGTTACCCCAGTTGACGTGGGCGAAGAGACCTTCGCCTGCGCCGGTGCGCTGCGTCACATCATTCAACAGACCGCCTCCCATGTTGTGATAAAGTACGGGCATTTCACTCTGATAGGAGGTCATGTAGAAGTCCAGACGGCCATCATTGTCGTAGTCGGCGCAGTCCACGCCCATGCTTGCGTTTTCGTCGCCGTAGACGTTGTATGCCGCGCCGTTCAGCGTCCCCGCCTCTTCGAAGTTGCCGCTGCCGTCGTTCTGAAAGAAGAAGTTTTCGTGAACGTCATTCAAAACAAAAACGTCTGTATCGCCGTCGTCATCGTAGTCGGCGCAGACCATCCCCATTCCGGTGCCCGCGTGCAGGCTTACGCCTGACGACTGGCTGACGTCCGTGAACGTGCCGTCCCCGTTGTTTCGATACAACGTGTCGGGCACTGGTTCGTAGTCCCTTGGCAAGGGGTACGAAGGAATACCGTCGACCGTGCGTTCGACGTGGATGTCATAGCTGAACTCCAGATAGTTGGCTACGTACAGGTCCAGATCGCCGTCAGCATCCATATCCAAGAACGAGGCCCCAGCGCCGACCAGGTTACCGTTTCCCACGCCGGCTTGCTGCGTGACGTCGGTGAAGGTGCCATCTGCGTTGTTTCGATAGAGAACGTTCGGGCCCTGGTTGTTCAGGTACAGATCCGCGTCTCCGTCGTTGTCGTAATCGCCAGCCGTGACTCCGAGCCCAAATCCCAGGTCGCCCACGCCGGCTTCGTCGGTGACTTCCGTGAAATGCCAGCCCCCGTCATTCCGATACAACGCGTTGGCCGGAGGCACGTCCACCTTGGTTCCCAACAATGGCGCCCCATTCAAGAAGTAGATGTCGATGTCTCCGTCACCGTCATAGTCGAATAGGGCCAGGCCGGCGCTCATTGCTTCGATGATGTAGCGTTTCCCGCTACTTCCGTCCGTGTGCTGGAACGCGATTCCGGTCTGATCCGTCACGTCACGAAGCTGAATCGGTCCCTGAGGCTTCCGGGCGTCTTGGGAGCGATCGGTATGACGGCATCCGCCGAGTAAGATCAAGCCGACGATGAGGACAACCGGCAAGGCTTGGCGTTTGAAATCCGAACATCGAAACCCGAAATCCGAAACAAATCCAAAATCCGAATGACCCAAATTCGGAGCAACTTGAAGGGCATCGACAGGAGACTGTGGCTTGGCGTGGGACATGAACGGTTTGCCGGAAGAGCACTCGGAAGCGTTGCACGTTGACACCACATCATTCTAGCTTCTAACGGATGGACTCGCGAGTGGCGGTGCCTTCGGGCATCCAGGCGGTCTTCAGTTTGAGCATCTACACCGCAGCAAATCGGTCAGGCGAGACTCGTAGCGAATCATGGTGCCACGAAGAGCCAGAGGCCGCAGTTGCAGGGCGTGGAGACCGTCGGTAGAGTACAGCGGTACTGCGAACCCGTATTCGACAGATCACAGGAAACCGAGATATGCGCAAACCAGTGGCCTATGCGATCTTGGGCATCGCTCTCGTGGCGTCCGGTGCGCTGGTTACCTGGTTTGTTGCCTTTCGTGAGCCCGCCCTACGGATTGACGAAGTGCTGGCCGCATTCGAGGAGGACAGGGAGTTCGGCGGACTGACGATCGACTATCCGCTCGATCAGACATTATTCCCACCTGAGATTCCAGCCCCCAGTGTCCGCTGGCAGGACGCCGGGACCGATTCGGACACATGGCTGGTCACGATCCGCTTCCAGGATGGCGCGGAGCGGATAAGCTTCTTCACACACGACACGCGGTGGACGCCCGCGGACGACCAATGGGAGACCATCAAACGCCGCAGCCGCGAGAAAGAAGCCACGGTCTCCGTCGTCGGTATTCAGCGGAGGAGGCCGACACGGATCCTCTCGGGCGCCAGCGTTTCCATCGCCACCTCCGAGGACGAGGTAGGAGCCCCTCTGTTCTACCGCGAAGTCCATCTGCCCTTTGCGGAAGCCGTCGCAGATCCTGCGGCGCACATCAAGTGGCGTTTTGGGCTGATCTCGTCCAAAGAGCAGCCTCCAATCGTTTTCGAGAAGTTGCCGGTGTGTGGCAACTGCCATTCGTTTTCAAGCGACGGGACCAGCCTGGGAATGGACGTGGACTACGCTAGTGACAAAGGATCCTATGTGATTTGTCCCGTCACGCAGGAGATCGTTCTGGACGAAAACAAGATCATCACGTGGAATGACTATAAGAGAGAAGACGGAGAAGGGACCTTTGGCCTCTTGTCGCAGGTTTCTCCGGATGGCAGGTACGTGGTGAGCACGGTGAAGGACTTCTCCGTTTTCGTTCCCCTGGACGATCTGGAGTTCAGCCAACTGTTTTTTCCGGTCAAAGGGATTCTGGTTGTCTACGACCGAAAGACAGGGACTTTCCAGGCCCTGCCCGGCGCTGACGACAAGCGGTTTGTTCAGAGCAATCCCGTGTGGAGTCCCGACGGCACGTACATCGTCTTTGCCCGCAGCGAAGCGTACTACCCGAAGAAAATGCGCAAGCGCAAATCGGTACTCTTGGACCGGGAGGATTGCCTCGAGTTCATCGAAGGAGGCAAGACGTTCAAGTTCGACCTTTGCCGGATCCCTTTTAACGACGGCCGAGGAGGCAAGCCGGAGCCGCTGGCCGGGGCTGCGAACAACGGGATGAGCAACTACTTTCCCAAGTATTCGCCCGACGGCAAGTGGATCGTCTTCTGCAAGGCCAACAGCTTCATGCTGTTGCAGCCGGATAGCCAACTGTACATCATCCCGGCCGATGGCGGCGAGGCCAGAAGGCTCCGCTGCAATACCGGGCGCATGAACTCCTGGCACAGTTGGTCACCCAACGGCCACTGGCTGGTGTTCTCCTCCAAGGCCCGCTCGCCCTACACTCAGCTTCTCTTGACCCACATCGACGCAGACGGTCGCAGTAGTCCTCCGGTCGAACTGGATCGATTTACGACGGCCACGATGGCTGCAAACATCCCCGAGTTCGTCAACACGACCGCCGATGCAATCAAGACCATCCGCCAGCAATTCGTCGATGGCGAATCCTATTTCCGATCCGGCCTTGCTGCCTACGACATGCGAGACTTCGACGCCGCAGAGCGGGCTTACCGCATGGCGTTTTCGTTTGACCCAAACCATGCGGAAGCGCTTCACGGGCTGGGGGTCGTCTTGACGTTCCAAGAGAAGTACGACGAGGCGGAAGGCTATTTCCTCAACGCGATTGAACTCGCTCCCGAATTCGGCGACGCCCACAAGGATCTTGGCTGGAGCAGAGCTCGGCAGCGCAAGTTCCAGGAGGCAGTTGCGCCTTTGCGCGAGGCGCTGCGAATCAATCCGGATGACCCCGATTGCCACATGTTGCTGGGAGAAACGCTGACGGGGCTCGGCCAAACCAAGGAGGGGCAGGTGCATCTGGACATGGCAACCCGCTTGGATGCAGCATACGCCGACGCTCGCGGAAGTCTCGATGTGGCGGATGGCTTCCTCAGAACGGGGAAGCTAGCCGAAGCCGCAGACCATTACCGCCGCGCCGTTGAACTGGGGCCCGATTACGTGCCTGCCCTGGTAGGACTGGCCTCCGTGCTCGCTACAGCGGACGAGGAGAGTTTGCGTGATGGGAAGAAAGCGGTCGCGCTGGCCGACAGGGCGTGCGCGTTGACTCGCTACACCGACGCGGCTGCATTGGCCGTATCGGCGGCGGCCCATGCCGAGACCGGGCAGTTCCCAAACGCCGTCGCCGTCGCGGAACGCGCACTAGGTTCGGCTCGCCGCGTGGAAAAGGAATCCCTTGCCGCTTGGATCGAGCAAGAGTTGAAGCGTTACCAACAAGGGCAGCCTTCCCGCCGCTGTGTTGGTCCTTGGCCTGCAAATGACCCGGGTCGAACCGATTGAGCGATCAGCGCAGACCGTTCCCATCCCCGAACCCGCGCTCTGACTAACCTTCGACTCGACGTTGACATCGGATAACTGCCGTCGCTGTTGTTGTGGTACAAGACGCTAGGCTTGAAGCGGTCCCCACGAGGAACGTTGCTGCGACAAGCCCACGTCGATGCCGATCAGATCGCTTTCTCAGTCTTCATCAATGGACGAGGTGCCTGATACATCCTTCACCTCTGTTGTCCGGAGCCAAGCTTCGCGTGCCTTCTGATGATCCGGATCCAGAGCGAGCGCGGCGCTGAACCAACCGGCCGCCAAGAGCGGCTTGTCAAGTTGGCTGGCCATGAGACCTAGCTGATAGCGAAGATCGGCATCATCCGCGTTTCTTATCGCTTGAGCGTGAAGCTTGGTAAAACGGTCCCGCAACTTGCGAAGCTCCTCCATCACTTTGAGGTGCTCAGCCGACTTATCCTGATCACCAAGTCGCCGATATGCCCTCGCCAACGTATATCGCAGGCGCCATTCCTTTGGGTAGAGCTTCACAGCATTTGAAAGCGTATCCGCGGCGAACGTTGCGTCGCCTGCCTCCAGTTCCAGCATTCCCTTCAAGTGCATGGCCTCCAAATGGTTCGGATCAAGCTTAACGGCTTCGTCCACGAGTGTCTTCGCAGCAGATCTGTTGCGCAGGGCGTGATTGCACTTGGCTCGCAGCCACAGTATCTGAGCAGACCGAGGGCATTCACGAATTGTCTCCAACGCCTCGTCATGACGCTGTTCGTTGACTAGGCACTCGGCCAACTCAAACAGCACCTCCTGCTTGAGTGCTTCAGCCGGGTCGCGGCCGAGCGATTCACGGTAGGCATCTATCGCCTTTGTGTACTCTTCGAAGTCCTTGTGGATCAGGCCGATCAAACGGTGCGGGCGGGGATCTTCGCGTGCCTGTTCTGCCACCACCAGCAAGTGGCCGATGGCATGGTTCATGGCGCCGATGTCGTAGTACAATGCGGCCAACCATCGGTGAGCGTCCGTTTGTCCCGGATCAAGTTCGATGGCCGTGGGAAGAATCCGCCGCGCATCATTAAACTGTCCCGATTTGTACAATGCTTCGCCGGACAGTGTGTGCGCCAAGGCCCGCGTGGCGGAGTGTTCCCTGGCAAATCCAAACTGGACGATGGCATCGATCAGCTGACCGTTGCGCAGTAGGACCATGCCCAACAGCAAGTGCAAATGCGGCTCGTAACCATCGACGTCACGCAGGGCTTCGGCGGCCACCTGTACCCGGTCTAGATCATTCCGGGTGAAGGCCTCCAGCGCCGCTTCAAAATGCCGTTCCGGTCCCACCTGCACGGCATGCCAATACCGGATCGCTCCCAGGAGCACAGTCAGGATGAACATCGCCGGCAGAAACAGCAGGCGGCTCTTGAATCTTTTGTGGTTGGACATACTCAAGTTGTCACGGGATCTATGGCTTTGGCAATGTATGGCCCTACTTCTGTGCAGTGTAGCAGCGTCAGCCGGATCAAGAAAGGAGAACGCGGAAGACGTGCGCTTGCGGCACAGCATTATACTTTCTATTCTGACTTGGTACGCCTGACTCCAACACTGCACTGAACGACACCTCCACGTCGTTCCGTGCCGAGTCTGTTGTGTGAGAGAAGCATGCGTCGTGGACGAATCCGGGTGACGAAGCGGTTTCTGTGGGTGGGCGGCGCGCTCACTGCGCTGGTGGTGTCGTTCTTCGGGACCATACCCGCGGCGGTGCAATTCCACTGTGGTCGTGCCCGCCGATGCCTCCACAATCGAGACAATCAGCTCGCCCTGCAGGAGCTTCGGACTGCAATTCGTCTGGCACCCGATCGTGCGGAGCCCCATTTTCTTCTGGCTCGAACTCACCGGCGTTTGGGGAATCTGGACAAGATCCCGGTCCTCCTGCGACGCGCCCAACAACTTGGCGGCGACCCGTCTCGAGCAGAACGCGAAACGTGGATGGCGTGGGCTCAATCCGGGAGGCTGCGGGAGGCCGAGCCGCATCTTGCCGAACTGTTGACGGACCTGCGCGATGATGGTGCCGACGTTTGCGAGGCCTACGTTCAGGGCTACTTCTCGAATCTGCGCGTCCACGAAGCTGCTCGATTGCTGGACGCGTGGCAGCGGGACTATCCAGACGACGCGCAGGCACACTTCATGCGGGGCTATCTAATGCAGATATTGAGGCGGTGGCGGGATGCCGCCGCCGCATATCGGCGCGGTCTGGAACTCGCCTCGGACAGAACCCTGATGCGTTGTCGACTGGCCGAAGTGCTCACGGAGATGAACCAGATCGACGAAGCGGACGCACAGTTTTGTCGCTGCGCGGAAGAGGTTTCGGGAGCCGCTGAAATCCTCACCGCTTGGGCCAACTGCCTTACAGTGCAGGGCGAAGCCGGCAAAGCCCGCCAATTGCTGGAACAGGTGCTCGTCGAAACGCCAGACGATTTCGAGGCTTTACGCCAATTGGGCGAAATCGAGTTGTCAAAAGGGGAATTCGAGAAAGCCCTCGAATATCTGGAATTGGCGGCTCGCCAGCGGCCCTACGACACAACGACGCGAAATGCACTGGGCAAGGCATTGCGGGCGCAGGGCCGTACCGAGCAGGCGCAGGTACATTTCGACTACGTGGCCGAAGCCGAGGAGTCAATAGCCCGCATGGAGAGGCAACTTCGCGTGGTGCTGGATCGTCCTGAGGACGTCGAGGTCCGTTACGAAATCGGCATTACCCTGCTCAAGTACGGCTCGCCCGGGGACGGAGCCAAGTGGCTTCTCACCGTCCTGGAACTGCAACCCGACCACAAGCGGACCCATCAAGCACTAGCCGCCTATTTCGAAAGCCGCGGCGACCGAGAAGACGCCACCAGGCATCGCCGGCTTGGCCGAGAGTGACCCTGCATTTCGCGTTTATCCACTGCTCGACTTTCCGGGGAGAACAAGACGCGTGGAGTTGAAAGACTTGGGGGCGGCCAGTAGAGTACGCCAGTGGCTGGACTCCGGGAAGGCGAAGCTCCTGCTGAGCCCCGTTTTCCCCCGGATTCGGCTCGGCCGGAGCCTCGCCCTCCCGGTTTTGAAACCGCTACCAAGGAATCTACAGGAATCAGGAGCATGCGCAGGCCAGTTGCATACGCGATCTCGGGGATCGCTCTCGTGGCCGCCGGTACGCTGGTTACCTGGTTTGTTGCGTTTCGCGAGCCCGCCCTGCGGATTGATGATGTCCTTGCCGCGTACGAGGAGGACAGAGAGTACGGCGGCCTGACGATCGACTATCCGCTCGACCAGACGCTGTTTCCTCCGGAAATCCCGGCGCCCAGTCTCCGCTGGCAGGACGCCAAAACCGATTCGGACACATGGCTGGTCACGATCCGCTTTCAGGATGACGCGGAGCGGATAAGCTTCTTCACACACGACACGCGGTGGACGCCCGCGGACGACCAGTGGGAGACCATCAAACGTCGCAGCCGCGAGAAGGAAGCTACGGTCTCGGTGCTCGGTTTCCGGCGGAGGAAGCCGACACAGATCCTGTCGGAGGCCAGCGTTTCTTTTGCCACATCCGCGGACGAAGTGGGAGCCCCCTTGTTCTACCGCGAAGTCCATCTGCCCTTTGCGAAAGCCGTCGCAGACCCGGCTGCTCACATCAAGTGGCGTTTTGGGATGGTCTCGTCCAAAGAGCAGCCTTCTGTCGTGCTGGAAAGGCTGCCGGTGTGTGGCAACTGCCATTCGTTTTCCAGCGACGGCGCCTGTCTGGGAATGGATGTGGACTACGCCAATGACAAGGGATCTTATGTGATCTGTCCCGTGACGCAGGAGATCGTCCTGGACGACAACAAGATCATCACGTGGAGCGACTACGAGAGAGAGGGCGGAGAACAGACCTTTGGCCTTCTCTCGCAGGTTTCTCCGGACGGCCGGCACGTGGTGAGCACGGTGAAGGATTTCTCTGTTTTCGTTCCCCTGGACGATCTGGAGTTCAGCCAACTGTTCTTTCCCATCAAAGGGATTCTGGTTGTCTATGACCGAGAGACAGGGATTTTCAAGGCCCTGCCCGGCGCTGATGACAAGCGGTTTGTTCAGAGCAATCCCGTTTGGAGCCCCGACGGCAAGTACATCGTGTTTGCTCGCAGCAAAGCTTACTACCCGGAGAAGATGCAGGGCAGAACGTCGGTGCTGCTGAATCGGGAAGACTGCGCCGAGTTCCTGGAGGGCGGAAAGACGTTCCTATACGACCTGTATCGGATTCCATTCAACGAGGGCCAAGGCGGGAAAGCCGAGCCATTGGTCGGCGCCTCGAACAATGGGATGAGCAACTACTTTCCCAAGTACTCTCCCGATGGCAAATGGATCGTCTTTTGCAAGGCCAAAAGCTTCATGTTGCTGCAGCCGGACAGCCAACTGTACATCATCCCAGCCAGCGGCGGCCGGGCCAGAAAGCTCCGGTGCAACACCGCTCGGATGAACTCCTGGCACAGTTGGTCGCCCAACAGCCGATGGCTGGTATTCTCCTCCAAAGCCCGGTCGCCCTACACCCAACTTCTCTTGACCCACATCGACGCGCAGGGCCAGAGCAGCCCTCCGCTCGAACTGGATCGATTCACGAAAGCCGAAACGGCCGTCAACATCCCGGAGTTCGTCAACGTGACGGCCGGCGCGATTAAGACGATCCGCCAACAATTTGTCGACGGCGAGTCCTATTTCCGGGCCGGCCTTGCCGCCTTCGATATCGAAGACTTCGACGCCGCGGAGCGGGCCTATCGCATGGCGTGTTCGTTCGACCCGAACCATGCGGAGGCGAGTCACGGTTTGGGCGTCGTTTTGGCGCTGAAGGAGAGATTCGACGAAGCGGAGACTTACTTCCTCAAGGCGATTGACATTGACCCCGACTTCGCGGGCGCCCACAAGGACCTTGGCTCGACCAGAGGCCGGCAGGGCAAGTTCCAGGAGGCGATCGGCCCGCTGCGCGAGGCACTGCGAATCAGTCCGGAGGATGCCGAGTGTCAAATGATGCTGGGAACGACGCTGTCCGGCCTCGGCCAATTGAAGGAGGGGCAGATCCATCTCGACATGGCAATCCGCCTCGATCCGGCACACGCCGACGCTCGCGCGAGTGTTGATGTGGCGGATGGTTTTCTCAGATCGAAAGATCTGGACAAGGCTGCAGACCATTACCATCGAGCGCTGAAGCAGGGCCCCGACTACGTCCCAGCTCTGGTTGGTTTGGCGTCCATACTCGCCACCGCAGAAGAAGAGGGTTTGCGTGATGGCAAGGAAGCGGTCGCGCTGGCCGGCAGGGCATGCGAGTTGACCCGCTATACGGATGCGGCTGCGCTGGCCGTTCTGGCGGCAGCTCACGCCGAGATCGGGCAGTTTCCCAATGCCGTCTCTGTCGCTGACCGCGCACTGCGTTTGGCTCGTCGTGTAGAAAAGGAATCGCTTTCCGCCTGGATCGAACAAGAACTCAAACGCTACCGACGCGGGCAACCCACGCGCCGCAGTGTTGGCCCCTGGCCCGCAGGTGGTCCGGAATAGTCCAATTGAGCTGCGCTCGTACAGACGATCTGCTATGCTCAATAGGATTGGTACTACTTTGCCCACCAAGACAGAAGCGATGATATGACTCGTGGCCCTGCTCGCTACATGAGGTTGTCTGCTGCTCGCCTGGCGGTGGGTGTCGCAATCCTCTTACCTTGGTATGTGTGTGTTTGGGGATGCGCGGGGCGCGATGACGGGAACGCTCGATGGTCGCACGAGAATCGGGCCGGCAAGGTCGCTCCGCCGCGCGACGTCCATGGGAATGAGTTGCCAAACGACACAACAAACATTGTGTTGCGCGACGTGACGGACCGGACGGGGGTGAGCTTCCGACACACCGACGGTAGCAGCGGCCGGTATTACATTATGGAGACCATGAGTGCCGGATTGGCCCTGTTCGACTACGACAACGACGGCTATGTCGACATCTATTTCTTGAACGGCGCCCCACTGTTGGGAGCCCGCATGGACGTGGCGCCCACAAATACGCTGTACCGCAACCTGGGGAACTGGAACTTCATCGACGCTACCGAGCAGGCGGGAGTCGGCGACACGGGATTCGGCTTGGGAGTGACTGTCGGCGACTATGACAACGACGGCGACGCCGATGTCTTTCTCAATAACTATGGTCCAAACGTCCTCTATCGCAACAACGGCGATGGAACATTCACGGACGTCACCGACCAGGCCAGTGTGGACGGTGGTGGTTTGGTGGGTGCGGGCGCGTGTTTCTTGGACATGGAAGGCGACGGCGACTTGGATCTGTACGTATCGAACTACGTCCAGTTTTCGCACGAAGCTCACCAGCAATACTTCGTCGGCGACGTGCCTCGATATCCCGAACCGCTTGAGCTTCCTCCGGAAATCGACCAACTGTACAGAAACAACGGCGATGGAACGTTTACGGACGTGAGCGTCGAGTCGGGGGTAGCCAATCGTGCTGCGACGGGAATGGGAATGATTTGCTGTGACTACGACAACGATGCCGATATCGATGTATTCGTGGCTAACGATGTCATGGCCAATTGGCTGCTGGAGAACGACGGGCACGGGAGATTCCGAGAAGTTGCCATCGCGGGAGGCACAGCCTTTGACGAGGCCGGCATTCCGCAGTCGAGCATGGGCGTCGACTGCGCCGATTACGACAACGACGGATTGTTGGATTTCTACGTTACGTCCTACCAGAACCAGTTGGCCACACTCTATCGCAATATGGGGAACGCTTTTTTTCACGACGTGACACGGACCAGCGGCGCCGGTCAGGGTACGCTGCGCCACGTGACATGGGGCAACGGCTTCATCGACTTCGATAGTGATGGTGACCGCGACCTGTTTATCGCTTGCGGACATACCGAAGACAATATCGAACGTTGGGACAAGAATGGCTCGTACATGGCGCGGAACGTTCTGCTCATGAATATCGGGTCGGGGCGTTTCATCGATGTGTCGGCCACGTGCGGCGACGGTCTGGCCGTCAAACTCTGCAGCCGCGGCGCCGCCTTTGACGACCTGGATAACGATGGCCGCGTGGATGCAGTCATCCTCAATTCTCGACGAGAGCCAACGATTCTTCGAAACGAAACAGAAACCGCCAACCACTGGATTCAGGTGGAACTGAAGGGTGTTGGTTCCGACCGCGACGGTGTCGGGGCCCACGTCGAGGTCGCAGCAGGCGACTTGGTCCAAGTCGCCGAAGTACACAGCGGCCGGGGTTATCAAAGCCACTATGGCTCGCTACTCCACTTTGGGTTGGGCAAGCACGAACGTGTCGATCGAATCGAGGTGCGTTGGATTGCCGGCGGCGCCGATGTAGTAGAGAATGCTGACGCAGATCAACGGATGAGAATCGTCGAAGGTTTGGGGAATCTATGAGCAACCAGTCCGAGTCAACTTCAAGCAACGCGGGTACAGGTGGATTGGCAACGGATGTCGGCGCTCTTTCGTCGTCGCGTATCCACTGTGGCCCCTTGCTTGGCACTGTCGCTGCATTGCTGGGAAGCGTCGCTGCCTGGGGCGTGTGGCAGGCGCTTGATCCGGTCTTTACGATGCCCGAGGAATTGGTCGATCTTCCGACGCCCGTTCCTCCGGACAAAGCAGCCGAACAGGACCTCGCGACGGCTACCATCAACCGCCACCACGCGACGCTGGCGATGGCGATTCTGGGTGCGTTGGTTGGTGGGTTTCTGGCGACGGCCGAAGCTTACTCGCGGCGTGCTTTGCAGGCGGCATGTTGGAAAGGTCCGGCGACTGCTGCACTTGCCGCTCTCTTGGGAGCCGGAGCCGGTCTGGCAGGATCGATGGTGCTGGAGTCCCCAGACCTACTTGGTGGATGGAGCCCCCTGGCCAAGACCATCGTGGTGCAGGCCGTGACGCTGGGCACGCTGGGCCTGGGAATTGGCATCGCTACCGCGATCCCTCAGCGAACACTACGGCTAATTCTCAACAGTGCGTTGGGCGGCATCTTGGGCGGCATGCTGGCCGCACTGATCTACCCCGCCTGCGTAGCTTATCTGCTGCCCGTCGCGCAGACGGAACGCGTCATGCCCAAGGAGACCACCAGCCGCCTGATCTGGATGACGATGGCAGCGGGGTTGATTGGAATGACCCTGACAGGTGTTGGAAAAAGAAAGAAGAAGACCGGGAATCCGAAACGGTGAAGTAGAAGGTTCCCGGGAGGGCGAGGCTCCTGCCGAGCCGCACGACGGGGCCACAAATGGGGCTCAGCAGGAGCTTCTCCCTCCCAATTCCCGGACACCCTCACTGACTCTGGAAAACGTCCGCCCGGCGACTGCGCGGGCTACGCCTTCTACTCCAGCTTAATCTCAAACTCGTTGGGACCTTCCTTGGTGACTGTGCGGACCAACTCCGATGTTTCGGCGTTGGCGTATTTCTCAGGCAGTTCGTGCTTCCGGGTTGCCTCCATGTTACCTTCCGCCGCCGCATCCATCCCCGCACCATACGCTGCCGAGGGATCCTCGGCGTCGGCATCGTCGAAGGATGCATCGGTCTGGACCTTTGCCACGCTGATTTTGTGTTCCCCGATGACCGCACCATCGAAGTTTTCGAACGTCGTCAGCCGAAACTTCCCTTCGCTGTCCGTGGTTCCTTGGGCTTCGCGAGGAGCATTGGCGTTTTTGAAGACGACTTGTGCACCTACCACCGGCTTGCCGTCTTTGTCCAGCACGACACCGGACACAGGAACCATCTCCGGTCGTTCGGGGCCACCGCATCCCGCGATCGTCAAACAAAGGGCCGCCAGCATCAGGGCCGTTCGGGTCGTGTACGGCATCATCATGACGTTGCCTTTCCTGCATAGCGAACTGAAACTAGGGCATCTCTACTTCAATATGGTCCGATCGGCTCCTTGTCGCGACGGCAACCCAACCGCTGGTAGGTTGTGTAGTCGATGCTATCGCTCAGGAAATGCACCGAGCCATCGCAGAAAACGAATTGGGCCCCGCCCGGATGCTTCGATTTGAATCCCTGCGATGTCGTCCAGTTGGCGTCCGAGTTGCAGTCGTAGGGTGAACCGCCGTGTCCGGGAGCCTCGCCGGGACACGTCGGGTAGTTGATCGGAGCTACCGTAGAGGTCCACAGCGCGTTGGAGTTACGCCAACCGCCGCGGTGATGATCGCCGCACTTTGGCAAGATCTCCCCCACGATTATCGTTGTGGACGTGCCGTCCGTGACGTCCGACATTTTGGCTGCCCAGGCAAAACGGGAAAAGATGCCCGAAATCGAACCGCCGTTATCGGTGCTGCCGTGACTGTGCGGTCCCTGAAGGTGGCCTTGATACTGATTACAGCCCCTACTCGACATTCTCTGGGATCCCATAGACATGCCGTAGTTGCTTGGCGGAGCCCCAGTATTCTCGTACGGATCGCTAGGGCAGCGGTACGCGCGAAGTTGCGGCCGCGGGTTCATCGCGTCGATTTGCCCTTCCACGTCTCGGAGCTGGTTCAGAGGATCGTAGATGCCGTTCTCCTCAATAAAAGGCAGCAACTTGACCAGCGGCGTACCTTTGCGGTGTGGCCCTGCGTTCCATAGATCGCGAACGGGAGTGGTGGCCGGATCCCGATGACGCGATCCGATTGGGAATCGCTCGTACGTGTCATGATAGTTCTGCAGAGCAATGCCCAGTTGTTTCAAGTTGTTGTTGCACTCCGCGCGACGCGCCGCCTCGCGAGCCGCTTGGATCGCCGGTAGAAGCAACGCAACCAGAATCCCAATGATGGCGATCACAACTAACAACTCGACGAGGGTGAACGCCCGGAGTCTCTTCTCGAGTGCGGCCATGGTGATTACCCGTCGTGAAAAAGGTCTAACAAGACAAAGAACTAAAACACGCCTGACCCCACCTTTTTCTATGTGTGGTCAAAAACGCGAAATCCAGTTTGCTAGC
>CAZURK010000252.1:0-22776 GCA_964623055.1 uncultured Pirellulaceae bacterium
ATGCAAGCCCAGGGTGGAGCGACGTGAGGGAAACGAACGTCGCGCAACCCTGGGGTGAGAGAACAATCGACGCCCAAGCCCTGAAGGGGTGGCCCTAATCGCCCGATCGAAACAAGCTTGCAGTTAGGGCCGGCCCGTTGGGCCTGTCGCCCTTGTCTAACATCGATTCCCAGGGTTACGCGACGACCGCCGCACGCTCGTCGCTCCACCCTATGGGCTGACATAAGATCATCCCTTCGGGATCACTACACTTCGCGGAACTTGTGCGTTCGGAATCCGTAGATCGCGATAACGACGAAGCAGATAAATGACAGGACGAATGAGGCATTGACCGCCGGCAGCGACAGGAAGCCGAGATCCAGGTTGCCCGTGATCTCGTCGCCCAGGTCGATGAACCAACCCTGCAGGAACGGCATGAGCGCTCCGCCGACGATGGCGAAAATCAATCCAGCCGATCCCAACTTGGCGTCTTCGCCCAGTCCGTCCAGCGCGATGCCGTAGATGGTCGGGAACATCAGTGACATACAAGCCGATATCCCGATCAGACAGTACAGGCCGAGCATGCCTTCGATGAAGATAGCCCCCGCGGTCAACGTCATTCCGCCAAACGCCAGGCTCATCAACAGGCCGCCGGGCGACACGAACTTGAGCAGGTACGTGCAGACGAACCGGCTGCTGCAGAAGATCGCCATCGCGGCTGTGTTGTAAAGCTGGGCTTCCGAGAGGCTCATGTTCAGATTGATCATTCCGTAGTGAATGATGTACGTCCAGCACATGATCTGGGCGCCGACATAGAAGGTCTGTGCGATTACGCCTCCCACGTAGCGTTTGTTTTTCAGCAAACGGCCAAACGTCTCGAAGAAGTGGACGTGCCGGTCTTCGCCGCCGGCCTTCGGCAGCTTCGACAAGGCAAAGACAATGAAAGCCCCAATGATCACCATGCCAATCACGACGTACGGCAAACGCACCACCCGCAAGTCATGGGCCTGCATCGCTTTGTGGTTCTCGTATTTCGTCTCGACTTTCGGATTGCCGTCCTTGTCCAAAACCGGCTTGCCGTCTTTGTCCTTCACAGGGATCTCGAAATCGATGTCACCTTCTGCGTATGCCTCCAGTGCAGTTCTCACCTTCCCATCGATGCGGCCGGGCAGTATGGGCCTGTATTCTCCTTCCAAAGGCATTTGCCTGTCCTTGAGCGACTCCAAGTTTGCCTTGTATTCGTCTTTGGCATCATTATGCTTCTTCGTTCCCTCTTTCAAACGTTCGAGGGTCTCGCGCTGAGTGACCAGCTTCGCCTCCTGGTCCTCCAAACTCTTCTTGTAGGAGGCTGGGTCCTTCCTGTATTCCGCGAGGTCGGCTTCGTATTGTGCCTTGTGTTCTTTCTGAATCTTCTCGGTCTGCACCTTACGGAACTCTTGGACCCCAAGGCTTACCAGCACGACCTGGCTGGCCACGATCATGCCGGTCAGCGAACCGATGGGATTGAACGCCTGGGCGAAGTTCAATCGCCGGGTGGCCGTGCTCTCCGGGCCCATCGCCAGGATGTAGGGATTGGCCGTTGTCTCCAGGAAGGCCAAGCCGAACGTCAGGATGTACAGAGCCAGAAGGAAGACCCAGAACGCCATCGTGATGCTGGCTGGAATGAAGAGCAAAGCCCCCGTCGCGTATAGCGTCAAGCCGACCAGGATCCCTGCCTTGTACGAGAAGCGGCGAATGAAGATCGCGGCGGGAAGGGCCATCGTGGCATAGCCGCCGTAAAACGCTGTCTGGACCAGACTGCTCTGAGCGTTGCTGATTAGGAAGATCTCTTTGAACGCTCTGACCAGCGGATTCGTCACGTCGTTGGCGAACCCCCAGAACGCGAACAGAGTGGTCACAAGAGCGAACGGCAATAGAACCGCGGCGGGAACCACGGGGTCACGCCGTTCCGTTTGATCGGTCTTGGCAGCGTCTGACATGATTGGCGGGCTTTCCTTTGTTCGATTCGTTCCGATCTGCGGCAGGAGGCTCATACACAGAAACCCGGTCTCTCGAAAGAAGCCGGGGTTCGGGTGATTCTGCCGCCTTGCGGACAGAGCTTCGGCTTGCACGAAAGACGCCATTCTATTGTGCAAGCTAGAGCATTCCAAGAACCCGGAAAACGAACTTCTGGCTTCCCTCTATAACCGGACTTGTTGCGGCCATGCTTCCTTGCGGCAACTTCCCCATAGCCGGTTGATGTAGCTGAGCGCGTATTCGTTCTGCACGCGATGGACCCAGTAGCTCGCCTCCTCGGTCAAGTAATAGCAGCCGTTTTCCTGCCGAAGCAAACCGAATCGCGTGAGAGACTTCAGCAGGCCGCCGTACACCTCCTCCAAGTCTTGGTCGAATGACTCGCGGAAACCTTGCGCGGGAATCGTCAACTCGTACGCACGCCAGTACAGCCAGTAGGCCATCTCCAGCCGCCGGTCGATGGGCATCACCAACGCCACGGGCAGGCGATCGGGCAACGTGGCGGCGTACTCTTCGATGGAGAACGTATTCACGTGGAAGTGACCGGGGACCATCGACCCGGCGCTGGGCCCGATGCCCAAATAGTGATGTCGCGTGGTGGACGTGAACTTCTTCCGCTCGGGCCGGACGAAAGACCAGACCGAGGATTGCACGAATCCATGTTCGCGGGCACGACGACGAATCAATCCGAGCATCTTCCGAATCAAGTCGCCACGAGGCCGCCGCACTCGCTTCATGCCAAGCCGACGCCCCAGATCGGTGTAGGGAAACTCCAAGAACGGGTAGCTTGATATCTGATCTGCGCCAGCCGCAAGCACGTGTTCCAGACTCTGATCCAACTCGTCCAGCGTTTGCGTAGGCAGACCGAACATCAGGTCGACGCTTACGGTGTCGAAGCCGTGCGCAACCGCGCGGCGGACCGACTGTTCGGCTGTGGCCGCGTCGTGCGAGCGGCCGATCACGTCGAGCAGTCGATCCGATAGGCTTTCTACACCGATCGACACCATGGTCACACCCATTTCCTTGAGTGTCGCCAGGCACCGATCATCCATGGCGGAAGGATGCAATTCCACACAGATGTCCTGCGCAAGACCCAACGCCTCCCCCAGATGCGCGACAAGCCGCGTCAGACTCTCCAACTCGATCGTCGGCGTGCCGCCACCCACGTACAGGGAGGTGATGGCCGGCATCTCGCGACCGGCTTGGCCCGCCGAGTCCGTCAGCCGTTCGGCGATCAAGTCGATTTCCTGATGGGCCGCAGTCTCGTAAAGCCGGTACAGCGACTGGTCGTACTTCACACGGTTGTACGGGCAATACGCGCACGGGCGGCGGCAGAACGGCACGTGCAGGTAGAGGCCCACCTGGTCGAGGACCTCATCAAACGTGATCTCGCCAGGCTGCAACCTCAGTCGCGACCAGCCCCCGGTAAGGTATCGCCAGATCAACGGCTTCCAAATCCAACGGGCGGGGCGAAAGCCAAACGCAAGGTCATCCCATGGGATCGACATTGGGGAGGATCCTCCGTATTGGGGCAATAGGCGCCGCAGCCACCGACGGCTCGATCGGACCTCGCATTAGTCTTTTTCGGGGTTTGTCGCACTGCGCCCGGCCTTCAGGAGCGCGCACCGCGACCAAAGCTTCCACGACAGATTATAACGCGTAAGAATCGGCGCAGCAGGCTAGCCAAGTCAGGTCACAGTTTGCAGGCCTAGCAGCCCGTTGAAAAAGTCGTAGGCCGGCAACAAGGAGCGACAGCGACGCCGTTCCGGCATCAAATTCGCCGGAAATATCAGTATTGCCGGAACAGCGCTTCGCTCGGTCCGGCCTACAGTTGGCGTTTTTCAACGGGCTGCTGGGACAATTATGGTTTGCGGAGAGAGAATCTCTGGGCGCGTTTGCCCATAATGTCGCCCAGGTAGAGGTTGCCCTGCGAGTCGACGGCGACCGTGTGAACCCAATCGAGCTCGCCGGGTTTGCTCGGTGCTGCGGCGGCCAGACGAAGGGGTACGCGCAGGAGCACTTTCCCGGAAGTGTCCAACTGCACAAGCAATTGGTCGGCCGGCGGCGAGATGACCCAGCCGTCGTCGTCCGGCTGCCTGACTCTGGACGAGCCGCAGACCCAAATCTTGTCGTCATTCGTCACGTGGAACCCCCACGGCGTGATGGAATCGTCCCACACGGCCAGCAACTTGCCATTGGTACCGAAGACCTGAATCCGCGCGTTGTTACGATCGGCGACATAGAGCCGGCCTTTGGAATCGGCAGCAATCGCATGTGGCAAGGCGAATTGTCCCGGTTCCGTACCCTCTTCGCCCCACGCTTTCACAAAGCGGCCTTGCTTGTCGAAGTGAACCACGCGCCGGTTGCCGTAACCGTCAGAGATGAACACATCACCGTTCGAGACGAACGCCATGTCGGTCGGCCCGGCGAAGTGGCTCTCGTCACAGCCCGACTGGCCGGCCTCGCCCAGTGTCAACAGCAGCTTTCCCTTGGGGCTGTACTTCTGGACAACGTGACCGCGGAAGTCGGCGAGCCATACGTTGCCCTCAGCGTCGAGCTTGATGTGGTGCGTTCCCGGAGGATTGGGCGTCGTCCACGATCGGGCAAGAGAGCCGTCGGTCCGGTAGACCTGCACCGTCGGATCGGCGCGGTTGAAAATGTAGATTTGGTCATCGTCATCTGCAGTGATTCCGGTCATCGCGCCCCAGGTAAACGCATCCGGTTTCTGAGGCCAGGTGGGATCGAGCACACAGCGCATTTCGCCGGCAGGGACTTCGGCTAGCGTCTGCGCGCCGACGTAATGGGCCACAATAGACATCAAGAACAGAACAACACGTACGTAACGGAAAATGGTCATTGACTCGACTCCTGATGTAAGAACCCTTCCTCCAATGCGAACGGACAGCCTACACTTCCAACAGCTCCGCCCCCCACGGCTCGCGCATCGGTCGCGAGAGCATCCCGTTTACTTCTTCATCGTCGGGACTCCGTTCGGCCGCGGGGTCCCAGCGGAACTTGCGTTTCAGAATCTGGGCGATGTTGCCCAGAATGCACAGGCTGGCGGTACTGTGACCGACTTCTACCGGCTCGATCGGATCCTGCCGACTTTTGACGGCGTCCAGAAAGCTGCGGACATGATCCGCATCGATGTGTTTCCGGACGTTTTCTTCACGGGCCGGATTACTCCGTGGCAAATGGATCTCGTTCGGGCCGATCACCGAATCCTTGAGGTTCTCGG
The DNA here is from genome assembly GCA_964623055.1 of uncultured Pirellulaceae bacterium. GTDB lineage: Bacteria > Planctomycetota > Planctomycetia > Pirellulales > Pirellulaceae > JADHUC01. The sequence goes on from CAZURK010000252.1 coordinate 5,231, forward strand.
GGAACGTCTTCATGGAACCGCCGAGTGTGATCTCCAGCCGGCCTTCGGTGCCCTCGAACTTGGTCGCTGAACTCTTGCGCGTCTCGCAAATCAACTCGATTCCATTGGCGTAACGGGCGCGGAAGGCCGTCTTTGTAGCCGCGGTAAACAGGTTCCCCTTGGGCAGGAACTCGGAGCCGTTGTCTTCGAACTCGACCGGCGTCGTGCCATCCATATTCAAGCCCCACTGGGCGACGTCGTTGGTGTGAGCGCCGAAGTTGACTGTCTGCCCATTGGAATAGTCCAGGATGTATCGCCAGCGGTGGAAGCAGCGTTCGATGTGATAGGGGGCCTTGGGTGCCGGCCCCAGCCAGAAATCGTAGTCGAATCCTTCGGGCACGGGCATGGGCTGCCAGCCGGGGCCGGGCCCTTCAAAGCTGTTAGGGGCGACCCAGGTACGCACCAAGCGGACCTCGCCCAACCGTCCATTGCATACCAGCTCGCACGCTCGCCGTACATTCGGGCTCGAGCGGAACTGAGCGCCCGTCTGGAATACGCGTTTGAATTTGCGCGCCGCTTTGACCATTTGCCGGCCTTGGCGGACATTCAACGCCAAAGGCTTCTCGCAATAGACGTCCTTCCCCTCTCGCATGGCCGCAATGGCGATCAATGCATGCCAGTGATCGGGCACGACGATCGCGACGGCGTCGATATCCGCCCGGTTCACGATCTCACGGAAATCAACGTAAGCATCGCAGCCTTTGAACTGGGCGTTGCCGGTCTTCTCGACGTAATGCTCGTTGACCCACTGTCGCGCGGTCTCACGACCAAGTACCTGGTCGGGCCAGTAGTAGCCAAGGCCGCGTCGATTCACATCGCAAACGGCCAACATCTGGACATCGTCGTGGACCAGAAACGACGGCACGATCCGCTGGCTCTGGTGGCCACAACCGATCAAACCTACGTTGATTCGATTGCTCGGGGCGTTCGCCCCAAACACACTCGAAGGAACCACGAAAGGAAGGCAGAAGGTGCCGCTAGCACCGGCCGCCTTCTTCAAGAATCGACGGCGCGTTGTGAAATCATGCTGCTGTGTGTCGTTGCGGTCACGCATTCTGTTTCCTCCCAATTGTGTCCCAGTACTTTCCCACTTTGCATCCCCCCAACTCGCCTGGACGCCATCAACGGTTGTTCGAGCTTCGGTGCCGTTCGCGGCATTCAATCCGCCTTCGAAATTCTGACCGTCCAGGCATCACGTGACGTAGCCGCATGTGCTTTCAAAAGGACACGTCGCAAACTGGGACCCCACATTTCCACGAGCTTCTCGTCCTCCAACTCGATCGTCTCGATTTCCACGTCTAGTTGCGGTGGCTCGTAATGGACGACCATTTTGGCTTTCGTTTCAGGAAGGCTGAATTCGAGCTTGCCAGCCTCGGCCAGCGAAACTTCGCACGGCGTCATCAGACTCTGCGAGATGGCAGTCGACTCTTTCTGTAACTCGAACGTGTCAGAGACCGTCAACGACTGCCCGCGATCGAGGTGGATTTTCCGCACCCAAGAGACGATTTCAGCTTCTTTTGGATAGGCTGAGGCAATGTTCAATTGCAGCCCGGCGTCAGTCTCGTCAGACAGGTAGTTGACATCTCGCGCGGCGTATCGACGGCCGACGCCCTGCATACACTCATTGACCGTTGGCAGGTTGTGGAATGCGGACTGCATCGCCCAGATCTTGTAACGGTCCCCACTGAAAGTCTGCCGCGTGTATGTGGGCCGGCCCACGTCGATCAACGCCGGCCACCCATCGACGTACACGACATAATTGCCCACGTCGTTGTGATTGTGACTCTGCGCGTTGTGGCCTCCCCACGCGGCAACGAAAAAGCCGGCAGTTGTCCCCGCCGCATCACGGGCAACCATCAGTTGCATATCCTCGTCGCCCAGCCAGACGTCGCGCAACAGTGGTGCTGACGATGTTTCGACGGCCCGCAGTTCGGCGACGTTGAAAAGCGCGTGCAGGGGACGGTTCATCGACCAGAAACCTCTCTTCGAACGCCCAAGCAGATTCCCGCTCAGGTCAAACGTGGCCAGCGCCTGCATGTTGGCATCGCCAATACGTCTTCCATAGCGAAAGACCAGATCTCGCGGGATGTTGATCTGTGCATCACAATCCCCCACGCACACATAAGCGTTTCCCGTGATATGTGTTCGACAGATGAAACGGCCAACGTTCTTGACTACTTCGTCATCAAATACGTCGAAGCGACCGTCCGTTGCGCCGTGCAACAGTTCGAGATTGTCAAACAGGCTCGCGCCGGCGCGGGTCCAGTAGCTGGGGCCCTCGTCGCAACTGCCGTCTTCCGGGTAGGGCACAAAGAAGTTGTCCAGACACCGCAGTACCTTGTGGACGGTTTCCACTCGTCGTTCTTCGTCCCGTTCCAGGAGCAGTGTCGCTGTCAAGACGTTGGAGTTGATCCACGGGTTCCAATTGTTCGGGCGCCCCCGCCTGCCAAATCCCATCCAGCCGAAGTTGTCTCGCTCCAAGTACGGAGTCAGAATCCGTTCGTCGATCTCGCGACGGATTCGCTGGCAGATCTGCGGGGATACCTCGTCGAGTTGCTCTTCCATCAGGTAAACGACCCAGGCAAGAGAACTCGCGGTCTCCGCCGAAAACAACGCCACAATCGGCTCGGTCGTGTCCGGCAGCGTCATTCCCGCCTCTTGGGCACTAATGTGGGCCGGCCATGTCCAGGATGACTCTTCGCAAATCGCCCAGGTCACGTTCGCCAATGGATCGAGAAAACGTCCTTTGCCTTCCACGCATTCGGCCAAGGCCAAGCTGTTCAGCAGCTTGCGACGTACCATCCATACGTCCTGGTAGCGGTTGCGATTGCCCACGCGGCGAAATTCCAAGTACAGTGTTGCCGGAAGGCTCGGGACCTCAACTCCGGCGCACTCCTCACCCAAAGCCACGAGCATTTCTCGCGTATCTTCGGGAAGCTGCTCCCAGGCGGCCCGCTCGTCAGCCTTCGGAAATGGCTGCCACCGTGCCAGTGGTACGAGGATGCGTTTTAGTTCATCCTTGGGACACCTCTCGGCGAGCGAGAGGTTTTCGGCAAACGCACCCGTGGGTGCGCTTACCGCATAGCCAAACACCAGTGCACAGTAGCCCGCAATACGGAGACTGCGTAACATGATCCATTCCTTATCGAGGTTGTAGCCCTTCAGTAGCCGGATTCGCAAGAATTCGGGCGTTTGCGGCCAAGTCTCTGAAGTCTTGTGACTTCAGCTACAACCGAATGCCGTCTATTCCGCATGGACATCCTTAACGTAGTCTGCTTGTCATAATCCGAGCGTCTCACAGTTCCCAACCGGGGCGGTACTGGCGGACCAGGTATTGGTTCGCTTCAGGGACATTGGTGATTTTCATGTTGTCGCTGTCGAACACGACTTTGCGGCGGGCTCGCAGCGCAACGGTGCCCAGGTTGACCGCGTCGGTAATTGGGCCGGCGTTTGGGAAACTGCCGGGCGATGGATCACCGCCTTGGCAAGCGTCCAGCCACAGGCGATGGCGTTGCTCGTAGTTGCGCCGTTGGCCCTTGGGTATTGCTCCGCCGACATCGAGCGGTTCCCGTTTGCCGCGGGCAAACCGTTGCGGGTTCTGCCCGTGAAAACCGCCCATGATCGATCCCTCGTCGCCAACGAACAGAACGCCCTCGCGGGCCAGTTCGATGTCGTGCGCTTCGACCTCGTGGGGCAAACGTGGCTTCATGCCACCATCGTACCAGAACAGATTCAGCGGCGGTTGGTCGCCAGTCGTGGCGAACTTCAGCCGAAGGGTGCATCCGATCGGGTATGCGAAATCGTTTCTTACGGGACGGCTTACATAATCGTTGATTGCGCACGTGTGGGTAGCCCAGGCTTCGGCGCTGATGGGAACGCCCAGACCCAGAGCTGTGAAGACGGGCCAGAGGCTATAGATACCCATGTCGGCCATCGAGCCTCCGCCGAAATCGTACCACCCGCGAAAGACGGTATGCGTGTAATGCGGATGGTACGGACGGTCCACCGCGGGCCCCAGCCACAAGTCCCAATCCAAGCCTTTCGGCACCGGCGGCCGGTCTTTGGGGATTTCGGTGTACTGCGGCCACACGGGGCGGTTGGTCCAGTTGTGGATTTCGCGAAGCTTGCCGATCACACCTTGTTTCACGACGTTGGCAATTGCCGCATTGCCGGTCCCGCTGCCATATGCCAGAAGGTGCGTCGCGACTTTCGTCTGGCGAGCCGTCTCGGCCGCAAGTCTTCCTTCGTACAAACGGTTGGCCACCGGCTTGTGCATCAAGACATGCTTGCCTTTCCGCATCGCCGCGACGGAAATGGTCGCGTGCAAATGATCCGGTGTCATGACCTTCACGGCATCCAGGTCCTTTTCCTTTTCGAGCAGTTCGCGGAAGTCCGCATAGGCGGCACACGCCTTGAACTTATCCGCGCCGCGCTCTCGGGCGTAATACGCGTCGACGACCTGCCGCCCTACCTCGCGGCCGCCGGGACAGCCGTCTACGTCTCCTCGCCACGACGGATCGCCCAGGAGTTTTCGCAGCAGGTTCCGAATGCCACCCTTGCCCCATTCCACATAGTCGTTGCTGTCCGTGTTCGGGTCACACACGGCGACGATCTGGACCTGCGGATCGGACAGCAGCCCACCGAGTTCACGGAATCCTTGCGTGCCCATGCCGATGTTGGCCAGCGTGATTTTGTCATTCGGCGCGACATGTCCCGCCCCGCCCAGCACGTGCCGCGGCACGATGCTAAAGGCCCCCGATGCAACGGCGGCGCCTACAAACTTGCGACGATTGATCTCTGACATTGCGGTATCCTCCTGAAGTCCTATCTGGCGATTTCGATGACTTGGATCGTGGTACTCTTTTAAGCGACGTTAGAACGACATCGGTCAATCTTCCAGCCGTTTGACGCGAATGTTGCGGTACCACACAGGCCGCCCGTGGTCCTGCAGCCCGACGTATCCACTGCGGGCGAAATCCTTGATCGCTCGTGGAAACTTGTTCTTCGAACCGTCGGGGTTCTGGTTCGGTTCGGTCCACTCGTCCAGGTTCGCCTCGTTGACTTTCTTGCCGTTGACTTCGACGGTGACGTTCGGTCCCTGGCAGGTTATTCGGTACGTGTTCCATTGACCGGCAGGTTTTGCCGCATTGGCCGTTGGCGCCTTCAGATCATAGATCGCCCCCACGGTGCCGCCTCGCGTGATATTCTCGCGGCCGAACGAATTGCTGACCTGCAATTCGAGGCCCGTGTAGACCGGGTCCTTCAGGTCCGAGGTGCGCAAGAACACGCCGCTGTTGGCACGTTCGGGCACTTTGAATTCAAGCTCCAGGATGAAATCGCCGTATTGTTGTTTTGTCCAGAGATAGTCAAGGTTGTGCTCCCGTCCGTCGAACTCGCGCTTCAGCGTGATCAATCCGTCCTCGATCACCCACGAGCGATCTGGCCCCATGGACCACTGATCGAGGTTCGGGCCGTCGAACAGCGTGATCCATCCGTCCGAAGATTCCTTGGAAGCGGTGTTTCCGATCGACTTGATGTAAATATTGCGAAACTGGACGAGGCTTGATGCGGGTGACATCGCATCGTCTCCCACCGTCATCCCTCGCTTGCGCATGGCAGCGATCCGTTGGGGCGACAGTGGTCCACCGTGATGCTGGAAACCGATCAGCCCACGCTTTTCGTTGAGATTGGGTAGTTGGGCATTGTCGATCACCTTCAGGCCGTTTTGGGCGATGGTAACGCGGTCGCCAACCACATGGGCCATCATCCGGTTCCACTGCCCAACGGGCTTGTCCGTGTTGGCCTTTGGCACCCCCGCCGCGCGCTGCTCCGGCGTGGCGTTCTTGTTGTTGCGGACCATCCACAGCTCGCCCGAACCGCACGTCCAGCACCACAGGTTCGCCTGGTGGCCGGGACGGAACAGAAGTCCCGAATCGGCGTTGGCCGTGGGGGTAACGATCCGCTCGCCGTTTTCGTCGGTCTTGTACGTCCCGTCCGGCAGGATGGTCGGCATGGGGTACAGCCCCGAGGTGCGTTTGAATCGCCAGTCGAAGTACAGCACATAGTCGCCGAACTCCTCTTCGGTGAACAGGCTCTTGTTGCCCTTGGCCTCGGAAGAAGCGTCGTAGTCGATTACGCCATCGACGACTTTCCAGTGTCCGTTGTCTCCTTCGGGGATCTTCCAGCCCGACAGATCCTTGCCGTTGAAAAGCGACTTGAAGCCCTGGGCTTCGAGTTGCTCGGCGGCGGGCATGTCGACCTTCTCCGCGGTGCAGGCTTCAGGCTCGCCGCACGAACCGCAGTCGGCCCATGCAGTAAGCGCCGTGAATGAACCGAACAGGATCAGTGGAAAGGTGATGCGTCTCATGATAACTCCTCGTGTTTTGGGTATCGAAAATAGCATTCGCAGCAGCGCACGGTCTACGAGAGTACTTCAACAGGCAGGATGATTCTACCATCGGCTACCTTCTGATTACACTCGTTAATTCAGGCCAGGCAACGCAAAAGGCGACGGATCGTGTGATGTATGAAGAACCGACGCATGAATCGAGGCAGCTTCACGCGGGCGAAGGGCTCAGACGTACAGAATTCAAAATTGGCCGCCGAACCGCTCAACGGAGGTCAGGAGTATGGCCGGCCAATTTTGAATTCTGTACGTCTGAGCCCGATTTATGCGCAGGCTCCGAAGTTTGTCCTCCCGGAAATCGAGCTAACCGCCAAAGGCCTCTCGCAGCTTTGCGATGTACTCGGGGCAGGCGACGCGCGGATCTTCCGATTCCTCGTACTCCAGGCAGATCCAGCCGCGGTAGCCGACGTTGTCGAGCATCTTGGCTAATCGTTCGAAGTCGGTAGGCTTCTTCCCTTCGTCCGGCGAGGACGTGACCACTTTCGCCTGGACGTGAATCGTATAGGGGGCGATCTTCTCGAGTTCCGCGTAAACATCCCCGCCGTGAAAGTTCCCCGTGTCCATCCAGGCCCCGAACCAGGGGCTTTTGACGGCGCGGATGATCTCCAGCATGTTGTCGGCCGTGTGGGTCAGGCCGCCGTGGTTCTCCAAGCCCAGAAAGATGCCGCGTGCGCCCGCATACTCGCAACACTCTTCGATGGCCTCGACTGCCAGCCGGAGGGCTTCTTCTGGCGTCTGCTGCTTGCCCACCCTCCCAGAGAAAATCCGAATGATTGGTGCGCCCAAGACAGCCGCATGGTCGATCCACTTCTTGACGCTGGCGATCTGTTGATCGCGTTCCTCGCCCGGCGGCATACAAAACCGGTTGCCCACGGCAGTGCTGGAAATGCTCAAGCCGAGTCGAAAGGCCAGGGCTTTCAATTTGCAGAGGTATTCGTTCGTCACAGCTTGCGGGAAATAGTACGACGTGGGTTCCGTTCCTTCGAGCCCGAACTTGGCGCAGTCCGTCACGAAATCTTCCAGCGTGCATTCCGGATTCTGGCCGGTCAGCAGCTTTCGGTAGCTGTAGCCCGCCAACGTGAATTTGTATTTTGGCTCTGCGACGGCGCGTTGGATGGGCTCGATCGCTTTTGCGTTCTGCCCGCCGAAGACTCCTGCCAGCCCGCCCGCCGCTGCCGCGGAAGCTATGGCCGCTCGGCCAAGAAACTCTCGTCGTCTCATAGGTGTTCTCCCGCTAGAAGAAAGACATTGGTCCTGATCTGTCGACTGGACGCCTTGAATTAGTCTAGCAGAGTACAAGTGGCCTACAACACAAACAAGCGGGCGATGACTCCTTCAATCAGCAATATGTTCTTACTCAAACGGAGGATGGATCGGTCCCGTCGCCCCGCTGCTTGCCAGTGGGGGAACGGTGTTCAGAACCAGAGTGATCTCCCCAAAACACACGCCTTTCCCTGCCCCGCTCCGCCCCACGCCGCCCCCGGCGGCGTGGGGCGGAGTGGGGCGCTTCATCTCTCCGAGTACGTGTCTGGTTTTGAACATGGCTCCGCGGGGACAAGCCCAGCGGTGGCCGGGAATCGTGCAACTTGATGAACCCCACCGCCAGTTCTCTCCCGTTTGAATTCTTAGAACACTAACGGAACACGGGATGCAAGATGCGGGAAGCGGTGTGTGTGAATCGTGTGAGAAAAGTCGCCAGAAGGGCGGTCGTACGGTTGCATCAGAGGCGGCGGAGGAACAACATTTCTATCGGTTGGTCCTTAGCTTCAAAGATCGCGATACTCTATCTCGGTGTTGACAATGATTCGACAAATGACCGGCGTGGCGTTGGTGACGTGGCTGCTCGTGGTGCTGGGGGCTGCCCCGGTCGGTGCGGCTGAGGAAACGCTGGCGTTCGATGACGAGATGGCCACAGTCATCTGGGCTCGACAATGGAACGCCACACAGACTCAGTGGCTGGCCGAGAAAGAACGGGAGAAGCCTTTGTTCTTCGACGCGGCGCACCGGTTCTTGCTGCTCCGATTTCCGGGTTGTGCCGAGGCCATTGTTGGAAAGTTGGCCGCGGGGCACGAGATCGCCGCGGTCAAGCTCGTGGTAACGTGGCAGGACCAAGAGTGGCTTCGCACTGCCTACGGCTACGTGCATCGAGGCTATCGGCTGAAGGAAATGGAGCCCGAGACCTGGCACGCCCGGGTCTGGCTGTTGCGGCGTCCGTGGACGGCAGATGCCGAGATCGGCCCCACGTGGAACGCGCACATCAACGGGGCCGGCTACTGGGCGGCTGGCGGCGCACGCGACACCAAGAAGGATCGATGGCCGGAACCGTTGGGGCAGGCGCCGTTGGGTAAGGACGAGCCGACCGCGACGATCGACGTGACCACCGCCTTGCTTCAGGCCGGCGAGGGACGTGATCTTGGGCAGCGACTCCGGGACCTGGAGGCTTGCGGCTTCCTGATCGACAAGGCCGAACTAGCGAGCCCCAAAGCCGGCTCATGGGGACTGTCCACCGGCCACTGCCGCGTCTTTGTCGCCGACCCAAAGCTCGTGGTGACCTTCCGCCGCGCCAAGGACGTCAGCGTCACGTTGCCGCCGGCGGTGGATGTGCCGGCCTTGGCCCGGGAGTTGAAGGCTACGGGCGCGGGCGGCCAGCCGCCGGTTCGCATTCCCGAAAACCTGCAAGAGCTGGCCGGCCGGATCCTCGATGCACGGCCGGACATGCCGGCGTGGATGAAACGCCGCGTGCACGAATTACGCACCGTTCCCGTTGGCGAACGTGACCGCGACGATGTCGGATACCGGCTGCCCAACGCTTTCGACGCTGGCGATCAAGAGGCGTATGCCAAGATCGTCGAGGACTTGCTCCGTCAGCCGCCCGGCTGGTTCCGCGGTCATTCGCATCTGGACTACTTGATCCCGCTGGTCGAGTACGAACCGATGCTGAACGAGTTGCTGCGCTACCACCTGCACAAGTATTTCGAATCTCGTTGGTTGCATCCATATCTAGAGGACGATCTGCGAGTCCGCGCCGGCTACCGGAACGGCATATCCACGCTGAACCTGATGACCCAGTTCCGGTCCGAAGTGGCGTTGGTGGGTGAGTTGTTGAATCGCCCGGAAATGGCCGTGCGTGGCCATCGAAACATCTCGCACCTGAACCGGCACATGATCTGGAGCGAGGGCACACACCAGGAACGGGGCGATTCGTTCTACCTGGGCATCACGCTGGGCAACCTGAAGATGGTGTCGCGTTACGCGAAGGATCCGCTCGCACGCCTCCGGGCCGACTTGGGTGTGGAGAAGATTCTGTTCGAGGAAAACACCAACTATCATCCGGGCCTGCGGCGGCGGGTCTCGCGAATCGCACGCCGCTATCGGATCGACGATCTGTTGATGCGACAAGACGTGCCGCGCGGTGCGCTGCACACGCTGTCGAAGAAGGGCGTGCTGATCGAGACCGATAAGGAAGAGGTCCACGGAATCCCGACGGTCAACTTCCACGCCTGCAACCCGGTGCGTGTTGCACTACTGGCGCCCTGGGGACCGGAGTGGGAGACCCACGCCATCGACGACAAACCGCTGCCGTCCTGGAGCATCTCGACCAACCACGTCCGACACCGCATGCGGCCGCCGGTGCACGACATGACGTACTTGGGCAACCATTACGGCCTCTCGTGCATGGATGCCAACATCGGCGTCGAATGGCCGGTCTTAGCTGTCTGGAAACGAACCGAGCGCGACGTCCAGCACCTGGAGGATCTCGGTATCCTGTGGCCTTGGCCGTACGTCAACGGCAAGCTGGCAAGCGACTACAACCAGCAGGAACCCAAGAGTCTGGATGGGAGTTGTCCCCAGGCTTCGCTGCAACACCATAACAAGATGATCCACGTCGTGCGGCCTTTGGAACAGGTGTTCGCCGCCGAAGGGCTGCAGCAGGGCATCCGCAGTTTCAGCAGTCGCATCCTGGCCTACATGTACGCCAAGGCGGAGGACCGCGAGTTGTGGATCAACGACGAGCGAATCACGAGCTACCCCGCCACCGCCAAGCAAGGCGACGTGATCACGCTGGGCGATGGGGTCAGCTACGTTGGCCTGATCCCCTTGCCGGCCACCGATTTGGGGCGCGACGCGGAGGTCGAGATCCGTTTCGACTATCCGCGGCTGGAATTGGAGTCGTTCGTCCTGAAGACCGACGACCCGTTACCCAGCAATGACGCCACCTGGGCCAAGCTGCACGACGCCTCGGCCGGTTGGATCATCGAAATGGGCGACCAGACCGAGTACGGCTCGTTCCAGGAGTTCCAAAGTCACATGAAGGCGGCGAACGTGACGCACCGCTGGGACGCCGCCCAAAAGGTCCTTCACGTCGGCTACACCAGCGGCGGCAATCAACTGGAACTGGGCGTCAACTGCGGGTACGTTCGCGTCAAGACGACCGAGCGCTACATCAGGCCGAGGGACTTGCTGACCTACGTTCGCGTGAACGGCCAAAACCCATGGCCACCGATCGAGATCGACCTGGACTCGCCCATCGGTCAATTGGGCACCGCCGCTCGACTGGAGAAGGGCGGCGCCGTGTTGGAGACAGCCAAGGGGCAGATGGCTCTGTTGAAGGTCGAACGAGTGACCGGCACTTACACGGCCATCAATCCGTTCGTCGATCCAACGCCGCTGCGGTTGACGACTCCCGACGGCGCCGTATTGAGAACGGACGGCCCGGCCGGCATGGCGCGCATCCACTTTCGTCCCACCGAAGGCAAACTCTGGATCGACTACCGCATCCCGCCACCCGAGGGCGACAAGGCCGTCGAGATGCTATTCAAGGAGAGTCAAACAACTCATCCATGGTACCAGCGATACTTCCGCGAAGGCGTCGACGTCACGAAGGCCCACCAGCAATCGGCCCGCTTCCTACTGGTGACCGGTATCGACGATCAACCCACTGTCGTCCTAAACAGCGAGCCGCTGCCCGGTCCGTTCGAAACCGTGACGACCGAAGGCAAGACATGGTTCCGTATTCCGATCGTGGAGGGGGAGGTCAGTCGGTACACCACAGTGCGTACAGATGCGCGTTCTTCAACGTGATTCTGGCGGTGAGTGGGGCGGCGGCGCTGTCCAGGCCGCCATCGTCCCACTGGACTGCGATGTCGAGGCTGTCCTGGCGGATGGGTGTGGATTTGGCCACGGTTTCGCCTTCGGAGTTCAATAGCTCGACCAGGATTTCGCCGAAACGGGAAGCGGCGTTCACATGCAGGGTCTTTCCCTGGAAGGCGAGAGGCTTGGTCGTGATGACTCCGCCGTCAAACGATGCCGAAAGCGATACGAAGCGGTCGCGCGGTATCGTCGCGAATCCGATGCCGCCGCCCGGCATTCCTTTGTCGCTGCCGCTGTACGGACCGTGCCGATAGGTCCTTCCGCCATAGTAGATCCGCAATTGGTCACCGACCGCAATCGGCGGATTGTTGGCCAGCGAGTTGTTGAACCGGTCCCAGCTTCCAACCGGTCCGCAGGGCAGAAACGTCGATCGGTCGCCGACCCGCGTGAACTTCACGCTGTCGCGGCTGACGGCCAGTTGAATATCCAAGTGGCATTCGTTCGGACGATTATGGAATGCTTGAACAAGCCCGATGTAGACGCTTTCGTAGGGGAAGACCAGCATCGAGTAGATCTCGGTGCCGGGTTCGTCTTCGGTATCGGACGTCATTACCACAGGTCCTTCGGCAGGCGCGGTGATGTTCCAGCGGACAAAGTCGGGCGACTCGACGCGGGCAACCGAGCGTCCCCAGAAGTACCTCTTGACCCAATCATCGAGGGAATCGCCGGTCCGCCACGCGTCCATCAGTCCCGGTGCGATGAACTTCGTCCGGCCGTACAGGATGAACTTGTTCGCTGCCGTATCGAACAGCCAATGCGTGGCGCCGTCGCAGATGGCATCCGTGGCCCAATTGTCGACCAGCCGCCAGCGGATTCCGTCTTCGCTGGCCGCGACGCCAAGAGCTCGCCTTTGTCCGCCGTGGAACCTCTTTCCGCGCGGCCCCTTGTACTGGCGGTCGAGGCTCAGGAAACCCATCTTGTAGCGCATCGACGGGTCTGTCGCTCTTTCGTCCCTGTGTACGCCGAAGATCTCGTAGAAGTAGGGAATCGCATTCGGTTCGCCTTCTTCGGCGCCACGACGGATCAAGACGTTGGTCGTTTGCCCGTCGAGCTTGACGAAGTCCATCTGCGGTTTGGTCCAGCGGATGCCGTCGTCGCTTTCGGCATAGCCGACCCCAGCTCCACCGTGATACCACATGCGATACTTGTCACCGTCGCGCAAGACTGATCCGTAGATCACGGCTGTGTGACCTTCCCACGGTTCGCTCGGCCACAGGACCGGGTTCCCCTCGTACTTCTTCGCCTGATGAATCTTTCGTTCGACGTTCTCCATCGAGGCGATCAACTCGTCATCCAGAAACAGTTGTTTCGTGGAATCCAGCCGGATCGCGCCGTCATCGCCAGCGGTCACAAGGGTAGCACAACAAAGAATCAGTAAGCTGGTCATCGTTTCCCTCACTCTCACGGCCGCGGTGTTTCGAAAGATCTTATGATCGTTATTGAACTAGAACGGTCGTTTTACCGCTGGGCCAACGGCCCGCGCGAATGCGCCCAGCCCGCAGGGCTTGGGGTTAAACGAAAGACGCTCTCCCACGAGCCCAGATTATGCACGGGAATGTAGGCAGGAACAAGCAAGTCTCCTTCCCGCGGGCCCGACGCGCGAGCACAGGAGATCTTTCGAGCGAAGTTCGCGCTTGAATGCCGGGAACTTGCAGCCGCGGGTTTGGCGGGGTGGAAGGGCTCGGCCGGATGGTGGGAGACCTTCGGTCGGGCGTCTCGGCGGGGTCGGGAGACCCGCGCCGAACCCAGTTGTGGCCAACGGTTGTGGCCGGTCTCCCGACCGAGCCACCCGGTCCGACCCCGTTGTGCGCGGGTCTCTGGCCCCGCACTTCCTCCGACCGAAGGTCTCCTCGGACAGCGAATACGGGTTCTTTCCAGAAAATCCGTGGCCCCTGGCGCGTCGAAGCTTCGCTTTGCCGTGTACTGGATAGAGGGAAACACCAACCACCACTACTCGAAAGGACAGAAGCATGGAATCAGACACTATTTCCCTGGGACCGAGGACAGAACGACACCATTCACCCACAGAAACGAGGAGCAAAGTCATGAGAGCTATCCTGGCACTGAAATCACTGGCGCTGGCACTGGCAGTGACGTTGAGCGCTGTTGCCGCGCAGGAGTCGACCGAATTTACGCCGCGAATGGCCGAGCCAATCGTGGTGAACCCCGCGAAAATCGTTGTGGAGGGCAAACGGCTGGTGTTCATCTATTACGCGAGCGAAACGCGCGATGCGGAAGGCTTCCAGGCGACCCTTCAGCGGTTGCGGAAGATTGATAAAAAGCGAGCCCAACAATTGGCCGACCGCGTGGAAAAGGACGTACGGGGGTTCTCGCAGATCGTGGACAAGGAGGCGGAAACGCTGTTGAAGGAAGTTCGGCAATGCGAGTCCGAATCTGGCGTGGCCGTGGTCGTTTTTACGACGCGCGACTCGCGCGACGGCTTCTTCCGATACGTCTCGTCGGACGACGATCAAATCCGCCGTGAGGAGTTCCGGTTGCGCAAATTCAAGAGCGAAGGCTATCGCGCCTACCCCCTGTCACATCCCCGCGTCTTCGCGGAAGCGCTGCAAAAGGTCGCCGCCGATTTTGATCCGCAACGCCACACGTTCATTCTGGTTACGAAGTCACACGGAGGCGAGGATTACGCCATGACCGGACTGACGGGTAAACTGTCTGCCGAATCGCAAGCCGAACTTGCCGAGTATGTGGCCGAGAACCCTTGCCCTGATGTTGAAGGGCTCAATGAAGAAGATGACCTCGGACTCAGCGGCAAAAACGGGCTCGGGGCTATCGCCCCGAAATTCGGCACGAAGAAAGACAAGTATTTCTCGATCGTCGAGAAGTGCGGCATGGATTTCCAGGCGGTTTTCGTCGAGGCGTGCGACAGTCAGTTGCCGACAGAATTGGCGAACGAGTTGCCCAAGAACATTGGCCGTGTCTACACGGCGGAGACGGGACTTAACTATCAGACGCTGGATTACGGCAAGCTGTTACGGTCCGAAACGACCGTGGCCGACGCCCTGCACCAACAACTGGCCGGCGAGATGGAGTAAACCCGCCAAGCGGTCAATGCGACCTAACATCGTTTCCCTCAACACAAACAAGCCGCCGGAGCTAACTGCTTCCGGCGGTTTTTTTCGTTTGGAGCGATGCATGGCGACGCCCCACGAGCACGGCTGAGCGTCGGAGGGCTTTTGGCCGAAGGCCATGCGCATCGTAGCCTGGGGCAACGCCCCAGGAGGCAGGTACACCTCACGTTGTTTGGCCGAAGGCCATACTCATCGTCGTATGCGAGCCGTTGTGAATATGGCCTTCGGCCAAGAAGTCCGTTTTCGGTTTCGTGTTGCACGCCGTTTCACTCTTCCTGCTGGTGCGTGGCCTGGTGATTCGCGTCAAGCCGCATCCGCTGCTGATTGTCCTGGGTATCCTGATGGCTTTGTGCAACGTGGTACGCTGCTGGCTTGGCTTCCTGCAGATCGTTGGTCTGGTACTGGAAGAGAGCATTGTTGGTTTCTTGGGCTGACTCTCCTGTCATTCCGCGTTGCGCGTTGTGCGCGGGTCTCCCGACCCCGCACATCGTCCGACCGAAGGTCTCCTTCTCGCGGGCTCGACGCATGAGCACAGGAGGTCCTCCGAGCGACGTTCTCGATGGAATCCCGGGAACCTGCAGTCGCGTATCGCAGCCGGGTGGAAGGCCGGTGCTGGATGCCGGGAGACCTCCGGTCGAGCATTTCGGCGGGGTCGGGAGACCCGCGCCGAACCCAGCAGGACCCAGTAAACTGCCGATCATTCCTTTGCGGCCGAGGTCTCTTCACTCGGCAATGACTCGCTGGTCGTTTCTTCAAAGGCCCCAAGCTTTTGGCGTGCTTCCCGGAGAAGCTGCTCGAGTCTCACGCGGTGGGTCCAGCACATGTGTCCGCGGAGCGGGGGATCGGCTCGCCGTGCTGCTTGAATGAAAGTCTGTCTTGCCTGCGCTGTTTGCCCCAGGCGATCTTGGGCGAAGGCTCGGTAAAGTAGCTCTTCCGCCGTATTGGGGTTCTCCAGGAGTTCCAGGCACTTCGCTGCCTCGCCCATGTGGAACTGCGCAGCCGCTCGGCCGACGAGTCGTGAATTGGAGAGGGAGCCTTTCAGGGTTAGCGGGTGCAGGGATATAGGGTTTACGGGTTCCTCTTCTCTGTTACCGGTTTATTGGTGGTTGTCAAGCCGGGAGCGAAGGTCTCGGCGAGACTTCTTGCCGCTTGGCCGAGCGCCATGCGGTGATAGGCGGCCCACAGGTCGAGCGTGTTTCCTTGGGCTTGGCAATCAGGATGGAAGCAGCGGAAAACACCTTTGCCCAAGTGAACCGAAAGGGAGCGGAAGCGATCGCTTGGAGCGTCGTGCAGCGGGCACGGCCCGCGTCGCTGCGGGCCGGTGCCGTGCAAGGACTCAAAGTAGCCCAAGTGCCCCAGGACAGCCTCGATGGAGACCTGGCGGCGGAGTGCGGCCAAGTCCAGCAGTTCCCGCGGATCCTGCTTGGAATGCATTGGACCGGTCGCCTCGGCTGGCTGGACGGCCTTGGCGCGAGTTGCCCTACGCTTCTGACGCCGCAGCTCTCGGGCCTCCTCCAGTTTCCGATCACGCTCGGCGTGAATCACCGTCTGCAGCCCCAAAAGCTTGTCGGCGGGGGTAACGTAGCCGATGGCCGAGTGGAGCCGCACTGTGTTGTAGTACTCGACGAATTGAGCTACCAGCCGTCGCGCGTCGTCCAACGACAACGGTGTACCCGGCCGAATACACTCTCGCTTCAACGTGCCGAACCAACGCTCCTTTTTCCCGTTGCTCTGGGGGTAGTAAGGCGAGGTGGTCACGTGCGTCATGCCACAGAGGCGGAGGAACTGCTTGAAGTCCTTGGCGATGAACTGCGGTCCGTTGTCGGAGATGATCCGCGGCCTCCGGCCAGGGAACTTCTCACGGGCGCGTTGGACCACGATTTCCGGGTCCTCTTCGGTCATGGTTTCGCGGATTTCCCAGTGCACCACATAGCGACTGTAGCCGTCCAAGATGCTGCACACATGATAAAACGTCCCACAGATGTTCAGGTGTGAGAAGTCGATGTGCCAGTGCCGGTGAGGTCCGCTGGGCTGATGAAAGCCCTTCCCCTTCCGATCGTTTGCGGGCGAAGGCCGACCCAGTCGATCGGCCGACTTGAGCACACGATACACGGTGGCCGGGCTCGCCGCTGCCACATCGTCGTCGAGCATCATGAAGGTCAGACGCCGATAGCCTTCCCGCGGGTACTGGCGTTCGTAGTCCAGAATGGCTTGCTTCTCTTCGCCGGTTAGCCAATGATCACGGGGAACCAGGGCGTTGTGCTCGTTGACTTTGCCATAACGTTTCCGCCAGTCATAAAACTTGGACAAGCTGATACCCAGCCAGAGCACGAGCACGCGGATGGCGATCTCCGTCCTCTCGGACCAGCGGTTGACGAAGTCGACCACTTCGTCGCGAATGTCGTGGGGAACCCATCGCTCCTTCAGAGCTCCCCAAGCTCTTTTTTTAGCTGCACGTGCTCCTGCATCAGTTCGGCGAGCACCTCGTTCTTCTGCGTCAATTTCGCCTCGAGCTTCTCGATCTTCCGAGCTTCAGGCGTGGGGCTGTTCCGCTTGCCCTTCCGCTGGAAAGCGGCTGCCCCATTCTCAAAGAACTGCTTCTGCCAGCTATGGAAAACGTTCGGATTCAAGCCCAACTCGTCACACAGATCCGACACAGGCACCTTCTCCACGAGATGCCGCCTAAGGATGGCTACTTTTTCCTCGGGTCTGTAGTTCTTGCGTTCTCGGGTCATGGAAAATCCTCCTTTGGGTCTCTATGCTAACCCAAGCGGCGGCACTTTCCAGTTTCGACTGAGGCAACACAGTAGCGCGTTGCTGTTGTCGGCTGCGACGTCGTTGTTCTCGCGCTTCTTCGAGCT
>CAZURK010000253.1:0-22753 GCA_964623055.1 uncultured Pirellulaceae bacterium
CGAATGCGGGCTGTGCGCGACACGTCTTTACGCCACGTTGGACCAAGTAGGTAAGACGCTCACATGTCCTGACTGCCACTCGAAGGTGCTCGTCAAAGCGCCCAAGAAACGCCCCGAGCCAGAACGATACCGCGAGACGGACGAGGGGGACGATTTCAGACTCAGCGAACCGGTCGAACGCCCTCAAGTAGATTATCTGCCGGAAGAGAATGCCTTGCCCAGCGCCGTCGACTCGGCTGCCAGCGCCGATCCTGCACCGAATGAGCCACCCCGGCCGAAGCCGCCCGGAGACGCGATGGCCGACACGGCCCGCCAAGCGATGGCCAAAGCCGAGGCGGAGGTCGAGGCCGAGGAACGAGCCAAGCCGGTGCTGCCGGACCAGCCCTTTAAGACGGGCGTGCTCTCGTTTTTCTTCGACCCCGCGGCCGGGGTCCGCTGGCTGGTGCTGACGCTGATGGGGCATGGCTTCATCACGGCGCTGTGCTGGGCTTGGGCTCTGGCCCACGGCGGAGCAATCCAACAGTTTGCCGCCGTCTTTCTCAGTGTCATTGTGGTTGGCCTCGGGCTCGCCTTCGTGTTATTGAGTTCGGCGTGCAGCGTGGCCATTGTCCAAGACACAGCGAACGGCTACGACAGAATCGAGCAGTGGCCGGGATCGAACATCGGCGAATGGATGTTCGATGGATTCTTCATAATCAACAGCCTTCTGGCATCGGCTGCTCCGGGTGCTCTGGTGATGTGCGCTGGCATATCCGGCTGGAACGCGGTACTTGCGGGCACAGCCACAGCCGTCGCGTTTTTTCCGATACTCCTTCTGTCTGCATTGGAGCAGGCTTCGCCGCTCGGGTTTGCGTCACCTGCCATCTGGAAGAGCTTGAGGGCCGGACGGCCTCGTTGGGTCAAGTTCTATCTACTGTCCGCTGGACTAGCCATCCTCGGACTGCTCGCAGGCTCCCTACTAGCCACTTCCAATTTCTTCCTGTGGGGGCTTTCCTGCGCCGCTTTGGCCGCGATTGGGATGATCTACTTCCGCCTTCTCGGAAGATTGGCATGGTGCCTTTCCGAGCCGGATGCACTCGGCTCGACGGTATCGGGAAAAGACAGCGATGCCGCGGGAACCAAGAGCGATGCGGAACAGAGCTTCGACACCGAGAGCGCCTCTGCCTAGCGACGGAAGCCATCCGCGGGCGCTCCACCGTCCAGGGCTGCTATATGCTAAAAGGAGGGGTGCCGACCCTGAATCAGGGTTAACAATTGAGTGGCTTGGCGGATTGGCGGAGAGAATGGTGTTCCTTCGCCTTCTTTCCTCAAACGGGCGGGTCAAGTATGCACTTAAGGGAGGCAATGATACCACCCGATGATCCAGATTTACAGGGAAACCCCTGAGGGCCTTCCTTCGTCTGACAGTTGTAGCATTTCCTCGCTGCGTCATTTGCTGTAAGTTTCCCTGCTTCAGAACCGATGAGCCTGGGATGGAAATATGAGATGCACGCCT
The DNA here is from genome assembly GCA_964623055.1 of uncultured Pirellulaceae bacterium. GTDB lineage: Bacteria > Planctomycetota > Planctomycetia > Pirellulales > Pirellulaceae > JADHUC01. The sequence continues at coordinate 1,496 of CAZURK010000253.1, forward strand.
GAGGCTATACCACGTTACGGCAAGGCTACTTGCGTCGCGGCATTGTCCATGGCAGTCGTCGCGCTAATGTCGTTCGACGTTTCCGTGGGGAACGTGTTCGCGGCAGATGAACCGACGGCCACGCCCGTTGACCTCAAACGGATATACGCTGGAGGCGAACCGAGTACTATCGCTGAACTGAAAGCGATGGAACAGCACCAACAGGAACTCGCCAAGAAGCTGATCCCGTGTACGGTCGGAATTGTGGTGGGGCCGGCGCACGGTAGCGGCGTGATCATCAGCGAAGATGGCTATGTGTTGACTGCAGCGCACGTGGCGGGCAAGCCAGATCGCCAGGCGACGTTCATCCTACAAGACGGGCGAAGGGCAAAAGGCAAGACACTTGGCATCTACCGCACGCTTGACGCGGGCCTGATGAAAATCACCGAGGAAGGTCCGTGGCCGTTCGTGGAAAAGGCCGAATCCGACGGGATCGACGTGGGCGGATGGTGCGCGGCCACGGGACACCCAGGGGGCTTTCAGCAAGACCGTAAGCCCGTCGTGCGGATTGGCCGAATACTGGAAAAGGACAATTTCGCCATCAGAACGGATTGCACCTTAGTGGGTGGCGATTCGGGCGGCCCGTTGTTCAACATGTCTGGTGAAGTGATCGGCATCAACAGCCGTATAGGTCGTCCCCTAGTCGCCAACATGCACGTGCCAATCGCCGCCTATCACGAGTCATGGGATCGGCTGGTCAAAGGCGAAGCGTGGGGACATTTTCCGGGCACTGGGCCTTTCATCGGCGTGCAAGGGGACGCGGATTCCGACTTGGCCAAGGTTGCTCGCGTGCTTCCGAAGGGCCCCGCGCAAAAGGCCGGCGTCAAGCCAGGAGACGTGATCGTCCGGTACGGCGAAAAACAGATCACGGATTTTGCTTCGCTGCAAATGTGCGTCAACGACAGCCAGCCTGGGGACAAGGTCACGTTGGAGGTACGACGAGCAGAGAAGATAGTCAAGCTGGAATTGGTGGTAGGCAAACGCGGCCGCTAGAGCCATGGCGGCAGACACGATACTCCAAAAGGAGCAGACATGCAAAAGGCGATTCGACGCGTCATTGTTCTGGCCCGCCTGGGGCTGATGGCCGTGTGCCTGATCGTCTGGTCAGGCCGCGATGCCGAATCGGCCAACACGCCGGAACGAAACGCGTACAAGGTCAAAACTGCATTTCGCGACGTGGTCCACGATTCGATCAGAAGCACGGTGCGCATCCATAGCAGTGATCGTCGAGTGGCATTGGGTGCCATCGTCGGTGCGGACGGGTACGTATTGACCAAAGCGAGCGAACTGAACCAGGACATCGAGGTTCAGCTTTTCGACGGTCGGCGTCTGAAGGCGGAAATCGTCGGTTCGCGAGAGGAGCATGATCTGGCTCTGTTGAAAATCGAAGCCAGGGATCTGCCCACGATCCAGTGGGGTGACTCGGACCCGCCACCGGTCGGCAGTTGGCTGGCGACGCCGGGATTGGGTACGATCCCGATTTCTGTCGGAGTTGTGAGCGTCACGCCGCGAAAGATCGAACGGCGGACCCCCGTTTTGGGAATCATCCTCGAGGACTCCGAAAAAGGCCCTCGTGTTTTCAGCGTCGTGCCGGAGAGCAATGCGGCCAAGGTGGACATGCAGAAGAACGATGTCATCACCCACCTGGATGGTGATCCGGTGAAGACGCGGGATACCTTGATCCAGTCGATTCGCAAGCATCGGCCCGGCGACAAGGTGCGACTGAAGGTGCTGCGCGGCGAGAAGGAATTGACAGTGGACGCAGAACTAGGAGAACTGGCCCAGTTGACTCATGGAAGGGAATATTTTCAGTTCGGTCTAGGCGGACAACTGAGCAAACGCCGGGCGGGGTTCCCGTTGGCCCTGCAACACGATACAGTCCTGCAACCCAACCAATGCGGCGGGCCGCTGGTGGACCTTGACGGAAAGACGATCGGCATCAATATCGCTCGCGCCAGCCGCGTTGAAAGCTATGCGTTGCCGGCGTCGGTGGTCAAGCCGCTTGTCGACGAACTGAAGTCCGGCACGATGGTCAGCACGACACCCGCCGATTAGCTCGAACAGACGTTCAAGAGGCGACGCCAAGCTCGGGCTCAGACGTACAGAATTCAAAATTGGCCGGGAAAACTCCTGGGGCCCCGCGAGCGGTTCGGCGGCCAATTTTGAATTCTGTACGTCTGACCCCTTCCCGCCGTATAACGTCGAACTCGATGTACCGTGATTCCATCTGGACTCTTGCGAGTCCAGCTACCAACAAGAGTGCATTGGCCGTGTACTTGCTCGATTGAACGTTGAGGTTAGATTCCGTACAGCGGTTCGAGCTTTCGGCGCAGGTGGTCCATCAACGGCTCGTGGGACAGCGGTCTGTTGGTTACGCGTTCAACCAATTCGGACGGTGTATAGCATTGACCGTGATGATGGATGTTCTCCCGGAGCCACTCGCGCAGCCCGGCAAAGTCGCCGCGTGCGAATTGCTCGTCCAAGCCACCCAGGTCTCCGTCGGCTTGTGCAAAGAACTGCGCCGCACATAGATTGCCCAACGAATAAGTGGGAAAATACCCAACCAGTCCGGCGCTCCAATGAATGTCCTGCAGAACGCCGTCGGCATCGTCAGGCGGTTCGACGCCCAAGTAATCGCGGTATTTCTGTTTCCATGCCTCGGGCAAGTCGGCAACGGGCAGATCTCCGGCGAGTAATGCTTGTTCAAGTTCAAAGCGAATGATGATATGCAGGTTGTAGGTCGCTTCGTCTGCTTCGACGCGGATCAACGATGGGCGGACATCGTTGATGGCAAAATAGAATTCGTCCAACGATGAATCACCCAGCGCATTGGGAAAGCTCTTCTGCGCCGATAAAAAAAAGTGCTGCCAGAAGGCGCGGCTGCGTCCCACGGCGTTTTCCCAGAGGCGGGACTGTGATTCGTGAATCCCCAGCGAGACGTAAGTACCAGGCGGCAGACCGAATTGCTCTTTGCGCAGCCCCTGATCGTAAATGCCGTGGCCCGCCTCATGAAGGATGCCAAAAAAAGCTGTCGGAAAGCTGTGCTCGTCGTATCGAGTCGTGATGCGGCAGTCGTCAGGCCCAACGCCGGCGCAAAACGGATGATGCGTGACGTCCAGCCGACCGCGTCCGAAGTCGAAACCGATCGCCGCAGCGGCCAGCTTGCCGAATGCCTTTTGCACGCCGGTTGGATAGGCGCGCCGTAGGATCTCGACTCGTGGCCGCCGATCGCTGTTGGCGATGGCCGCCACAAACGGTGCCAATTGCTCGCGCAGACCGGCCAGCAGTTCCTGGATATCGGCCATTTTCGCATCCGGTTCGTACTCGTCCAGCAGCGCGTCATACGGATTCTGATCATAGCCGATCGCCTCGGCTTGTTGATGCTTCAGGTCGTACGTCTTCTCCAAAAACGGCCGAAACGACGCAAAATCGTTGTTCTTGCGAGCCTCGGTCCATGCCTGCTGGCCCAGCACGGCGGTACGAGCCAACTCCTCGACAAGCGCTTGCGGCAGTTTGGTGCGTTTCTCGTAGTCGCGTTTGATTTGCCGAATCGTCGTTCCCGTGTCGCTGTGCGGTTCGGCGGTCAGGGGGCTTTCGAGCAGTTCCTCCAACCATCGGCCGACCTTAGGATCCGTGCGTCGGCGGTGCACCATGCCCGATAGGTACGTGATCTGCTCGGCCCGAAACTCGCCGCCAGCCGGCGGCAGCATGGTTCGTTCGTCCCAACCGAGCAATTCTTCGACGGATTCCAGCACTGACGTCTTGCGGCTGAACTCACAAAGTTGCTCAAAGGCCATCTTCGCGGTATCTGACATAGTGACTCCCGTATCGATAGGCATATGACCAAGGTGACTCTGACAAATCTCCGTCATCTCGTCCAGTCCCGTTGATTCCGGCGCCACGGACGACGACGATGATAAACTGATGCGCTTCAAGCACGTCATTCGTTGCCGCCCTGAGTTCGTTGGGCTCTTTCCCGGTTGCCCAACGAACTCAGGGCGGCAACGAAGGTCTCAGGAAAGGGTACAGGCTTGTGATGCTGGACATTCTCGCCATCGCCCCACACCCCGATGACGCCGAATTGGGGATGGCCGGCGCTATACTGAAGTTCAAAGCCGAAGGACTCAGCGTTGGCATCCTGGATCTGACAAACGGCGAACCGACGCCACTGGGCAGCCCTGAAATCCGAGCCCGTGAAACCGCGGCCGCCACCGAGATCCTGGGACTTGATTGGCGTGACAATCTGGGTCTGCCAAATCGCTGCTTGGAACCGACCCTGGAAGCGCGACATCGTCTGGCGGGAGTCATCCGGCAGACGCAGCCTCGCTGGTTGTTCGCGCCGTACTGGGTCGACGCTCATCCGGACCACGTAGCAGCGACGGAGTTGGTCGAAGCGGCCCGATTCTGGGCCAAGCTGACCAAATCAGACATCCCTGGTCACCCGCACTATCCGGAGCGCATCTACAACTACTTCTGCGTACACCTGAGAATCGTCTCGCAGCCAGCGTTCGTCTTGGACATCAGCGACCAGTGGGAGCAGAAACTCGCTGCGATCGCCTGTTACCACAGCCAATTCGTGGATGGACGGTCCGAGGACCCGCCGACCTTCCTGGATCGCTTGCGCGACGAAGCGGCATACTGGGGCAAGAGTATCGGGGTGGACTACGGCGAACCGTTTGCCTGCCGTGAACCGATTGGGCTCGGCAGTATGAAGTCCCTGATCTAGCACCCGATCAATTGCTGAATGAGAATCCCCAATGCATGTTGGATCTGTGCCGACGCGGCTGGTGGTGATAGTGCCAATGCGACCTGTGCGGGCGAGGGAACGACGGGGTGATATAGTGATGCTCTTCAACGATCACTGGACTGCGCCTCGTCGGGACTGACGATGGCGCAGGTGGTATCGGGGGCGGTGCGGTCTGCATGGCTTTGATAACAGTGTCGCTGACGCCGGCATTGCTCAACGTGATCAAGTCCTCTGGGCGTGGCGGATTGGCAACTCCGTTCGCTCGAATGTGAGTGATAATCACTCCGTCACTCAGGTTGGCCTGGGTCATCGTGATAACGTCATCGACGGCTACTGCTCCGGCCAACTGACGCCCAAGTCGCTCTTGGATTATGGCGTTGTTGCGCGCTATGTCCGCATCGATACCCTCGCCAATGGCCGTGCCGGCCAGCGCCCCCACGGCTGAACCGATTACCGCGCCGGCTCCGGTATTTCCATTGTTCTTGCCGATCGCGGCACCGGTCAGTGCTCCGGTTAATGCACCAATCGCAGTTCCTCGTTCGGCATAGTTCGAGGACTGGCAGCCCAGCCCCGAAAGTGCAATCAGGATCAGCCACAGGCATTTGGCTTTCATCACATCCCCTTCTGGTACGGATAGGCCGCGGATAGTCCCAGGAACCAAGCGGCTGGTCAAGATGGATCTGATATCGGCTCTTCTGTCGAGCGCACCTTGCACTTTGCGCTAGCCAGCCGAGTTGTACGATGCTAGCTGTGGGATTCCCGCAGTGCGCAGTAGAAACCGCGTGAAAGTGAGAGTTCTGCGGAGTCCAGGGCGCAAACAACGTAGGGAATCGAATCCCGAAACGTCTGCGTTTACTCGAACTACGTCATGTCGCAGACTATCTGTATCTCCCATTGTGAATCCCGCCTCGCAGTCAAGAGCAGTTCCTGCAAACCGCAAGGTGCGCTCCTTCTGTCTTATCGCTCGACCATCGCCTACGTCTTGAAACGGACTACCAAAAGGAGGCGGCTGCCCTGATCCTCTACTGATGTGCCTGGAAACCAGTCTGGCCTGCACAACATGTGGGCACCCGCGGAGAAAAAACGGGGACCGCACTTCCAGGCGAGATCGCCACAAACCCTTGTCGGAAAACGAGTTATGAACAACAGCACGAAATCCACTCCTTGGCTCGGCACCCACCTTGCTTGTTCTGGCATACCCAAACACTGCTACAAGTGTTCATTCCACCCGCAGTGATCACACGCCGACGGTTGCATGGCAACGTTCCGGCCGCTACCACGCTGGTGTGGCGGCCATGGAAATATCCTTCTGGTTGTTTGTTGAGTTTCCGTTCACAAGGGAGAGCGTATTGTGACGCCGAAAGAAGTATTGGCTCTGTGTCGTGAAAAGGATGTGAAGGCGGTGGATCTACGATTCATGGACTTTCCGGGGTTGTGGCAGCACTTCACAATTCCGGTGAGCAAGCTGGACGAAGACGTTTTCGAGGAAGGCCTGGGATTTGACGGTTCGAGCATCCGTGGATGGCAGGCGATCAACGAAAGTGACATGTTGGTGATGCCGCAGCCTGATACAGCCTTCGTCGACCCATTCACCGAGCTGACCACTCTGTCGATCATCTGCAACATCCAAGACCCGATCACGGGCGAGGACTACACGCGCGATCCGCGCAATGTTGCCCGAAAGGCCAACAATTACCTGAAGAGCACTGGCATCGGGGACACGGCCTTCTTTGGGCCGGAAGCAGAGTTCTTCATCTTTGACGATGTCCGCTTCGACCAGAAAGCGCAGGAAGGGTTCTACCACGTCGACAGCATCGAAGGCGAATGGAACCGTGGTCGCGTCGAGGAACCCAACCTGGGCTACAAACTGCGACACAAGGAAGGCTATTTTCCGGTGCCTCCGGCGGATCAGATGATGGACATCCGCAACGAGATGATGCAGACCATGATAGATTCTGGTTTGGACGTCGAGTGCCAGCACCACGAAGTCGGCACCGCGGGCCAAGCCGAAATCGACCTACGTTTCCAGGAGTTGGTCAAGATGGCTGACCAACTTTTGATGTACAAGTACATCATCAAGAACGTCGCCAGGAAGCACGACAAGACCGTGACGTTCATGCCAAAACCCATTTTTGGCGACAACGGAAGCGGCATGCATACGCACTTGTCGATCTGGAAGGAAGGCGAGCCGCTGTTTGCCGGCGGCGGCTATGCGGGTCTGAGCGATATGGGGCTTCATGCGATCGGTGGCATTCTGAAACACGCCGCGGCTATCCTGGCCTTCAGCAACCCCACCACCAACAGCTACAAGCGATTGGTGCCCGGCTACGAGGCTCCGGTCAACCTGGCGTACTCTCAACGCAACCGATCGGCAGCGTGTCGTATCCCAATGTACAGCCCAAGCCCCAAGAGCAAGCGGATCGAGTTCCGATGCCCCGACCCGAGCTGCAACCCCTACCTGGCGTTCTCGGCATTGCTGATGGCCGCCATTGACGGCATTCAAAACAAAATCAGCCCGGGCGAACCGCTGGACAAGGACATCTACGACCTGCCGCCTGAGGAGGAGGCCGCTGTTCCGAAGACGCCGGCTTCGCTTGCCGCCGCGCTCGATGCCCTCCGGGAAGACCACGAGTTCCTGCTGCGTGGTGACGTATTCACCCCGGACGTGATCGACACGTGGATCTGGTACAAGCAGGAGAACGAAGTGGACGCATTGCGTCTGCGGCCGCACCCCTACGAGTTCTGCCTGTACTACGACATTTGATGGCGCAGGCTGCACGGCCTACGTCACGGCAGAATGCCAACGCCGGATCGACTGTCCGAAAGTCGATCCGGCGTTTTTTCTTGGTGTCCGCCATCCGGGTGGAGAACTCCGTTCCATCGGCCATTTTTTCCGGAACCTACGAACGGCAACGGTCCTAGTTTATACTCTCATGCGGAGGAACTGCGCCGCGAAGGCGTTCAGCACAAGAGACGTGGAGCTACCGATAGATGCAGATTGGCCTCTTCATTCCATGTTACATCGACCAACTGTTCCCCGATGTGGGGCTGGCCACCGTGGAGGTGCTGGAAGAACAGGGGGTCGAAGTCGACTTTCCTACGGAGCAGACTTGTTGTGGCCAGCCTATGGCGAATACAGGCTGCATCGAGGACACACGACCGCTCGCCCTGAAGTTCCTGCGGGTTTTTGAGGACTATGAACATGTCGTCTGCCCGTCGGGGAGCTGCGTTTCGATGGTTCGCCATCACTACGATCAGTACCTGGAGGGGCGGCCGGGATTCGACGAACTGAAACGCAAGACTTTCGAACTGTGTGAGTTTCTAACCGACGTGCTGGGGATCGAGAAGATCGAGGGGCATTTTCCGCACAAAGTCGGATTGCACAACAGTTGCCACGGCCATCGGCAACTGCGGTTGGGAGCGGCCAGCGAACTTGTCATACCGCCGTTCAACAAAGTGCGTAGGCTCCTGGAGTCGATTGACGGCATCCAAATGACTGAACTGGAGCGACCCGACGAATGCTGCGGCTTTGGCGGTACATTCGCCGTGAACGAAGAGGCGGTATCGACCATGATGGGGATGGATCGCCTGCGCGATCACGAACAGGCCGGTACCGAAGTCCTGACCGCCGCAGACACGTCCTGTTTGATGCACATGCAGGGACTGATTCGACGGAACAACAAATCCCTTCACGTCATGCACGTGGCGCAGATATTCGCAGGCCGAAGTCCCAACTGATGAGCACCCACACGAGCAATCACGCAGACCAAGCCGCCACGTTTGTGGCAGACGAAGAACGAACGCATTGGCACGACCGGGCGTTGTGGTTCGTGCGGGCCAAGCGGGACAAAGCCGCACAATCGCTGCCGGAATGGGAGACGCTCCGCGAAACGGCTTCGCAGATCAAGTCGCACACCATGGCGAACCTGGGGGGCTACCTTGAGCAGTTCGAGGAGAACGCGGCGCGACTGGGCGCTCGCGTACATTGGGCTCGCGACGCCGATGAACACAACGAGATCGTGCTTGGCATCCTTCAGCAGCACGACGTGAAGAAGGTGGTCAAGAGCAAGTCGATGCTGACCGAGGAGTGCCATTTGAATCCGGTGCTGGAGGATCACGGCATCGACGTAGTCGACACCGATTTGGGCGAACGGATTATCCAGCTTCGTGAGCAGCCGCCCAGCCATATCGTCCTGCCGGCTATTCACATCAAGAAGGAAGAAGTCGGTGACCTGTTCCACGAGCACTTGGACACGGACGAGGGAGCAACCGATCCGAAATACCTGACCGAAGCTGCCCGCGCCCACCTGCGCGAGAAGTTCATGAACGCCGAAGCCGGCATCACCGGCGTGAACTTCGCAATCGCCGAATCCGGTGGTCTGGTCGTTTGCACAAATGAAGGAAATGCCGATCTGGGCGTATCGCTGCCGAGGCTGCATATCGCTTGTGTGGGCATCGAAAAACTGATCCCCCGCGTTTGTGACTTGGCCGTGTTCATTCGTCTGCTGGCTCGCTCGGCCACCGGGCAGCCAATCACTACGTACACCTCCCATTTTCATGGGCCGATCCCCGATGGCGAACTGCACATCGTCCTGGTGGACAATGGCCGCAGCGGCTTTCGCCGCAGCGAACGGTTTCGCCAAGCACTGCACTGCATCCGCTGTGGCGCCTGTATCAACACGTGCCCGGTCTATCGCCGTAGCGGCGGATACAGCTACGGCAGCACGATTCCCGGCCCAATCGGTTCGGTACTTGGTCCGTTGCGCGATTCGAAGCAGTACTACAGTCTGCCGTACGCGTCCAGTTTGTGCGCATCCTGCTCGGATGTGTGTCCCGTGAAGATTCCTCTCGACAACCTGTTGCTCACGTGGCGGGGCGAGATTGTCGCCCGTCGCCACCTGCCGTGGAAGAAACGAATGGCGATGAAGCTCGCCGGCATCGTTCTACGGAACACCTGGCTGTACAATCTATCGGGTAAGATGGCTCGATGGTTTATTCCGCTGCTGCCGCGATGGATGGTCTACAATCGCCTGAACGTTTGGGGCAAGCACCGCGAATTGCCCGAGTTCCCAAAGAAGAGTTTCCGCGAACTGTATCGAAAGAGAGATGGACGGAAACAGCAAGAACGAAATCCTTGAATCGCTGCGCGGCGTAACGCTCGATTCTGTTCCGCTACCCGACTTGCAGCGGGATTGGATTGAATACGAAGATCCGCTCGGGCAATTTTCTCAGGTTTTGGAGGCGGTTGGCGGAAACGCGGTCGTTGTTGGCAGCGCCGCGGAAATCAACGCTGTGCTGGAAACGCTCCCAGCCTACAACGAGGCACACAAGGTGTGTTCGGTCGTGGAGAGCGTAGACAAGGCAAACGTCGACCTGGAGACCATCGACGACGCGCACGATCTGGAGAACATCGATTTCTTCGTCGTCCCCGCTGAATTCGGCGTGGCCGAGAACGGCGCCGTCTGGGTAACCGACCGGCTGCTGAAACACCGGGCTGCGTTGTTCATTACCCAGCATCTTGCCATCGTACTGTCGGCACGCGAAATCGTCAGCAACGTGCACCAAGCATACGAACGCCTGACATTGGACGAGCGGCGCTTCGGCCTTTTTATCTCCGGTCCCTCCAAGACGGCCGACATCGAACAATCGCTGGTCATCGGCGCCCACGGAGCACGCTCGCTGACGGTGCTTTTGATGTAGGACTGGTCACGAAACGAAGTAGTTGCGACCGCAAAACGGAGGGCGAGGCAAACGAAGAGCACTTTGTCTCTTCGATCAAAGCCGTCGGCGCGAGCGTCCCTTCCGCGACAGCCCCTCGCGTTTTCTTTTTCCCGATCTTCATATCCATTCTGCCGGTATGTTCTCGATTCCCCATTCTCCTCTACTTTCGTGCACATAAACCCCGCACTGGCCAATGGTTACGACATGCAGGCGGGCCCCGATTCGAACGTGGGCCTATGCCGCTGGATGCCAAAAAGATACTAGCAATCGCGTGAAGTTCTCGTTAGGATGTTCTCGTTAGGTGATTACCTTAGGACAAGTAACTACCAACACCCGTTGCTGATGGTGGTCCAAACACCTGCGTGGTCGTTCCAACTCTCGCCCAAGTCAAGCCAGACCGAGATCATCGCTAGAAGGTTTCTCCAGCATAGGACGAGATCATGTCGCGAATACTCGTTGCTGAAGATAGCAGTACGCAGGGTGCCCTGGTACAGGGGATCCTGGAGAAAGCAGATTACGAAGTAGAGTTGGTCACGGACGGCAAGCTGGCGCTGCAGAACCTGCAGGAAGGCGGCCAGTACGATCTGGTGCTCACCGACATGGTCATGCCCGAGATGGACGGCCTGCAACTGGTCAGAGCCATCCGGACCCATCACGCGGGAACGCCTGTCATTCTCATGACGGGGAAAGGCACGGACGAGTTGGCAATCGAGGCGTTGGAGGACGGCGCCGCCGGCTATGTGCCGAAATCCCAACTCAACGATCGCTTGGTGGACGAAATCGCTCAAGTGCTGCACATGGCCGGCATGGAGAAGAGCTACAAGGGGCTGCTGGACTGCTTGATGCAGACCGAATTCGTCTTCGAGTTGGAGAACAACGTATCGCTGATCGCTCCGTTGGTCGATCTGCTTCAACAGATGATGATGGGAATGCAGCTCGGTGATTCGACGGCGCGTTTGCGTGTCGGCGTTGCGTTGGAGCACGCGTTACTGAATGCCCTACACCGAGGGAACCTGGAAATCGGCCCGGAGGAAGTGGCGAACACGAACGAGATGCTTCTGGAAGACCAAACTCCTCATCTGGTTGAAGAGCGACTATCGCAACCGCCGTATTGCGACCGCAAGATCTTCCTGCATGCCAAGCTAACCACGGAAGAGGCAAGCTTTGTGATTCGGGACGAAGGCAGTGGCTTCGACACATCGAAGGTGCCCAAACCCGGTGACCCAGACTCACTGGAGCAGGAAGGCGTGCATGGATTACTGCTAATGCAGACATTCATGGACGAAGTGATTTTCAACGAGCAAGGGAACGAAGTCAGGCTGGTCAAACGGCGCGAAGTCTGACCGACCGCGTGGAAGGGTAAGCTGTGATCGAAATCAAACACAAAGAGTCGGGGATAGTTTTGCAGCGCGTTGACGCAGAGACCCTGGAAGGAGCAGATTTCACGGGGAGACAGTTGGCCCACGCCGATTTTTCCGGTTCGAACGTGGCGAACGCGACTTTTCGCAACTCGGACCTGCGAGGGGCTGATTTTACGGGCGCGCAAATGTCTGGTGCGAATTTCTACGAAGCGAGTCTGGCCGAGGCAGTCCTGAACGAAGTTGACGCCCCGCAAACGGATTTCACCGAAGCCATATTGGAGGGCGTAATGGCGCACAGGGCGAACTTCGAACGGGCTGTGTTTCGATACGGCCATTTGGCCCGATGTGATTTCACCGGCGCCAAGCTTTCGGGAGCCGATCTCAGCGTGGCGGACCTTCGAGGGAATTTTGCGGAAGCGGACTTCTATGAAGCCGACTTGCGTGGCGCCAAGCTGCCCGGCGCGAATCTCACGTCCGCTGTTCTGACGAAGGCAAAATTCGACGGCGCCAATCTGATCAATGCGAATCTGGCCAGTGCAACGTTCGATCCCAATCAATTCCACAACGCGAAAGCGACCGGCGTGATCGGGCGCCGTCGCGACGCTATCAGGCAACAAAGACGGCCATGGTGGCAATTCTGGGGCTGACGTCCGCCTCTTGCCCTTGTACTCTGGTCAGGCTATCATTCGAGATTCCGATTGTTTTCTCGGAGTTCCGATCAATCATGCGTCACGTGCTTTCAGCCGTCGTGCAAAACGTCCCCGGTGTTCTAGCTCACATTTCGGGAATGTTGGCATCGCGCGGATACAACATCGATTCCCTCGCGGTCGGCGAGACCGAGGACCCGAATCTCTCGCGCATGACATTCGTCGTTGTGGGCGACGACCGCGTGCTGGAACAAGTCCGCCGACAACTGGAGAAGATCGTCACGGTTGTCAGGGTCGACGACATCAGCGCCCGGGATAACGTGGAACGGGACTTGATGCTGCTGAAAGTCCAGGCGCCCGCGGGCGGAACGCGAAGCGAAGTCCGAGAACTGGTCGAGATCTTTCGGGGACGCGTCGTAGACGTTGGCGAAGACCAGATAATGATCGAAATCTCGGGCCGCGAGAACAAGATCGAAGCCTTCATCGAGAGAATGCGGCCATTCGGAATAATTGAACTGGTGCGAACCGGCCGAATCGCCATGGTGCGCAGCGTCGCCACCGACGGCAATGATCAGGCGGGCCCCAGAATTCACGATAGTTCGATACACAAGTACATTAAAGAGGAGTCGAAGTAACTCATGCCCGCCAAGATCTACTACGATAATGATGCGGATCTTTCGCTACTGAAGGACAAGACGATCGCCATTCTCGGGTTTGGTTCCCAAGGCCACGCCCAAGCTCTGAATCTGCGCGACAGCGGATGCAACGTCATCGTCAGCGAACTGCCCGATACGCCGAACTATGATTTGGCAGTTTCTCACGGCTTCGAGCCGTTGCCGACCAGCGAGGCTGCCAAGCGAGGCGACATCGTCCAGATCCTGCTGCCGGACGAGATCCAGGCCGACGTCTACCGGAACTTGGTGCGAGACCATCTCGAGGCGGGTAATATCCTATTGTGCTCGCATGGCTTCAACGTCCACTTCGGTCAGGTCGAAGCGCCCGCGGGAGTCGACACGCTGCTGGTGGCCCCGAAAGGTCCGGGACATCTGGTGCGCAGCGAATTCGAGAAGGGTGGCGGCGTGCCGTGCCTGGTCGCGACCGGCGACGCTGCATCCGACGAAATTCTCGCCATCGGGCTGGCATATGCGAAAGGCATTGGCGGCACGCGTGGTGGCGTAATCAAGACGACCTTTGCAGAAGAGACCGAAACGGACTTGTTCGGCGAGCAAGTCGTGCTGTGCGGCGGCGTGAGCGAACTGGTCAAAGCGGCATATGAGACGTTGGTCGATGCCGGCTATCAGCCGGAAATGGCGTACTTTGAGTGCATGCACGAGTTGAAGCTGATCGTGGATCTCTTCTACCAAGGCGGCCTCAACTACATGCGGTACAGCGTGTCGAACACAGCCGAGTACGGCGACTACACACGCGGGCCTCGCATCATCAACGACGAAACCCGCGCCGAGATGAAGCGAATTTTGAAGGAAATCCAGGGCGGCGAGTTCGCCAGAGAGTGGATCCTGGAGAACAAGGCCGGCGCACCGAAGTTCAAGGCAGCCCGTCGTCACGATCGCGAATTGCCGATCGAGGAGGTCGGACGCAGGCTGCGAAAGCTGATGACCTGGATCGACTCCAAAGAGGTTTAGGGCCTCGTCAAGCCTCGATCGATGGGTGGCTGGATTCGCGAGAATTCAGACTCGTAGGCCAAGCGGCTGAATTCTTGCGAATCCGGCTACAGGTCTTACACCGGGACTCATGTCTTCAAACTCGCTTCACAGTCGGCACGAGCGGCTCTTCCAAGGGAACCGTTTCGTGTACCCCGTTCTCAGCCGCCGCGCAGACGGGTTGTCCGTCGGCGTGAATCTTAATCCCAACAAGATCTGCAATTTCGACTGCGTCTATTGTCAGGTCAGCCGGACGGTGCAGAGCGAGACGCGGTTTGTGGAAACCGATCGCCTGGTGGAGGAACTCGAACAGACGCTGCATCTGGCCAGTTCGGGTCAAATCTACGACACGGAAAAATTCCGCGACGTACCGCAGCATCTACGGCGGCTGAACGACATCGCCTTTTCCGGTGACGGCGAGCCCACGACGCACAAAAACTTCGACGAGGTAATCGCCGCTTGTGCCGACGTCAAACGCCGGCTCGCACTGGCCGACGTGAAGATGGTGTTAATCACCAACGCAAGCATGTTCCATCGACCTCACGTTCAGCGCGGCCTTGAGATCCTGGACGACAACAACGGTGAAATCTGGGCCAAGCTCGAAGCCGGAACGAAGGCGTACTTCAAACTGGTCAATCGCACGCCAATCTCCTACGAACGCGTCCTGGACAACATCACCCAGGCCGCCTGTGCGCGCCCGTTGGTGATCCAAGCCTTGTTCATGCGAATTCACGACGAACCGCCCCCGCTCGACGAATTGGAGGCATTCTGTGAACGTCTGAACGACATCACAGCGGCCGGCGGGGTGTTGAGGCTGGTTCAGGTCTACACAGTCGCCCGACT
Source organism: uncultured Pirellulaceae bacterium (assembly GCA_964623055.1). Lineage (GTDB taxonomy): Bacteria > Planctomycetota > Planctomycetia > Pirellulales > Pirellulaceae > JADHUC01. Next base: position 16,515 of record CAZURK010000253.1, read on the forward strand.
CCCGGCAGAAGGCTTCGTGTCGCCGCTGAGCGATGGCGAGGTCGATACGATTGCCGAGCGGGTACGTCGCAGAACGGGGCTTAAAGCGGTTCCCTACTGCTGATGTGGTGTGTGCCTGAAGGTCCGGCCAACCTGAGAACGGCCATTTCGCCCCGTTTCCTTCAACCCCTGCGCGAACCTTCCACCAGCCTCCTCCGTCCCTCGCTACAAATACTACATGTCCGATCGATGGCGCGAGGCCGTCCAATGTGCCGCTAAATCCATGTCAATTCTGTCAACTTCCCTAATTTGGCCTTCCCCCCCGGTCGAATTGAAGTAAGATGTTGCGCTCCACTAATCGGCCTCGTAGTGCCGTGTCGTAGCGGTGGCGTCTGAAGGCTGACCGGGCGGGTCTATCCTAGTCCTCCCGTTTTCTCGCAGCTCGAGGGACTTCTGGTTCGGTGTGCGTATCCGCGCACGCAAGGCCGGAATCTGTGACCTCGCCAACCGAGAAGCTGCAAGCGGCAGTCCGGAGATTCCTCGACGCCGACCTTCGCGTCTGCTCGATGACATGCGGACTCCCGATGACGGCCGGGGCCCAAAGGACGCAAGACTGTCTTGCCGATCACGGTGGGCATACAGGTGAATCATGACTCTCACGAAACTCAGAAACATCGGAATCTCGGCTCACATCGACTCTGGGAAGACCACTCTCAGTGAACGGATGTTGTTCTACACCGGCCGCATCCACAAGATGGAAGAGGTGCACGGCGATGGCGCTACCATGGACCACATGGATTTGGAGCGCGAGCGCGGAATCACCATCACCAGCGCCGCTACGACCATCCAGTGGAACGACCATACCGTCAACTTGATCGACACACCGGGTCACGTGGACTTCACGGTCGAAGTGGAACGCAGCTTGCGTGTGCTGGACGGCGCGGTGTTGGTTCTGTGCGCCGTGGGCGGCGTTCAGTCGCAGTCGATCACCGTCGACCGCCAGATGAACCGCTACCACGTCCCCCGATTGGCTTTCATCAACAAGATGGACCGCGCAGGCGCCGAGCCGTTCCGCGTTGCGCGCGAAATGCACGAGAAACTGGGCGACGATGCCATCATGATGCAACTGCCGATCGGTGCCGGCGAGAAGTTCCAGGGCATCATAGACCTGGTGACCATGAAGGCGCTGTACTTCGACGGTGCGGACGGCGACATCGTTCGTGAAGAACCGATCCCCGCGGCCCTTGAGGATCGCGCTCGCGGCGGGCGTGCACAGATGCTCGAAGCGCTGGCAATGTACAGCGACGAGTTGATGGAACTGCTGTTGTCCGAAGAATCGGTTCCCGAAGAGTTGATACACCGTGTCACTCGCCAAGCGGTCCAGCAGCAAGATGCGACGCCGGTTTTCGTAGGATCTGCATTTCGCAACAAAGGTGTGCAGCCGCTGTTGGATGCAGTCGTGCGATACCTGCCATCGCCTTCGGAACGTGGAATCAAGGCCATCGACTGGGACCAGGCGGAGAAAATCGTTGATCTGGAACCCGACGCGGACAAGCCCTTCGTCGGCATGGCCTTCAAAATCGTCGACGACCCGTACGGGCAGTTGACCTTTGTGCGCCTGTACCAAGGGCGAATCGACAAGGGCGGCACGTACTTCAACCAACGGACTGGTCGAAAGGAGCGGTTCGGGCGGATTCTTCGCATGCACGCGGACAAGCGGCAAGAGATCGATCACGCCTTGGCCGGCGACATCGTGGCTGTCATGGGTATCGACTGTGCCAGCGGCGATACGTTTGCCAGCGAGCCGAAGTGCTGCACACTGGAAAGCATGTTTGTGCCGGAGCCGGTGATCAAGGTCGCCGTGACGCCCGAAAGCCGAGCGGACGCCGACCGGCTGGCCAAAGCGCTGGCCCGTTTCCGCAAGGAAGATCCGACGTTTCGCGTCACCAAAGACATGGAAACGGGCGACATCCTGATCGCAGGCATGGGCGAACTGCACTTGGAGGTCTACGTCGAACGAATGCGACGCGAATACAAGGTGAACGTCTTGATTGGGCCTCCGAACGTCAGCTACCGCGAGGCTCCTGCCAAAGCTGCCGAGTTCAACTTCAAACACAAGAAGCAGACCGGCGGTTCAGGGCAGTACGCGCACATTGTCGGCCGCCTCGAGCCGTTGCCGGAGGACTCCGAGGAGCCGTTCGTGTTCGAGGAGCACGTCTTCGGTGGGCGGATTGACAAGCAGTACATTCCGTCCGTGGAGAAAGGTTTTCGTGCTAGTCTCCAGAAAGGCCCTGTGGCCGGCTTTCCGGTCGTCGGGCTGAAAGCCATCTTGGAGGACGGTTCATATCACGAAGAGGACAGCAGCGACCGAGCGTTCCAGGTGTGCGCCGCCGGCTGCTTCCGCGAGACCTTCCCCAAGACCAAACCGGTTCTCCTGGAGCCGATCATGATGGTGGTAATCGAAGCCCCCGACCGTTTCCAGGGCGCTGTGACCGGTGACATCTCCGGCCGGCGTGGTATCATCACGTCGACGGATGTACGCGATGGCATCTGGCGGTTGGCCGCCGAAGTCCCCCTGGCCGCGACGTTCGGCTACGCGACTGATTTGCGCAGCATGACGCAAGGCCAGGGCACATTCACGATGGAGTTGCTCGGCTACCGGCGAGTTCCCGCCGACATCCAGCAAGACATCGTGGCCAAGAAAAAGGAAGAGTCGATGGCGGGGGCGAAATAGCCCCGGACGACGCGATTCTCAGAAACCCGGCTTCGCCACGGAGCCGGGTTTCCTTTTGCGCCTGACGAATGTCCGGGTAGCGCCAGGTGATAGCCCAAGGCGAGGTCGTTCCGTTTGCCAATGAGTTCAGGTTCGGGGTGGCACGGCCTACTTGTTGGCCGTGCCAGCGGGAAGCGTCGGATCACACTGTCAACAAGTAAACAGTGCCACACAACCACGGAATCTCATTCCCTGGAACAATCCCTAATCGGCACCTATCATTACGGACGGCAGATTCAAGGTCACGGTTCTTAGCTGTCCGCGCCGCTCGATCAGCAACTCGAGCGAATCAGGCAACTCGGACAGTAACTGAAGAAACTCGTTGCCGTCGCGAAACTCGAGACCATCGACCTCGTATATACGGTCGGCGACGCGCAGCCCTGCCAGTTGCGCCGCCGATCCCGATACGACTCGCGACAGAATCAAGGTACCCGGTTCCGCCTCATCCTCCCTCCAGGATATGCCCAGTCGCATGGGCTCGCCGTCTAATTCCGCCGATAACTCCTGCGTTTCCCCGATGGCACGTTCGACGACGATGCTGGCAGGCGACCGCGCCGCGAGCACATCTTTGCGAAGCGAGTCTTCGTCGTCGATAGGACGACCATCGAAACGAAGCAACCGGTCGCCAACTCGCAGACCAGCCCGGTCGGCCGGCAGATCAGGCAGCACGCGGCTGAGATACAGCCCGGGTTGTTCGCCGCCGCGTCTTTCCCACCATATGCCCAGCCTGGGCGGACGCGGCGACAACGCGCGTTCCAGCTTCTTCAGATCGGACGATGCCTCACGGCGACACTGGTCGCGAAATGCGCGGACGTTGGGCTGATTCGCCAGTTCGAAGGCGACCGAAAACAGCAATTTGGTGACTTGCTCGGCTCCGCCGTGGTTGATCTTGTGCGCGTCATCACTGGGGCGATGGAAATCTTCGTGCACTCCCGTGTGGAGCAGAAGAAACGGGATCCCCGCCACGTAGAACGAATGATGATCACTGTTCTTCTTGGTGTCCCACACAAAATCGAGCGCCAGTTGCGTGTTTTGATTCTGTCGCGTGACAAGCCGGCGCAGCCCGCTCGCGCTGCGCGTACCATGGATTTCGACACGATGTTTTCGCAATCGGCCGATCATGTCCACGTTGATGGCAAACGCGATATCGCCCCTCGGCACGGTCGGGTTGCTGATCCAGTGCTTTGACCCCAGAAGCCCCTTCTCCTCGCCGTCCCAAAGCGCGAAGATGATCGACCGTTGCGGCGGTTCGCCCAGCGCCTTAAACGCCTCCACCACCTCAAGTAGGCCGGCCACACCACTCGCATTGTCATCCGCGCCGTTGTGTACGTACCCAATCGGCCCGCGACTACTCTTGGAGGTACCATACCCCACATGATCGTAGTGGGCACTCACAACCACGTACTGCCCTCGCAACACCGGATCGCCACCGTCGATCACTCCCAGGATGTTTCGATAGGCCCCCTGGAATTCCTGGAAATACGCGCCGCGGTCGCCGGCTGGCTTCAAACCAAGTCTCTGGAATCGTTCCACGAGGTAGGCACCCGCCGCTCGACCTCCTCGAGTCCCGGCCTCCCTTCCCTCGTAACTGTCGTCGGCCAGCACATCGATATAGGCCCTAATGTCCGGAGAATTGATTGAATTGAACGCAGCGTTCAATTCGATCGCCAGCGCTGCCACATCCAGACGCGCGAGCGACAGCAGAGCCAAGCCAATGGCCGCGTGAACCGAGATTCTTCGCATTGAGGCAACTCCGAACGAACGTTGATACCCCAGTATGGCTCCTATTTACCAGGTTGCCAGGGCGTGCGAGAGGTTAGCTCCGCATTCTCGGCATGTGCGAGAAACGCAGGAGACCCATCAACGAGGCAGGGCTTGGCAACAACGCTAGCAGCCCGAGATGGGCAAGATCGTTGTTTAGTCCAGGTCAGAATGGAAGTCGATCAGGAAGCAACTGTCTTCGCAACGCGAAAGCCGTAGCTGTTGTACCGGCAGCGCGGGGCGCGGCAGTTAAAGCGAAACGCGCATCGCAAAACGTTCACATAGTCATGGGTGAGCCACGAGCCGCCACGCGACACGCGCCAGTCGCCCGACTCCGGGCCCATTGGATCCTTGAACGGTGATTGCCCGTAGTAGTCCGCCCCGTACCAATCGGTGCACCATTCCCACACATTCCCAAGCATATCGAAAATGCCCCAGGGGTTGGGCTTTTTCTCACCCACCGGATGCGTTATCGAGTCGGAGTTGCCCCCATGCCACGCGTGTTGTTCAAGGCCTTCCTTATCGTCACCTGAGAAGTACCGCGTCGTGCTTCCAGCCCGGCAGGCGTACTCCCATTCGGCTTCCGTCGGGAGTCGAAAGCCTTCGCCGCCGCAGATGCTGACCTGAGCTGATTCGATGCACCCGACATCCGTACGTTTGACGTTCTTGAGGGTGTAGTACGGCGGGAGCCCTTGTTTTTCGCTGAGCAGATTACAGAACTCTGCGGCGTCGAACCAGGAGACCTCCTCGACCGGAAACTGCGATGTGTCCATCCCTGAAATCCGGTCGCGCCCTTTGCCCGTCTCGCAGAAGCAACTAGGGTTTCTGTCCGTGACCCATTCGTATTGCTCTTGCGTCACCGGGAACAAGCCCAAGTAGAACGGCTTCGTGATGCCGACCTTGTGCTGGTCTTCATCGTCACCGCGGCCGAGTTCCTCCAGCGGCGAGCCCATCAAGAAACGGCCCGCCAGGATCTCGTTGAGCCGCATGAAAACCCAATCGTTGGGTTTCCCAGACTGTCCGTTAGGGAGCTTGTTGCTCATTTCCGGTCATCTGTAATCTTAGCAACCACTTCTGCTGTCCCAATTCCAGACTCATTGTAGCGTAAGACTGTTGCGAGAGGAGCCTGACCTGGCAAAAATGTCTCGCTTTTGGGACGGGCATTGGAGCACCCAGCCAAAGGCAGCCTGATACCCCATATGGCGTCCAAATGGCGTCTTGCCCGTGAAAGCGAGTACAAACACGGGTTGCAGATCGCTTTGGGTTCGGGCAAAATCATAAAGGCCGCCTGAGAAACAGGAGGATAGTATTCGTCTTGGTCGCAACAACCGGAGAGGTGGCAGAGTGGTCGAATGCGCTGGTTTGCTAAGGCAAAACCAGCATTTTCGGCATCTACACAAAACGCAGGAAACCCAACAAATACAAGGGTTTTCGCGACTCTAGGCTTGCTGCCAGGACGTTCCAATACGTGCCGAAATGTGCCGTTGCGGTAGTAAATACTACCGCTCTCTCCCACCCGTTACAGCCCGGCGCCAGGGCAGGCAAAGCCTAGGCGTAGTGCCCACGTGGGATCGCCTGTTTGCCCTGCAACGCGTCCGGGCTTACATGGCTGGCCATTGTTGCCCGTATGGCACTCGCGGACCTTAAGGCGTTGCCAGAGGGTGCACAAGAGGACCCCACCGGCCGCGTGGGCAAGGGGCGCGTTGCAGGGCAAACAGGCTAGGCC
>CAZURK010000254.1:0-1063 GCA_964623055.1 uncultured Pirellulaceae bacterium
ACTGCTCGTTGAACGTGCTGGCCACTTCGGCCACAAAGATCGTGTAGTCGTAGTATTGGAACGGCTGGTGGCGGGCCGAATAGTACGAGTGCATCGAATGCCCGGCCTCGTGGGCCAGCGTGAATACGTCCTCCAGCACCTCGGGCTTGTAGTTCATCAGAATGTACGGGTCGCCGTCGAACGATCCGCAACTGAACGCCCCGCTGTGCTTGCCCCGGTTCGGATAGCGGTCGCACCAGCGGCTTGAAAGCCCCTGCTCCAACAAGCCAGTGTACTCGTCGCCCAGCGGCGCCAGCGCGCCAACGACCAGCGAAACGGCCTGTCGCCATGTGCGGCGCGTCGCCAGTCCGCTCAGGATCGGCACGTACGTGTCGTAGTGATGAATGTCTTTCAGCCGCATCTTACGCCGCCGCACGTCGTAGTAGCGGTACACGGCCGGCAAGCGGCCATGGACGGCTTCGATCAGCTTGTCGTAGACCGATTGCGGAACATTGTCCGGGTACATCGCCGAGGCCAGCGCGCCTTGGTAGTTGCGTGCGCGAGCGTAGTAGATGTCCTTCTGGATCGAGCCGCTGAGCGTGGCGGCCAGGGTGTTTTCGTGCGCCTGGAACTGCTGATAGTACTGATGGAATGCCGCGCGGCGTACACGGCGTTTGGGCGACATCAACAGCGCCGAGTAGGTGGCGTTGGTCAGTTCGATCCGTTCACTCTTTTCGTTGGTGACGAACCCGAATTTCAGGTCCGCGTCGTGCAACTGCCGAAAAGCCGTGTTGGCCGCCTGAGCCATTTCGCCCTGCATGGCCAGCAACTCTTCCTCGCGTTTGCCCAGCGTGTGTTTTTTGAATCGAACGACTCGCTCGAGCAGCAGTCGAAACGGCTTCAGTTCTTTCGCGCCAAGCAGCGTCTTCATTTTGCCCGACGAAATTGCCAGGATCTCGGGCCGTATGAAGCTGGCGGCCTGACCCGCGCGTGTGGCCACGTTTTGAAAGCGGGCGACCAGCCCTTGATACTGGCTGCTGGCCTGGTCCTCGGCGGATTTCAGGAACGCGTACACGCCGATCCG
>CAZURK010000254.1:1163-22692 GCA_964623055.1 uncultured Pirellulaceae bacterium
TTGCCATGGCTAGGTTGTCAAAGCTCCGGAAGTTGTGGTTGATAAAGGGAGTTGGTGGGGAAATGGCAGGTGGCGGGTGGCAGCATGTCTAGCATCTCCACATCCTCGTTCCCAACACTTGCCACTTGCCACCCGCCACTTTCCCCTACTCCGTATCGCCGGCGAACAGGTGGCAGTAGCTTTCGTAGCGTCGGGCGTCGAGCCGTCCGTCCGCCACGGCATCTTTCACTGCACAGTCGGCTTCGTGCGTGTGCGTGCAATCGGGGAACCTGCAGCGGCTGATGTATGGTCGTACGTCACGATAGTATCCGGCAACTTCCTCGGGTATCACATCCCAGAGCTGAAACTGCCGAATGCCAGGCGTGTCGACCACGTAGCCGCCCTTGGATAGCGGGATCAGTTGCGCCGTGGTCGTGGTATGACGGCCCTTCTGGGTCTCCTGGCTGACCGTGCGCACACGCAAATCCAGATCCGGTTCGATGGCATTCAACAAGGACGATTTGCCCACGCCGCTTTGGCCGGTCAGGACGCTCTCTCGGCCGATCACGCGGCGCGCCAATCGCTCCGCGCCGAATCCGGTCAGGGCCGACAGCAGTAACACCTCGTAGCCCATCTGTCCGTACACGCCAACCAGCGGCTGCAAGTCTGCCGGATCGACAAGATCGACTTTGTTGACACATATCACCGGCTTGATCTCGGCTTTCTCGGCCGTGACCAGCAGGCGGTCGATAAGGTTCGGCTTCAGGTGGGGTTCCGCGGCACTGGTCACGATCAGCAGCAGGTCGACGTTGGCCACGATTACGTGCTGCCGGCCACGGCTGGTGCGGCTGATGACGCCGTGCCGTGGTTCAATGCGTTCGATAATGCCCTCGTTGTTCGGTTCCGCGCGAAACTGCACTCGATCGCCGGCCGCCACGACATGCCGCTGGTCGGTGCTGAGCGTCTTCAGAAGGCGTCGCGTGGCACAGCGATAGATTTGGCCGTCCTTGGTGCGAACCACGCTGGATACGCCGTGGACAGCAAGGACTCGACCAAGCTGGCACACCGATTCGTCTACGTCCAGGTGGACGGAAAGGCCCCCGGTTTCGTCTCCGTCCACCTCTGCACCGATGACGGTCCTCTTGCGAGTCAATTCGCCCTTGCCGCTGACCCGCTCGCTCTGTACGGTCTCTTCGTCTTCGAATTGGTGTTCGCGGAAGTCGCGCGTCAGATCGCCTTGCCGCGTGCGCGATTCGTACTTCTTACGGAATTGTGCTCGGATTTTCTTCTTTTTGTTCTTCGCCATTGCGAGAACGCCCGCCAGCCGTTATCAAGTGGTCCAAGGGGGCTGCCCAAGAACGAAAGCCGTGCTTGATCGTAACGTTGCGATATAAGCCCGACGCGCAAGCGAGGGAAGCCCGCACAAGTCCTTAATCGTCCCTCGCTTGCGCGTCGGGCTTGTATGCTAACAGCGACGGCACTTAGCACGGCTACGATCAAGGCCAACGAAGCCGCCTACGTGCCGACCGCAGACAGATTAGCAGCTTCCACGGCTTCGTCCAACATGTAGTGACATGACTGCTGACCAACTCTTTGTCGGAGCCGTAGCGTTTATACTCGGGCTACTGGCGTTGATCGCGGCAATCCACAACCGCGACTGGTACTTCCGATTGCCCAAGGCGCGTTGGATCGAAGAACGCTGGGGACGTAACGCGGTGCGTGTCGTCTACGGACTGCTGGGGATCGCATTGATCGCCCTGGGGGTTGTGATCGTCTTGGGTGACCGCCAAAACGAAGAAATGAACCAGCGCCGCAGACACCCGTCAGTCGAGGGGATTGGGTGTGCCGCCGCCGCTTGCTGGAGTCCCAGTCTCAGCCGGCCTTTTCCACCCGAAGGCGGGACTCCACCAGACATTTCAAACCCGCGGCGGTACAGCTTTGCCGACAGGACGGACTGGCACTCCGTCCCGGTCAGATTGCCGATTTGACCTCCGGTTTGGACGTCGAGAACCAGAGTATCCGTGTGTCTCCATCCGTGTGCGTTTCGCCAACTTTGCTTACGCACACGGATCGAGACACACGGATGGGGGAATCTCTATCTGCACGTGATAGCAATCTCAGCCGTCTTTACGATAGTTTGTGACACACATCTACGAAATGTCACAGTCGAATTATGCCGCCGCGGGTTTGCTTTGTCCGGTAGCAGATGTCGCAAGACTTCTGGTTCCGAACTCTTGCGAGTCCGGCTACGGAAACTCCCAAACGACGGCTGCATACAACGCCGCAGAATTCAATCTTGCCGATAGGACATCGAACGCAAATGTCGCTATAATCAGTTGAATCCTCCCACTTGGCGGTTGTGGGAAAGCGACTTGGGGGTTTTGGGGAAAGCGGGTCGGCCGCAATCTGCAGCTTGGCACCGAATAAGCCAAACTTGCTACGAGACAACCCTTTGCGCTTCTCTTCAAACGTCGTGCGACGCACAGTCGAATGGGCGAATCTCGAGAGAAACTCGACATGGACGATGGCCTTCAGGGCGAACCCGACAAGCCACGCGCCGAGCCGGCCACCGACGAAACGCTGGAGTTCCAGGTGGACGACAGCCAGACGGATCGCGGTTCGAAGTCGGACGGAGGCTCTCTGACGGTCGATACCGAGGATGCACAGCCCGAAGGGAGCATAATCGGCGAATACGCGATCCTTGGTAAGATCGGAGCGGGCGGCGGCGGACAAGTCTACAAAGCCGAGCATCAGCGCATGGAGCGGATCGTTGCGCTGAAGGTGCTGCCCAAATCGACGCCGAAGGCCGTGAAACGCTTCCACCAAGAGGTGAAAGCGGCCGCAAAACTGATCCATCCGAACATCGTGACGGCCTTCGACGCCGGTGAACACGAAGGCATGCCCTACCTGGTGATGGAATACGTCGAAGGAAAATCCCTGGATCAGGTGGTCGACGATGGCGGGCCTCTGCAGGTAGACACGGCCTGCGATTTCATCGCCCAAGCTGCCAGAGGGCTGGCATACGCGCACTCGCGCACCATCGTGCATCGGGACATCAAGCCGAGCAACTTGATGCTGGACAACGAGGGAGCTGTGAAGGTTCTGGATATGGGCCTTGCTCGCTATGCGGCCAGTTCCAGCGGCGAAGGGAAAAAGGACGACACGGATTCCGGTGAATTGACCAAGGCCGGGACCGTCATCGGGACGGTCAACTATATGTCGCCGGAACAGACACGGGATGCGAAATCGGTCGACCATCGTACGGACATCTACAGCTTGGGGTGCACGTTCTACTACCTGTTGACGGCCCAGTCTGTCTTCAGTGGCGATATGATCGCCGTGTTGCTGGCCCACACACAACAGCCGATCCCCTCGTTGCGGAATTTCCGGGAAGACGTGCCGGAACGACTGGACGCGGTGTATCAACGGATGTTGGCGAAGCGGCCGGAAGACCGCTATCAGGCGATCAGCGAAGTTGTCGCGGACCTGGAAGAGTTCATTATCGCTGGGCCCATCGGCGCGGCCGGCGCGGCCGCACAATTAACCGCCGAGATCACGACGGATTCTCCATGGGCGGCGAAGTTGCAGGAAACGCTTCGCGCAAGCCACGAGACTACGGCAACCGTCGTCGGCAAAGCCCTCGCCGTGGGAATCGACCTGGGAACGACCGTTTCCTCCATTGCTCGCATCGATAAGAAGACCGGAAAGCCCGCAACGCTGGCCAATTCCGAAGGGCAGTTGGCCACGCCTAGCGTGGTAATGATCGATGGATCAACGGTTGCAATCGGCAAGGACGCTTTGGATGCGGTGGGGACGAAAGCCGAGTGTCTCGCCGAGCGTATCAAACGGGACTTGGGCCGCAACTCGTATCACAGCGCCCTGAGCGGCCAGCACTATCCACCAGAGGTGCTTCAAGCGCTGATCATCAACAAGCTGGTCAAGGATGTTGGCCAGGAGATCGGCGAGTTCAACCAGGTCGCCATCGCCGTGCCCGCATATTTCGGCGACGTTCGGCGAAAAGCCGTCGAGGATGCTGCTTACATTGCCGGACTGGAACTGCTGGACATCATCAACGAACCCACAGCCGCTGCTGTGGCGTTTGCCCAGCAACACGAGTTTTTCGAGTCGGCCAAAGGCGAATCGTCGCAAAGGCTCTTGGTTTGCGACGTTGGCGGCGGGGCCTTTGACGTGAGCCTGATCCAAGCCCAAGCTGCCAAGTTCTCCGTGCTGGCCACCGGCGGTGCTTTTGTTCTGGGCGGCCACGATTGGGATGGTCGGCTGGCCGGCAAGGTGGCGAAACTGTTCACCGAGAAGTACGGTCTCGATCCACGCCTTGAGCCCAATGCCGCCGGACTGCTGTGGCGCGAGTGCGAAGACGCGCGTTGCGCGTTGTCGGATCATGACAAAGCGACCATCAATTTCGAATTCGAGGGAAACCCAGCGCGAGTCACCGTCAGCCGCCAGCAACTCAAGAGCTTCACCCGAGACATCATCGAGGGGATTCAAACGGCGATCGAAAAGACGTTGCAGATGGCGGAGGTCGAAGCGGCGAACATCGATCATGTGCTGTTGGCGGGTGGGATGTCGCACACGCCGATGATTCGCGACATGCTGAAGAAGCTGACCGGCAAGGAACCGGATGCGTCGATTTCGGTCGATCAGGCGGTCGCTCACGGAGCGGCCTTGTATGCCGCGGCGCGGCTGGCCAAGAAGGAAGGGCGACCGCCACGCTTCGAGATCGAAGAGGTCAACTCGCACAGCATGGGGATCGTGGCGACCGATAAGAAGGGCGGCAAACGTCACGCGATATTGATTCCTCGCAACACCCGTTTGCCGGCTTCTGCGAAACGCACATTCAAGACCCACAAGCAAGGGCAGGATTCGCTGACGATCCAAATCGTTCAGGGCGAAAGCAAGTCGCTGAAGGAATGTACGTGGATCGGCAAATGCGTCATCGAGAATCTGCCGCCGGGCCTCCCCGCAGGTACACCGTTTTCCGTCGAGTTCCGCTGTACCTCGAACGGTCGGCTGACGGTTTTCGTGGAAAGCCCTGTGACGGGCCAAAGAGTTACGCAAGAGATCAGACGCCCAACGCGTTTGAGCGGATCGGAGCTCGAACACTGGCGCGAATGGGTCGAGACGATGGCGCTGTGTGCCGGCTTCGAAGGCGAGGGCTTCTAGTCTGACGCGTCTACAGTTCGACAGGCTTTCCGGGTGGCAGCTTGTCAATCACAAACGCAGCACAATCCAGTCGGAAGGGTTCGCTGTCGCGGTAACGCGGCATGTAGTTCCTGTCTGACGGCAGGCCGTAGACGGTTCCGGTGACGAAAATCCGGCCGTCGGGTAGGAAGACGAAACGGTTCAGGTCCTTCGGCCGCCGCCCCTTGTTGTCGACAATCACACCGTGATACAAGGTCTTGCTCGATCGGAGATCGACCGTGTAGACAGCCGTGGTGCGACGGGCGCTCCGGTCTTTGGCCAGGACTCGGGGCATCAGGTACATAGTGCTCCCACGAACCACACCGGTACCCAATTCCATCACGTGAATGTCGGGACGCTTCGCCATCGCCCGAATCGCGCCCGTTTTCAGATCCAGTTGGTAGATGTGGTCGTCTCCGATGCCGACCGCGCGAGACTCGCCAGTCTGCCCCATAGCCCAGCGAATGTCCCAAGTGCCGGTCAATGTGGTTATTCGCTGGGCCTTTCGCCGGTAATGCGAAATAGAGCGTGATCGCCGGGCAACGGGATTCCCAGCGAGCGAGACTCCGTTGTTTGCGGATCGTACTCGACGATGGGGGAACCCAAGTAGCGGGCTCGCTCCGCCTCGCGGTCACAAGGGAAGTTCCATCCGGCGTAATGACAATCCTGCCCCGTGAAGTAGATCTTGCCGTTCATTTCGATCAGGCTGCTGTGCATCATATGAGGTGCGGCACCGGGCTGGTGAATCCCCGCCATGCGAGCGACATCGCCCAACAAGACCAGCTTCCGCTGCCCTGGGGCGAAGCAGAAGACCGGTGCGCTTTCAGACGAATGATGCGGCATAGTGCCAAAGTACACACGGCCATCCGAGGCCAGCAGATGCGGGTCGAACCCACGGTCGGCGTACTCCGAGAAGTCGTACAGGCTTCCCAGATAACGGGCCCGCACGGTTGGCTCGTCGCGGTAGGCATGGTTCATCAGAGCGTTCCATTGGGCTCCGATCGCGTCGAGCATCGGGTTCTCGTAGATCTGCAGCGCGGTCACGTTGCCGTCCCCGGCCAAGACGGCCACACAGCCTGAAGGCATCAGCCGCAGCCAATGGACTTGGTGAAGCGCCCGTCCTTCGTACGGCTCCAATGCACAGATCCGCGTGGCATTCGCAGACGCCCGGTCCACGAAGATCTCTGCCGGCTTGCCGGCCGAGCGCCCCTGGCGGGCGTGGCAACTGAAGCCTTCTTCAAGATGCTCGATGGCAAGCAGATCCTCGCGGCCGGCCGGTGTGAAGTAACGGCGCCAGCGATCCATGGCCTTCCAGTCGTCTCGCAGGGCCGGATCGCTGGACGGCAAGTCCACATCACCGCTCACCGCGGTAATCTTCTTTTGGGCAGTGTCGTAAACAAACCAGCGGGACGCCTTCGAGCCATCGGTCGGCTCGAAGCTGAAGTAGATTGCCTCGTAGCCGCGCGTGATCAAGCGGACTGCCGTCGCGCCGTATCGGCTTCCTCGATCAGGCTGCTCGGCCACCGGCACCTGATCCATCAATTCGGTGGTCGGCGGATAGTCCTTGGCCTCTGCGATCGGAGGGCCGCAGAAGACGGCGACCAGCGTGACTGCACAACAGATGGTGGTCAACAAACGGTTCATGATGTTCCTTTCGGCAGAGAGAGGGTTTTCACGCGAGGATAGCAAATCGCAACCCAAGTGACGAGCTTTTTCCGGGTCGGCCCCGTTCCGCTGCGCCATTTTATGCCGAGGTTCTTTGCGGCGTCCGAGGCTTTCGCGTAGACTCAACGGTGTGACGGGATGCGGGATGCGGGATGCGAGACTCGGGATAAGACCGTTCGGAAAGGTGCCGCCACCTCGGTGCAGCATGCGATTGTACCCTTGTCACACCAAAGCCATTGGTCAGCCGCGCATCCCGTATCCCGAATCTGGCATCCCGTATCCTTCTCAATTGCGGCCGCGGGCTGCGATGAGGCAACAGGAGTCCCAAAATGACCACGTCAAGAAAGTCCACTCGCCGACGTTTTCTCAAACGCAGTGCCGCTCTGGTTGCGGCCGGCATCACAACTCCCCACGTGATTCCGTCAGGCGTGCTGGCTGCTCAGGACAAGCCTGGAGCGAACGATCGCATTGGGATTGGCATGATCGGCTGTGGACGGCGGGCGCATCAATTGCTCGGCGAGGTGCGACGCGTTACGAGCCCTGGTGGCGACGCGCGGATTGTCGCTGTGAACGACATCTGGCCAAAGAAGTCGCGCGAGTGGATCGCGGCCTACGAAAAGGACATGCCGGAAAAGGGCGCCGACTTCGGCGTTCATCTCGACTGCCGCGAGTTGCTCGAACGCAAGGACATCGACGGAGTAATCATCACCACGTGTGACCATTGGCACGCCCTGCCCGCGATTCATGCGTGCCAGGCCGGCCGGGACGTCTACAGCGAGAAGCCGCTCACGTTGACCATTCGCGAAGGCCGAGTGATGGTCGACGCCGTGCGCAAGTACAAGCGAGTCTTTCAGACCGGCACGCAACAACGCTCGTACCTCCGCAACCGCCAAGGATGCGAGTTGGTGCGGAACGGAAGACTGGGCGAGATCAAGGAAGTGATCTGCACCAACTACGAAAGCTCGAAACCGGCCAGCGAATACGAACTTCGCGAGGAACCAGTGCCGGAAGGCATGGACTGGGATCGATGGTGCGGGCAAACGGCCGTTGTGCCGTTCAGCATGAATCGCTACTTGACTTACGAGAATCCTGGTTGGCAGCGCATCCGCGAGCATTCCGGCGGACTTTTGACCAACTGGGGCGCGCACGGTCTGGACATGGTCCAGTGGGCCTTGGGCACCGACGACACCGGACCTGTGGAGATCGAGCCGCACGGCAACCAGTTCAACAGCAAGGTCACATACCGTTACGCCAGCGGAATCTTGCTGAAACTGGCCACGGATCATTCAGTGCTTGGTGGAGGACACTTCGTCGGGACCGAGGGCGAGATGTTTATGACTCGCGGCAAGTTCAACACGGTCCCCATTGCCATCTCGAAAGAGGAAATCACCGACAGCGACATCCGGCTGTACAAGAGCGACAACCACATGCAGAACTGGTTGGACTGCATCAAGTCGCGCGAACGTTGCGCGGCCGATGTCGAGATCGGCCATCGCACCGCGACGATCTGTCATCTAGGCGGCATTGCCAGGCGGCTGGGGCGGAAACTACGCTGGGATCCGAAACGCGAGATGTTCCCCGATGACGACGAAGCCAACTCGCTGATCGACCGTGCCAAGCGAAAGCCGTACCAGTTGCCGGATCCTGTCTGACAACGTCTAGCCGAGTGGGAGTCTTCCCCCAAGAGTCTTAACACTTCGGCAGTTTCGATCCGTGGCCGTCCTGAATCCGTGGGGGAGTTCCGGGATGTGACCCCACGGATTCAGGGCGACCACGGACTACGCTCGGCGCAGATCTCCTGACCTCGCCGAAACCGCCGACCGCAGGTCTCCTGCACTTCGTGAGACCTTCGGTCAGCCGCATGTGCGGGGTCAGAGACCCGCGCACAGCCAGGCTCCGCGGGAGCGTCGCCCTCCCGAGCCGAGCGGCTCCCCTATTTGTATACGCGTCCGAGATAATCGACGATCGCCTTTCTCAGCTCCAACGGATCGAGCCTGCCCTGCTTGCGGAACAGGATCTTGCTACCTGGGGCGACCAGCATTGTGTATGGCAATGCCCCCTGCCACTCGGCATCCAATGTTTCCGCTAGTTCGTATTCGTTTTCGCCTTCAAACAGGTAGTTCGTGCACGAAGCATGTTGCTCGTTCAGGAACTTCAGGGCCTGCCTCTTGCGCTCCGGCAAATCGGCGCTGATGGTTACCAACTCGAATTCTCGCTTGCGGTACATGCGATGCATGGTCACCAGTTCTGGAAACTCGGCCTTGCACGGACCGCACCAGGTCGCCCAGACGTTGATCAAGCGAAGCTCTTTCGAGTCGTTTGCCACAAGGTCTTTGACGCCTTTCTTGTCGACCATTTCAAGCGTTGCCTCCTCCAGATTCCATCGTTCGAGCGACATCCGGGCCGACTCGCGCTTATCGGACCATTTGATCGAGCAGCCGAAGGTTCGTGTTCGCTCTACCGGCACGGCTCGGCCAGCTAGAAGCGCGTCGATCGCGGCCCGAGTGTCATGCGACGTCACTCGATCAGGCTTGGCTGAATTGTCGACACGCCCCGAGTAGCGCAGTTTGCGTTCCTTGTCGAAAACGAAGACGTGCGGAGTGGCGACGGGCCCATACGCCCTGGAGACCTTCTGGTTCTCGCCGTCGTACAGGTAGGGAAATTCGAACCCTTGGTCCTTGGCGCGGATCTTCATGTCGTCGAACGAATCACCGACATCCGTATAGCCCAGTTCGTCCAGCCGCACCGCCAGAGGATCGTTCGGCGAAATGGCCACCAAGGCGACGCCTTTGTCGCGATATGCCGTCGCCAAACCCGCGATTCGCTCCTCGTACGCCTCTGCGGTCGGGCAGTGGTTACACGTGAACACCACAACCAACACCTTTGCATCCGCGAAATCGTCGAGTCCGTAGGCTTTCCCATCCACGCCGGGAAGCGAGAAGTCCGGTGCCGGCTGCCCGATTTCGAGCGTCTTCACACGATCGGCCGCTCGAGAACAAGTCACGTGCAGAGTGGCAACCACGACAAGCGTGACGAAAATCGAAGATGTTCTTTGACGCATTATCTGTCTCCTCTTGATGATTGACGTTCGAAGTGGCGCTATCCACCTCGGCTAAAGGTTCAATTGCTCGCGCGCGTACGCAAGACACCTCTTCACGTTGGACTCCTCTTTGTCGGCTTGTCCGTCCAACTGCAATTGACTCACGCGCGGCAGCGTCCCTTCGAAGGCGGACGCTCGGACGGTTCGCAACGTGCGAGCCAAGTCGCGCCCGGGTACATCGGCGAAGGTGGCCCAATACTTGTCGGTCAGACACGGAACACGAAGGGGATCGCGAGTGATCATTTCCAGTGTGAATTGGACCGCTGGCTTGGCTTTGCGCAGAATCTCCACCATCTTGGCAAGATCCAGGAATCCTTCCCCCAATGGAATGTCGGCAAACAGAAAACCGTCCTCGTATTCCTGCACGGCCTGATCCTTCAAATGGACGGAAAACGCCCATGGCGCCAACGCCTCGACAACTGCGATCGGGTCCTCCAACAGGGAAAAGCTGTTGCCCGTGTCTACACACGCGCCGACGCACTCGCTGCTGATGTGGTTGAACACTTCCAGCCGTTCCGGGATGCGTTGGTCCTTGTGGTTCTCAACGGCTAGCCCGACGCCGTGCTTCGCAGCGATCGGTTCAGCCAGTTCCAGCGATCTTACACCGCGTTTCACAAACTTCTGAAACTCTTCGGCCGAATCGAACCGTTCGTAGCGACGACCAGGAATGATCACAGCCCGGATCACACTGGCACCCGATTCTTTGGCCGTGCGGACCTCTGCATCCAAACGTTCGACACCGGCTTGGTCGTGCGGAAGGCCCGCGATACCCTCGATGAACATACCGTACGTTTCGGCCTGACTGCGAAGCCGTGACGTGTAATCCTTGTCTCGCGTGCCAAGCGGCGTCTGAATCCCACCGGCACCGATCCCGTGGCAGTATTCGAGGAAGTTCAACGGGTCGGCAAGATTCGAGTTCTTGTCCCGAGCCCGTTCCGCCCGATTGCGAAGGCCCAGACAATAGACGCAGACGCCCAATCGCTTCTTTTCGTCCGCGGTAGCCTGGCCGCATACTCCGCTTGGCGTGCCAAGCAGCGATCCCGACAAGCCGGCAGCAACTGACAACAGCATGTCCCGACGGTCCATCTTCCCTTTCATGCGTCATCTCCTCCAGTCATGGGTAGTGGGGGCGGGGTTGGCGGGCTCTTCGATTCTGGAGCCAACGTGGGAAATGTCGGCGTCAGCGATTCGTAGTATCGGGCGAATGCGCAAATCCAGAAGACTACTGGGAAAGCAAGCACGGCGATGAAGACGACGCCAATGCCCAGTTCCCGCAACCAGTCGCCCCAATGACCGGGCGACTCCGCCGGCTTCGAAGAAGAGAGACCTGAAAGCAGGCCGGAAGACTCGACGCCCTCCATACCAGGAATGTCCGCCAGGTCGCCAAACATGTTGAACACCCCAGGCAGGCTTACCTGCCCAGCATCCGACGAAAGAAAAGAGGGCATCCATCTGGCGAGACTCGGACCGTTTGTGGCAAACGTGGGCCCGAGAGACACGGTGGCCAGAACCGCCAGCACGAACAACATCGTCACGCCCATATACAGCGTGATTCCGAACTGCAGCAGAAGGCCGCCGGGGCGTTGGACCAGCAACGAAATCAGCCTCCTGATCGCTTGAATGGGGCCAAGTTGTTCCACGGCTACGGAACAAGGGACGAGAACGCCAACCAGGCACAGCACGACCAGGGCCGCGTTCGCCAGGACTTGGGGCACGAACAGCAGCGAGCCGACCAGCGAACCCACCGTCCGGCTAAGATTCAGCAAAGCAACCAGCCCGTTTACCATTCCCCCGGCCAAACCCACGCCCACGGCGAGCAGAATTGTGCCGAAGAACAGAGCGACAAACTGCTGGCGGCAAAACGCCAACGCATCCGCCACCCGGCAAGCCCTCCCCTGCCCTTCCTCGACGGCCAGATAGGCCACGCCGCCGGCGATCACGCCCGACAGCCCAACTGCTACCGAGTTGGCGATGGGCAGCACTACAAAGCCGACAGCCGTGCCGATGGCGAAGCCGGTCCGGATAAGCAGCCCCCACACAACAAAGGCCGTGATGGCTGAAAGCAGGAAGAACGTCAGCTTCCGAACGCTCAACGCCTGGCCCATGCCTTCGAACATTCGATCCACGACTCCCCGGAATGCTCTTGAAGGCGCCTCTCGCGCCGGCGGTTGGTCTGTGCGAACCGGAGGCCCTTCGGCGTCACCGAGCTGACCGCTTCCAGGCGATTTCTGCACGGGCACCGTGTGTTCGACCTGGCAGTTGTGACAATGCACCTGAATCCCGGCCCATTCGTCGGGGACCGTCGTGACTTGACCACAACCAGGGCACGTCACTGCAATCGGCATGGATTCACCTCCCCGAACCGCGTCCAAAGTGGTGTTGACCTACGACTCTTCCCTATGTTGGCCTTGATTCGCAACTTTGTCCATCAGCCAACTGGCGCACTGGGCATCGACGTTCAGCCAGTTCCAGCCTTGCCCATCGAGATCTGCCAGTGTAGACGACATGCTCTCCTTCAAGCGATCGTATATCTGTTTCGGGGTGAGGAGGCTTCTTGTTCCGTCGTCGGTGAAGACTGCAAAACTGATTTGTGGACCGTCACCCACATCATCGACCGTTTGGTCGTACAATAACTGCAATTGCTTTCCCTTCTGTCCTTTCGTCAGTTTGTCCCGCAGGACCAGTTTGAGCACTTCGACGAGGCGGTCGTCTAAACCATTGTCTGCGATTCGGATCTTCTCGATCAGCCCGTTCATCGAATCAACACGCCGCAACACGAGGCCATCAACCGCCATGGACGCAGCTAGCGGGGGCAATTCGCCCGCCTTTTGTTCGTCGGGGACCAACCAGATCATCAGCTTGGCATGCATGTCGTGATACAAAAGACTGTATTTGACATGGGTCGTACCGTCGCACTGCTCGCAACGAAAAGCCGTCAGCGAATGATCCAAGAGCTTCTGTTTGAGATCCGGATCGAGTGTGACATTGACCGATGACCACATCCTGAAGCCTTGCTTGTGGCCGCAAACGTGGCAAGTGACTGTCGTTTCTTCTATTCGGCTCATTTCTGGCTGTCCACTGGTTTGCGACCGGCAAGTTATGGCATCGCCCCCTTCATCCCGATCGAGATAATGCAGGGGAAGATAGTGTACGGCCGTTATGGGAGGGACGGAACGGGACGTTTCCGAGGTTTTCTCGGACTCGTCGTCAGCCGCAGCTTCAGAAGAACCTGTTGTTACAGCCTCTGTCACGCCGGCCAAAGCTGCAGACAACAGGGGATTGCGGATGTGTGGTCAATTCGTTGCCGCCCTGAATTCGCTGGGATTCTCCCCTTCCCCCAAGCGAGTTCCGGATGGCAACGAACAAACTGGCCGGCTTGATCAGAGACGACGGTGCCTCGTCATCTCGCTACACGTATTCCCAGCCTTTCAGCCACTGGTAGTTGCTGGGCAGGTTTGCCCAGGCGCGTTCCATGGCTCGGTCCAAGTGGGCTTGCTCTTCTACGTCCAGTTCGCGGCGTTCTTTCACGGCCAGGCAGACGTTGTCCACTTGCTGCGTCGAGATCATGCCAGGCATGGGTGCGCTGATCGCCGGGTTGCAGAGGATATAACGAATGGCCAAACGGGCAATGCGATTGTCTTCCTCGAAGTGAGGGCTGTCAGGCGAGCTGTCGCCTTTGAACACGGAATTGCTGGCAAACGGTTTGATACCGAACCAGCCCACGTCGTGTTTCTTCAGGGCGGCCCAAAGACCGGTTTCGTCGGTTACCATTTTGCTCTTGGCCGTGTAGGGCGTGAGGATGACTTCGATCTGGTCGGTATAGGTCTCGATCATCTTCCTCAGATGCGGGCGATCGTGGGACGAGAAGCCAATGAAGCGGGCTCGGCCCGTCTTCTTGGCCCATTCCAGCGCGGCCACGGCTTCCTCGACTTCGGCGCTGTCATGGCGACTGCTTTCGACCAGCAAACTGATCCGCCACAGGTCAACGTAGTCCAGGCCCGCTTCCTTCATGCCTTGGTCCAGACCTTCCCTCAGTTTCTTCTGCGATCGCCATTCGGGAAAACGGCTTTCCCAGATGTGCCACGAGTAGCCCAGATACATCTTGTCGCGGCGGCCTTGCAAGGCGCGGCTGTAAGCCAAAATCTCCTCGCGGCAGCATGCGTCCACGTAGTTGATGCCCCGGGCAATACAGCGGCTGACCACTTCGGCCCGATTCTTCTGGAACGCCTGCTGGCCGATTTTCATGGTCATCCAGCCTGGCACCTTATCGCCGCCTATCATCCGGTCGATCCGTTTCCAGTGACCGCCCAGGGCGACCGCCGACACCATCATGCCTGTGCGACCGCAACGGCGATATTCCATGTCGGAGTTGTAGTTCAAGATCTTGCTGGTGTCTTCACCTGTAGGATTGCCCGCCAGAACGGTCCCTGCGGCGGCAGGTAGCGCGGCGAGCGAAGCCGCGGCAGCAGCGCTATTCTGAACAAAACGACGACGCGTGAGCTTGTCGGCCATAAGAAAAACCTCCTGAAGGTCAGAGCAGTTCGAAGGATGGCTCGGTTTGAAATCTTCCAGAATGCCTGAAGCCGCACGTGCGGCTCTCGGATCGCGGCACTACAACTATACGCGAATTGCACGGTCGGCTCAAGATTCAAGGGCATTGATGCGTACGCACAGCCGCCTCAGCGGAGAATAGACCATGGCTTCCGGCAGAAGCGGATAGGGACTCATCCCTAGATTCGAAGTGGAACATCTTGGCCGAGAGGCTTACAATTGAGCATAGAAGTCGCTCCCACGAGGTCGCACGGCCATTCTATCGGAGTCAGTCATGGCAACCGATGCTGTTTCAACAACCTCGGCCCAAGCTCGTCGCCCGTTGCGCCCCGGCGATCGTTTAACGCGTGACGAGTTCGAACGCCGCTATCAGGCAATGCCCGACGTGAAGAAAGCCGAATTGATCGAAGGAGTCGTCTACATGCCGTCACCGGTATCTACCGAGGGCCACGGCGCGCCCCATGCAAAGTTGATCGGCTGGCTTGTACAGTACGAGGCCCAAACGCCGGGGGCCCAGGTTGCCGACAACGCAACGGTTCGGCTGGACTGGGACAACGAACCACAGCCAGACGCCTTTCTTCGCATTCTGCCCAAGCATGGCGGCCAGACACGCGACGAAGACGGCTACGTCACACACGGCCCGGAATGGGCGGGAGAAATCGCGGCCAGCAGTTCCAGCTACGACTTGCACGACAAGAAAGAGGCGTATCGCCGCAATGGCATACGTGAATATGTCGTGTGGCGGGTCGAAGACGCCGCAGTCGACTGGTACGTTTTGCGCGGTGGACGTTACGATCTGCTTCAGGCCGACAGCGACGGCATTTTCCGTAGTGAGGTTTTCCCCGGATTGTGGCTGGACCCCCACGCACTGCTCGTCGGCGACATGCGCCAGGTCTTGGAGGTATTGAAGCAAGGTCTGGCTACATCGAAACACACCGACTTCGTCAAACGGCTTAACGTAGGCGGTCAACGAGAATCCGCCACCGATTCGTAGTTAGGTCTGCGAGAACTTGGCCTGCTGAATGTTGCGAATCCAGCTCCTGGCAGGGTCTATCCGAAGTATCTGCCTCTATTCTGCCACCCGAAGCGCACCGTTCTGCACCCTGCATCGTCTTTTAGTAGAATGGTATTTGGACCCGTAGCGCAGCGATTGCGCGCACCCGCCGATGTGAGGGAAATTCCATGAGTACTTTGGCGCGAACTCTTGCCGCAATGGCCATGATTCTGGCCGCCTCATTCGCCGTTGGGGCGGAAATCGACTACATCGAGGATTTTTCTTTGGCCCGCGACCGCTCGGTTCCCCTGAAACAACTGATTCCCGGAACGGAGGATTACTACTACTACCACGCGATCCATTACCAGAATACGGAACAATTTGACAAAGCCGACGAGTTGTTGGAGGCATGGATCAAACGGTACAAGCACACCCCACGCGTTCGCGAAATCCAGAACCGGCAAGCCCTTCTGACCTATGCAAAGGACCCCGCGAAGTCCCTGGAGTTCATTCGCCAGCGTCTGAACCTGACGTTCGACCACCAGCGGGAGTTGCTGGACCGAAAACCGAATTTGCCAACGAGCCTGGATCAGAAGCTGATCAGCCGCGGAACGTTGATGAAGGAGGCCTTTGGTCGCTACCAGAATCTGAAGGGATTCGAGGATGCGGCCCATGATTGGCTCGTGACCACCGAATTGAACGCGGATCGCCGGCGTCATTTGCTCGAACGCTTGGGACGGCCCGACTATCCGAATCTGCCGAAACTGGTCGTCGACGATTTGAACTACCAGCACAGCCGCGGGTTCGGATCGTTCAATGTCCACCGGCTGTTGCTGCTGGAGCAGTTAGACCAGTGCCTGAAGCTGAAACCCGACTTGCTGAACCAGACGAATTCTGTCAATGCCTACCTCGCCAAGTTGCACCCGAACGACGACGTGGACTGGCGTCACGACGCGGAACAGCACCGAGCGTATCTGGATCGCCTCTGGGGATTCGCCCAGCGACTGGCTCCGGTCCACAATTCGCTGAAGGCCAACGTGCTTTACCGCCGGCTGGTTTTCGACCGCTCGCAGGGCGTGTACGACAAACAGCGATTCATGACTTACATCAAACTGCCGCGGAACGCCGGCTACATGAATGTCGAGTTCATGCGTCTGGAGGAAAGCCGCCGCCATACAGCGAACTTGAAAGCCAATTTCCAGAAGATGATCCTGCTGCCACCGGTGGTCAATGACGAGCCCTTGGTGCGCAGCTATTTACACCACTTCTTCGTCGACGAGACCACCTACAAACCGTACGAGCCGTACATCAACGACGTCTACCTGAAACGCAACTTTGCCGAAACGAAGATCGTGAACGGCCTCGGCGAGGGCGAGCAATGGTACTCGATGCTGCAACCGGCCGAGTACCAGGTGCTAAAAGAGCGGATCGACATTGACTTTGCTCACACCAACAAGAAGCGTTTTGCGGCCGACGACGCGGTCAGCCTGGATTTGCTGGTCAAGAACGTCAAGACGCTGATCGTCAAGGTCTACGAAATCAACACGCGCAACTTCACTCGCGAACGCCTGGCCGAAGTGAACACGGACGTCAACCTGGACGGTCTGGTCGCCAACTGGGAAACGACTCACGAGTACGCCGAACCGCCGCTGCGCCGAGTGGGCCGGCACTTCGAGTTTCCGGATCTGAAGAAGCCCGGTGTGTACGTGATCGACTTCATCGGCAACGGCAAGAGCAGCCGGGCGGTGATTCGCAAAGGAAGGCTTCGTCATCTGGTTCGCACGACGACGGCAGGCCAAGTGTTCACCGTGATGGACGAGCAGAACCGCAAGCTGCCCAACGCCACGATCTGGTTCGCCGGTCGCGAATACACGCCGGACGAAAAAGGCGAAATCGTCGTGCCGTTCAGCAATTCACCGAGACGCCAGCCCATCATTTTGTCGCGCGGCGATTACTGCTCGCTCGATTGGTTTCAGCACCAAGCCGAAAACTACTCGCTGGCGGCTGGCATCTATGTGGATCGCGAATCGTTGTTGCAGCGGAAGAAGGCGAACGTGGTCGTTCGACCGCAGCTTTATTTGAACGGAACGCCCGTGACGTTGGCCGTGTTGGAAGACGTGCGCCTGGTGATCACTTCGACGGACCACGACGGCGTAGCCACGACCAAGGAGGTGGCCGATTTCAAGCTGCACGAAGATCGCGAATCGACCTACGAGTTCCAGACGCCGCAGCGACTGTCCAACATCGGCTTTACTCTCAAGGCCAAGGTCCAGAACTTCAGCCAAAACAAGAAGCTCGACTTGTCGGTGGGCGAAACGTTCGCGATGAACGAGATCGACCGCACGGAGAAAGTCGAGGACTTGCACCTGGCATTGATCGACGGCCAATACGTCCTGGAACTGTTGGGCAAGACGGGCGAGCCCAAGGCGGATCGGCCGGTACGATTTTCGCTCAAGCACCGCGATTTCACCGATGCCAAACAAGTGATGCTCAAGACCGACGCGAAAGGCCGCGTTCTTTTGGGGCCACTGGCCGATATTTTTTCGGTCACGGTGACCGGCCCCGAGGACACCACGCGCGCATGGACCCTGGGGCGCGATCAGCACACCGGTCGCAACCATTTGCACGGCCGAGAGGGCGATACGCTGGTGGTGCCCTACACGGGCAAATCCGATAAGCCGTTGCGCGAAGAACTATCGCTGCTGGAGTTGCGTGGAGGTACGTTCGTAGCCGACCGCTTCGACGCCATCTCGATTGACGGCGGCCTGTTGCGCATCGCCGGATTGCCGCGAGGCGATTACGACTTGTGGTTGAAGCGGCCGAATGGACGAATCCACCTTCGCGTGGCTGCCGGCGAGTCGGATCTGGGGTATGTGCTGGGCGCGAATCGGCAATTGGAGGTGCGTGGCAACAAACCGCTTTCGATTGCTGCCGTCCAGGCAGGCGAGGAGGCCGTCACGGTTCGCCTGCAAAACGCCAGCAAATTCGCTCGCGTCCACGTGTTCGGCACGCGCTACAAGCCGGCCTATTCTGCTTACGCTCATTTCAGCCGAGTGCGCGATGCTGAGTCTTCCTGGGTGATACCAAAGAAACTGGATTCGCTGTATGTCGCGGGTCGCGCCCTGGGCGACGAATACCGTTACATCATCGACCGCCAGTATGCCAAGAGGTTCCCCGGCAACATGTTGCGGCGTCCCAGCCTGCTGCTGAACCCCTGGGCCGTTCGCAGTACCGAGACATCGAAACAAGATGCGAAGCCGGGCGAAGATTTCGCTCCAGAAAGTGAAGCGGCGCCCACGGAAGGCGGAGGGGGCGGCGCAATGGGCGGCAAGGCGGCCGGACGAGGCGGCTTCGCCAATCTGGACTTCCTGGCCGAAGCGGCGGCCGTGCTGCTGAACCTGGAAGCGGACGAAGAAGGCGTTGTGGCCATACCTCGCGAGGAACTGGGCGCCCATCAGCATCTGCACATAGTGGCTGTCGATCCGCGGTCCACGGCATACCGGTCGATTTCATTGCCTGAAATCGAAGCGGACCCGAACGATCTGCGCCTCGCCACAGGCCTTGATCCACAGAAGCACTACGCCCAGCAAAAGCAGATCACGGTGGTCGACGGCAAACAGCAGTTTGTGCTCGGCGACATTACCAGTTCGAAATTCGAAGCTTACGACAGTCTGGGCAGGGTCTACTCGCTGTACGTAACGCTTAGTGGCGATGCCACGCTGGTCGAGTTCGGTTTCTTGACCGGCTGGCCGGACCTGAAGCCCGAAGAGAAGCGGGCCAAGTACTCGAAGTATGCGTGTCACGAACTGAGTTTCTTCCTGTACAAGAAGGACCCCGATTTCTTCCGCACGGTTGTGTTGCCGTATCTGAAGAATAAGAAGGACAAACAGTTTCTGGATCATTGGCTGCTGGGCGACAAATTGTCGGCCTATCTCGAGCCTTGGAATCACTCGCAGTTGAACGTTGTGGAGCGAATCCTGCTTTCGGAGCGCGTCGCCAGCGATCGTCAAAACACGTCCCGCCACGTGGGCGATCTGTTCGCGCTGTTGCCGCCTGATATCGAACGCTTCAACTTCCTGTTCGACACGGCCGTCAAAGGCAGTGCATTGGACACGGATGATAGCCTGGGGCTGGCAGCGGCAACGGGTGAGGCGGTTGAGCTCCAGCGGCGATTGAGCAAACTGGAATCTTCCGCCGCAACGCGCGGTGGGCGCGCGGCTCGCCCGGCTGCAAGGACCCGCGCACCGGTCGCTGCGGCTGAGCCAGAGGCTCCGGAGGCACCGACAGAAGCGGCACCAGCACTCGTTGCGGCCGATTTGAAGGAGGCGAAGAAAGGACAGGCCGCTACAGGTTTGGCTCGCGCGCGGCGAAAAGCCGCAGAGAAGTCGATGGACGGCGAGCGCGCTTTCTTTGATGCCGACGCGGACCGGCGCGGATTGGTGCGTCAGTACTACCAGAAGCTGGACAAGACAAAGGAATGGGCCGAAAACAATTACTACCATCTGCCCATCGAGAAGCAGACGGCGGACTTGATCACTGTCAGCGCATTCTGGCGCGACTATGCGGAGCGCGATACCAAGAAGGGTGTCCCGTTCCGTTCCAGGACCTTCGCAGAAGCGTCGCGCAACTTCCCGGAGATGATGTTTGCACTAGCTGTCTTGGACTTGCCATTCAAGGCGGAGGAGCACCAGTCGGAGTTCGACAAGGCGAAGATGACCCTGACGACCGGCTCGCCGATCGTCGTGTTTCACGAGGAAGTCAAACCGGCTGAACCGGTCGACGAACAGACGCCGATCCTGGTCAGCCAGAATTTCTTCCGGCATGGCGACCGTTACCGCCATGTGGATGGCGAGCGGCTAGACAAGTTTGTCACGGACGAGTTCCTGATTCATACAGTATACGGCTGCCAGGTGGTCGTGACCAATCCGACCTCGTCGCGACAGAAGCTGGACGTGCTTCTGCAAGTGCCGCTGGGCGCCATCCCCGTGATGAACGGGCAATTCACGCGCAGCGTCCACATCGACCTAGAGCCGTACAATACAAAAACGCTGGAATACCACTTCTACTTCCCGGCCGCGGGCGAGTTTCCGCACTACCCGGTCCACGTGGCCAAGAATGGCCAGCTTCTGGCCAATGCCCAACCGTTCACGCTGAACGTGGTCGAGAAGTTCAGCAAGATCGACCGCGAGTCGTGGGACTACGTCTCGCAACACGGAACGGATGACGACGTGGTGAAGTACCTCCAGCAAAACAACCTGCACCGAACAAAACTGGATCGGGTCGCCTTCCGCATGAAGGACAAGGCGTACTTCAATAAGGTGACCCGGCTTCTGGCCCTGCGACATGCATACGACCAAACGTTGTGGTCATACGGCATCAAACACAACGAACCGGCCGCCGTGCGTCAGTATCTGCAACACGCTGGCGGCTTCGTGAACGAGTGCGGGGCCTATATCGACAGTCCGTTGCTGACGATCGACCCGGTGGCCCGCAAGGCGTACCAGCACCTGGACTACCGGCCGTTGGTCAATGCCCGCGCCCATGCTCTGGGCCAGCGGCGGCAGATTCTGAACGACCGCTTCCACGCCCAATATCACCGTATGCTGAAGATTCTGAGCTATCGCCGCGAATTGGACGACGCTGAAATGATGGCGGTGGTCTACTACCTGCTGCTACAGGACCGCGTCGAAGAGGCGTTGGACTTCTTCGGTCGGGTCAGCGCGGATAAGTTGGCCACGCGCCTGCAATACGACTACTTCGCGGCGTATCTGGACTTCTATAGCGACGAACCTGAGCAGGCCGGGGCCATCGTCCAGAAGTACGCCGACCACCCGGTGGATCGTTGGCGAGAAGCGTTTGCTGCGATTGCGGCGCAA
Source organism: uncultured Pirellulaceae bacterium (assembly GCA_964623055.1). Taxonomy (GTDB): domain Bacteria; phylum Planctomycetota; class Planctomycetia; order Pirellulales; family Pirellulaceae; genus JADHUC01. The sequence continues at coordinate 22,528 of CAZURK010000254.1, forward strand.
TTGGACGAAATCGAGGACAAGGCAACGAAAGTCATCGACGAAGAGGATCGCGGCGAGGTCCAAACGGAGCTTGCCGCGTCCGAGACGAGCTTTGACTTCAACGTCGAATCGAAACAGGTCACGTTGAACTACCAGAACCTGGACAAGATCGGCGTGAACTACTAT
>CAZURK010000255.1:0-22641 GCA_964623055.1 uncultured Pirellulaceae bacterium
GCATTTCTTCAGAAACCCAAGTTCGTCGAGTTCACCAGGGTGGCCCGAGTACACCAAATGACAGGTGAGGCCACGCTCGTCGTACTTGTCCTTGATCAGCTTGCCGAACATGGCATGGTGGATGCTGATCCCGATCGGAGTGCGGGGCGGGAGCGGCGTTCCGGCGAGCCTTCCGCCGTAGCGCAGGTAAAGGGGCGCGTCGTCGTCTGTCACATGAGTGGTGGCGGACGCCTCGCCTATCAATTGCTGCTTCTCAGGAGACCGCAAATCGTCGATCGACGTCACGCCAAAGAACGGAAGCAGCGAGGGGTGGATGCTCGGATTGCCGCCAATGTGTTCGACGATTACTTTCGGATCCAGTACCGTTTGCCCACCGTAAGCCACAACGGCCGAGATGCGAGTGGATTGTCTTGCGATCGGATCCTCGCTTTCCGGATCGGCCAAATCGTCGTGCGTGGCCAGCCAGATCGACATGCACGCGCCGGCCGATCCGCCGCACAGGGCAACGTGCTCTGGATCGATGTTCCACGATTCCGCTTTGGACCGCACATACTGAACCACGCGTGCTCCGTCCAGCATCGGCGCAGGGAACGAGACGGCTGGTTGGCCGGCCCGTCCCAGGCTAACAAAGCGGTAGTTGGCGCTGACGACTGAGATGCCGGAGGTCAGGCACTGCCGACACAACGGTACGCTTCCGCCTTTGCGTTTGTCGCCGGCCACAAAGCCGCCGCCGTGGAAGTAGATCAGAACGGGTGTGGGCCCGTCGGCGTCCGCTTTGTAGAAATCCAACACGTTTCGCTCGTGCGGCCCGTACCGTTCGCCCCGGAGCGCGGGCGCGGCGCCCCTTCCAAGTCGAGCAGTCAGTTCCTTCCAACGCTCGCTGACGGCCTTCCGGGCGAACGCCTTCGCCTCGGAATCGGCCAGCACGCCGTCCTTGTCCGCGTCGGCCTCGGGGTACTTCTCCAGCCAATTGGCCAGACGGGAGTCGTTTTCGGAAGTTTTTTCCTGTGCAGGGGCCGCGTGCACGGCCGCAAGCAGACTGAGTGACAACAGGGCGGCCCCAAACAGACGCAACGGGAACGCAGCGGTGATCAAGCGGCGAATCATCATCCGGCTCCTTCGACTTTGTGCCAGTTTAACCCGAAGCCGGAGGCGATGGCGGACAGAGAGAGGGATCATCCACATGTAGCGCCCGCCATCGCCTCCGGCTTAAACGATAGCGTGGTTACGTTTGCGATCTTACGCGCAAGCCTCAAACGCCCGCTCGCATTCGACAGGGTCTCGATGTTAATATAGTACTCGTTGCGCGAAGTGATTGTTTGACGACGAGCGTGCGGAAAGACATATTCCGCTCGCTTTCGTTCACCATGGGAGAGTTTCATGAGCGGGTCATCTCATCCAGGCGAACCTCCTTCGCCCGCCGGCGATCCTGAGAACATCGAATTCAAGTGCAGCGGTTGCGGCCGGCAATTGAAGGTGCCTGCCAGCCTCGAGGGACGCAGGGCGAAATGCCCCCAGTGCGGCATTGTCCAGCAGATTCACGCCACTGAAGCCCCGCAGCCGACTGCGGAGCCGTTCGGCCAGTCGCCGCTTATGGAAATCCCGGGCGGACAGCCGGATACGACGCCAACGCCTGCCGAACCATCGGAGGCTGACCCATTCGGCCAAACACCGCTTGTGAAAACACCGGCCGGACAAGCGGATACTCCTGTAAGCCCTGCCGGACCGACGGCGGGGTCTGCCGAGTCGCCGATTGCATCGCCCGAGGTCACTGGCGCCCCACCGCCGCTGCCGGCCGGACCGACACAGGCACCATCCACAAAACTGGGCGATGCCTTGCTTTCGGACTTCGCAGGCCGCGAGACGGAGACGAAGAAGCTGTTCGACCGCATTACGGAGGAAATCACCAAAATCTATGTGGGCCAGCAGGAATTGGTGTTGGGTTCGTTGGTCGCACTGTTCTCGAGCGGACATGTACTGATCGAGAGCGTACCGGGCCTGGGCAAGACACTTTATGTGCGGACGCTGGGCCGTGTGATGGGGTGCGATTGCGGACGAATTCAGTTCACCGCCGACTTGATGCCTTCGGACATCACTGGCGCACCGATTTTCGACATGAAGACCCAGGAATTCCGCTTCCGTCCGGGCCCCGTGTTCACTCAGTTTCTGCTGGCGGACGAGATCAACCGTTCGCCTGCCAAGACGCACGCCGCTTTGCTGGAGATTATGCAGGAGTACCGCGTGACGATCGACGGCAAGAGCCATAGCATCGAGCGGCCGTTCTTGGTGCTGGCCACGCAGAATCCGATCGAATCGGAAGGCACGTACAACTTGCCGGAAGCCCAGTTGGATCGTTTCATGTTCAAGCTGGTGGCGAATTATCCGGAGGCCGACGAGGAGATGAAGATCCTGGATCTGCACAGCCGGCAAATCGATTTGAACGAACGGCTCGAATCCGACCTGTCGCCGGTGACCACGCCCGAGGAGATAACGCGGGTCACGCGAGAGAACAGCGACGTTCGTATTGATCCGCGGCTGATCGACTACATCAACAAAATCGTCAGGCTCACGCGGCAGTGGCCGCAGTTCCATATGGGTGCGTCGCCGCGCGCCGGAATTGCATTGATGCAGGCGGCGCGCACGCTTGCCGCGTTTGCCGGCCGCGATTACGCCGTACCGGACGACGTGGCGCAACTGGCTTTGCCCGCATTGCGTCATCGAGTGATCCTGACGGCCGAGGCCGAAGTGGAAGGACACGACGTGGACGAACTTCTGACCCAGGTGATCCGATCGGTAGAAGTGCCAAGGCTCTGACATGAGCGAACTGTATGAATGGCTCCAAGCAAGGGCCGACCAGCTCCGTACGCTCCCATTGATACTGCCGGTGCTGTTCGTTGCGGTGCTGGCGGGATTGGCGTACTGGAAGCGAGCCTTCCCGTTCATGCCGCTGGTCCTTGTGATGCTGGTCCCCTGCGCGCTGTCGATAGGGCTGTTGTTCCGGCCCGACCTTCTGTTGGTGATCGGCACGGTCGACCTCGTGATTCTGCTGGTGGCTCTGGCCGACCTGCTTTCGCTGCCTGCCGAGCGGTCTTTTTCGGCGGAACGCAAGACAATGCGCATTGCGTCCCTGCAGAAACGACATCCTGTGTCCGTCACCGTCAGCAATCACTCGCGCCGAACGTGGAACGTTTGGGTCCGTGACGACGTTCCCCAGGAGTTCACGGCGACGCCCGAGGAGTTTCCTCGACGTTTGAGGCCTCGAAGCCGGACGACGTTGCGTTACGAGTTGACAGCCAGCCGGCGAGGCGCCTTTCAGTTGAACGTCGTCTATCTTCGCGTGCGCAGCCTCCTGGGGCTTTGGCAGCGGCATCTGACCTACCCGGCCGAGGCGGAGTTGTATGTCTATCCCGATATGAAGCAATTGGGAGACTATGCCATATTGGCTCGGACGAATCGGCTGAGCCTGATGGGTGTTCGGCGCACTCGAAAGATCGGTCAGGATCACGACTTCGAACGGTTGCGCGACTATACGCTGGACGACAACTACAAGCACATCGATTGGCGGGCCACGGCGCGTCGCAACAAGCTGACCGTGAAGGACTATCAGACCAGTCAAAGCCAGCGAATCATCTTCTTGATGGACTGCGGACGCATGATGACGAACGAAGCGGTGGGGCTCAGCCTGCTGGACCACTCGCTGAACGCCATGCTGATGCTCAGCTTCGTGGCATTGAAGCAGGGCGACTCGGTCGGTCTGATTTGTTTTTCGGATCAGATCCATACGTTCGTGCCGCCGCGCGGCGGCTTGAACCAAATGAACAAGCTGCTGCATGCTTCGTTCGATCGTTTTCCACAGTTGGTCGAATCTCGCTACGATCAGGCGTTCTTGTATCTGTCGTCTCACTGCAGAAAGCGGTCGCTGGTGGTGCTGATGACCAATGTGATCGACGAGGTGAACGCTCACCAGGTCGAACAGTATTTGAGCACCGTGGTGGGGCGTCATTTGCCGTTGGGTGTACTGATGCGAGACCACCAGTTGTTCGACGCTGCCGACATGCCCAATCCGACCGACGTGAACCTGTACCGCGCCGCCGCCGCGGCAGAGATTCTGACCTGGCGTCACCAAGTATTGACGGACCTGGAGCACAAAGGCGTGCTATCGTTAGACGTGTTCCCAGAAGACATGACCGCACCGCTGGTGAACCGGTACCTGGAGATCAAGGCCCGACATCTGTTGTAGGCCGTCATCACTCGCCGATGCAATACAGGTACTTGTCGCTGCGCAGCAAGATCTGTCCGTTGCTCATCACGGGCGATCCATTGAAAATGCTGTCATCGGTCTCGATCCGATTGTGGGCCAGCAGCTCGAATTGGGGTGCGGCAGGAACAATGTATGTGCCTTGTTCGCGGCTGACGTAATACAGTTTGCCGTCCGCCGCCACGGGCGAAGCGTAAATGCGCCCGGGACGCGGATCCAGCCGCTCTTCGTAAACCATCTCGCCGGTCTTGATGTCGGCGCAGTACAAGTCGCCCTTGGTTTCACTGGCCCAGTACAAATGGCCCTCATGCACAACAGGCGATGAAACGTTCGAGCCTTTGCCAATCACCCACAACTTGTGCGTATCTGTCACGTCGCCTCGTCCACCGGCGCGTATCGCAACGGTCGTATTCTTGCGGCCGCCGATGGCGTAGACGATTCCATCGTCGGCCAGAACACTGGGAACGATGTAGTCGTTGATGGCGTCGCAACTCCAGAGCTTCTCGCCCGTCGCCGGATCAAATGCCAGTACCTTCCCCTGCGTGTTGACGACCAGTTCCCAGCCGTCGCCGGCCTTGACCAACGTGGGAGTATTCCATGATCGGTTGATGCCCGGTTGACTCCAAACCTCTTCGCCGGTGCGTTTGTCCAGGCCAATCAGGTTTCCACTTTCGACGCTGGCATTGATGATGACTAGATCTTCATACAGAACCGGTGAGTTGCCGGTTCCAAAACTGTGGGTGTTCGCGCCGCACGGCGTCAACCATAACCGTTTGCCGTCGTGCGAGTACGCGGCGGCGCCGGTGGTGCCATAGAACACGTAGATCGCGTCTTCATCTATGGTCGGTGTGCCGGAGGCGTAGCCGTGCAGGGCAATGAAGCTTCGATAGGGTTTCTGCGGCGATGTGGCCGCTTGTGGGGTATCCCAAATGACGCTTCCGTCCTGGCGGTTGATACATACCACGTTTCGCTGCAATTCGCCCGCGTCGCCGGGGGAGTTCGAGTCCAAACCATACCCACTGTAGCAAGTCACGTAGATGCGATCGCCGAAGGTCACCGGACTGGACGCACCGGGACCGGGCAAGCGAGTCTTCCAGACGATATTCGTTTCAGCGTCCCAGTTGCTGGGCAAGCCAGTTTCGACAGATCTGCCGGCCGCGCCGGGGCCACGGAATTGTGGCCAATCTTCAGCTTGTGAGATACCGGAGACAATTAGGAGTGATAGGGACAAGACTGTCGAAACACATAGCATGGTTGCTCGCTGTATGTTTGGGGTACCTCCGTTGGAAATCTGGTCGTGGAATGATCGTGCAGTCAGGGCGTGTACATGGCGGCGCAGTTAGGCAGGTAAGCGCAAACTCCGGCATGCCAACAAACACAAATACCATCAAATGTTGACGAATGCAATGCGTTGAGAGGCGAGAAGTTGGTGTAGGTTATGCTTCAGCATAACGGTGCAGGAAGGTTCGTCGTGTTAAAGTGGTACGGTCCGACGACCGAATGTCGAACGGCTGTTATGCTGAAGCATAACCTACGAGCTACTAGTCGTCTCGTCGGAGGTCTTCGGGCGGTGGTTGGTGTTGGTCGACGTACCAGGCTTTCCACGCTTTGACGTTGTAGCCGAAATTGACGCCCGGGTTGATGGCGACGAGGGCGTTCAGCACGTTTTCATTATTCATTGACTGCTTGACCAGTTTCGGGCGTCCTCCAACGCCAAACGTATTGCCGCCGCCACCGGGCCCGTCGCCGAATCCCACGTTCATCCTTCCCGGGCCGCCGCCGGTCGGGACCAGGAACTTGTGCTCGGTGGTCAGCGCGTTGATCAGAGCAAGCGTGGGTTCCGGCCTTCCCAGTGCACCAAGGCAGAAGCCCGCCCGATTGACGAGTTTGTTGTCCGACGCCTTGAGCATCTTCTGAAACGCGTGTACCGCGTGCTCGGTGCCGAACCTAGCCAGTTGATCCAAGCATGCGTCACGGATGTTCGGATCCGGGTCTTTCATGGCCCGCTCGACGAAAGCCCCCACGGCGATCGGCGAACGCAGTCCGCCCATGACCTCGACCATCAGCATTCGCACGTTGCGCGATTCCTTTTCGTTCTTCAGGATGTCTGCCAATGCTGGTGCGGCACTTGGATCGTCGATCGCTCGGAGGGCGTCTATCGCGTCCTGCTCCTTGCCACGTCCTTTTCGGATCCACGTATGCCAGTTGCTGACTTTCTCCTTCCAATCCCTCTGACGCTTCGCGACCTCCTCGGCCGCTTTCTCCAGCATCACGTCCTGCGGAATCCGCCAGGCCCCGCGATAACGTATGTACCCCTGGCTGGTCATCCACTCGTCGGTCTTCACCCAACGATCTTCGACCTGACTGTACCCAAGTCCGTAGCGCGCTTGCTTGTGGTCCGGGTCAAGCTTGAGGATCTCGCCCAGATGGTGCTCGCGTTGCTCCTTCAGCCAGCGTTTTCGGCATTCCTCAGCCATCTTCCAGTGGCCTTCGACCGTCTGCGGCGTCTTGGGCAGCCACTGCTCGTACCACGCCAAGGCTTCCGACTTTTCGACGACTTCGTCGACCTGTGCGTTGGCGAGCGTGATTACGCCGCCCCGTTTCGTGCGCACCACATAGGTTTGCCGCTGTTTTTCGTCGCGATTGACCCATTCGCCCTCGATTTGGCCGCCGTTGACCAGCAAGAAAACGGCCGCGTGTGATGGACCGGCGACCATCAGACACGCCGTAGCGATCAGACTGGCAAATGAGTGTCTCATGCTCATATTCTTCGTCCCAGTCCTTGCCGACATCCACCCCCTGCCCTTTAGTATACGAGTCTGGCGGGTGAATCGGCAACAGAAACGCGATCGGGACCGATAAAGACGATCATGCGGATAGTCCGTCCTGTCTTGCATCTGGCGGGCAGGTCGGTAACCTCAACGGTTGGAGATCCCTCGAAATCGTCAGAAGGATTAGGCTTTGAGCGACGCGCCCCGTGATCCGCCGCCTGCAACCGACGATTCCCTGGCGGCAGCCGTTCGTCTTGCGCTTGTCCCCGGCGTGGGCCCGACGATTCGCAAGTCCTTGTTGGACTATTTCGGTTCGGCGGAAGCCGTACTGGCGGCCAGCACAGCTCAGTTGCGTGAGGTTCCTGGCGTCGGCCCCAAACTGAGCCATGCCCTGATGTCGGCTCGCGACGAGATCGATGCGGAAGCCGAAATTGGCATCTGTCGCGACCACGGCATCTCGATCATCAGCGATATGGATTCAGATTATCCGCGTCTATTGCGTGAGATACATGATCCACCGGGCATCCTGTTTGTGCACGGAGACCTTGGAGACGATGACGCGCTGGCCATCGCCATCGTTGGCACACGTCACGCCACCAATTATGGCCTGCGGCAGGCGGAGCGATTGGCCGGAGGGTTGGCTCGAGCAGGGTTGACCGTAGTCAGCGGATTGGCACGAGGCATCGACGCTGCGGCGCATCGCGGCGCATTGAGTGCCGGCGGCAGGACTCTGGCGATATTGGCCAGCGGCGTGCTGAATATCTACCCGCCGGAACACAGCGGCTTGGCCGAGAAGGTCCGGGATTCCGGGGCCGTGATCAGCGAAAACCCGCCTCGAAACGAGCCCGTGAGCGGAGCGTTTCCGCGACGCAATCGACTGATCACGGGATTGAGTCTGGGGGTGGTTGTGGTGGAAGCGGCGGAACGATCCGGTGCGTTGATCTCGGCTCGGCACGCCATGGAGCAAGGGCGCGAGGTCTTTGCAGTGCCTGGCCGAGTGGACAGCCGAGCGTCGCGCGGTTGCCATCGGCTGATTCGCGACGGCGCCAAACTGGTGGAATGCGTCGAAGACGTGCTGGAAGAGCTTGGCCCGCTGGTCGAAGCCACGCCACGATCGGATGGCCGCGTTGTGCACCATCCTGCGGAACTCAAGCTCAATGAACAAGAACGCCAAGTGCTGGACGCCATTGGGATTGACCCAACGACTATCGACCAGGTTGCGGAAGCCAGCAGACTGCCAGTCCACCGAGTGCTGTCGACCGTCAGCGTGCTGGAGATGCGCCGGCTGATTCGACGCGTGAGCGGCAACTCCGTCGCGCGTTTTTGACAGCCGTTTCGCAATTGGGAGGGCGAGGCTCCGGCCGAGCCGCGCGTCGGTACCCAAATTCCGGCTCAGCAGGAGCTTCGCCCTCCCACACTCCAGTTCTGAACGTTCATTCCCATTCGATCGTGGCTGGCGGCTTTGAACTGATGTCGAAGCAGACTCGGTTGACGCCCTTCACTTCGTTGATGATACGCGTCGATATTCGTCCAAGCACGTCGTAGGGGAGGTGGCTCCAATCCGCGGTCATGAAGTCGGCCGTGTCGACACACCGTACCGTGACTGCGTTTTCGTAGGTCCGAGCATCGCCCATCACACCGACGCTTTGCACAGGCAACAAGACGGCGAAGGCTTGTGACGTGGTGCGATACAGACCTGCTGCTTTGATCTCCTCGACAACGATGGCATCCGCTTCGCGAAGCACGTCCAAACGGTCGCGCGTCACGTGGCCCAGACAACGCACCGCCAACCCGGGGCCTGGGAAGGGATGACGCCACACGATCTCCTCGGGCAATCCCAACTCCAACCCCAGTTTCCGCACCTCGTCCTTGAAAAGATCCCGGAGTGGTTCGATCAATTCGAACGACAGTTCGTCCGGCAAGCCGCCGACGTTGTGATGCAGCTTGATCGTCGCCGCCGGCCCGTCCGGCGCCGCACCACTTTCGATCACGTCGGGGTACAAGGTCCCCTGAGCCAGGAACCGCGCGTCCTCGATCTTACCGGCTTCCTCCTTGAAGCACTCGATGAACGCGTGTCCAATCAGACGCCGTTTCTCTTGTGGCTCTGTGACGCCTTCCAACGCGGTCAGGAACCGGTCCTCGGCATCGACCACGTGCAGATCCGCTCGAAAGTGATTGGTGAACTCCGCCAAAACGGCCTCCTGCTCCGCCTTGCGCAGAAGTCCGTTGTTGACAAGGATGCAGGAGAGCTGCGGGCCGATTGCCTTGTGCAGCAAAGCGGCCGTGACCGAGGAATCGACGCCTCCGGATAAGCCGCAGATAACCCGGCTGTCGCCTACCTGGCACCGGATCTTCTCGATGGTCTCTCTGGCGAAATCTCCAAGGTGCCACGTGCCTTCGCATCCGCACACGACCGCGAGGAAGTTGTGCAGAATGGTGCCGCCCTGGGGCGTGTGGGTCACCTCGGGATGAAACTGCAAACCGTAAACAGGCAGCTTGTCGTGCCTGACAGCGGCGATAGGGCAGGTGCCGGTGTGAGCCAATGCCACGAATTCGTCCGATACGCGTGACACCTGATCGCCATGACTCATCCAGACGTCCGTCTCGTTGGGGATTCCAGCAAACAAGTCCTCGTGGGACGTCACATGGCAACGGGCCCGCCCGTATTCGCGCGAAGGCGTACTGTCGACCTTGCCGCCCAGGATGTCGCATACCAGTTGCATCCCGTAACAGATGCCCAGCACGGGAACCCCCAAGCGGAGCAATTCAGGATCGCAATGCGGCGCCCCTTCCTCGTAGACGCTGTTCGGCCCGCCGGACAAGATGATGCCCTTGGGACTATGCGTCAGAAGTCGTTCCGGTGTTATGTCATGGCGAACGATTTCGCAGTAGACGTTCTGTTCGCGGACTCGTCGAGCAATCAACTGGGCGTATTGCGAACCGAAATCCAGCACTAGCACCCGTTCGTCGAAGACCCGCGAAGAATCGCCCTGTGGTTCGGAGACACTGGCGGTCATGGCTGGTGATCCCACACAAGAGCCAGAAACGAAAAAAGCCCGCCTAAATCCTTGGCGGGGCTGGGTACAGGAAACCGCGGATTATAGGGTCGGTCGCATGGTTTGGGTAGGGGACCGGTCGTTGATCCACCGCGCTATCGGGCGTATACTCCTGGTCATCGGGCCCGAGACCGCGTAAAGAACAGACGGATCACAAGCTCAATAAGACGGACCGTGCAAATCCTACTGACAAACGACGACGGAATTCACGCCCCAGGCTTGGCGGCGATGGAACGTGAACTGCAAAAGATAGGCGATGTCTGCGTCGTGGCTCCGGCGCACGAACAGAGCGGTGTGAGCCACTCGATCACCTTTCTCAGTCCCCTGATCTGCCAGGACGTTTATGACGGCGACCGGCATCGTGGCTGGGCCGTGGAAGGAAGCCCCGCGGACTGTGTCAAGATTGGCGTGTTCGAGTTCTGTCCCACTCGGCCCGATTTGATCGTCAGCGGCGTCAACGGTGGGCTGAACGCAGGCATCAATGTGCTGTACTCCGGCACGGTCGCCGCGGCTATCGAAGGCGCATTTTTCGGGATTACCAGCGTGGCCGTGTCGCTGGAGTTCGACGAGCACGCGCAATTCAATCGGGCTGCGTCCATCGCAGGGGGCATCATCGAACAGGTACTCGGGCTGAAGGAGTCTGACGCCCAACTCTATAACCTGAACATTCCCACGGCTGCGATCAGCCGCCCGGCCGAAGTCCGGATCGTGCCAATGGGCGTCGAGCGATATGGCGAACACTTCGTCAAACGAAAGGACCCTCGGGGACGCGACTACTATTGGGCCGCGGGTGAACCGCCTCCAGATCTTGGAGATCGCGAAACGGACCTGACGGCGTTGAAGAAAGGATATGTTACACTGACTCCGCTCCAGTACGACATGACGAAATACGATGTCTTGCGGGAGATGTCGGATTGGGACCTAACGCGTTCAGACTAATAAAAGGGGAAGAATCATGCGTGTCTTCTGGTGCTGCACAATGTTGGCGTTGGCGTCGTTTGTCGGTTGTACTGAAGACGTGGGGACGTCCACATCGTCGGATCCCCCGGCGGGGTCTGGGACGTCGGAAACGGGTACACCGGGAGAAGACACGACAAGCGAAGGAGGGTCCGCCACGCGCGACGATGGTTCGGCAACTCGTGACGAAGGCTCTGGCACGGTGGCAAACGATCCACCGGCGAAGCCCAAACGAATCAAGGCTGGCGTGGGCACCGGAAAGCAGGGACGCAGTCTGGACGAGTACGACACGGGGGTGCAAGCTGTATTTGCTGAGCCTGCGAAGGCTTTCTTCGCCGTCCGCGAGAGAATAGTGCAGATAAACATCGACAAGGCCATGCAATTCTACAAAGGCGCGCACGGCAACGCACCGAAATCGCACGACGAGTTCATGTCGCAGATCATCGAAGCAAACAAGATCGATTTGCCCCCTCTGCCGACCGGTCAGAAGTACGCCTACGACCCGCAGAGGGGAGAGTTGATGATCGAGAAGTGACGTTCGCGAGGCGGCCTCGTGTAGACTCGTAGGATGGACTTCCAAGTCCGTCCAGAGAGCGCGAGCGTCCGTTCAGAGACAGTGAAAGTCGGATTCGAGACGGTGGACGGACTTGGAAGTCCGTCCTAAAAGACGGGGCTCAGTCGAACGCTCGGTTCGACCGACTTCGAGCGTCTTCCGTTCTAAACGCATCGGTCGGTGGCGAGTGCTCGTAGTCACTCACTCGCCATTCGCCGTTCTCTTCTTGCAGGAATATGACCTCGACAAACCGCAGCGCGCGACTTTCCGTAATGAAATGGTCTTTTGTGCTGAATACGACAAGCACGTTGAATTCGGCCGTCGCCTTGGGCGGAATGTGCTCGGGAAAGACCTCGACCTCGAGATTCCGCCGGATGGACACCTCGTGGAATTCGTAGAACGGCAGCTCGGCCTTCGCTGTACTGCGAGCGGCCGGCGACCCCGAACAGGCGTATTTAAGAGCCTCGTCGATCTCGTTGCGTTCTACCAGAGCCGCAATCTCGTACAGCGTTGCCGTAACCTGCTCGCGATCCGTCACTACGGCTCGTTCCAGAAAGACCGCTCCCACGGTCAACAAGATGGCAGCGACCATCAGGTACAGCAGCCACTGTTTCCCGGTCCGAAGCCAACCGCTGCCCAGAATCGCAGTCGTTAGACCGCCCATCAGAATGGCCGGCAGCGGAGTCTCCATTAACCACGTCATGTTGCCACCTCGACACTCGCCTGCCGACGGCTTACGAATCCAGGAACTCAGGGCGTCCGGCGATCTTGATCGTTAACGAGACCTCTCGACCGCCACGCAGCAGAACCACCGTGGCGGAAGAACCGATTTCGGTCATCCCTACCAAGCGTATCAACTCCGACGGCTTGCGAATCCGGCTGTCGTTCCAGCGAACCACGACGTCGCCAGGCTGAATCCCCGCGTCTTTTGCCGGTGACGGTATCGCTATCCCCATAATGTTCGTGAGCACTCGGTCGACGAATGCACCTTGCTTGTCAGGCAATCCTAGGCTGCGCACATCCTCGTCGCTGACTTCCCTGAGGTCCAGGCCCAACCAGCCCCGTGCGACCTGGCCGTCCGTCTTCAAGCGTTCGTACACTTGTTGGGCCACGCTGCTGGGGATCGCAAAGCTGACACCTTGGTACCGTTCACCGAGGATCGCCGTATTGATTCCTACGACCCGGCCCCGCGCGTCCACCAGCGGTCCGCCACTGTTGCCGGGATTCACCGCAGCGTCGGTCTGCAAGAAGTCCTGGTACACCTCACCCGCCATTCCCGAACGATGTTTGGCGCTGACGATACCCGACGTGATCGTACGCTGCAAGCCGAACGGGCTCCCCACCGCCCACACCAGTGCGCCGACGTCCAACGAATCACTGTCGCCCCACTCGGCGGCCACCAATTCACCGCCTTCGACCTTCAGCACGGCCAGGTCGGTCAGCACGTCGGTTCCCACCACTTGGCCCGGCAGGACCCGGCCGTCGCTCAGCGACACCAGTATCTCGGCAGCCGAGAACACAACGTGGTAGTTTGTCACGATGTACCCGCGCGGATCAACAATAACGCCCGATCCTTGTCCTTGCAGCACGTGGAGTTGAGGTCCGTAGAGCTGCGCGAATTCGTTCGGCACCTGCTGTTCATGCACACTGCGAACGCTGATGTGCACGACGCTGGGGCCGACATGCTGCGATACCATTTGGTACGCCTTCGACAGTTCGTCCAGCGGCAAGTTCTTGAGCCCCTCGGCCGCGACTTCGTATTCGGCACGCTGCCGTCCGCGCGTCACCGCATACTGGTATCTCTCGATGAAGTAGGGAATTGCATACTGCATAAGAAGAAGCAAGGCGATCAGGAACGTGATCCATCTCAAGACGGTCAACGATGCGGGCGTTCCGGCGGGGGCCGGGGCAACGTTCCCGCTGGCCTCGGTCAGCGAAGTCGCCTCCGTCGAGCGACCTTCGATTGGCGGCCGTGTGAGAGAAGTGGGCACGGGAGGCGGCACCGGATCGGTTGGGGAAGAGAAATCTTGCATGACGAATATCGGCTTGACGAAAGTGACCACAATCGCGCGTCCACCTGGGCGGCAAACTCGCGACACGTTCCTATTATACGCGATCGCATGCCCTGTTAAGAGTAGTCGTACGAAGCGCGGCCCTGCGTCTTCACTTCCAAGACGCCCACAGGTACGATTTCCCACATGCCAGATGCTACGTCACCCCAGTTCCCCCCTGTTCGGAAGGCCGGCGCCGACGGTCTGCTCATGGTAGGTGGGCAACTCGCGAGCGATTGGCTGCTGGCGGCGTACCGACAAGGGATTTTCCCCTGGCCGATTGTCGAAGAGGGCGCTGAGATCCTGGCATGGTTCAGCCCGGACCCCAGGGCCATTCTGGAGTTGGACCGTTTCCATGTTTCCCGAAGACTGCGCCGTCGCTTGCGCACCGGCGAGTTTCACGTCTCGTTCAACACGGACTTCGCGGCGGTTGTCGCCGGGTGCGCCGAACCGCGCGAAACCGAGCCGACGACGTGGATCACGCCAAGTCTGGTAACCGCGTACCAGCGTCTCTACAAATTGGGCCATGCACATAGCGTCGAGGTTTGGCAGCAGGGCGAATTGGTGGGCGGTGTCTACGGTGTTGCCGTAGGTGGGTTTTTCTCCGGAGAATCCATGTTCTATCGCCGGCGTGACGCCTCGAAAGTGGGGCTGGCTTGCCTCGTCGAACTTCTGCGGCGGCGCGGATTCACGCTGTTCGACGTCCAACAGTCGACCCGGCATCTCCGGAGTCTGGGCGCGACAGAGATTCCTCGCCGCGAGTTCCTTGAACGACTGAGGAAATCCGTAGATTTGCCAGTCACCTTCGCAGACACCCCGCCGTCGACTTGATAGACTCTTGCGGGTAAGTTTTCGGAGATATGTAGGTCATGCTGTGCATGACGATACCAGATACTGCGTCAGGCACAGCCTGACCTACGATTGGCGTCACAGCCTCGGAGATGAAAGGACGGACAAATGCACGAGTCGCAACTCACTTCCGAGGAACTGGAACGTTACGATCGTCAGATCGGGCCCGGCGTGCTGCCGATTGAAGGACAAGAGCGTTTGAAGAACTCCGCGGCCCTGGTGACACGCACCGGAGGGATGGGCGGGCCGGCTTCGCTGATGTTGGCCATGGCGGGCGTGGGGCGCGTCATAATCGCTCATGGCGGCGATTTGATTTCGCCTGACCTGAACCGTCAGGTGCTTGGGTCCGAGCAAGGTCTCGGCAAGCCCCGCGTGCCCGACTTTGGTGTCTATCTGCGGTCGATGAATCGGTTTGTGGAGATCGAAGCGATCGACCACGAACCGGATGATCAGGAGGCCGCCGAGTTGGCTCGCCGCGTCGACATTGTCCTGTCCTGCCCTCCGGGATTCGAGGAGCGTTTGCGGCTGAATCGCGCGGCGGTCACCGCTGGAGTTCCGTTGATCGATGCCGCTCAATGGGGAATGACCGGAACGCTTGCCGTGGTCGCACCTGGCCGCACGGCGTGTCTGGAATGTGCGTACCCTTCCCCTCCTCCGTTCGAAGAGCTGTTCCCTGTTGTGGGGGCGATCTCCTCTGCCATAGGTTCGTTGGCCGCGTTGGAGGCAATCAAGATCCTCTCGGGCGTGGGCAAACCGCTTTGGGGCCAGATGCTGACATACGATGGCCACCAGGCACGCGTTTCCACGGTTCGGCTTACCCGTCGTTCGGATTGCCCGTGCTGCGGAGGGTGATAGCAGAAGTAGCATTCGTCTTGCCAAATCGGCATTTGGAGCGTATGGCCATTCCGCTATACTCCTCGCCCTCGTCTGCAGACGTTCTCACGTTGGTACAACCGTGTCTCATCCTTCTCGGTATCGCTCGCGCTTGTCCGAGATCGACAGGTGCCCCTACGTGCCGTTTCGATAATGGCCACAGACCACATCGCCAAACCACATCGGATCGTCCTTTGCGTCTTGCCGGCTCTGTTGGCAGCGTTGGTGGGGTGTGGGCAGACGCGAACACGCATGGCTACGGACCAACTGCTAATGTCCGACGCCGTTGATCGGACCGTATCGCAGATCGACTTCAGCCCTTTGAGCGGGCAAAAAGTCTACTTCGATAAGGCCCACATCCTTACCGTCAAGGGAGTGCTGTTTGTCAATTCGGCCTACGTCATCAGTTCTTTACGTCAACAGATGCTGGCAGCCGGGTGCCTGCTTCAAGAGGACCAAGCCAGCGCCGACTACGTCGTCGAGGGTCGCGTTGGCGCGCTCGGCACGGACGGCCACGAAGTAACCTACGGGATTCCAGCCAGCACAGGTCTGAGCACCGCAGCGTCTCTGTTGCCCAGCGCTCCACCGATTCCCATGATCCCCGAAATATCGATCGCCAGGAAGAACGACTATCGAGGAGCAGCCAAGATCGCCTTGTTCGCCTACCACCGCGAAACCCGTAAGCCAGTTTGGCAGTCAGGCGTCACGGTATCGTCCAGCGACGCCAAAGAGGCCTGGGTATTCGGCGCCGGGCCCATTCAATACGGAACGATTTACGACGGAACTCGTTTTGCCGGCGATCGAATACGCAATCTCTTCTTTCGGCGGCGTGCAGACCGCAACAAGTCCAAGGGCGCGGTGTCATACTACGACCACGTGGATTTCGCGCAAGTCTCAAGAAAAGAAAAGAAGAGGAAGGCAACGTCTGAGACCATCGAGGAGGAATTCGCCGAGATCCCAGATCTGTCGCCCCTGAGCCAGGAGATCCTTAGCACACCAGATTCGTCTGAAACACAGCACGTGATTGCCGATCCAGGCCTTCCGGCACCACCACCACCTGCTGACGATCCCTCTCCTGATACCGCAGTGAAGCCCAAGCCGTGAAACGGCCTTCTAAGTAGGATGGGCATTCCTGCCCGTCTGCTCGGGGTCGGGCAGGAATGCCCAACCTACAAGAACACGAGACGCGAAGTACGGGGTTGCTGCCGCCCCGCAGAACTGCCCGTTCCGCCCCCAAGCAATTGAGACTGGGTGGAAGATGGATTAGGATGCGCCAAACGGCATCCTGAACCGATGTCTGCCACACGCATCATCACTCCAACTTGCGAGGCACCGACGATGAATGTTCGCACAGTAATCCACTTCGCTGTACTGGCTGGTCTGTTGATCGCCCCCGAAATCCAGGCTCAACCGAAAGGCACGAACTACGACGAATCCAAAGTCCCCAAGTACACGCTGCCCGATCCGCTGGTGCTGGCCAATGGCGATCGAGTGACCGATGCGGAAATGTGGCAAACGAAAAGGAGGGCGGAGATCCTGTCACTGTTCCAGACGCACGTCTTCGGCCGATGTCCGGGACGCCCGCCAGCGATGACGTTCAAAGTCAATTCGGTCGACGCTGAGGCGCTGGACGGACAAGCCACTCGCAAAGAGGTCTCAGTGTATTTCACGGGCGAACGGGATGGCCCCAAGATGGACATCCTGATCTACCTGCCGGCCAAAGCCAAGAACTCTGTGCCTGCCTTCCTTGGTCTTAATTTCTACGGAAACCACTCGATCAACGCCGATCCGGGAATCACGCTCAGCGGTTCGTGGATGCGATCGAATTCAAAAATGGGAATCGCTGATCACCGCGCAACCGAGGCGTCTCGTGGAACGGGATCGAGCCGATGGGCCGTGGATACGATTTTGAAGCGTGGATATGCGCTAGCGACGATCTACTACGGCGATATCGACCCGGATTTTGACGATGGATTCCAAAACGGCGTGCATCCGTCGTTCTGCAAGGAAGGCCAGAAGAAACCGAAGCCGGACGAGTGGGGATCGATCAGTGCCTGGGCCTGGGGCCTCAGCCGAGCGCTCGACTACTTTGAAACCGACGACGACATCGACCATCAGCGCGTTGCCGTCCTGGGACACTCGCGGTTGGGGAAGACGGCTCTGTGGGCGGGCGCCCGGGACGAACGTTTTACGCTGGTCATCTCGAACAACTCCGGATGCGGAGGCGCAGCGCTCAGCCGCCGGCGATTTGGCGAAACCGTCAGGCGAATCAATACGTCATTTCCGCACTGGTTCTGCGACAATTTCGACAAGTACAATGACAACGAAGACGCTTTGCCCGTCGACCAACACATGCTGATCGCGTTGTCCGCGCCGCGGCCAGTCTATGTGGCAAGCGCCCAGGAGGATCGCTGGGCTGACCCGCGTGGCGAATTCCTTGCCGCCAAGAACGCCGAACCGGTGTATCAGCTTCTCGGCGCGGGTGGGTTGCCGGCGGAGAAGATGCCCGAGATCAACCAGCCGGCCGCCGATGTCATCGGATACCACATCCGAAGCGGAAGACACGACGTGACGGACTACGACTGGGAGCAGTATCTAGACTTCGCTGACAAGCACCTACGGCGGTAGCCGGGTGACGCTAGGAAGCCAGTTCCTTCAGCGCCGATTCAAACGCCTCGTACGCTGGTTCGCCGTACAGCACGAACCGAATCAGGTCTGGTTTCCGATGCAGCCGAATGAACTCGATCGCGGTCTCCAACGCAACACGCGCGGCTTTGGCCATCGGATACCCATACACGCCCGTGCTGATGGCGGGGAATGCGATGCTGCTGCAGTTGTTCTCGACGGCCAGTTCCAGCGAACGGCGATGGGTGCCAGCCAACAGATCCGGTTCACCGACTTTGCCGCCTTGCCAAAACGGTCCAACCGCGTGAATCACATGTTTTGCGGGCAGATTCCCCGCTCCGGTGATGACCGCCGAGCCCGTCGGGCACCCACTTGGATAGAGGCGGTCTGTCTCCTCCATAATGGCCGGCCCACCACGCCCGTGGATCGCTCCGTCTACGCCGCCGCCACCCGCTAGCTGGTTGTTGGCGGCGTTGACGATGGCATCCACCTCTTGTTTGGTGATGTCACCTTCGACTAACTCGACCGTCATTCCCTCAATTGTCACTTTCATGGTTGCCTCCGGATGCT
The DNA here is from genome assembly GCA_964623055.1 of uncultured Pirellulaceae bacterium. Classification (GTDB taxonomy): domain Bacteria; phylum Planctomycetota; class Planctomycetia; order Pirellulales; family Pirellulaceae; genus JADHUC01. The sequence goes on from CAZURK010000255.1 coordinate 18,564, forward strand.
CGCACAATTAAAGTGCATATTCTCAGTAGGCTTTTTACTGAGATTGACCTAAACGGCAGCCTCGCGCACAATCCTGTCGCCCTCCATTGTAGACGAATCGCTCCGAAGGAGAAATCGTTGGTTGGGTACGTACCTCGAATGATGATAGCTTGGTTGGTTCTGGCCACCAGTTCCAGCGCTCGCGATATCTTTGTAGATAATGTTGGGGGGAGCGATCTGGCCGACGGATCTTCCGACAGGACAGCTTGTCGGACCATCGAACGGGCGCTTCGGAGCGCCGAGAAAGGTGATCGGATCGTAGTGGCCAACACGGGCCAACCGTATCGTGAGAGCATCACGTTGCAGGCTGGTCGCCACAGCGGCACGGCGGATCGCCCTTTCACGATCGTCGGAAACGGAGCGATCCTGGAAGGCGCCGCGCCGGTGCCGGAGCATGCCTGGGAGCACGCTCACGGGAACGTTTTTCGCTTTTCGCCACGGCTAAAAAGCTACCAACTCCTGTTCCTTGATGGCAGGCCCGCCAATCGAGTCAAGGTCGCTCGGTCGGACCGGGACTTGCCCGAGTTGAAACCGCGCGAGTGGTGTCTTTTTGAACGTCAGGTTTACTTCTGCGTCGAGGAAGGTCGAATGCCCCAGCATTACGATCTATCGTACTCGGCTCTGGCGGTGGGCATCACGATGTATGAAGTGCGAAACGTGATCATCAGCGACCTGGTCGTGCAGGGTTTTCAACTCGACGGCGTGAACGCTCACGATGGCGTAAACGGCGCAACACTCCGCGGCGTCACCTGCCGAGGTAACGCCCGCAGCGGCATTTCCGTAGGCGGTGCTTCGCGCATCCGAATCGAAGGCTGCTTGGTGGGCAACAATGGCGCCGCCCAGGTGCGCACCGAAGGACAGTCGCACACGCACATCGCCGACAGCAGCCTGCTGGACAATACGGCGCCGCCGCTGGTGCGCGAGGGTGGGAAAGTGTACATGGGCGACGCCGACGACGCCCAGGATCCACAAGCTGCCCTCGCCCCTCGACGCCCAGACCGTCCAAAGACAATCTCGTTCGTGCGTCAGGCACTGGCGAAGCGTTCTGCGTACTGATCCGGGACTTCTGGCTCGTAGGTCATGCTGTGCATGACTGATCGCGTTTCACACCATTCGAGCCAGTTTGCGTCAGGCACACCCTGACCTACCTGACTGTGCCTCTTGTTCCCGCTCGGCTTCCTCCAGAATCTCGCTAACTTCTCGCCGGCTGGACCAGTAGTACACTGCGCCGACTACGGCAACCAGGATAGTCATCAAGCGATAGGCCAAGGCGACGATAATCCCGTTGTCGTTGCGATGGACAGGCAAGAGTATGTAAAGTACGCCCATCGCCGCTTCGAATTCTCCCAGGCCGCCTGGAGCCAACGGCACGGCGCCGACACACATCGACAGAGGAACAATAATAAAATGTTCGGCCATGGTGGGCGGCTGATCGAAGATGGCCGCTGCTGCCATATAGATTGCCACGCACAGGGAGACATGGAGGAATACGCTCATCCCGATGGTCGTGGCCAGCACCAGTGGCTTGCCACGGTAGACGCCCACGGCAGCGATCAGCCTCTCGAGAATCGGTCCTATCTTGGGTAGTCGAGTGATTGCTTGGACGAGTCGGCCTGCACGGAAACGAGGTATCAGGATCAAAACCACGAACGCGATGGCAATCGCCGTCACCACCAGCATGAAATCGCAGATTGCCTTGACCCTCCAGTCACCGCTTGAAACACCAGCCACCAAGATCGCTGTGCTTGTGACAAGCAGAAGGGCAAACAGGCCCACAACGCGGTCCATCGCCACGGTTGCCACGGCTTCGGTCCGCCGTCCCGGTTGCTCGCGTGCAATGAAGATCGCCTTGAAAAGGTCTCCGCCGACACTGCCGCCACCGACGAAGTTCAGCAGGTAGCCAAGAAACGCCAACCGAAAGGCGTCCGCGATCCGGAACCTCAAGTCCAGAGCACGCACGAGCAGATACCAGCGGAGAAACGACACGCAAACGGTGGCCAGCACCAACGCTGCCCCACCCGCTAGCATGGGCCAATTCTTCTGCTGTTGCCGCAGCCGCTGAAAACCCTCCTGGTCCACGCTGGCGAGAAGCCACACGATAATCGCCACAGGAATGGCGAATTTCAGGAATGGGATGACGTACTTTTTCAAGGGAATCGACGCCCGAAACTCAAGAAAACCAGGGAATCTGCCGTCCTTGACAGTATCTATCGACAGTATTACGTTGTGGACTTGTGCTGGACGGCGATCCCGCACGGTCTGACAATTTGGGGGATTAGCTCAGTTGGGAGAGCGCTTGAATGGCATTCAAGAGGTCGAGGGTTCGACTCCCTTATCCTCCACTTTTCATCATCTCTATGTAGCAGCACTCGGCGACGCTTCCACCAGCCCACCTTCTCGGTTCCAGACTAATTGGCCGCATGTACCCAGTCAATGCGGTCCAATTCGCTCCTATACCGCCGCCGGTTTGAAATGTCCGTTGGAGTCCCGCCTTCAGGCGGAAAAGACCGGCTGAAGCCGGGACTCCAGCGACCGGCGGCAGCATATTAGCCGCTCGACGGACGCAGGGCGACCATGAGCGACGAATCGTCCACGTTGGTGGTCATAGCCACCTACAACGAAATCGAAAACTTGCCGGGATTGACCGAGGAAGTGTTCCGCCATGCTCCCGATGCGGATGTCCTGGTGGTTGACGACAACTCGCCGGACGGCACGGGCGACTGGTGCGACGAGCGTGCCGCCGTGGACGACCGAATACGCGTCATTCATCGCTCGGGCAAGCTGGGGCTGGGCAGCGCGACCATCGCCGGCTTGCGTTACGCAATCGAACACGGCTACGCGTACGTGTTGGTCATGGATGCCGATTTCAGCCATCACCCGCGGCACATCCCTGCAATGCGGGCAGGCATGGGCGGAGAGGAAGGCGAAACGTCCTTGGACGTGATGATCGGCTCGCGCTACGTCAAAGGCGGTGGCGTGGAAGGCTGGCCGCTACGACGGCGGCTGATGAGCCGTGCGATTAACGCCTATGCTCGATGTCTGCTGGGTCTGGCGATTCGAGATTGCAGCGGCGCGTTTCGTTGCTTTCGTACCGATGTGCTCAAGCAGGTCGATTTCCAGAAGATTCACTCGACGGGCTATTCGTTCCTCGAAGAGATTCTCTGGCACCTAAAACGAAGCGACGCTCGTTTTGGCGAGACGCCAATCATGTTTGTCGACCGTCAGCAGGGTCAATCGAAGATCAACATGCGCGAAGCCGTCGCAGCGTTGTGGGCCATCTTCCGTCTTGGCGTCCGCAACTGGCTGGGGATCTGAGCCACCGGCGGATTCTCCGATTCGTGAGGCGAAAGGCTGGCTCAAGAGCTCCTGTAGGGCGATTCTCTTCGTCTGTCTGGGGGGCTGGTCTCGTCCTGTGGGTGGTCTTTTCGTTCCAGTCGCAATATGCGGAACGCAGCGTCACAGAAGAAAGCAGCAAATGGCTGTTCTGCATCGATGTGAACCTCTAGAATTGGGATTGATCGGACGTAGCCCTTGAAGGACCTGCGCGGCTGGCTTGCTGGCCGTTCTGCAAGTTCTCTGAGATACTCACGCCCTAACGATGGAGGGTGTGGACCGAACTCATCCACCTATCTCATTCCGGAAGAGGCTATCATGTCCGAACTCGAATGCGACGAAAGAAACGACGTACTCATCGTCCGATTCAACCACCACTCGATCATCGCGAACACGGTGATCGAGAAGGTTGGAAGCGAACTTCTCTCGCTGGTGGACCGAGCGGACCGGAAGCTGCTACTCGACTTCAGGGGTGTGACGCATATGTCGTCCGCCATGATTGGGAAGGTCCTGTTGCTTTACAAGAACTGTGACATCGCAAAAGTGCGTCTGAAACTCTGCAACATCGATCCCCAGATCATGGAAGCGTTCACCAGCACCGGCCTGACCAAGGTGCTCAGCATCCACAACACCGAGGCAGATGCAATCGCCGCGTTTCGGAAGAAACGCTGGGTTTTCTGGTAAGAGCCACGGTGTCAAACGGGAC
>CAZURK010000256.1:0-22602 GCA_964623055.1 uncultured Pirellulaceae bacterium
AGGTAAAGGTGAGGGCAAGGGCGAAGGTAAAGGTGAGGGCAAGGGCGAAGGTAAAGGCGAGGGCAAAGGAGAAGGTAAGGGCGAAGGCAAGGGAGAAGGTAAAGGTGAAGGTAAAGGAGAGGGAGAAGGAGGTGAAGGCGGACAGGACAGCCAGCAGCAAGACGAAAACCCGGCCCGCAAACGCATCCAAGAAGCCGAGGAGCGAATGCGCGAAGCCAAGCAACGCTTGGAAGAAGCCAAACGAAAGGAGTCCGTTGAGGAACAGGAGAAAGCCAAAGAGAAACTGCGGGAAGCCCTGGCCGAACTGGAGCGGATTCTCCGCCAGTTGCGCGAAGAGGAAATCGAGCGCATGCTGGCGCTCTTGGAGGCTCGATTCCGAAAAATGCTGCAAGAGCAATTGAGAATCTATGAGGATACGATTCGCTTGGACAAAGTCGCCGAGGCAGAACGCGAGTTGAAGATCCCCATCCCGGCCGGCAAGCTGGCGATGGACGAACGGAAGTTGGTCATCGAGGCGGACAAGGCGTTTAACCTGTTGATCGAGGAAGGGTCGTCCATCGCGTTCCCGGAAACCGTGGACCAAATGCGGCAGGACATGCAACAGGTGGCCGACCGGCTGGACATGGCCCAGGTAGCCCGAGTCACGCAGGGCCTCGAAGAAGACATCATCGCCACGCTTGAGGAGATGATCGAGGCGCTGCAGAAGGCCCAGCAGGAAATGGAGGAGAGCCAGCAGCAGCCACCACCGCCGCCGTCGCAACCGCAGGATATGCCGCTGGTGGACGAGTTGGCCGAGTTGAAGATGATTCGGGCGCTCCAGATGCGAATCAACACACGAACCAAACGATATGCCCGGCTGTTGGACGATATCGACGATCCCACAGGTCAGGCAACTGACGCGGACTTACAGGACGCGATCGTCAAACTGGCCGAGCGTCAAGATCGTATTTACCAAATCACCCGTGATATCGTTTTGGGCAAGAACCGGTAGGAGGCAGACCGATGTCCCAGAAACTGTTTTCGTTAGTCTTGTTGTCGTTGTTCGTCTTTTCCACCATCGCCAGCGCTGACGAAGAACTGGAAAAGCGTGCCAGTTGGAAACAGCCCACGGCGACCGAAGTGAAGGTGCAAATCGACGAGTGGCTGTCCGCGAAACAAGTGGACGAACCCACCAAAGCGAAAGTGGACACGATGTGGTCGGAGGATGCCGCCGAAGCGTTCGGTACGGACGTCCTGGAGCGACTGGTAACCACGATTTCGCTCGTAGACAAATCGACAAAGGATTTGGTCGACTTGTGCCGTTCCGACAAGCGACCGTTGCCTTTGCCGAAGTTCGATCTTCTCCAAAACGACGATACTCCGCCGTTGGTCCGGAACAACCTACGCCTGCACTACGCCCGCTGGCTGGCTCGGCAGGATTACTATGACGAATCACTGGCCGAAATCAACGACTTGAAGCCCGAAGACGTAGTTGATCCCGCGTCATTGCTGTTCTATCAAGGCGTCGCACATCACCGCATGTTGGACAAGAAGAAGTGCCTGCCGGCCATCTCGAAGCTATTGGAGAACAAGGGCGAGATCCCCCGGCGATATGAGACGGTGGCCATGTTGATGGAATCCGACCTGAAGCCCCTGAAGACGGACTCGCTGGACGAAATCTCCCGCCTGATGGACGACATCGAACGGCGGTTGGGATTCGCCCGCGCCGGCACTCGCGTCCGCAAGGAAGAAGACGATGTGATTGCGAAGCTGGATAAGATGATCGAGGAGCTTGAAAAGCAGCAACAGCAGAGCTCCAGTAGTTCATCCTCCGGCGGCATGAACCCCTCGCGGCCGATGCCGGACAGCATGCCCGGCGGCGGCAGCGGTCCCGGGAACGTCGAGCAGAAGCGGATCGGTTCGCGATCCGATTGGGGAAACCTGCCGCCCAAACAGCGTCAAGAAGCATTACAGCAAATTGCCAAGGGCTTGCCCGCTCACTATCGCGAAGTTATCGAAGAGTACTTCCGCAAGTTGGCCCGCGATGGCAATAATTAGTAGTAGGTCCAGCGTCTGAGCCGGAGTAAGGAAAAGGGGGCCGGCGCCGAGACTGCTCGGAGCCAGTCCCCTTTTGGTATCCAGGTGGTGTTACAATTCGGATTTCAGTCTTCGCCGAGGCCGTTCATAAGAGATACGCTCGCGGTCGGAAGCTGAAACTTGAATTGCCCACCCCCGTTCATCGTGGAAGAACAAAGTGATGTGGAACGTACTCTTCATTGGCGTCTTCAGCTTTGCAGGTATCACCGTCGACGTGAAGCCGCTGACCGGCCCGACAGTCCAAGGCGAGTTGATCGGCATCAACGCGGATTCGGTCATCGTGCAATCCGGCGGAAGCGAGCAACGGCTGGACCGTACCAGTTTATGGGAACTCACCCTAACCACGCCCGCAGGCGACAGCACAGATTTGCCTTCGGTTTGGCTGGACCTGGTGGACGGATCGCGCATCCACGCCATGCAGTTCACTGCCACCGGTGGCACGGCTACTGTTCACCTATTGGACGGCAGCAACCTGTCGATTCGTACGCGTCTTATCCACGCCGTACGTTTGAAAAGCCATTCGGGAGCGACGAAGATTGCCAAACGATGGCAGGAGATCATTTCGGAAAAAGCTGTCGGCGATGTCGTCGTGATCCGTCAGGGAGAGGAGCTAGAAAACCTGGAAGGCGTTCTGGGCGACGTGACCGAAGACGTCGTCCACTTCGAATACGATGGCGAGAAGTTCGAGGTCAGCCGCGGCAAGCTGGACGGTTTCACCTACTACCATCCCGCATCGGGAGAATTGCCCGACCGTCTCTGCCAGGTGACCGACGCGTCGGGATCACATTGGAGCGTCAAGTCGGTGCAATTGGCCGACGCGAAGTTCGAATTGGTCAGCGTCGCCGGCGTGGAATATTCGCTTCCTGTCGAACAGTTGAAGAAGATCGACTTCTCCAGCGGCAATCGAATCTGGCTGAGCGACCTGACGCCGGAATCCATCGAATGGCGACCGTTCGTACATTCGGTTCTGCCCGGGCCGCGGTTGATGCAACTGTTCCATCCACGCGAAGACATCGGGTTGACTCAGAAGCCGTTGACGCTGGACGGCAACGTGTACTCGAAAGGACTGGCGATCCGCAGCCGCACCGAGTTGATGTATCGCCTGACCGACGATTTCAGGCAATTCCATGCGATCGTCGGTATCGACGACCACGTACGGGACGGCGGCAACGTGGATCTCGTGATTTCGGGCGACGGGAAGGTGCTGTTCTCGCGGAATATCACAGGACGAGACGAGGCGGTTCCCGTGGACTTGGACATCACCGGCGTCAAGCGACTAAGAATCCTCGTCGACTTCGGCCAGGAACTGGATATTGCCGATCACCTGAACTTGTGCGATGCAAGGATCACAAAATGACATCAAGTCGCGTAGTGACTAGCCTACTTATAGCAGTGTGCTCTGTCGCGGCGTTTTGGTCGCCTGCTTTGGTTTGCGCTGCTGATGTCCCAGAGGCCGTCCTGCAAGCGGAACAACATCGTATCGCGGCAATCGACAAAGCGATGAAGACGGCGGTCAGCGTCTATGCCCGTGGTGGCCGCGGCGGCGGTTCTGGCGTAGTGATTACGCCTGACGGGTACGCATTGTCCAACTTCCACGTGGCCAAGCCGGCTGGCGACTACATGAAATGTGGCATGGCCGATGGTGAGGTTTATGAAGCGGTGCTTGTCAGCATCGATCCGACGGGCGACGTCGCCTTGATCAAACTGCTGGGCCGCGACGACTTTCCCCATGCCAAGCTGGCCGACAGCGATCAGGTGCGCGTGGGCGACTGGTGTTTTGCAGTGGGAAATCCGTTTCTGTTGGCGACGGACTTTCAGCCGACTGTAACCTACGGCCTAGTGTCCGGCGTACACCGCTACCAGTATCCTGCCGGTACGTTGTTGGAGTATGCCGACTGTATTCAGACGGACGCTTCGATCAACCCTGGCAACTCTGGCGGCCCGTTGTTCAATGCCGATGGCGATTTGATCGGAATCAATGGCCGCGGTTCCTTCGAGAAACGAGGCCGCGTGAACGTCGGCGTCGGGTACGCGATCTCGATCAATCAGATCAAGAATTTCATGGGGTATCTGCGCAGCGGTCGCATCGTCGATCACGCGACGTTAGGCGCCACTGTGTCGACCGACGAGGACGGCCGCGTAATCGTGACGAATATCATCGACACCGCTGATGCTTACCGACGAGGCGTGCGTTACGGCGACGAGATCGTTTCCTTCGGAGGTCGGCAGATCACCACCGTGAACGGGTTCAAGAACGTCTTGGGCATCTTCCCAAAGGGGTGGCGTGTGCCGCTCAGCTTCCGCCACGAAGGTGAACGCCACGACGTTTTCGTTCGTCTGACGGGGGTCCACAGTCACGAGGAACTTCTCAAGAAAGCCACGGGGTCCCGGCTACCGACACCCGAACCAAAGCCGCTTCCGAAACCAGAGGACGACCCGGAACGAGGGGACGGCGAAGGCAAACCCGATGAGAAGCCCGCGGAGAGGCCGAAGCTCAAGCCAATCCCCATTCCCATCCCGCACGCCCCCAAAGGCAAGAAACTGCCGATTCCTATACCCGGGCACGGCGCTCCCAAAAAGAAACCGCTTCCGGAACACATCAAGAAGTTGATTGTCAAGCGTGACGGATACGCCAACTACCACTTCAACCAATTGAATCAAGACCGAGTGTGGACCGCCTTCACAAAGCATGGGGATTTCGCAGACTTGGCCGGACCGTGGAAGTTTGCCGGCTCGCGTGCAGGCAGCGAAGTGGAAATCGTGCTTGGCGACACCAAACTCACGGGGCGTTTTCCCGGCGAGTTTTCCGAGGTCGATTTGAGCCAGGATCTGGGAGAACAATTGGCTCCAACGGGCAGCGGAGGATTGCTGGTGGCGCTACACCTTTGGCAGCGTCTGTTGACCGTCGGCCCAAAACAGTATGGCGAAGTCTACTACTTGGGCACCACGCCCGTCGTCGACCGGGAGGGACTCTACGACGTACTGGTTGCCACGCACGATGTAGTGGAAGCCCGTTTCGTCTTCGATCCTGAATCCGGTCACCTGATCGGCATCGAGATGTATCCGGACGATTCCGTTGATCCGTGCGAAGTCTATTTCAGCGACTACCGTGACGTTGGCGGACGGCAAGTTCCCCATTCGTTCGTCGTGCTGCACGGCGAGAACGTATTCGCCGAGGTCAAGTTGGAGACCGTCGAATTGACGGGAACGCCCGCGGAGAAAACATAAGCTCAACAGCTCCACAATTCCCCGCAGCCGAAGTCGCAAGACTTCGGGGAATTACGAAGAAGCCCGAATTCTTGCGAATCCGGCTACCGAAGGTGGCGGCCCTCCTTTGGAACTCGAGACTACTGAAACTCCAAACCCTACGGTCAAACACACAATGCCCGGATCCCAAAGACCTCAAGCCAACTGGTCAGCAGCGCGATTGGCGTTTTGTACTCTCATCGCCGCGGTCTTGCTCTTGGCTGCCGATTCCGCGACGAGCCGCGCGGAAGGCCCTTCGTCTTTCGCTAACGTGATCGATTCGGCCCAGCCCAAGATGGTCAAGATCTTCGGCGCGGGGGGTATCCGAGGGCTGGAAGCCTATCAAAGTGGATTCCTCATTTCGCCCAACGGCCACGTTCTAACCGTCTGGAGTCACGTACTGGACACCGATTTCATCACGGTAACGCTGGACGACGGTCGAAAGTTCCAGGGCGAATTGGTGGGAGCCGACCCGCGATTTGAAATCGCCATGTTGAAAGTCGACGCCGATGATTTGCCGCACTTCAACTTGGATACAGCGGTCGAGTTGGGGGCCGGCGACCGTGTGCTTGCGTTGTGCAATCTGTTTAAGGTCGCCACCGGCGACGAACCCGTCAGCGTGCTGCATGGCAGCGTCGCGGTGAAGACTCAATTGACGGCCCGCCGGGGCGTCTTTGAAACACCCTACGACGGTCCCGTGTATGTACTAGACGCCATGACCAACAATCCGGGTGCCGCCGGCGGCGCGTTGACAAACCGGCAAGGCGAGTTGGCAGGTATCTTGGGTAAGGAGCTTCGCAATTCGCTGAACAACACTTGGTTGAACTACGCCATTCCCGTCCAGGAACTTTCCGACTCGATCGAGCAAATCCTGGCCGGCAAGACGCGTCCCCGCGAACCGGATGAATCGACCAAACTGCCGGTCGAACCGTGGACGTTGCCGCTGGTCGGCCTAAGGTTGGTGCCCGATGTACTGCCTAAGACGCCACCGTTTGTCGATGCCGTTCGCGAGGGTTCGCCAGCCGAGAAAGCGGGCCTGAAGCCGGACGATTTGATCCTGTTCATCAATAGCCGCGTGGCGTCGTCGTGCAAGAGCATCGTCGACGAATTGTCGCTGGTTGATCGTATCGACCCGATTCACTTGACCGTGCAACGCGGGCAAGAACTCCTGAACGTCGTGCTGGAGCCTTCCGAGTAGGTATCAACGTGGCAAACGCGTATCTTCATCCGTGGGCTCGCCATGCCATCCGTGGGATTTTATCTTCCCGATTCACCGATTGAGTACAAAAACATGTCTGGTGATATGAACCGATCGCAGCGCTGTGCATTTGTAGGCATTGGACTATCTCTGGTCCTGTTCATCGCGCAAGCGATAGCACAAGAGGACCTCGAAGCTCTCGAAGAACAGGCCATGAAGGCGGCCGTGGCCAAGGTTGCCCCGTCGGTGGTTCGGGTCGAGACATTTGGCGGGCTGGAATCCGTCGGCCGATTGTTGGTCGGCACAGGCCCGACCACTGGACTGGCCCTGACCGAAGACGGCTACGTGATTTCGAGCGCATTCAACTTCGTGCAGCAGCCGTCGTCCATCCTGGTCACCATGCCCAGCGGCGAACGAGCGACGGCAGAGATCGTAGGACGCGACCAGAACCGTATGGTCGTGTTACTGAAGGTCAACTCGGAAGAGAAACTCGGTGTTCCCGAATTCGTGCCACGGAACGAGATGGCCGTCGGTCAATGGACGATGGCCGTTGGCCGCACGTTCGAGGGCGGCCAGGTCAACATGTCCGTCGGCGTGTTGAGTGCCCGTAGCCGCATCTGGGGTAAAGCGATCCAGACCGACGCGAAGATCTCGCCCAGCAACTATGGCGGAGCCCTGGTGGACATTCGCGGCCGGGTGCTGGGCGTCCTTGTGCCGCTGTCGCCACAACGCCACGGCGAAATCGCCGGCGCGGAATGGTACGACTCGGGCATCGGGTTTGCCATCCCCTTGGCCGACATCATGCCGCAATTGGAGAAGCTGAAACGCGGCGAGACGCTGAAACCGGGACTTCTGGGCGTGGCCCTGAAGGGCAGCGACATCTATTCGGATCCCGCCGAGATCGCAGCTTGCCAGCCGAAGTCGCCCGCGTACAGGGCGGGGCTGAAGGCAGGCGATCGAATCGTCGAGATGGACGGAACGCAAATCTCTCGTCAAGTGCAGTTGAAGCACGCCCTCGGCGGTCACTATGCCGGGGACAAAGTCAAATTGGTCGTCATGCGCGACGACAAGCGGGTCGAGGCCATCGTCGAACTGACAGACAAGCTGGAGCCCTACGAACATCCGTTTGTGGGCGTGCTGCCTTGGCGGTCGCCCGCGACCGATCCGGGCGTCGTCGCCCGCTACGTCTATCCCGGCGGTCCTGCGGCGGAAGCGGGCGTGAAGGCGAAAGATCGCATTGTCGAGTTGGCCGGAAAGCCGGTTGCCGACCTGAAGACGGCCCTGCAAATCTTGGCGAATCACGAACCTGGCGAGCAGGTCCCCGTAAAGATCGAACGTGATGGCCAAGCTCAGGAGTTGACGATCAAACTGGCCAGCTTACCCGATTCGATTCCCGACGCGTTACCGCCCGCCAGGGAGCCTCTTCAAGGATCCGACGCCGAAAAGCCGGCGGTTGGCGAAGTCGATGTCAAATTGCCAGAAGAGAAGAACGAATGCCTGGCCTATGTTCCCGAGCGGTACGAGCCGAATGTGACCTACGGTGTCGTCGTCTGGCTGCACGAACCCGGCGGCTTCGATCGGGAGAAGCTACTAGCGCGTTGGAAGGGCCATTGCGACAAGAACGATCTGATCTTGTTGGCGCCGCAGGCGGCCGATCCGTCGCGCTGGCTACCGACGGAAGTGGATTTCATCCACAAAACCCTGGACGATATCACGTCGAAGTACAACGTCGATCCGACGCGAATCGTCACGCATGGCTACCAAGCCGGCGCGGCAATGGCCTACATGACCGCATTCGCACATCGCGACGTGGTGCGAGCCGTAGCCGCAGTGGACGCAGGTCTGCCGGCGCGAGCCCGCGTAGCGGCCAACGATCCTGTCGAGCGTTTGGCCATCCATACTACCTTTGCCAAGAAGTCGAAGCTGGCGGAGCGCATCAAAGGGGCGATCAAGCGGCTGGAAACGATGAAGTACCCCGTCATTGCCAAAGAGCTGGACGGCGATGCACGCTATCTGAACGACGAGGAGCTTGCAGAGTTGGTCCGTTGGATCGACACGCTCGATCGACTCTAACTGCGAGGAGTCGAGGAGCTGATGGACATTGTGTCTGAGGTACCCGTTCACGAGTATAGCAGACTTGGAGCCCTTGGTTGTTGAGATTGGCGCCCGTCCTAGCGCTATTGGATCTCTGGCATGCCAACCAGCTCGCCGCGGAGTTGGCGGGCTTGCTCTTCTGGGAGGTAGACTCCGTAGAAGATGGCATTCAGGTCAATCCAGAGGGCTAAACGGCCGATTTCATCGACGTCCAGCTTCACGTCCTCGTGCCCTTCTTCGAGCAGTTTGATCAGTCGGCTGCCTCGGGCGCCGTACAAACCGCCGGGTGGAGTGACTTGTACTTGGTTCCGGCCGCCGTAGCGGGGTACCAGGAATCTGGCTGCATTCTCTGGATTCGTACCCGCATGCCAGAATGCCTTCTCATCCTGCATCAGTGTGACGTACGAGCGGTTGTATGTTTCGAACGGCTCGCCCGTCAGTGCTATGTCCCCCTCGGTCTTCTCGCCGCCGTGGCAGCGTACGCAATGCTTGTCCAGCACCGGCTGCACCACTTCGACGTAGCTGAACGGCCGGCCGCCCCACGGTCCTGGATCAATCCGCGACGGTTTCCGCGCCAGCGCCGTCAGGTCGGCGCACGTGCGAATTGGCGTGGTCATCTTGTGTTCGTGACAGCCGACACAGGAGACTCGTTCGCCCGGCTGAACGTACGTGGCCGAACGCATCGTCTGGTACGCGAAACCGTCTTCGTCCAGTGCCTGGAAGAGAACCAGCTTTCCGGTTGGGACATGAAACCGTGCCGATCCGTCCGGCTCGACCGGTACGGTGCCCAGTACGGCTCGGCTGTTCTCTTCGCGTGCCATGCCGATGGGCGGGCTGTTCGCGATGTTGGTCGTCTTGGGGAAGATCTGGACGATCCGCAATTGCTTGATCTGCCCGCGCGGCACGTCGCCCAACCCCTCGTAGACGTCGCTTACAACCATCTCGCCCGTTGGTGCCACATCCTTCGGCACGGCACTGGGCAAAGCCGGCGGCACCGGCCGCGGCCTGAGCGGACACGGGTTAGTGCTGCCGATTCTCGGGTCGCGATAAATCAACTCGCGGTTGCCCCATCGGTCCAGCAGGTAGATTCCCAGCGCATTGGCCGGATTCGCCCCTGGCTCCCAGACCAGCGGGTAGGGGCTGTAGCCGACCAGGTAGAAATCCTCGGATAGCGGCCACGGCGCGGTGTAGTACTCGCGTATGTCGCGGCTCTCGGCTTCGGGGAAAGGAATCTCGGGGGTGATCCGGTCGAGTGCCTCCTCGCCGTCGGCGGCCACACTGGGGTCGACAATCGTAATGGGGCCAGCGGCGATTGAGTGGTGCGCCGACGCGGTGAAGATGATCTTGGTGCCGCCGGGAATGGGCTGCGGTTGGAAACTACAGTGCGGCGTGGGCGTGGCGTTGCCCCAAACGGCGAGCGGATTGGTGCCGTCGGGCCTAGAGGCCCACAGATTCTGGTGCGTCACGGCGTCGCGGTCGATGTAGTCCCACCGAGCGTAAAGGACGTGGCCTGTATTGGAAACGGTAGGAAACCATTCGTTTGTATCGTGGTACGAGAGCGTGCGGACGTTCCCGCCATCGCCGTCCATGCGGTGCAGTGTGTAGACGTCCCAACGAGTGCTGAACTGCCCGCCGAAACATCGCGCATAGCCCTTGCGCCGCGTGGACACAAAGGCGATTCCGCCGTCCGGAAGGTAGCAGGGCATCATGTCGTCGAACGGCGCATCGCTCAGTTGCACTGGGCCCGCGCCATCGACGCCCGCTTCGTAGATGTGGTAGAAGTTACTGTCGGAAGGATCGTCGTTACTGACCTTGGCAGGATCGAGCGGCCCGTCCGGGCAGTCGACGTAGGAGAACACAATTCGCCGTGCATCGTAGGACAGCCGCGGTTCGAGAACGTTGCCCGTTTCGAGTTTGCCGCCCAAAATATCGCGGCATCGGAGCGAGTATCCGGGATTCTCCAGCACAAACAGCCCGCCACCCGGGCGCGCCCGCCAACCGTAGTATTGCATCACAAGGTGACTGTACGAAGTGGGTACCCTCTTGCAGAACAGCAGTTGCCCGAAGTCCATCAGCGGGTTGGTCAAGGCTATCCGACGCTTCAGTAACCGCAGCTTCAGATAGAGGCCCCGCGGCGATTCTTCGCTGGCTGCTCGTGCTGCCAACTCGTGGAGTTGCCGTGCCTCGTCGTTCAGAAAACTCGCCTCGTGTGCCGCTTGCAGGTGAGCGATCAGTAGTCTGGTCTTCTCGACATGTTTAGCGATAGCGTCTCGGTACGGCTGAGGATTATCGGCCTCAGTACGGTCCTGCTTCCGCCAGTCTTCCTGGACCATTGCCCACAGATCCAACTCCGGAACGCCGAGCGTATCAAGTCGATTTCGCAGCGCGGAAATCGGCAACTCGTTTTGCTCCGAAGCGATCCATTGCTGAAGCATCTGCATCCCGGCCGCAACGCGACCATCGTACGCGCCGAGCAGGAAGGCAGGCAGCGGCCGTGTTTCTCCAGCGGCGATATTCACTCGTAGTTTCACCGTCAGCCGGCCATCGACGGATCGGGCGCAATCGAGCTGCCATGGCTGCCCGCCATCGGGCACGATCAGTACGCCGGAAGCGTCGTCGGCGTCGGCCAGCAGCAAGCACGGTTGGGCGTCGGCATGGGAGAGGCTTATCGGCTTGGACGGCAGCAAGGCGGCGGACATCAACGCGAAGTCCCCGTCGAACCAGACGAGCCGCGTCGTGCCCGAGGCAACCGAGGCGTCGGCTTCCATCTCGTACAACCAGCCGCCATCGCCCTGTCGTTTTTTCGAGAAGCCGGCCGAGGCTTGAAACCGCTGGCCATCCGCATATGTGATCACCGGGTCCCAGTGCGTTGTATCGCAAAAGATCGCCACCCGTTTGTGAACGACGAAACGGATCGCGTCGCCAGCGTGAACATCGAGTGTCAACTCCGGATCGACGCCTTCTCCGTCCTTGCCTTCCAACTCGTGCTGCCAAACGGTTTCCTCATTGTGGCGAATCATCACCTTCACGCCATCGCCGTCCTGATGGTCTTTGTACACGCGCCCGGTGACGGTGATCTTCCCGTCTTTGGGCACGGCGAACCGTCGGATCGACGGCCCGCGGTCGCCGGGATGGTGCCAATCTTTGCCCACTCGCAACCAATTCTCGTTGCCCTGCCAAAAGGTCGAGTCGTACCAGACGTCGTTGCGATGCGTCAGTCGCGCGTAGCCGGCGTCGCGCGCGCCGCCGATGCGGAAGGTCCAATCGGCCACGACGATCTCGTCGGGCAATTCGGGCGGAGCGCCGGCGTTCTTGAGTTTCGGTCCGACCAACAGCGCATCAAGGTCGTCCAGACGACGTATGGTGTATTCGACACTCGGGCCGTCAGCCGGCTGGTCCCCCGCTTCAGGCACGAACTTGCGAATGAGGTTGGTCGGGTGACAGTCATCGAAGGCGTCACCGATTGGCGGCGCGGCGGCCAGTCGGCCATGGGCAACGAAGAACGCCACGACTATTGCCAGCGTCGACGGGACAACCAGATAGATTCTCTTGGCGATCATGACGGTGCCTCCCGATTATTTGCGAACGACTCTGGTCAGGGCCACTTTGGCATATTCTCAGTCTGCTATTCTACGCTCCAAGAACGTGGTCCAGAAGTACATCCGCGTGATTCTGCCGGCTATGATAGTGGGTGTGAATGACAACGTGAACTTCAAAACGCCCCAAATATGAGGAGAACCATGCCGTGATGAGCCAGACAGTACGGGCATCAGTCGGGTCGATTCTGTTTTTGGGAATGACACTGCTTGCGCACGTCGAGCCGCCCGCGCTGGCGAAAGAAACTCGCATTTGCGCGGTGTCACACTCCTGGGCTGCGAAAGACCGCAACCTTACGCACGTGCTGACGATCCTGGATCAGGCCGCGGCGCAGCGAGCCGAGATTGTCTGTCTGCCGCAGGACTGCGTGCCGACCGACGGCGGCGAGTCGGCCACGACGGCGCTGGAGACAATCGCCAAAGCAGCAGCCGAGCGAAAGATGTATGTGGTGGCCAACTTGAAAGAGAAGGGTGGTGACAAGCTGTATTCGACCTCGTATCTGTTGGCGCCCGACGGCGAATTGATCGGCAAATACCGCAAGTCGCACCGTCTGCCCGACGAGGACATTGCGTTGGGTGACGCGCTGCCCGTGTTTGATACGCCGTTGGGCAAAATCGGCCTGATGATCGGCACCGATCACTACTGGCCCGAAATTCCACTGGTGATGGCGTTGGAGGGTGCGGAACTGATCCTGGTTTCGCTGGGCGTCGAGCCGGTCCCACAAGCGTTTCCGCTGGAGACCACCATGCGCGTGCGTGCGTTGGATGATCACGTCACCATGGTCTGCTCGGATTACGCAGGCCAGTTGCCCTATCTGTGCAGCAGCCATCCGACGTACACGGGCGAGCCCTTAGGGCGCGGCTATGTGATCAATCGTTCGGGAATCATCGTCGCGGATACGGGCATCCGGTCGGGCGTTGCCGTCGCCCAAGTGGACCTCGCCCGCGCGAAAGACATCTATCATCTGACGTTCAAAGAGGACCGCAAACTGTTTCACTACCTGGCCGACCCGGAACTCAAACCGTCCGTTTTCAAAGGCCCGAGGCGGCGGATACGTGTAAGCATTGCGACGGTGGAACCCGGACACGGCCCCAATCCTCGACCCGATTCTGAGTTTGCCAAGATCCTGGACGAGGCCGGCGCGCGCGCTCCCGACGTGATCCTCATGACCGAGTTCGGCTTGGCCACCGACGACGAGAACGGAAAGAAGACGTTGGCTCTGGTCGCCGACAAAGCGCGGAAATACGACAGCTACGTGATCATCGGCGGGCTGCGAGATCCACAGATTCCCTACAGCCACGGTGGCCGCGCGTCGTGGGCGTACCTTTGGGACCGCACCGGAAAGGTCGTCGGCAAGTACCGCATCTCGCAGTACGGCGACAGTGTCGAGTTGCCCGTTTTCAAAACCGACTTCGGTGTAATCGGCATCATTATCTGCGGCGACATCTACTCGCAGGAGATCACCCGCGCGTTGGCGATCCAAGGAGCGGAAATCATCTTCTGCCCCTCGCAGTCGTGGGGCCCATCGGGGCAGTTCAATCTGTGGATGCAACAGGCTCGGGCGATCGACAACGGCGTCTGGATGGCCGCCGCCCATTTACCCATGTCCGAGATCAGCCAGCGAAGCTACGTGCTGGACCCGTACGGTTACATCCTGGCGGCTTCGCGTTACTGGTGCGACAGCGTTTGCACGGCTGACATCGACTTGGACGCCAGCCCGATCTGGTTTGCCCGATCGGACACGCCGGGACGCGCTGGCCGGAGAGGCTACTTGGCCGGCTACTATCCGAAAACCATTCCCGAGAAGAGGACGGGTCTTCGTTCGGTGCTGCTGGCTGGTCGCCGCCCGGAGTTGTACAAGTCTATCCCCGAGAAGTCGCTGGTCCATCGGATGTACTCCGAGGAGGTTCAGAAGCGGATGTCCGAACCGCGCCCTTAGAGTGACTTCTCGGCCGGAAGTGCAGTTCATGGTGAGTAGGACGAGAACGAAACAGAGTCTGGCCGACTTGTTCCCGTACGCTCATCACCTTCGCTTTTCCGGCAGCCGGTTGTTCTAGGCTGGTACTTGTTTCTATCTGTCTATGTTCCACGGCGCGATTTGTGCCTCTCAGTGCGATGTCTTCGCACGGTGAGGAGCCCTCGCCGCAGGCCATGGGTCACAATGGCTCGCAACTGTGCGGACTTTTCGCAGTCAGCGCTTCTCTTGGGCAAGCCATATTTGTTCAGACGATAGAACTTACCCTCGGTACGCGCCGTCAGGCCTGAACGCGCAGCCAGACGGCGCAGGTCAATTGACTGGTTTTCTGTCGAAATGTCGACGAAGAGACATGATGCGGAGGAAACGTAATGTGATCATGAGAGGACAGAGCTCCGAAGCAAAGGAACGGATTGGACTGTACCTCTGCGAGTGTGGGGCGAATATCAAAGACGCCGTCTTCATGCAGGACCTGGTTGATTATTCCGGGGCTCTGGAGGACGTGGTCTTCGTCAAGACGTTCGGAGTGCTCTGCTCGCCGGACGGACAGGATCTCATCCGCAACGACGTTCGGGAGCACTCGCTGAAGAGAGTCGTGATTGCCGCATGTTCCCCAAAAGAGCACGAATTGACGTTCGGGGACGTGCTCGAATCCGCCGGTCTCAACAAGTTCTCTCTTCAAATCGTCAACATACGGGAACAAATCGCTTGGATTTTGAAAGACAAGGCCAAGGCGACCCAGGAGGCCAAGACGGCCATTCGCGCGGCGGCGTTGCGCGTAAAACGTCACGAAGCTCTGATAACCAAACAGATGGACTGCCGGGCGGATGTCCTCGTGCTGGGGGCCGGCATCGCCGGGATCAGTGCCGCTTTGACGCTGGCCCAAAAGAACCGCACCGTCTATCTCGTTGAGAGACTGCCCTTCATCGGTGGCAAGGTCGCACTGTACGAGGATCTGTTTCCGAACATGAAGTGCGCCTCCTGTGTTCTCGACCCCTACCTGGATGAAGTCCTGCACAACGACAGCATCAGGCTTCTTACATTCACCGAGGTCGAGGAAATCCTGGGCTCCTACGGTAACTTCATCGTCAGAGGAACTCGAAAAGCCACGTCTGTGGATCCCGAGGTGTGCATTGGCTGCGGGACGTGTTCTGGGGCGTGCCCTGTCGCCGCAGGAAACGAGTACAACAGCTCGTTGGACGAAAGGAAGGCCATCTACGTGCCGTACGCCGGGGCGCTGCCGAACGTGCCCGTCGTCGACAGAGGCAGTTGCCTGCGGTTCCACGGCAAGGAATGCTCGTCGTGCCGAGCGGCTTGCCCTTTCGGCGCAATCGACCTTGAACAGGAAGACGAAACTCTGGAACTAAACGTCGGAGCCATCGTTGTGGCTACGGGGTTCGAGCTTTTCGATCCTGCCGAATCGCCCCAATACGGATACGGGACGATCGACAACGTGCTGACGAGCTTCGAGTTCGAGAGGCTGGTGAATTCCAACGGGCCAACGGGCGGAGAGATCCGACTGAAGGATGGCCGACCGCCGGAACGTGTTGCGTTCATCCATTGTGTGGGATCAAGAACGGCGGCGCGGAACGAGTACTGCTCGGCGGTCTGTTGCGCGTACTCGCTGAAGCTGGCCCGGCTGTCACGCGAGAAGCTGCCGGAGGTCGCAATCGCGGACCTGTCCAGCGGTCTGTGCCTCCCCGGAAAGGAAGCCCTTCGGCTTGTCGACCACGTCACGGCTGATCCGGGAACGGAATTCCTTCGCCTGTCGAGTCCCGATTCGGTGGAGGTCGGCAGGAAGGCCGGGAAGATCATCGTTGACTATGTGGCTGCAAGCGGCCAGCGCATGTCTCTCGGCTGTGACATGGTCGTCCTGGCACCGGCGATCGAGGCCCCGAGTGACGCCGGAGCACTGGCAAAGCTTCTTGACATCCCCCGCGACGGCCATGGCTTTTTCCAGGAAGAGGACGTCACAACGGCGCCGGTTTCGACTGTTAGGAGAGGGATCTTCGTCGCAGGCGGCTGCCAGGGGCCGAAGAACATTCAAAGCTCGGTCGCGCAGGGCCAGGCCGCTGCGGGTCAGATACTATCCAGCCTTGTCCCAGGCGAGAAACTCGAGTTGGAGCCCATGGGGGCCGAGATTCGTGCCGACTTCTGCAGCGGTTGCGGATTATGCATGGCCGTTTGCCCGTACCGGGCAATCTCCATTGACCCTGAGAACGGCCAGCCAATTGCCGACGAGGCACTGTGCAGGGGTTGTGGGACATGCGCGGCAACGTGTCCCTCTGGCGCGATACGAGCGAAGCATTTCACGGTGGAACAGATCTCGGCAGAAATCGAGGGCCTTCTGAATGAGACCTCAACGCGGCCGATTTGTCCCGCCTCGGTCAAAGAAGATTCGCTTGCGGAGATTCATGCGTACGGCCAGGAGACTCTTAGCGACATAACGATGCAGGGGGAAGGTGTGGCATGACAACATTCGAGCCGAAGATCGTGGCCTTCCTCTGCAACTGGTGTTCCTATGAAGGTGCGGACGCTGCCGGCAGGGCGAAGATTGAGCGTCCCGCCAACCTGAGGGTCGTAAGAGTGATGTGTACCGGCAGGGCCGAACCGCAATTCATCCTCCAGGCATTCCGAGCAGGGGCCGACGGAATTCTGGTCCTGGGATGTCATCCCGGCGACTGCCATTACAAGGAGGGAAACAACTTCGCGCTGAGAAGACACGTGATTTTGAAGAACCTGCTCGTTCAGCTTGGCATCGAAGAAGAACGACTGCGTCTGGACTGGGTGTCTGCGAGCGAAGGTGAGAAGTTCGCCGGGATCGTCCGGGAAATGACCGATGTGATCAACAAGTTGGGACCGCTTTGCTTGTGCAATGAGGCATGAAAATGGCGAAACCGAAAATCGCCTTGTATTGGTGTGCGGGTTGCGGCGGATGCGAAGAATCCGTTGTCGATTTGGCCGAAGACCTTCTGGAGGTCGTGGCGGCTGTCGATATCGTGTTCTGGCCTGTGGCGATGGATTTCAAGTACAGCGACGTGGCGGCACTGGAGGACGGTGAAATCGCGGCAACATTGATCAACGGCGCTGTGAGAACGGACGAGCAGGAAGAGATGGCCAAGCTGTTGAGGAAAAAGTCGAAGCTGGTCGTTGCCCAGGGCAGTTGTGCTCACCAAGGGGGAGTTGTGGGACTGGCCAACCTGTGCACCAAAGAAGAACTCCTAGGCAGAGCATTCAGGGACGTTCCCACGGTCAGCAACCCCGAAGGGATCCTGCCGAAAGCCCGGACGGCAGCGTCCGGCGGCGAACTCGAGTTGCCAGACTTTCACGACACCGTGAAGCCTTTGGACCGGGTTGTGGACGTGGACTACTACATTCCCGGTTGCCCACCTCCGCCTGGGCTAATCAAGAGTTTGCTCGAGGCCCTGCTGACGGGCGAACTTCCGGCAGATGGAAGCGTGCTCGGTAGCCAAAAGGCCCTCTGCGACACATGCCCCCGGAAGGATGGCAAAACCGACACGCTAAGAGTGAAGAAATTCAAACGGATCCATGAGACAAAGTGGGACGCCGACAGGTGCTTCCTGGACCAAGGGATTGTCTGTCTGGGACCTGCTACCAGAGGCGGTTGCGGAGAGCGGTGTATTGAGGGCAATCAACCTTGCCGAGGGTGTTTTGGCCCCACGGACAACGTAGTAGATCAGGGAGCGAACTTCCTCTCGGCCCTTGCCTCGATCGTCGATTCTAGCGATGAGGGCGAACTGCGGGCGATCGCGGATTTGATTCCGGACCCGGCGGGGGTCTGCTACAGGTACGGCTTGGCTGCTTCCATTTTGGCTGGCAAAGCGTAAGGAGACGCCAGATGACCAGAAAAATCACGATTGATCCGGTAACACGGTTGGAGGGCCATGGCAGGATCGAGATCTTGCTCGATGAAGAGGGCGACGTTGACAGCGCTTTCTTTCAGGTGCCGGAATACAGGGGGTTCGAGAAGTTCTGTGAGGGACGAGCCGTAGAAGAGATGCCGACGCTCACTCAGAAGGTCTGCGGTGTGTGCCCCACGGCACACCACACTACGTCCAGCAAGGCATTGGATGAATTGTTCCAAGTCGACCCGCCGCCGGCAGCCAAGGCCATCCGGGAACTGATGTACAACGCGTTCATGTTTGAAGACCATCTTCTGCACTTTTATGTCCTGGCCGGGCCTGACTTCATCGTTGGCCCTGACGCTCCGAAGTCGGAAAGGAACATCCTTGGTGTGCTTCGCAAGGTTGGCGCCGAAATCGGACGCCGAGTCATAGACACGCGCAAGAAGGCAAGAGAGATCAACGCTACGATCAGCGGAAGCGCTCTATCGCCTGTGTGCGGGCTGCCCGGCGGGGTCTCGCGGCCCCTGAGCCAGGAAGACAGGGCACGTATCGCTGAGGTCGCGAAGGACGCGGTGGACTTCGCCAAATTCACGCTGAAGACGTTTGACGACGTAGTTCTCGGGAACTCCCAATACATAGAACTGATCACCGGAGACGTGTACTACCACCGGACGTATTACATGGGCTTGGTCGACGACGAGAACAAAGTGAATTTCTATGACGGAACGCTCAGGATTGTCGACCCGGAAGGTAACGAGTTCACAAGGTTCCATCCGCGAGACTACCTGGATCATTTGGAGGAGATTCCTGTGCCCTGGAGTTACATGAAACTCCTGTACTTGAAATCGATCGGCTGGAAAGGCTTCGTTGACGGCAAAGACAGCGGCATCTACAGGGTCGCTCCTCTTGCCCGGCTGAACGCAGCCGATGGCATGGCCACGCCCCTGGCACAGGCCGAATACGAGAGGATGTTCGACACTCTCGGAGGCAAGCCCGTCCACAATACGTTGGCCTACCACTGGGCCAGACTTGTGGAAACCTTGTACGCGGCGGAAAGGATGTGTGAACTGGCGGACGCCCCGGAGCTGACCGTGCCGAACGTGCGCAACATACCCGACGCGGCTCCGACCGAAGGTATCGCAGCGTGTGAGGCCCCGCGAGGAACGCTGTTTCACCATTACAGGACCGACGAGAAAGGCATCGTCAAGGCAGTCAACCTCGTGGTGGCCACCCAGAACAACGCCGCGGCCATCTGCATGTCGATCCAAAGGGCCGCACGCCGACTGATCAAAAACGGCAGCGTCTCTGACGGGATACTCAACATGATCGAGATGGCGTTTCGCGCATACGATCCATGCCTGGCCTGTGCAACTCACAGTCTGCCCGGCGAAATGCCCATGATCGTGGACATCCGCGACGCGCAGGGAGACCTTGTCAGGCAGATCAGGAGGAATTGATGATGAAGACACTTGTTCTAGGCGTAGGCAATACGATCCGAAGGGATGACGGAGTTGGCGTATTCGCAGTTCGAGCGCTGAAAGAACAGATGGACCATCCTGCCGTCGACATAAGAGAGACCGAAGAGGCGGGAATAGGCATGCTGGACCTGTTTCGAGGGTACGACGAGGTGATCATCGTGGACACCATCAGATCGGGTTGCCGACGCTCATGAAAATGGCGAGCTGCCTGAACATCGAAGCCCCGCGGCGAATCCGTGTTTATGCCGTCGAAGTGCGCGAAAACGACGTTTTCGGGGACGCCGTGTCGGACGAGGCGCAGGGAGCTTCAGTCAAGGTCGCGGACCTTGTGAAGCGACGTCTTTCACTGAAGTTGGACAAAACTACGACAAGCGAAGGGGGATAGTCATGGCTACGCAAATCTTGGATACGCTGGGGTTGAAGTGCCCACAGCCAGTGCTCAAGCTCGCAGTGAAAGCGACTGAGATGGGTCAAGGAGATCTCATCGATATACTCGGCGATTGCCCGACGTTCGAGAAGGATATCCGCACTTGGTGTGACCGTTTGGGTAAAGTACTGCTCTCGGTGAACGACGAAGGCGCCGGCAAGAAACGAATTCAGATCCAATTCTAAACCGCCGCGTTTGATGGCAGACGCGAAAGGGTGAATCAATGGCAGCGATATCAACCGCCCCTGCGGCAGTTGGCGAGCAGGAAGGAGCGAAGACATGAACAGCGTCGCAACTCTTGGTCACAATAGAGGCGGCACGAGTGGAACGACATTCACTCGTGGCGTTCTGCTGGTACTGTTCGTAGGCGTCGTTCTTCCGGGCTTGGGAAGTGTCATCTCCTCGACCCTGCTTCCTGATTGGCGCTGGGATCAGGTGCCGTTCCATTCGGCCATCGAGGTCGCGGGCGGACTCATCGCGCTGGCGCTGGCGGGAGTCCTGCTGGCCATGCTGAGACCCGGGAGCGGCACCCGGCATCATCTCTGGATGGCGGCCGCCCTAGTCGGAATGGGCGTGCTCGATATCGCCCACGGCTGCGTTCCCCCTGGCGAGACGTTTGTGTGGTTTCACAGCACGGCGACATTTGTGGGCGGGGTGCTCTTCGCTATGGTGTGGCTGCCGGCCCGGATCGCCGAATCGCTTCGCTGCCGCCTGGTGCTTCCGCTGACCAGCGTCGCGGTATTTGCGCTGTGCGTCTGCACGCTGAGCTTGCCCGCCATGATCCCCGCCATGGTCCACGAGGGCGCCTTCACCGCGACGGCGCGGGGCCTGAACATATTCGGCGGTGTAGGCTTTCTGGCCGCGGCCGGCTGGTTTCTCAAACGCCATCGCGCCACGCCGGGATGGGACCACTGTCTCTTTGCCTGCCTGTGCGGCCTGTTTGGGGCGGCCGGGGTCCTCTTCGAACTCTCTTTCCTGTGGGATGCGGCTTGGTGGTGGTGGCACGTGCTGCGTGTGGCGGCCTACGTTCTGGCGATCACGTATTCTGCGCTTCTGTACCACAAGACCAGTGCTCAGCTCAAAATTACCCAGAGGAAGTTGGAACAGACCAGCATGGAGATGGCAATAGGGCTTTCCGAAGTCTGCGACGGATTGGGACGCCTCGCCAATGGTGATCCTGACGTAAGAGTATCTGAGGACTCCAACATCGAGTTGATCTCACGAACCAAAGTAGTCGTCAACAGCACCGCAAGGAGTCTCGGGGAGTTGGTCGATCAGTTTCACGAGATGGCCATCAGCCTTGCCGAGCATTTCGGCGTCTTGCACAGGGTCACGCAGGGCGACATGAGCGCGAGGATCGCCGGGACTTCGGAGAATGAACTGCTTGGGGCTTTGAAAGATACAACGAACCAAACGATCGAGACGCTGCACCTCAGGGAGCAGGAACTGCTCCGCGAACGGACCAACCTTCAGGCCATCTTCGACGCCAGCCAGGTCGGCATGTTGCTCGTCGACGAAGACACCCAAGTCACTCGCGTTAACGAGGTGATCGCCCAGTTTGTCGACAAGGAAACATCGGAGTTGCTCGGCCACCAGCCGGGAGACGGGCTTTGCTGCATTTATGCAAGCGAAACGCCGGCGGGTTGCGGCCACGCTGCCGCCTGCCGTAATTGTCGCACGCGCAACGTGGTCGAGCGAGTTCTTAAAGAAGGCCAGACAATCCAGAATGCCGAACTGACTATGCGCCTCGCGATCGGAGGCGAAGAAAAGCAGCCTTGTTTCACCGCCAACGTCACTCCTCTGTCTCTGGAAGGGAGAAAGTACGCACTACTGGCCTTGTTGGACATCACCGACCGGAAGAAGCGGGAAAAACGCGACAGCTTGCTAAACGTATTACAGCGGCAACTCCTTGTTCCCACTTCGCTAGCCGAGAAGATGCAGCTGATCACAGATGCTGTGACTGAAATGGTTGACGCCGACTTCACGCGAATCTGGCTGACTCAACCCGGCGACCGCTGCGACCGCTGCGTCCATGACCAGGCCCCGGACAAGGCCCATGTTTGTGAGTACCGAGACCGCTGCCTGCACCTGGTGGCCAGTTCGGGCAGGTACACCCATATCGACGGGGAAACCCACCGCAGGGTGCCGTTTGGCTGCTACAAAATCGGACGCGTTGCGGCTGGCGAGGAGGCTCGTTTTCTGACAAATGAAGTCACTACCGACCCGCGGGTACACAATCATCAGTGGGCCGCCGAACTCGGGCTTGTCTCCTTCGCCGGCTATCAACTGCAGGACATGAACGGGCGCTCGATCGGGGTGATGGCTCTTTTCGCCGCGCATCCTCTGTCACAGGAAATCGACGAGTTCCTCGACAACATCGCCCATCTGACGTCACAGGTCATCATGGCGGACCAAGCCGAAGCCGAGCGCAAGAGAATGCAGGAAAAGTTGGTGGAAACCTCCCGCCTCGCCGGCATGGCCGAGGTGGCCACCGGCGTGCTGCACAACGTGGGCAACGTGCTGAACAGCGTCAACGTATCCGCCCAACTGGTGACCGATAGGGTCAAGGAGAGCCGCGTCACCGGGTTGGCCAAGGCAAACGCCCTGATCGAACAGCACGCCGCCGACTTGGGGACGTTCATCGC
>CAZURK010000257.1:0-22538 GCA_964623055.1 uncultured Pirellulaceae bacterium
AATTCAAGGTCAGGCAAGCGTCGGCCCGGCCTCCTCTTTCATAGTATCACCCTACGAAGATGCACGCTCGGCATGCGGATGTTTGTGGGCTAGATTCTGGAACCTTCATCCATCGAATCCTTCTGACATCTGGAGCAACGCAAATGCTGCTATCACCTGGGCGTGACACAGATCGCCGCTTCGTACCAGTGAACGGATCTGATCCTGTGGGTACAGAGTAACCTCGATCTTCTCCCATGGATCGGGGCTTGGCTCGGAGGCCAAGCGGCAACCTCTTGCGACAGCAACGTGACAGTAGGCGTCGTTTAGCGCAGGATTGGGCATCAGCCGCCCGATGACTTGAATTCTCTCTGCAACATATCCCGTTTCCTCTTGGAGTTCCCTTGCGGCAGTCTCTTCCGGAGATTCCTCCCCGTCGACGATCCCACCCGGCACTTCCAGCACCACCTGTCGTATTCCATGACGATACTGACGTACCAACACCACCTGGCCGTCAGCGGTGAAGGGTATGACAAGTACCCAATCGGCTGATTCGCAGACGACGAAATCCGTTTCGCCGCCGCTGGGTTCGAAGCGGTAACGGTCTTCCCGCACCCGAAGCACTCGGTATTCGCGAACATAGCGACTGCCCAGAAGGGTCCAGCTATCTTGTGGCATCAATTCTCCCCGCGTGGTCCGTATTGCGGTAACGGCGCGCCGAATTCGTACGCTCCCAGATCCGGTGCCTTGCCCGTGAAATCGTCATTGATGTTCGGCAGGACGTCACCTGTGTCAATCGCGTTGCAGCCGGCTTTGAGCGTCAAGTGCTGAGCGGACACGGCCGCTGGTTCTTCCGGAATATCCCATCGCACAAAAATCTTCTCCTTCTTCACGCGTATCCCGTGGCGTTCGATGCCCACCGCCCTTGCGAAGCTCTCAAGATCCGGGAAGCGCTTCCTGTTTTCCCAGCGGAATGCGGTCTCCGACTGGCCCCAGTCGAAGCCGTCGTAATCCACATCCGTCATCCATTTCGGCGTGTAGACGTTAGGCAAACAGTATTGCGGCTGATTGCAGTCAATTGCGGCCCAAACCGGCGCTTTCCCGTCGGCCGAAATGTACAGGTTGTTTCTCGACAGGCTGGTCAGAATGTGGTGCATCCGATTTCCCATCGAACCCCATTTCACGAAGGTGTTGTTGGCCAGCACGAACCGATCCTGCACGCGGAACTTGAAAATGCTGCCCGTCCCAATCACTTGGTTGCGAATGAAATACCAGGGGCCGCAGTACATGGGCTGAAAACTCAGACCATTGTAGTGGTAGTTGTAGATGCGGTTGTTCCACATTCGCACGTTGGCGTGCGCGTAATCGGGTTCCAGACCGTCATCAGAAACGTCGTGTATATCGTTGCAGTAGATGTCGCAGTTCCGATCGGGATAGGAAATGCCGTCGGCCACGCCGGAAATGTCGTTATGGGCAACAACATGGCCGCTCGAATGGCTCAATTCGATTCCTTCACCGCTGATGCCGCCCGTCTCAGGATCGTTGTCACCCACGATCACGTTGTCGGTGATGTGCCAGTAGCGACTGTCTCGATTCAACAGAATCGAATAATGAAAGCCATCGAAACGGTTTCGGCGAACTACTACGTCAGCGCACTCGGGACCGGCACGCAAGCCCGGCGACTTCTCCTGGCGCCGCAGTTTCAAGCCTTCCAACCAGATGTGACTCGCCCGGACCTGTAGCGACGTGAACACGACGTCACCGTCACCGGCCGACTTCCACGCAATGTACGATCCGGGCTTGCCGGGTTTTTGAAAAACATAGCTTCCGTAGTTCCCTTGGTGCAGCAGGCAGACATCGCCCGGTCGCGCTGCTGCCTCCGCTGGGGCCAAGCCTTGGAAGGGATCATCGGCCGAGCCGCTACCTTCTCCCGTTCCGGGGGCGACGTGCAGGGTCCGTCCTCCCTGCGGCAGTTGAGGGATTGGGCGCGTCGCAACGGAGATGATCTCGTCGGCCTTGCCACCGTCTGGGTCGGCGAGTTCCAGCTTGACGTCATATGTCGTTCCCGCTTTCAAGAAAAGGATGCTGCCCGCGAAGATGTTTAGCGCACGTTCCGCCTTCGACGTGTGGTACCACCATTGATAATCGACACGGAAAAGCGGCAACGCCTGCTTCCAGTCCTCGGTCCCTTTCTCCCGGTATTGAACGGAACACTTTGCATCGTGGTCGCTCTCCCCGGACACGTCCCATTCGATGCTGATACAGTTGGGCGTCGAGTCCGTACGCAGTTCGCCGGGTGCGCAGGCCGTTGATCTAGTGGGAGTCTGCTGGCCAAGGATGACCTGCGTCCAAAGAAACGTGAATGCGAATCCTGTGGCGATTGGCACAAAGCGTCTCATGGTTTGGACTCCTTGCTGAGAGGTTAGGTGCTGTCCACGATGTACGGAAGCAAACTTGCGATGTTTCGCGCGTCGTCGATGCCGCGGTGATGGGTGCCCTGGAGCGGCAAGCCAACCTTTCGCAAAGCCCCTCTCATGCCCACCTGCTTGCGCAATCCCATTCGCTCGGCGAAGCGTCGCCTGAGGTTCACATGATCGTCGAACGGGTACCTGACATGGTGGAACGAGCAGTCCCGCGTCAGTTGTTTTCGATCGTAGTCGCCCCACGAACAGAAAAGGTGATTCGGATACCGCGCCGCCCACTCCAAAAGCCGGTCCAACACTTCGCGAAATCCCTCGGCGCTATCGACTTGCCGCTGGGTAATGCTCGTCAGTTCCGTGCAAAATGTCGTCAGCGTTGGATGTCGCACAGGACGGACGAAGGAATCGAACTCGTCAATTGGCTGAAGCCACCGGGCATCGGCCATCACCGCACCAATCTCGATGATTTCCATCTCGTCTTGTGGGAAACTGCGCCGGTCGCAACAAGTGGCTTCCAGGTCGATCACTAGATAGTAGTCGTATCGCATAGCACGATGTCCAATTCCCGAAATGGGGCGAGTTTGATTGTCCGGTTTCCAGCGACTTCCGTCGAGGGTAACCGATCGAGACTACGCCAGAAAGATGCCATACACGATCGTTCGGTACATCGCGGCCGGTTTGAAACGCCAGCCCATCTCGTTTGACGGCAAGCCGAAGGCGACTTCACGCTGGATTCACAGTCGCCTTCGGCTTGCCGTAAGACGATCATGGTGCCTGGGTTCCAGCGTTACGGAGCCTCCGAACACTGGCTACAATACGAGAAACCTGGGAGGGACCGATGACTGGAATAAGAGTTGCTCTTGCCGTTTCGATATCTTGGATTGTCTGGTTATTGTGCCTCTCGGCTTCAAAGGCCGACTTGGCCGAGGAGATTGTTCGGGCTTCGGGGATGAGCGGCGGCCTGATCGTACAGATTGGGTGCGATGATCCAGACTTCTTGGTAGCTCTGGGCAAGGATCACACCGTTCTAGTTCATGCACTGGACACGGGCACGGAGGATGTCTCGAAGGCCAGAGAAACGATCAAGGCTCGCGGGCTTTACGGACGGATCTCAGTCGACGCTTTCGACGGATCGAAATTACCATACGCCGAGAACCTCGTGAATCTGGTCGTGATTCGGGACACGGGATGCGGGATACGAGATGCTGAGATCATGCGGGTGTTGGCACCGGGGGGCGTGGCACTGGTGCCAGCGATCAGCGATCAGCGGTCAGCTTTCAATCGCGAAGAAGTCAAGATTGGCGGAAGAGTCTGGTTGAAACTGGTCAAACCTCGACCAGTGGAGATCGACGAGTGGACGCACTATCTGTACGACTCGACGGGCAATGCCGCGTCGAGCGACAGGCACGTGGGGCCTCCGCGTTCCATGCGATGGGTAGCCGCACCGCTTTGGCCGCGCAGTCACGAATACACACCGAGCATATCGGCTCTGGTGAGTTCCGGCGATCGCGTTTTCTACGTCATGGATGAAGGGGTACGAGGCATGTTCGACGGCCGATTTCCCGAGAAATGGGCCGTAATCGCGCGTGATGCATTCAACGGGCTCCTCCTCTGGAAACGGCCATTTTCCGACTGGGGGCCATCGCAGTGGAAGGCCAGCGGCCATTGGAGTACGCCCATGTCGTTGCCACGACGCCTCGTGTCTACGGACGATCGAGTGTACGTCACATTGGGATATCGGGCGCCGGTTACGGTACTGGACGCGCGTACGGGTGACGCCATCCGCGTAATGGAGGGGACTCAGAACGCCGATGAGATCATCCTGAACGATGGTGTGTTGCTCGCTCGCTGCAGCAAGAAGATACCTGACTACCCCAAGGGCGCTACAGCTTGGGACGTGACCGTACGCCGGAAGCAAACGACGGACACCTGGCCGTTGGCCCCCGCGGCGCCGGGTGACGAGACGATCGTCGCGGTCCACATCGAGAGGGGCGAAGTATTGTGGAAGCAACCCGAGAAACGGCTTGTCACGCTTTCGTTGGCCGCGTCCAAGGGAAGAGTGTGCTACCACACGTTCCAGGAGATTGTCTGCCTGGATCTGGCGACTGGTAAGGAACTGTGGCGGGAGGAAAGCCGGCCTTGGCCGGATCTCGTTGGGACCGGCGTCACTTTGGTGATGTACGAGGATGTGGTTCTGACGACCAGCAGCGAAGGGCTGGTCGCACGTTCGGTGGAGACCGGTAAACAGCTCTGGCACGGACCGCGCATTCCGCGCGTCGCGCCGCGTCAACCGGCAGACCTTCTAGTTGCTCGCGGATTGGTATGGAGCAGCCTTACCCCCGAGATGCCAATGGGCACGGTTCCGAAGCAGAGAATGGAAGCCCCACGCGTCACCGGCAAGACGGTGCTGGGCTTCGATCCCATGACCGGCGAAGTGAGGGAATCTGTAGACATCGGGCATATGATGAGCGAGGGCCATCATGTGCGGTGCTACCGCAGTAAAGCCAGCCAAACGCACCTGCTTTGGCCCAAACGCGGAGTTGAATTCGTAGACATCGCCGAGGGAAAAGGCCACATGCGCTGCGATTGGACTCGCGGCGAATGCAGCTACGGCGTGATGCCCGCCAACGGACTCCTGTACGTACCTCCGCACCCCTGCGTTTGCTATACCGGCGTGGCCTTGAACGGATTCAACGCTCTGGCCGCAGAGTTTCCTGAGGCGTCAGACTCCAGTGGCCACATCCCAAAGCCGACCCGGCTAAAGAAAGGCCCTGCGTACGAAGACATCTCTTCTATTCACCAAGTACCACCTGCCACACGCCACTCCCCACCCGCTTGGCCTGCGTATCGCGGCGACGCGGCTCGAAGCGGCGCCGCGGATTGTGTTGTGCCCCGCGAAGTCAGCCTCCTCTGGCAGGTCAGCGTCGGAGGGCGTTTGACGCAGCCGGTCGTCTCCAACGGTAGACTCTACGTTGCGTCTGCAAACGAGCACTCAATCCATTGTCTCGATCAGAACGACGGCCGGCGTTCGTGGACGTTTACGGCTGGCGGGAGGATTGATTCGCCACCTACACTCTTTGGCGGATTGGTGATGTTCGGCTGTCGGGACGGCTGGGTGTATTGCCTCAGAGCTTCCAACGGCGTGTTGGGGTGGCGTTTCCGGGCAGCGCCCGCCGAGCGACGCATTGTCGCGTTTGGGCAACTCGAATCGCCCTGGGGAGTACACGGGAGTGTTTTGGTGGAAAACAGCACTGTTTACTTCGCAGCAGGGCGATCAAGTTTCCTGGATGGAGGTATCGACCTGTACGGTTTGGATCCCATTGCCGGAGAGGTGCGTCATCACACTCATCTCGAAGGGCCTTGGCCGGATATCACGAAGGACCGCGGTCAGCCGTACCACATGGAAGGCGCGAAGCCGGATATCCTGGTCAGCGATGGCAAGCACCTGTACATGTTTCACAACAAGTTCGATTTGGAACTCAATCAGATCAAGACCGCGCCGCGAGGCGCTGGAGGCGACCGGGTCACCGGCCTGCGTTTGACGACTACGTCAGGCCTGCTGGATGACACATGGCATGACCGTTTCTACTGGTTCCACAACAAGCTGTGGCCCGGAAGCCATTTCGCCACCAGAGGACCCAAATCCGGTCAGATTCTGGTCTTCGACGAGAAGACCACCTACGGGCAACGCGCCTTCTCGGTAAGGGAGAGACTAAGCCCCAAGTTCACGCCGGGCCGTCAAGGATACCTGCTCTTCGCTGACCACCGGGACACAGAGGCGTTGGTGCCAGGCAACAGAAGCGGGCGCGGCACCGAATACAAACCTGACAAGCCACCAAAATGGTCGACACACGTGCCCGTCCGTGCGACAGCGATGATCCTGACCCCGAACACGTTGTTCTTGGCTGGACCACCCGACGTCGTCCCAGAGCAAGATCCCTACGCTGCGTTCGAAGGCAGGATGGGCGCTGTCCTGTGGGCAGTGTCCACAGAAGATGGATCCAAACTCGCCGAACAGCGTCTCGATTCGCCACCCGTGTTTGACGGCATGATTGCCGCGGATGAAATGCTGTACATCTCAACGGCGGACGGCAGTCTACTTTGTTTGGGAACGAAACCGTAGGACCGCGGCCGGTTCGCAATCGGTGTGTCAGTTCTCGCTATCCGCGTTTTCCCAGGGGCTCCGGGGCGTGAGAGACGCGGCGAACGACCGCTCGGAGAATGTCTGTCGCAGTATCCGTGTGGGGCGCGTTTCCAACGTGCCTGGCACGATGGAATCGTGCCCCACTCATTCCATTCGCGTCACGGAGCGATGCATGGTCTACTGGATCCAGCCGCCTCCAAGGACGCGGTCCCCGTCGTAGCAGACGACCGCCTGGCCCGGAGCCACACCGTTTCGGGGTTCGTCAAAGGCGACTTTCAAACACCCGTCTGGCAGGATCTCGGCCGCCGTAGTGGCAGCTTCGGCGTTGTAACGGATCTTCGCCTGACAGCGAAATGGTCCATCCGACGGATCGACTAGCCAATTACAGCCATCGGCAGTCAACTCGGTGCGGGCCAACTCGTTCTTCCTACCGATGACGACCCGTCGTGTTTCGGGTTCAATGCGAACCACAAAGAACGGCTCGCCCATGGCCACTCTCAAGCCTCTTCGTTGGCCGACGGTAAAACACTCGATGCCCGGATGTCGGCCAACGACGCGGCCGTCCGTGGTGACAATGTCTCCAGGTCGTTCTACGCCTTCGCCACGCCAGTCACGGACGAATTCGTGGTGCTTGCCGGAGGTGACAAAGCAGATCTCCTGGCTGTCTCTCTTATTGGCCACGCGCAGCCCCAGTTCGTCTGCGATCTCTCGGATGCGCGATTTCTCGTAGTCTCCAACCGGCAGCAGCATCCGGCCAAGCACCTGCCGTTCGATGCCAAACAACGCGTAGGATTGGTCCTTTGTAGGATCCAGCCCGCGACACAGCGATAATTCCTGCGACGGCCCAGCAGAAACGACACGAGCGTAATGCCCTGTGGCGACACACTCGGCGCCGATGCTATCGGCGTACTCGAACAGCTTGCCGAATTTCAGCCATGTATTGCACATGACACACGGGTTAGGAGTGCGACCGGCGGTGTACTCGTCCACAAAGTAGTCGATGATCCGGCGGAATTCGGCCTGCATATCGAGGGCATAGAAGGGGATATCCAGCCGATCGGCCACTCGACGAGCATCCTCGGCGTCCGCCGCGCTGCAGCAGCCTTGCTTGTGATCAAGCCTTGCGCCGGGTAACTGCCGCAGGCTTGACCGAGGCGAATCCCCGACCGCGCACTGGGCCATGGGCGACTGTTCGCCGTGCCTCATGAATACGCCGGTTACATCGTGACCTTGCCGCAGCAGCAGGTGGGCGGCCACGCTGCTGTCGACTCCTCCGGACATTGCCAGTACAATTCTCGCCATGATGACAGCCGAAAGGCTCCCCACCTGCTAGTGGTTTGCTGGGCGGAGCGGGGGGATTGCCTGTACATGAGTCTATGCTTGGCGAAGCCCCCGGACAAGCCACACGTTGCTCGCAGCAAACTCGCCAGATCTGCGGGCGAACCACCTTTTCGGATTTGGCGTCTTTGGGATAATGGGAATTTGCGGTACGCAATCACAGTCCAGCAAAGGAAGGACGAATGGACGCAGAATTGATCGACCGGGCGCAGATTATACAACAGCGGCTCCTGCAGCTACGGGACAGTCTTTGACTACGCTGCCAAGAAGCAGCAAATCGCGGACGTCGAGGCCAAGATGGCCGCCGCGAGTTTCTGGGGCAATCACGAAAAGGCTCAAGAAACGGTCGGTCAGCTCAAATCGCTCAAGACGCTGGTAGATCCCTTGGAGGAAGCGTCGACGGCGGGCGAAGACCTGGAAGCCATGCTAGAAATGGCCGAAGAGGACGACGAATTCGCCGAAGAGGTTGTCGGCGAGATCGAACGTCTGGAGCAGACCGTAGCCGATCTGGAGTTGAAATCGCTGCTGAACGGCCCAAATGACGACGCCGGGGCCATTTTGTGCATTAACGCGCGCGACGGCGGCACCGACGCCAACGATTGGGCCGAGATGCTGTTGCGCATGTACATCCAGTGGGCTCAGAAAGGCGAGTATTCGGTTTCGATGCTGGATCGCAACGATAACGACGAGGCCGGTATCAACAACGCAACCATTACCATCCGTGGCCCCATGGCCTATGGCTATCTGAAGGGCGAGACCGGTATGCATCGACTGGTCCGCATCAGCCCATTCAACTCGGAAGGCAAGCGTCAGACCAGTTTTGCGGCCGTGGATGTGTCGCCCGAGATTTCGGACAATGTCGAGATCGAGATCGACGAGAAGGACGTGCGCGAAGATACGTTCCGGGCCAGCGGCGCCGGCGGCCAGCACGTGAACAAAACCAGCAGCGCGATCCGTCTTACTCACGCGCCCTCGGGCATCATGGTCCAGTGCCAGAACGAACGCAGCCAGCACAAGAACCGCGCGATCGCATGGAAGATGTTACGTTCACGTCTGGCGCGGATCGAGGAGGAAAAGCGGGAGGCCGAGCAGGAGGCGAGGTACCAAAGCAAAGCTCGCGTCGGCTTTGGATCGCAGATTCGCAACTACTTCCTCCATCCCGACCAACGGGTCAAAGATGCCCGGACAGGGTACCTGGTCGGCAACTTCAACAGCGTGCTGGACGGCAACATCCAGGGCTTCCTGGATTCCTACCTGCGCTGGCGCGTCGGTCAGGAGCAGAACGGATAAGGCATGGCCGACTTGCCCACTCTGGAGGTTACGAACCGACGCGGACGATGTCTGCGCGCAACGTTCCTATTGCAGCGAGATCGGTATGCGCACCGCATCGAGGTCTTGGAGCACGGCCGCGTGACGATTTGCCTCACAACCGAGGAGGGGGACGCCGACGATCAATGGCCACCCAGCCCGCCACTGCAACAGTACAGCACGGAAGCTGGAGGGGCGGGCGAAAGCGTCGTCCTACTGCTCGGGATGGCGGGCAAGAACCACTGGTCGGCGAGCGTCGAGAGCGACGCAACGACGGCAACCCTCGTATTCGACGTAGCTTGCCGCGTAGCGCGGCGGCCGCGGTGGCTGGGGAGCACATACTGCGTCGAACCGCCGATCACGCTTGACAGTCAGGGAACTCCCAGCGTGGTGGTCGGCGATCGTCGTGCGAAGGCGATCGTCGAGCCGGCAGACGCTGCCTGTACCACCCCCGTCACGCAGGATGGAAATCGCGTTATGGTCGCTCCCTCGCCGCCCGATGCCCCGCCACCATTCACCGTTCGTTGGAAGTATCGCATTCGGCTGACTGGATGAGGCACGCCAGCCTAGCCTTGGCTTTTCTTCTTGACGGGGCCTCGTTTGCCGTCCAGCACTAGAAACACCACGGCCCCGCGCTCCGGTCGGAAGTTGAAGTGGCTTGCCAGCACGACGCCCTTGCCGCGGTTAGCCCAGTTCGCCCAGATAGCGCAGCTACCCCCACTATCGAGCAGCACGGCGTCCTGAACACCATGCTCGTTTATCAATTCCTCGGATATCACTGGTATGGAAGCAGTGCGGTGAACCAGCAGCAGATCGTCTTCCGAGATACCCAACACGGCATGGGATCCTGGCACCCAGTCTTCCAGGTCCGGGAGTTTCGTTTGGATCGCATCGCACCAGTCGTTCCAACTCGGAAAGGTCTCGAAAACTTCACTGAGCCTTGCCTCTAGTTCTTCCTTCTTGACAGGGTCCTCCTCGAGGATCGGGAAGCCAATTACATGGCGGTGATCGTAGTCCAACTCGGCGTACCGCTTGGCATCGAAACTGCGCCGGCTCACAACCGGCGGACAGGCTGCCCACCAGTTCAGACCGTCGCGGACTTCTTTGGGGATTGAGTCGGGCAGGGAGCCCGTCTCTGTTACCAGAACCTCGTGCTCGATCGTGAAACGGATGCTTCCACCGCTGGTGTACGAAATCAGCAGTGTGTAGGGCACTTCGCCAATCGGCTCGTCATCGAGGTGGAAGAGACGCGTATCCGAGCCGTTTGCGTACATGGTCGCCTGGTCTGGACGAATCGAAGCGTCGAAATGGAGCCGCAACGGGTTGGCCGTGAGATCCGAGATCGGAAACGCGACAACCCGCTTCTCATCCAACGAGCCCCGCTGCTGCTGGACCGACTGATAGTGCTCGGCAATCGGCTCGTTCAGGCCGGCGTGTTTCGGGTCGCGTTGCCGAGTGGCGTAGCCGTGGAGCGCCCCGCCGTGCTTTTTCTGGTACAAGTCGGACCGATTCCGCCCCACGCGCTTGGCTACGGATAGTAACGCCTGCTCGATGTCGTTGCAGGACATCCGAAGAGTCGCCTTCGGATCGTCAAGATCGATCGGATATGCGAGGGCAAAGTCGAACATTTGGTGGTTCCTCCTGTGAAACCGTGCATCGAAACGATAATACCATTGACTCTCTGATCGAATCCGGCCGCTACTTCACGGCGATTCTCGCAGTCGCCCACTCCCGCGAGCGTTAGCCGTGGTAAGAGCGCGGGTATGTCAGCACAAGTTCGCCGGTTTGGCGACCTTCGATCGTCCAGAAGTGGGCCAGGTCCAGGCGGCAAGAATGCAATGTAACTTGTTATGTGCAAGTGTGCAAGTTGCCTAGGGTCGCCGACAGAATGACTTCCCGGTGTCGCCAGCGCGTCGTCCCGTTTAACCCGAAGCCGGGGCGATCATCCATGTGAACCGTGCCTGATCTCGGATCTGCTGGGCTTCCATGCGAGATGCAGCTTGCTTCGTCAAGTCGTCCCCTTTAGAGCCGCCAACGAGTTGTCCCAAGCGGAACTGTGCCGCTGCCGCATGCAGTTCCATGTCGGCTGCGTCGAAATCCGCAATGGCCGCCTCGAGCATGGCGGCGGCCTTAGCCTCATCGCCCCGCGCCCAGGCCACCATGCCCCCTATCAGTTCTGCCGATGCAGTGGCCCACGTGACCTTTTCCCGTTTCAGGCGACGTGCGTCGCGGGAAGCTGCACGTAACAAGGAGGTTTGGTTGCTGGTATCCGTGCAGGCGGCGCCCAACGCGCTTCTGGCGCGAGATTGCAGGATGTCAATACGGACTTGCTGGACGCGCAAGAGAAATGATCTCCTGTAGGCGGGAAAGGTCTCACGAATTCGCTGCCAAGCGGCAAGACCATTGCCGCAATACAACTCGACGAGCGTGTGAGCGAGTGTCGCATTGTGGTGCTGAACGTGGAAACCGCGCTGGGTCCAACGAGATATGGCGTCCAGCAGTTCTTCTCTCGCGCCCTCGCGATCGTCCGCACCGAGCCGATCCAGGGCCATAATATACGTACCGAGGTTTGTTTGCGCGTAAAGATCACCGCGTTCTTGCGCCTCCTTCAGCAGGATTTGCCGCCGACGCCGAAGTTCCATAATTCGTCCCATGTAGGTGAGCGACCACAAAGCGAAGGTATGCGTCGTGTCCAACTCCCATGCGACACCGGTGCAGCGTTCTCGAAAGACAACTTCCGCTTGGTCGCAGAGGTCAAGCGCCTCCTTCCAGCGGCCATCGACGAGATAGGCGGTTCCGCCCGAACAGAGGAGGACGAATGCCGTGGCGTAAGGGTCGGAGATCTGCTGTGCCAGGTGCTTCGCGACGTCCAGAAGCTGTGTTGCCCTCTTGCTTGCCGATCGTCCACCGGACGCGACATGCGCCGCTTCCAGTGACAGAGCGCGAGCAATGCGCAGAGGGTCACCGGCACGGAAGGCCAACAGCAGGCTTCGCAACTCGAAATCAGCACCTCGAATTGTGTCTACCACGCTGAATGCGCGCGCCACAGACCAGCACGTATCGATCCGATCCAGTGCGGCCTGCGACGAGTCGCCGGCACGGCGCTGGCTGTATCCCAGCCCGCGCAATCGCAATTGCATCCGTCGGTATAGGATAGACACCAGGGCTCGCGCGGCACTCCTGGGCAGACTCAGGCCTTCGGCGGCCAACGGCGCCTCCAGCGCAGTCAGGCCGTGGTCAATGTGGCCTGCCAGTAGATACTGCATTGCCGCAAGTAGTCGGAGCTCAGACTGGCGCGCGGGTGGGCTGGTATTCGCGACCTCCAAGTACTCGCGTGCAGCTTCGGCACCACGGCCTGCATTTGCCAGGGCGTCGCCCAGTCTAGTGCGCAAAGCCGCGTCCGCCGTGGTCTCATCCTGACGCAAGTCAAGCGCGAGTCGGTACAGCTCGACCGCACGATCGAATGCCAACGCAGCGGCTGCCTGATCTGCGGCGATCTCGTAGTACCGAGTTGCTTGCGCGTGCTGCTCTGCCCCGTGAAAGTGAACAGCCAGCGCCTCGGGATCGGCTTGGCCGGTGTCCTCCAATGCCGTCGCAATACGATGATGCAGCTCGCATACCGTTTCCTCGGGCACAACTGCTACTAGAGACTCACGAATGCGATCGTGGTACATCTCGATCTCAGTCGCGTCCGTCGGACCGATGGTCCGAATCAAGTGATCTGCTGTCAACTGCGCAAGAACCCTGGGGCCGGCCTCCACCGTGTCAGCCGCGGAAAAAGCCACGTCCGTCGGCAGAGGTTGCCCGCCAACCGCAACGACTTCCAACAGCCGGCGCTCTTCCTCGGAGGATCGCGTTAATCGTCCCATCATCACAGTCTGCAACGTAATCCGTCCACCTAGACCGACGTCAGTCGTCGACTGAACGTATTTGACCGACTCGCTCACGATGAATGGATTCCCGCCGGACTCTTGCGATATCGTCTCGGCGATTTCCATTGCTTCTTGATCATTACGGCCGAGCAGCTCAAGGACCAACCTGCAGGACTCTGCTTGGCCCAGTGGTCCTACGGCAACTTGGTGTTCACGTAAGACCATGCCTCGCTGATTCTGGATGTCCCGGAGAGCCTTCAGGAACGGGCTTGTGTCCCGTTCGTCGCTGCGGTAACTGCCCACGAAGAAGAGCACCGGTGCGTCGGGAGGCTGGATGAGATCGAGCAAGAGGTACGCGCTATCTACGTCGCCCCACTGCAGGTCGTCGATCCATAGCACCAACGGCGCACGGTCGCTAATCCGAGCCAGCAGTTCGCGTAGGGCGCCGAACGCTCGCCGCCGCAATTCTTGCTGGTCCTGCACGTCGCCTTTCCGGTCCGGGGCGCACGCAACTGCTTCCACTCGCCCCAGCACAGGGAACATTCGCGACAACGCTTGCACGTTCCGTGGCATCAGGGCGGCGGCTTCAACTGGTGGGAGATGCCTCAGAAAGCCCTGTAATGCGTCAATGACGGCGTCAAACGCCTTGAACGGCACCAGCTCCCGTTGGTAACAGCGACCGGTCAGTACGATGGCGTCGTCGCGCTGGCCAATGTCTGCCAGGAATCGCTGCACCAGCGTGCTCTTTCCCTCGCCTGATTTCCCATGAACAAAAACGATCACCGGTTCGCCGCGAGCTGTTTCGCCGTGGAACTCGTGCAAGGCCGCAACGTGTTCGTCGCGGCCCAGAAAAGGCGCCGCTTCGAGCGCGTTCGGCAGGTGCTTCTTCGACGGAGGCTTCAGCGGGGCGGCTGTCCCCAGAACGCTCAAGATGTCTGCCGCTGTGGCACGTTCCGCTGGGTCGCGCCGAAGGAGCTTCATACATAGCTGATTCAAATCATTGGGAACATCCCGCACAAGCTTGCTAGGTGGACGAGGGTCGATGTTCTGTTTCTCTTGTAGGATATCAAGCGGTTTGCCGGAGAATGGTAGACACCCCGTCAATGCTTCGTACAACACGACGCCTACGGAGTACCAATCACAAGCCTCGGAAATCGATTTGCCAGCCGCCTGTTCCGGCGACATGTAGCTCACGGTTCCCAGGACGTTCATCTCCGTACTCTCATGCGATCCGTCTTGTT
Source organism: uncultured Pirellulaceae bacterium (assembly GCA_964623055.1). Lineage (GTDB taxonomy): Bacteria > Planctomycetota > Planctomycetia > Pirellulales > Pirellulaceae > JADHUC01. Next base: position 14,303 of record CAZURK010000257.1, read on the forward strand.
CCATCTCGGCGGCGAGGCCGAAATCCAGCACCACCACACGTTCATTCCGCGTGACCAGCACGTTCGAGGGCTTGATGTCACGGTGAAGGATGCCGGCCTCGTGTAATGCCGCAACGCCTTCGGACAACTGACGCAAACCATTCCGTAATCGATGGAGTTGCTCCGCCGAAGGCCCACTCGGCCCCTGGAAGGCAGCCGTCGGCTCCAACTCCGCTTCGGATGATTTGGCAAGACTTGGATGACGCGTTGTCTTCACGCCAAACTTGACGTACTTGAGGAAATCGACGCCATCGATATATTCCATCGTGAGGAACCAAGTCGCCCCGTCAGAGACCAAACCGGACAGGGTCGCCAGGTTTCGGTGGGCCACATCCGCCAAGACGCGAAACTCGCGTTTGAATCGATGCAGCGCGGTCGGCCCCATCCAACGCAAAGTCTTGACAGCCACACGGCGCTTGTGCCGATTGTCGAAGGCCAAATAGACGATGCCCATACCGCCCCGGCCAAGCTCACGCAGAATCTCGAGGTTGCCAAAAGAGTCTGTGGTTGGAGTTTCTAATGCGAGGACGGGTGCAGAGTCTTTAGGAATAGATGTCTCCGTATCCATCTCGCGATCGGCGCTGAGGCACACCGTTTGAGATGAGGCACCGCAGATCGGGCAGGATCGAGATGACTCTAAGTCCTCAGTGTCTTCGGGGAAGGCCTGCTCCCACTGGTGGCCATTTAGACAACGTAGCTGTTTGCCCATCGGCCAAGCGTCCTCCGGGATGAAACGATAGCCATCATCATCCCCGTCCCGTACCGCTAGAGTACTCCCTACGAGCGGTATGTCAAGCCGTTCGCCGCCGCTGGCCTCTTCCACGCTCCTTCTCCATCCGCCGGTCGCGCGTTGCAGTTCGAGCTGGCGATACCCTGCGGCAAGGGGGAGGGCTGCGTCCGGCCACCTGCAGGAATGCGAGCTAAGCTAACCAGCAGAGAGTGTCAGTGACCGCGCGATCGATCCGCTCCACATGTGTTGTTGAAGGGTTGCGGCTGTGGCAGACATCCAGCGATGTCGCACGTCTTGTTCGATACGAGAATCTAGTTCGAACCCTCGAAATCTAGGAGCGGCTTTTCATCGTAATCGCCCTTTCGACCAGTGATTGTTCCTTCCAGCCTTCCCTCGTCAAATGCATCCGATCCCGGCATCTTCCATCGAATGCTGCCGGAGGCATTGGGGAGTGAAAGTTGCTGTGTCTTGGAATCATACTGAATCGTCATCTTGATTTCGTAGACAACGTGGCAGAAAAACTCCTTAATCTCGTCGCGGAAGTTAAGGTCGAGCGGCTTACCACTTTCTAGATCACCCAGCAGAATCGGCTTGTTCCCGTCCATCTCATTCGCAATACCCACCGCTCGCACCGTTATCTTGTCGGGCTCGTTCACGTCTTCTTTCAGAAACCGAACGGCCTCAAAACGGATCTCCACTCCCCGCTCGTTTGGTGTCTTGCGCAGCAAATTGATTGCTTGTGCGGTTATCTTATGGTCTTTCTCTTGGAAGATGAAAAAAGTGGGAATACCGTCCTTGTCATCGCGGAGCACGAAGGTCACTTGCTGTTCAGCGCCGTCAAAAAGCGGCTTGTCTGGCTCAACCTTCTTAAACACGACGTCCGGGGGTGTAGTATCCAGGGGGCGGGTCGCGTGCCACACAAAACCCGCGCCCCCAGCAAGAACGATCAGCGTCGCCACGACGAAAACGCGGCGGCAGCCACGGCGCGAGGCCGAGCCAGAAGGCTTATCCTCTGCGCGATCCAAGCTACGGCGAGGCATGCCGGCTTCAGGGCGACAATTGACTGGTTTCTCTTCCATCTGTGTCTTCCAAGAGTCCAAACTGCCCAACGGCGAACTCACTTCGCTGAAAGGCTCGCGTCAAAATGTGTCGCGAGATTGGCGGCCTGAAGCGTGCCGTCACACCATCATCGTCTTTTGGCACTCGGCTCCGATGCTCCCTTCTCTGCAGAAAGCGGTGAGCATGAAGTCGGCGGAATGTTTAGCCTGGATGTCAATCGCTTCGGACAGCGGAACGCCGCAGGAGCCCCTGATGGATTCAATCATGGCTTTCCTGGCCGCTTCCTTGGCCGGGTTGTGGGAATCCGACACGCCTACATCCGCTGGTATGCCGTCCAGAATGCCCTCGTCCATCGTCCTCATCGGCAGACCGCCCGCCCCATCGGATGCGAGGCCCCAGACCATTTCGAGCGACTGCTGCATCGGCCCTGAGTAGTCGATCAGCCAGCCAACAGCGTCTTTCGCTTTCACCGGCTCGCCGGTCAGCAGAAGTCGGACGAGCTTCGGCCAATCGCTCTGGTTGTTTTTTCGGAACGGCCAGTGGCAACCTTCCATACCCGGCACTACCGGCAGTGTCACCTCGGGCATTCCAAGGACCGCATCTTCGACGGCGACTAGGTAATGGCAATGGGTGAGCAGTTCCAGAAAACCGCCCAGACAGCGCTTGCCATTCACAAAGCCCACAGACACTTTGAACTCGTTGCAGAACCGCCTGGCTGTTGCAGACCACGTGACGGCCACTCGGCGTCCTTCTTCGACATCGTCGAGTGCTGAGTAAAACTCGCTGGTGTCAGCGCCGAGCATCTGTGTGGACAGATGGAAATCACCGGTCACGATCACATTGTCGATGCCGTCGGCCTTAAGCCAGTCGATGGCCCGGTTCAGTTCGGCATCCACGTCGCCGTTGTAGCTTTCCCGGCTGATCGTGATGACGCCGACGTTCCCGTCGTGCTCGGCGTTCACGTACAACTGCTGCCATTCGGGACTGCCCAGGTCGTCGAATGCGTCCGGATACCAAGCGTCAGCCGCCGCCTCTGGATGGAGCTTGTGATACGCCTCGACCCTCTTGACTGCCGCCTCGGCACCAACGCTTCGGATCATGGCCAGGATTCCGTGGCGGAACTGTGCGCACAATTCGCCGATCGCGTTCATATGAGACAGGTGGGCCCTCCGCTCGTGAAGCATCAGGCTGGCCATCTGGAACAACGCGCCTTGGATCCAGCTTAGGAATTCGTCCTGCCCCGTCTCATCCAAGTGCCAATTGATCACGGGTCTGAAGTGGTTTAGTGGGAACCAGGTCTGGCCGGTCACTCGCCGCTCGTCCAACTCGGGCGTCGGTCGGAACAACGCTCCGTATTCTTCGCCAAGGTGATGCAGACAGGACCATGTCAGGAAACTCGAGCCCGCGGCTCCAATGACGTCATGAGCTCTGAATGGGTTCGGCCCCACAAACTTCCTGATAAACTTGTCGATCTTCCAGAAAGGCATGTTGGACGCCCGGTGGTACCTCATGCCTGCCAACGCGATACCGCAGAACAGCACATCCAAGACGAACGACCAATCGTCGCTGACGGGAATCGGGACCAGCCCCAGCGCCCACAGAAGCTGGGTGATGGCGGAAGGCTCCTCTTCAACAACCTCCCACATTTTGTTTGTCTCGTGAGGAAAGGCCGGGTGCGCTACGCCCACACCCAACTCGGAACTCGGAAAGCCAGACGTGACCGAGCGGATTTCTATACCCGGAAACGCATCCTGGAAAATCTTGTAGTGGGCCTTCTTGATCTCAAGAATCTCGGGAATCGCTTCCAAAAGGAAACGGGGCCGCCAGTTCTTCAGGTCCGCCGGGAGGCTGTTCCCGTCGTATGCCATCCTGACAATGCTGCCCATGACCCTGTCTGCTCGTTCCTTACCGAGCGCCGCTACCAGCCCAGGGTACTGTGGGCCGATTCCATCGGCGGTTCTGGCACGGCTGAGGGCAATTGACTTGACGCCGAACGGCTGCAGCCTGGAAGTGAGTTGCATCATCTTCCCGGCTCCGACCATCCCGTTGGCTCCGGAGATCACCAGCGAGCCGCGTTCGTCGGGGCCGCCGAACACTCGATCAACCAGATCGCCGGCGTCGGCGGGCAGCTTCCCATTTCGAAAGATGTCTATGACGGATCCGAGCCCCAGTGTCTGGAGGGTCGACTGCCTGATGGACTCTATCATTACGATTCACCTCCTTCCGTGACCTTGAAGATGGCTGCGATTCCAACATCTCCTGCAGCGCAGCCGGAGAGCAGCACGTAGCCGCCTCCCAACGTCACCGCTTCCTCCAGACCCTCGATTACGATCCTCGTGAGAGTCGGCCCTTGGGGATGTCCCCATACCAGCGAGCAGCCCGTCTTGTTGACCTTTTCCCAGTCGTGGTTCATCACTTTGGCAAAGATGGCGTCGTTCACGGCAAACGGGTTGTGGCTCTTGACAACAGCCATGTCGTCCATCGTGAAATCGGTCTTCTCGAGCAGTTGTTGCACGGCCAACGTGGGAGACTCCGGCATCAGGGCCGGATGGTTCCTGATCTCCGCTTTCGCCACAAACTGAATGACGATTTCAGGCCGCGGGCTCAGTTCTCTCGCCCTTTCTGGGCTCGTCACCAACAGCGTCGCCATCCCGTCCGCTGCGTGCGTCTGCGTGCCAGTCGTCACACAGGTATCCAACTCGCGCATCTGGCGCAGGCCATCCAAGGTCAGTTCGCGGACTCCCACATCATCGTCGACGAGGCCGAGAAAGCGGCCTTGTACGCTCAAGACCTCAAGTGGCACAAGGACACGATCGAGAAAACCGGACGCCTTGGTCTCGAAGTACTGCTGGTATCGGCAGATGGTGAGATCTTCCACCTCTCTTCGATCAAGACCGTGCTTGCGGGCCGAATTGGCGGCTGTGGTGATCATCGCCTCGCCCGTGGCCGGGTCGAAGCCGAAGTTGTCCCACACGTCACTCAGCGCCTCGGTCCTCCGGTGAGCCCGCCGTTCCGGAAACACACCGACCGGCGAATCACTGCAGCGATCGAAGGTCAGAACGCCGACAACGTCATGGCACCCGGTCTGGACATCCGCACCAGCGAGCATGACGGCCTGAAGTCCGGTCGCACACGCTTGTTCCATGTGAAATCCCGGTATGCGATGTCCCAGGCAGCTTGCCACCAGCGGAGCATTCCAGAACTTCCAGTGCCAGGGGATGGTCGAGCCGATGATCAGATACTCCAGTTCACTCTTCGGAACTTTCCTGATTCCGAGTATCCGGTTCATCCCCTCCCCGGCAAACTGGGCAATATTGACCTCCGCCAATGCTGACGTCTGCCATGCCGGGAAATAGCTGCTTCCCCAGGTTCCGTAGGGTATTCTGGCCCTGGGGAACATGTCGATGTTCTCTTTCATAGCCATTAGAGGGTCTCGTAGGGCGGTGGATCGGGGCTATTCCTTGCGAATAGTATAGCTGCAACGCCCTTTACAGGAAGATGTCGGGCAGTAACTCTGCATCGGCGACGACGGAATACCGGTCAAGATCAGTCACACCGTCGCCAGCCAGTACCTCTTCATCCACAAAAAACTGGCCGGTACACTCGCGGCTGTCGTGCACGAGAATCGCGTGAGCGGCGGCCGCCATGATCTCCGGCTTGCGTGATCGGCGGAACGCGTCCTCGCCGATCATGTTTCGCACCGCCGCCGTGGCGATGAACGTCTTGGGCCACAGTGCGTTGACGGCCACACCCTGCGGGCGTAGCTCTTCGGCCATTCCCAGCACACACATGCTCATGCCGTACTTGGACATGGCGTAGGCCGGATACGGCGCGAGCCATTTCGCTTTCATGTTCAACGGCGGGGCGATATTGAGGATGTGCGGGTTGTCAGCTTTGGCGAGATATGGAAGACATGCCTGCGAGGTCATAAATGTGCCGCGCACGTTGACCGCGTGCATCAGGTCGAATCGCTTCATCGGCGTATCGGCCGTGCCGGCCAGAAAGATCGCGCTGGCGTTGTTGACCAGGATGTCGATCCCGCCGAAGTACTCGGCCGCGCGCTCGACGGCGGCCCGCACTTGGTCTTCTAAGCGGATGTCCACAGGACAGGCCAGCCCTTTGCCGCCGGCCGCCTCGATCTCCTCGACCGCCGTGTGAATCGTACCGGGGAGCTTCGGATGCGGCTCTATGGTTTTTGCAGCCACCCCGATATTCGCACCGTCCGCAGCCGCACGCAGCGCAATTGCCTTCCCGATGCCACGGCTGGCGCCCGTAATGAACAGAGTCTTCTGCTCGAGAGATTGCGTTTCCATGTTCGTATCGCCAAGCGATCAGAGTCCCTGTGGGGCACGTTTCAAACGTGCCTGGCATGATGGAATCGCGCCCCACGAACAGTCCTAACGATTTGGGCTTACCTTGCATTCACCCTTGGACGGTACTATAAGGAGAACACGATGACAAGCATGTCTGACTCTGATGCAACACGGGCGGGGCCATCACGAGTGCGGAGGACCGTGGGGTTCTGGCTCGGCCTGGTGCTCTTTGCGCTGTTGCTGTCGGGGCCTGCGCCGGAAGGCATGCCGCCGGCTGCGCAACGGATGGCTGCAACGGTGGTCTTGATGGGCTGCTGGTGGGTCGGCGAATCGCTGCCGCTGGGCGTGACCGCTCTGGTGCCGCTGGTTGCCTACCCCATGCTCAAGATCATGCCATCCAAGGAGGTTGCGCCCAACTACACCAACCACTACGTTTTTCTTCTTCTGGGCGGATTCTTCATCGCGCTGGCCATGCAGCGCTGGAACCTGCACACGCGGATTGCCTTGGCCATCATCCGGCTGGTCGGCGCCAGCGCGCGCAGGTTGGTCTTGGGATTCATGTTGGCCACGGGCTTCCTTTCGATGTGGATCTCGAACAGCGCCAGTGCGATGATGATGATGCCCATCGGGTTGGGTCTGGTCATCAAGATCGAAGAAATGCAGGACAACGCATCTGGGCGCACTGCCGTGAATTTCGGTGCATGCATGATGTTGGGGATCGCGTACGCGGCTAACATCGGCGGCGTTGGGACGCTGGTGGGTACGTTTCCCAATCTCGTCTTTGCCGGTATGTTCAAGGAGCATTTTCCTGGTGCGCCCGAGATTACATTCGTCGAATGGCTCAAGGTGGGGTTGCCCTTCGCCGCCATGTTCATCCCGGTGATGTGGGCGTGCATGGTGTTTGGCGTTTTGCCGGTTCGCGGCAGAGTAATCAAGGACGCCGATGCCATCATCCGCGGCGAAATCGCCAAGTTGGGCAAGATGTGTCGCGGCGAGGCGCTGGTGCTGGCTGTCTTTGTTACTACGGCTCTCCTGTGGATCTTTCGAGCCAAGATCGAGGTAGGAGGACTCGTCATACCAGGCTGGACCAATCTTCTCGGTCTGGTGGAAGAGGTTGACGGCAAGGACATCTCCTTTGTGCACGACGCGACCATAGCGATGGCCATGGGGATTCTCTGTTTCATAATCCCCGTTGACCGAAAAAACGGCGTCTCCTTGCTCGCGTGGGACGACGCGAAGAAAGCGCCGTGGGATATCGTGCTTCTGTTCGGAGGCGGGTTTGCCATCGCGGCGGGATTCGAACATTCGGGTTTGACCGAGTGGATTGGGATGCATTTGGGTGGACTCAGAGGTGTGCCGATTCCAATTATCATAGCGGCCATCGCGCTGTTGATGACGTTTCTGACGGAGGCGACCTCCAATACCAGCACAACCACGATGATGCTTCCTGTGCTGGCTGCGACTGCCGGTGCGCTGAACGTCAACCCGTTGCTTTTGATGCTGCCGGCGACAATTTGCGCATCCTGCGCTTTTATGCTCCCGATCGCCACTCCGCCCAACGCGATTGTCTTCGCCAGCGGCCGGGTTAGCCTTGTTCAGATGGGAAAAACGGGTTTCTTGCTCAACCTCGCCACAGTCCTCTTTGTGACCGCCTTCATCTACTTCTGGGTCGTGCCGGTACTGGGCATCTCCCTCGCCGAACCACCGACTTGGATGAAGTAGGTTAAACGATGCGATCCGTCGTTCCGTCACTTCTTTATCACTAGCGCATCGACCACGCAGACTCCTTGACCTTCAACGTGCACCATCAGGGGATTGATGTCCAATTCACGGATGTGATCCTCCAACTCCAGCCCCAGGCAACTCACGCCGACCAGCACGTCGGCCACTGCGTGAATATCGGCTTTGGCCTTGCCGCGGGCACCTGCCAGAACTTTGAATCCCTTCGTCTGGTGCATCATCTCCAACGCGTCGTCCCGGCTCAGGGGCGCCACACGCAACGATACGTCTTTCAGTACCTCCACGAAGATCCCGCCCAGGCCGAACATGACGGTCGGTCCGAACAGTGGGTCGTTGTTGACTCCCACAATAGCCT
>CAZURK010000258.1:0-14911 GCA_964623055.1 uncultured Pirellulaceae bacterium
CTGTTTGCACGCCGCTGGCGATAACGCTACAGCGAGTCGAGGGAACCATCCAACGAGCAAATAGATGGTGAGTCTGAATTCGTCTGTGGGACGTGCGGAGTCTTTCAGGCGGCATCCCCAAACCTAATCCAGTTCCCTAGCCCGCCACCCTCGCCATCTGGTTGCTGCTAGGGGCCGCTGTACGCTTCGGTGCGTGGCGACGGAGAGAGAAACGCTAGAAAAGCCTGACAACCCCATTCTGCTCACACGTGCAAAATCTATGGGCATGTGGCCAATTGACTAAATTGGGCCGTAGAGGACCTACATGTACCCGATGTTCTGCGAAAGGCGAATTGAAGCCGCGTGGAGTGCTTATGGAGTTTTGGAGACTTCGCTGGAGTGCGAGTCGTCGCAAGTCAATAGCCGGAGCGGGATTTGAACCCGCACGAGGGATTACCCTCACAGGATTTTAAATCCTGTGCGTCTGCCAATTCCGCCATCCGGCCTAAGTCGTTGTAGGCTAATCGGTTTTCGCTCATTTCGCAACGGATCATATCAGCCGTTTTCGCCGCAACTTTCCCAACACCCTCCACGCCGGTTTCTGTCTCGCCGATCCGTTGGCGAGCCGTCTGCTTTGATTCCCATTCCCCCGGCCACCTGCTACAAAGAGGGCAGGAGGCCGTGGTCATGCTCCGATTCTCGCTGCTGACGTTGTTGGGTGTGGTTCTGGTTGCGGCCGTGTTTTGTGCTGCATTGGTCAATCCGGTCCCGTCAATGTCAAAGGCGTGCCGGCCATGGAGCCTCCAGTGACTCGCTGTCACGAGTAAGACAGACCAAAAGAAAGGTGGATCAGATGAAGATCTACAGTGAACCAAGAAACAGGCATTGGAAGGGCAAGGAGTTCGAAATCTGGGACATAACGACGGACGTCGGCGAGCCATGCTGCGTATGTATGCTTTCGTTCTCGCGCGATTCATCATTCGATTCGCTAACAGGGAAGCCGAAAATTCTCCTCAGCCCCGACGGGCGCTATTGCGCGAGCAGCCTTGATGATTCGTTTGAGGTCGGACGATTCCCTTCCGGTCATGTGTTGAAAGAGACTCTCGTCACTTCCGGCGGCAGTTTCTGGAAGAACATCTGTTTCAGCGCAAACAGTTCACGCGTTCTTGCTGACGGCCATGTCTGGGACCTAGAGTTAGAGCAACGTATCGGCTATTGGCCGAGAACCTCAGAGGCAATAAGTCCTTCCGGCACATATATCGCTGGGAGTGAAGTACGCAAATGCCGACTGTTCAGTGTCGACGAGAGAATACAAATTCGTGAGAAGGAGGTCGGCTGGTCGGTTAGTGACGTTGCACTGCCATCGGATACAGAGTGGCTTCTTTGCGGCGCTCGCGAAGACGATGCTATCGTGTTCAATGCAATGGAGAATGTTGAAATTGCCCGATACCCGAAAGTTGATTCACACGATGGAATGCTGTTAAGCCCGCTCGGAAAGTTCCTCGTAACGTTTGGCAAGAGAAAGTACATAATCTGGAGAGTCGGCGCAAGCCCGATCCATATGGGAGTTAGGAATTGGAGTGCCCCCGTGTTGATAACCACCTTCGGTTCGGATGAGGGCATTCTCGCTGTTCATTGCGACCGATTTGCCCTGATTATTGACACGTGGTCCGAAGAAGTACTTTTGGAATGGGCTCCCGATTATCGAGCGCCCGGAGATCAGCCCGATAGGCACTTTGCCGGCGTTTCTTTTCTTCCGCCTGGATTCATCTAAACACCGGGCAGGAAGTGCAGCGCTGATCGGTCAGAGAGTACAGCGCTCGGGGTCTAGGGGCTCCATTCTAACTGGATGGGAAGTTGCTTAGAAGAAGATATTCCCGCGCCCATGGGAGCGGGCCGGTTGCGGCGACTGTTTCAATTGCCTGACTTTTTATTGGTCTTTCTTGCGTTTTCGAGCTTTGCTGAAAGGCGGCGATTTCGCATTCTAAATCCTGTGCGTCTGCCAATTCCGCCATCCGGCCGATGCCGTTTAGGCTAACGCACTTGCCATGGTTTCGCAACGGGCTAATGCAAGGACGTTTCGCTGCGGAATCGGAGGCAATCGGTTGGTGCTAGTGGCTCGTTCAACGGCGGTGTGCGCACACGAGGCACATGTCGTCGAATTGGCGTCGTCTGTCCATGAAGCGTTGGATGTCTCCAACGATGTGTTGTCCAAGTTGGTCGGCGCCGGACCCGTCAGCGGAGGCCACGGTCTGTTGCATTCGTTGAAGGCCGTAGAATTTGTTGTCGTGATTCCTGGCATCCGTGAAGCCGTCAGAGAACAAGGTCAGTGAATCGCCCCGATTAACGCGGACCGTCGACACCCCGTAGGTTGTTTCAGGCTGGATGCCCAACGGAAAGCTCCTGGACTCTGTACCTGGAAGCTCCAAGTCCCCGTTTCGGCGACGGAGTAGCGGTTCGTAGTGTCCGGCGTTAAGGATGGCCACTTCGTCGGATCGGGGGTCAATGACGGTCATCACTAGCGTCACGAAGCCGGCTTCGCAATGACTGTCGATCAGACGCGAACTGACGGCGGCGAGGGCATCGCCAGGAGAAGATCCGCCGACGAGCGAAGATTTCAGTTCCCCGGAGACGATTGTTATGAGCAGGGCCGCGGGGATCCCCTTACCGCAGGCGTCGGCGACAACCACGGCGCAACGTCCATCCGGCAACATCAGGTAATCGTAGTAATCACCGCCGATTTGGTACGCAGCGCTATAGAAATGGAAGAACTCGTATCCGCCAACATCCGGTTTGCTTCGCGGCGACAGGGTCTCTTGGATCTGGCGCGCCACCGCCAAATCGCGTTCAATCGCCTGTTGTCGCACGAGTTGTTCGTGCAGATTCGAGTACTGCAGGGCGACGGACACCAACCCCGAAACCGCAACCAAGATCTCCAGATCTTCATGTTGGAAGTACCGTTTGCGTTCTGCTGTATCCATCTGGAGGATCCCCACCGCTGCTCCATCGGGATCGAGCAGAGGTGCACACATTACGCTGCGGATTGGTGATTGCTGGACACTTTCGGCTCCATCAAACCGTACGTCCCTTTTGGCGTCTTTCGACCGAATGGCTGCTTTCGTGCTCATCACGTCGTCGGCGATGGTTCGACTGACGCAGACCACATCTCGCTGAGCTTCGTCTCGGTGTAGCACTGCGGTTGGAATCGGGCGTCCGCCGTCGGGATGTTTCAGGCCGATGAAGCCGCGGTCGGCCTGTTTGAATACGGACAGAAGGGACTGCAAGACTTCGTGCAGGACATCATCCAACCGGAGCGACCCGCCCAGCTTTGAGAGCATTTCCACCAGGGCCTGCAATCTGATGTCGGCCGACGTTGACGAACCGCCGCTAGATTCCGTCACGTCGATTCTTGAATCGATATTCGAACTCTCTGTGTCCTCGAAAAAATGCGTCAACTCCGCGGCATACGCGCCGACTGCTGTTTGGCGAGACGGCTTAGATTCGCAGAAAACGAACTGGATTCCACCGATGGATAGGAGATCGCCGTCTTGGAGCCTCACAGCGGAAGTGATCCCGTGGCCGTTTAACAAGGTTCCGTGTTTGCTGCCCAAATCGGCGACGACAAAGTGGTCGTCGATCTTCGATATTTCGGCGTGGTCCCGACTGACCACCATTCGATCCCTGACCAAGTCGTAAATCGGGGATGCCGCATTGCGACCTACCGGACATGATGGTTCGTGCACGGGAAACACTTGCCCGTAGGCGATGTCGGAGATTGCCTTCAAGACCGCCATGAATCCGCGCCCTCACCAAAGGCAAGAAACTGAGAATCGGGATCGGCCAACGGGATGGATCGCCGCAGCTTCGGACTTGCAGGCATACGCTGGTTACGCCCACACAGATGAAAACTCTCGCTCATCGACTCGAAGCATTATACCGCAAAAGGGGGCTTCGAGCACCCGAGGGAATCTGATTTCCCCGTCCGCGTGCCAGACACGCTCGTTGTCCTCAAGCGTCCTGTATCCCGTCGTTCGGTCTTTCCGTTAATTTCCGCGTAATCGGCGCGGTGGCGGTTCGAGAACACGGGCTTGTTAGTTGCCTCGTACCAAGTATGACGCGGCACGATGTCCAAGGGCGGTGGCTCCCATCGCTTTGATTGGCGAGGAGTGCTACGGCAGTCGATACCGGGAAGTGAGAGTATGTCTGCACGGATGCGGCTTTGCAGCAAGTTGTCTGCCGGTGATTCGCGACGGAGGCGAATCTTACATCCCTGCCAATGGCGGGTTCCAGGTGCCGGCGGATACGGGAAAGACTTCCAAGGCCGCTCATATGCACTCGTCGCGTTGCGAAAACGTTCCGTCATCTCGACACATCCGCTTGGCGATCGTATTTGTTTTCCTGCTGGGCGGTGTGGGACCTCCCACGGTCAGTGTCGGGGCTCAGGATGCCGATTCGTTATCTGCTCGCCAGCGTGCCATCGCGTTGTGGGGGGAAATCCCGCTTCAGGTTCCGGATGGCCGGATTGATCGCGCGCAGGGCGTCTTGCGCCAAGTTGACAAGAGGATGATGCCGGTCAGTCGGACAATGCGGTCCGACGGGACGGGTGACGGACAGGAATGTCCATCCTACGGGTTCGGGACCATCGTCTTGCCGGGGTTCGTTGGAGACAGGGAGGGCGAGGCTCCCGCCGAGCCGCGACATCGTAGGACACTTTCGGCTCAGCAGGAGCTTCGCCCTCCCGGCCCCGCGGCCATTGGCGTCTTGCCGCGAAGTCTTGACCCATCCACCGACGCAACGTCGCGACGTGTGCAATCTGCGGCTCAGCAGGAGCCTCGCCCTCCCGGCCCCGCGGCCGTTGACGTTCTACCGCGAAGTCTTGACCCATCCACTTCAACGCCGCGACGTGCGCCATCTTCGGCTCAGCAGGAGCTTGGCCCACCTGATTCCGCGGCCATTGGCGTCTTTCGGCAGAGCCCATTTCTGACCTCTGGCTCAACTCGCCAGCATTCGGAGTTCGCCAGCCGCAGGTTGCCGCTGGCGTTGGAATCGACTGGCCTTTGGTGGGAGGAACCGCTGCACCAGCAAATGCGTCCCGATTGTGAATCGTTGCCGACAACCCTGGAATCGTTGATCATCCGGGCGCTGAAACACTCGGCTCAGGTCCAAGTCTTCAGCGATTTGCCCTTGATCCGCAAGACAACCATCATGGAGGCGAATGCCGCGTTCGACTGGCGGGCGTTCATGGAGACGCGATGGGACGATATCAGTGATCCTGTGGGTAACGTGTTGACCGTCGGACCCGGCGGCACTCGTTTTCACGATCATCTGTGGAAGTACGATGGCGGTGTGCGGCAAAAGAACCGCTTGGGTGGCCAGTTCGAGATTTCACAACGGATTGGTTTCGAGAACAGCAATTCTGTCTTCTTCGTGCCTCAAGACCAAGGGACGACGCGTCTGTCGATCAGTTACACGCAGCCGCTGTTGCGCGGCGCCGGCAAGGTCTACAACAACAGCCTGGTCATGCTGGCCGAGATCGACACCGAGGTGGCTTACGACGAATTCGTCCGCGAACTCCAATCGCATTTGCTGGAAATCACGCAAGCGTATTGGTCGCTGTACCTGGAGCGCGGGGCTCTGCTGCAAAAAGGGCGGCTGTACGACCGCGCGAAGGAGATCCTGAGCGAGTTGGAGGCACGAGCCGAAGTGGACGCCGCCGCCAGCCAGATCGCTCGCGCCCGCGCCGCCGTCACGCAGCGGGAAGCCGACCTGCTGCGAGCGGAAATGGCGGTACGCAACGCCGAGGATCGGATTGCGGCGCTTGTCAACGATCCGGAATTCACTCGTGCTCGCGAGATCGAACTGATCCCCCTTGACGCGCCAACATGCGATCCGCTTCCGTTGGACATGCAGCAAGCCGTGGCGACCGCATATCGCGAGCGTCCCGAAATCGATCAGGCGTTGCAGCAGATCAAGGCGGCGGCAGTGCGGCTGGACATGTCCAAAAAGGAACTGCTGCCGCAATTGGATCTGGTGCTGGAGACCTACGTCAGCGGTCTGCGCGGCGAAACCGACATCGGCGGTTCGCTTGGCGACCAGTTCAGCGCTGGCCAACCGGCCTATTCCGTGGGCCTGCTGTACGAAGTGCCCATCCGCAATCGCGCCGCACACGCCAAGCACGTGCGCCGCCAGTTGGAATTGCGGCAACTACAAAACCAATTCCGCGCGACCGTAGATACCCTGATGTTAGAGGTCAAGATGGCCGTGCGCGAGGTAGACACGGCGTATCGCGAGGCTCTTGCGAAGAAACGTTCGATGGGCGCGGCCGAGCAACGGCTGAACTACATCCACGAACGCTGGCAGCACCTACCCGGCGAGGAGCGTTCGGGGGGCCTCTATCTGGAAGACCTATTGGTGGCCCAAGAGCAACTAGCCGCAGCCGAATATGGATACCTCCAGGCATCGACCACATACAGTCTGGCATTGATGAACCTGAAACGAGCCACCGGCGTGTTGCTCCAAGACGAACGCATCTCGCGCGCCGTTGTCGAGTTGGACGGGCTACCTTCGACACTGCTGAACAAAGAGTCCGTGCCCGAGACCACCACCGGCGAGCCGGCCAGCAAGCCCAACAGTGAGTCCGATCTGGAGAATCTGCCCATACTGAGCGTTCCAGACGAGGAAGCAGAATCCGTGCTTCGCAGGGAAACTAGGGTGTCGCCCGAGAATGACGATTCGATGTAGTCGGGCCGAACTGCAGGCAAATCTGAAACTCGAAATCCGAAACTCGAAACAAATCCAAAATCGAAAATCCAAATGCCCAAAACAGTAGCTACCTGGCCCCCACACGGATCGCGTATAGCCGTGGCCAGTTCTTGCCTGTGACGAACAATCGATCGTTTTCGGCGTCGTAGGCGATGCCGTTCATCACGGCTTCGCGGTCGCGTCGGTTGGAGGGGTACAGTCGGCGAAGGTCGATCCATCCGAGCACCCGCCCTGTGTGCGGAGAGATGCGGGCGATGTAGTCCTTGTACCAGACGTTGGCGAAAATTTCGCCTCGCACGTACTCCAACTCGTTCAACTGGTCGAAACGTCGCCCCTGGTGCCTGACGAGTACTCGACGTACTTCCTCGAAGGTCTGCGGGTCCAGAAATCGGAGCGTGGCGGAACCGTCGCTTATGATCAAATGCGTGCCGTCGTACGTGAGGCCCCACCCTTCGCCGGTGTACCGAAATCGCCCCACTTCTTTGAAGGTCTCCTTGTCGTACACGATGCCGACCTGGGCTTGCCAGGTCAACTGGACGATGCGGTTGCCCACGATCGCAATGCCTTCGCCGAAATGGCGATCGTCAAGCGAATGCGACTGCACGACCCGGCCGGTCTCCAATTCCACTTTGCGCAGCGTTGATCGTCCTCTTTTGCCCGTGCCCTCGTACAGAAAACCGTTCTCGAAGGCCAGCCCTTGCGTGTATGCTTTCGCGTCGTGCGGATATGCGTGCAGAACCTGCACCGGCGGCGTTTGATTGCTGGCCAGCGCCCAGACAACGCATGCACAGGCGCAGCATATGAACGCTGCGAGCAATCCCCAACGATGGCGGCGTATCCAGTGGCGCTTCACTGTCGTCGACGACGCCGAGGGCTGCTGACCGCGGCGGTTGCGTTTCCGGCTTTTTCCCTTACCGGGCATGTTTTTCAGCTAGCTTGCGAATCCGTTTGACCATGGAGTAGAAGCCGTTGCTACGCGAGCGGCTAAGGTGCTTCTTCAGTTCCAATCGGTCAAAGACGCTCTCTATGTCCAGGGAAAGGATCGCGTTGCCTGTACGCCCGGAACACAGCATCAATAAAATGGCGACCAGGCCGCGGACTATCTGAGAATCGCTATCTGCCACAAAGTTGATGACGGGGGGATCGGTCGGCTGAACTTCCATCACCAGCCAGACGTTGCTTACGCATCCCTGAACTCGGTTCAGCTCGGTCTTCAGTTCCGCGGGAATTTCGTCCAGTTCGTCGCCCAGTTCGATGATGAACTTGTAGCGGTCCTCCCAATCGTCCAGAAAGTCGAATTCGTCAATCAGCTCTTCAACGCTAACGGTCTTCACCTATCTTGCCTCACTAATCCGGCTTGCGCCGGTATCTTGTGCTCCTGTGGCTCTGAACGTCAAAATGGTAAGGGTAACGGTTCGCTTCGAATCGTCATAGCGTGATCCTCACCCTATTATATGCTAACCGACCCTTTTGCCAACGAGCAACTGATTCGGCGTGTGACCAGGTTGTATGACGATCAGCTACATACCACTGGAAGTTGCCTCACAACCAGGGTCCGGAAGGCAGCCATCAGCATGATTCGTCAAATCGGGTATTGCACAAACGTCCATGCCGGCGCGGACCTGGAGTCGACGCGAGCCAATCTTGCGGAACATGCCCTTGCCGTGAAGGAGTTGGTCAGCCCCGATGATCCGATCGGCGTAGGGCTGTGGCTTTCCGCAACAGCCGCCCGTAAGTTGCTTGCGACCACCGGCGCGACAGAATTCGCTGCCTGGTTGGCCGACGTGGGACTTGTACCATTCACCTTGAACGGTTTCCCGTATGGCGATTTCCACAAGGACGTTGTGAAACACGATGTGTACAGGCCCACGTGGTGCGACCGCAAAAGGGTGCAGTACACCCTGGATCTGATCGAGATCCTGGACGCGCTACTGCCGGACGGCATGGAGGGGAGCATTTCCACGTTACCGCTAATGTGGGCATACCCAGAACCTGGCGCTGCGCAACTGGCAGCTTGCGCGGCAAACCTGATGGAGGTGAGCGAGAAGCTGTCGCGTTTGGAGGCCCAGCGTGGTCGCCTGATCTACTTGTGCCTGGAACCTGAACCAGGATGTGCGATCCAGCGGAGCGATGACGTTGTGCGATTTTTCGAGGAGCACCTGCTGCCGCAAGGTGAACCGCAGCAGATTTTCCGATATTTACGTGTCTGCCATGATGTCTGCCACGCAGCGGTCATGTTCGAGCAGCAGGATGAGGTGCTGCGCCGTTACCAGACAGCGGGCATCGCCGTGGGCAAGATGCAGGTGTCCTCCGCGGTAGTACTGCCGCTGGGCAGTATCCCGTCGAGTGAACGGCCGGCGGCGATCGAACACCTGCGCGAATTTGCCGAGGACCGATACCTGCACCAGACCACGGTGCGCCAGTCGCCTGACGCAGAGCCCATCTTCTTTGAAGATCTCCCGCCGGCAATTGAGTCGTTTGGAAGTTCAGCGACGTCCACCGGCGAATGGCGAGTGCATTTTCATGTACCGGTCTACCTGGACCGATTCGGCCAACTGGAGACGACAAGGGGGCAGATTCTGCAGTGTTTGCAGTCTGCAGAGGACACACCGGAACTCAAACATTTCGAAGTGGAGACCTACGCCTGGAGCGTCCTGCCGGAAGACCTAAGGCAACCAAGACTGTCAGATGGCATTGCCGCGGAACTGAGATGGCTGCGCGATCAACTGAATTCCTGACGCGGCCAAACGTGGGGCACGATTCTATCGTGCCAAGGCACGTTGGAAACGTGCCCCACAACAAGCGCACAGCCAAACAGAAGAAGCGAAGGCAGTACTACAAGCCCCCTTGCCAAGAGCCTACTCACTGGCACTCGACGCAGTAGCCTTTCAGGAGGATCTCGGTCACCTTCCCCGGGATCTTGGTCTCTTGACCTTTCGGGAGCTGGATGCTGACCTCGCTCAGGCAGGACACCTTGCCGCAGTCTACGCACATGAAGTGGGGATGATCCGAGTTGTCCTCTTGTTGGCTTTCTCTCAATTCAAAACGCCAAGCGTGATCTCCTAAATCCAACCGCGACAGCAGACCAGCATCCGCCATCTCTACCAGACACCGATAGAGCGTCGATTTGTCGTATCCCTGCGGGACCAACACAGCGGAAACGTCGGCATGGCTCAGCGGTACGTCGGCAGTCGACAAGTGCTGAAGCACGGCCACCCGAGAAGCCGTACAGCGAAGACCCGCCGTACGTAGCATTTCTCGAGATTCATCGACTGTAAGCGTTGGCTGGTCGGACACGAGAATCCCCGATCGAGACACGATGTTGCGTTCGGCATCAAAATACACAAGCCCCGCGCGGTCATCAAGCTCAAACGCAATCTGGATGCGTTTGCCATCCCTTTGTATGACAGCGCCACTCTGTTGTCCTACACAAGCCCGAAGCGCAAGCGAGGGAACGTGTTACAGCAAATCCCTCGCTGGCGCATCGGGCTAGTGAATTCGAGGGCGTCGCATCGAAGTGACGATGTCCATGTGGTAGACGCCCGCCTACTTCTTGATCGACCACACGACGGAGTTGGGCCCCTGTGTCGGGTCCACAAGCGGACCGGCGACGGGGCGCGTGCGTTTCTTTCCGTTCAAGTCGGAATCGACACAGATTGGATTGCCATAGCGGTCTTCGATGGTTTGTCCGACGGTGGGGAAGACACCGACCAGTTTCGCATCGACCACGGGGCCTTGCATCCCGGTCGCAGCGTCATTCACATTGAAGCGGATCGAAACGCCCGCCGGGCCATCTTTTCGCTCGAATTCGGTCACAAAGGGATCAACCGCACTGTGTTCATCCGCGAATGAACTCTTCTTCGCTCCCTCCAGAAAGACATTGTAGTCCGACACGTAGCCTTCGGCCTCTCGGACTCGATCGAGCCCGCGCCGGATGAAGACGTTGTTGAACCACTTGTCATCCCGTGGGACGCCCTGTTTGCGAGCGACTTGCTTTCGGGTGTGTGGCTTGTAGTACTCGGACCTGCGTTTCATATCCGACACCATGCTGAAGCCGCAGTCCACGAACAGATTGTGCGCGAACACCGTTCCCTCGGAGTTGCTTCTGACTTCGCTGCCAATCACAACGTTATTGTCAACCAAAATCGCACCGTGATTCATCTCCAAGAAAACACCGGCCGCCTCGGTATCGTAGATGATATTGCCCGTGAGGCGGGTGCCCTGATTGCCCCAGTCCATCCAGATCCCGAAGGCACCATGTGACTGTCGGCCGACGCGCCGGATCAGGTTGCCGCAGATCACGGTGTCGACGGACTGATGGAACTTGATAGCCGCTGTTTCCCATCCGCCAAATTCCTTGCGGTAATTGGTTTCCTCGATCAGGTTTCCTGAGATGACGCAGCGTGTAGCTCCCTTTTGCCCGGCGATACCCGCCTCGCCGCAACGCCGGATCACATTGTTGCAGATCACATGATCTCCAAAGGCATCGATGTCGTCGTAGTCAATACCGGGCGCATGCCCAAGAACGATACCCACACAACGTGCATTCGTAATGCGGCAGTTCTCGATGATCCAGTGCTTGCCCATGCGCGGGCCGATGGTACCCATCTGCACCTCAAGACCCGGGGGTTGCCAATTCTCGGCCGAATGCATCAGGTGAAAACCATCGACGGTGATGTAGTCCAGACCGCTGGTCTCCGGCATGAACACGCTTTCGCGAACGTTGATTTCGGCCAGTTCCTCATTTGGATTCGCCTCGCCGAAGTTCGCCCAAATGGTCGTGGTCCGCTCGTCATCCTGACAACACCAACTGCGTTCCTTCTCCTTCACGGCCTCCGGAGTCTTCTGCTCGTAAAATGCTTCGTCGTTCAAGTACACATCGCCGCGATGGTGCCACTCGCCATAGTGCAGCCAGCCGCCCGAGAGATTCAGCGCAAACGGATTGTAGTCACCAAAGAAACGGTTCGGCAGTTCTACTCTCCAGACGCCGTCGCCATCGTTCACCCACGAAGTGACACGTTCGGAACCTTTAACGATCACCTCCTCGCCAGACGCCGCTTGGTACGTGATCCGTTTCTCTTCCCCCGTCCCACCACGAACCGGTTTGACCCATTCGCGATAGGTGCCAGCATGAACCGTCACGGTATCGCCCGGCAAAGCAACGGATGCCGCCTTATTGACAGTTGAATAGGGACTCGTCTGATCCCCGGAACCTGAATCGCTCCCCATCGTCGCCACGTGAATCTCTCGCGCAGGTGTGACCGAGGCCGCCAGAGCAATCACGGCTATGCATGCCCCACACGATAGGTTCCATGATCTGAGTGTCATTCCTTGGGCTCCGCTCAGTTTGAATTTCCGTGTGTGACCACGCCGGTGAGAATTGCAGTCTACTGGAGCCAATACGTAAGAGCAAACTGCGGCCAGCCGAAAGCGCACTTGAAGAGCACTTTTCAGGTCCGGTTTGGCTGATGCCTGCTTCATCGGCACGTGCTACGTGGATCCCTCGGAGGAAAACGGATCGGGCGGGCAACACGAGCATTGATCGCAATACGACGCACCCATCGAAAGATAGCAATATTTCCTCAATGCTCGGTAGGCATCAGGGTCGTTTTCCGGCCCCCATTCGCGTATTCCCGCGACATTCTCTTGGGTGACTTTGCGAAGCCTTGGCAGCCAATACTCAATGGCAACTTGCGTGTTGTAGTGGCTCTTCGAATGAAAGTGGATTATGCTCGCTTGCCCGGCGTTCTTGCAGACACTGCCGCTCCAGTTCCATCGAGGGTCTCCAATCTTCCACCCAGGATTCTCACATGACAACTGGTCAAGATGATTTGCGGCTGCCAAGTGAAGTGCTTCCTCATCAGTCACATCCTTGTACTTCTCTGGAAGCGCGTCCCGATGGGCCCTTTCCAGTAGCTCACGCCATTCGTCGAGAATGGCAGGTCTTGGTTCCCGTTTCGTGGCGTAGAATCCCGTATTGACGGGTAGCTGTGTGACTTCACGTAAGCGTCTCCTGCGTTCATCGAAGTCGGGGCAGATATTGCGCCATGGATCCAGTTTTCGCTCAACCAGATCGGGTTCCAACCATGGAGTATCGCTTACTAGAAACGGGTGATTGCACGCCTCTTGAACGAGAGGCCCCAACGGTCTTGTCGCCAGAGTGTCCACATCAAGGACAATCACGGTATCCCACTTCGTATAGTCGCCCAGCCAGGCTTTTTGGAAGTAACCGTCGAGCCTCCTCGAGCCAAACTCCCTCGCAAGTCTGTTGTGAATATTGACATAGAAAACACGACGTTTGCTGCGATTCTCAAAGGCACGGGCGATGTTCTCAGTCATCTCGGTCTTTTTTGAGTGGTAGCACGAGACTGCCACATCCACGTCGTCGGGCAGGAATTCGCAAAGCGAGTCAAGGGCGACCGTGGTTCGGACGTGGTATTCACGCCCATCGTTCAAAAAAACGCCCACCTCAGGCATTATGCTGATCTCCGATTGGAGGAATGGAAAGGGAACGGTGACGGCTAAACTCAGCTCGACTCTTGGCGCTGATAACATCCCAGGGGCCTGCCATGGACCAAAGCACCTTGTTGAGATCGGCCTTCAGTTCCGTCTTGATTGCAGGCGATTCGCGCAAGGGATTCGATCAGCCATCGCAACTCCGTGCTACCCTTGCCGAACGGGCCGTCAGTGTCAAGGGGCATGTGGACCGCCCCACAGTTCGCAGCCCCGCCCGCGACGCTCATGATCCCGCGGCACTTATCTTCGGATCCGACAGTCTGGAAAGGCGCGATGCAGACGTTGGACGCCCAAGTAAGATATGTCCGTTCCATGAACGTCCAAGTGCCTGAGCTGCCGCAGCTTCACCAAGCTATCAACGGCCTCATCACTCACCGAGGTGTGGCAAAGATTAAGCACCTCGAGTGAGCTGAGTTGAGCCACAAGATGGACGCCCGTGTCTGATACTTCAAGGCAACCGTCCAAGTTCAAGGACTTCAGACTTCTGAGACGTTTGAGATGTGGCAGCAATTCGGCCAATAGTGCGTCGTCGCAATCGACATGCCTGGATATCCCATTCTCAAGATGCACGACACCAACCGCGTCGTATGGACCATTCCCAATCAGCACGCGTTTCCATTTAGGCCGATGCCGATACTCGCCGAAAGTCAGGACACCGTGGAAGCCGCGAGGGCGGCCGTATTCCACCCAACCGTCGGCCTGTCTGATCGCGTGGACTGCGGATTCTTCGCGGTGAATTGCGGACAATCGGTAACCCAGCCACAGGCAGATTGCTGTGATGCACAGAAGCAAGCCTTTCAGGCTGAAGCGTAGGTACCTTCTCATCTGGCAACGTCCGCCGAACAGTCGTCGTACCACCCCTTCCACATCGCGGCCATCGTGCGGACGCGATGGGGTAACTTGGAGGCCAAATCGGCCAGTTCGGTGCGGTCGGTCTCCATGTCGTAGAGTTCCCATTTCGGTTGAGCGCCGGCTTGTGAGATCAGTTTCCATTTGCCGTCGCGAATGGCTCGTCCTCTGGACCACTGCCAAAACAGCGGTTTCTCTCGATTGACCTTTTCTCCAGTCAGGATCGGGACGAGGCTGACGCCTTGGATCGGCGTGATACGTTTGCCGTCGTATTGCTTGGGATACACTGCGCCGGACAATTCGACCAATGTCGGCATGATGTCGATGAAATGCCCCGGAAAGTCGGTGATCGAACCCGGCGCGATCCGCTTGGGCCACCAAGCGATCGTTGGCGTGTTGATTCCGCCTTCGTAGCTGAAGTTCTTGAACTTTCGCAATGGCGTATTCGATACGTTGGCCCATCGACCGCATTGTGAAGACCAGCGGTCGATGTTGCCGATTTCGCCATCTCCCTTGCGGACCACCTCGGCGCTGGCCCCGTTGTCGCTTGCGAAGATAATCAGCGTGTTGTCAAGCCGCCCGATTCTTTCGAGCTTGTCGAGCAATCGACCGATGTTCTGATCCACTCGGTCGATCATTGCGGCGTAGACCTGCATGCGGCGGATTTCGTCGCGCTTCACGTCCGGATCCATCGTCTCCCAGTCCGGGAACTCCGGCGGGCTGAGCGGTGCGGTGGCTGGATCGAATAGCCCCATTTCGATCTGCTTCCGATATCGAGCTTGCCGGATCGGTTCATAACCGACAT
>CAZURK010000258.1:15011-22465 GCA_964623055.1 uncultured Pirellulaceae bacterium
CCCATTTCGATCTGCTTCCGATATCGAGCTTGCCGGATCGGTTCATAACCGACATCGTAAACGCCCTCGTATTTCGCTATGTCGTCCGGCCAAGCTATCATCGGATCGTGCGGTGCGGTGTAGGACATGTACAGCAAAAACGGTTTCTCCGCGGGACTTTTGGCCACTTCATCCAGCCACGGCAGCGCCCAATCGGTGAACGCGTCAGTCGTGTAGAACCCTTTGGGCGGCGTGTATGGCTGGACGGTTTCCGAGTCGAAACAGAACGTCCGTCGCCCAAAGCTTCTTTTCTGCGCCGGCGGCGGTTCGCCGTCCCGTGGTAACCCTGGGTTGAAATGATTGCACGCGCCGTCCCGCAGCCCCGAATAGTGATCGAAGCCCCGAAAGAACGGGTTCTCGGTGCCGTGATGCTTGCCGGACCACAGTGTCGTGTATCCCGCCGAGCGCAGCACCTCGCCAAAAGTGACCGCGTTCTTAATCACGGCGTTCGATCTGGCCATACCGCACTGCTGGGCGTAAACGCCAGTAATCAGGCATGCTCGAGATGGGAAGCACTTCGATGTGTTGTGAATCCCCGTGAAACGCATACCCTCAGCGGCCAGCCGATCGAGATTTGGCGTCTTGATCTCGCCGCCGAAACATCCGATATCGCTGAACCCCATGTCATCGACCAGAATCAGCAGGATGTTTGGCCGCGGCGGAGTGTCGCTGGCGTGAGAAACGGGGCCGAGACAGATCGCGAAGGCCACTGCGGACAACATGAGGCACGAGAGGCTTGAGAGATGATTTCGCATTGTACGGTTGCATGCCTTTCTGGAGGAGAGCGGGACGTACCTAGCGAGGCCCTAGTCCGCCGGATCGCGTGACGCCAACTCTTGGAACTCCTTCAGTAGTTGTGTCCAAGTCCGTTCGAGATCCTTCGCTCTGTCCGGGTATTTGCGTGCTTGGTTCCTTGTCTCGTTGCGGTCCGAGGCCAAATCGTAGAGTTCCCACGGATCGCCTTTGGCTGCCACCAGCTTCCAGTTACCGACGCGGATGGCTCGGTTGCCTTCGTGCAGCCACCAAAGAGCGTTGTGCGAAACACTAGAATCCTTGGAGAAAGCCGGAACAATACTGACGCCCGGCGGTGTCGGAACCGGCTTCCCGTTCCATTCGGCAGAGCGTTTTGTGCCTGCCAATTCGAGAATCGTCGGCACGAGGTCGATGACGTGCCCCGGGTTGCGCCTCAGTTCGCCTCGCGCCTTTATGCCGCTGGGCCAATGGGCGACTAGGGGAGTCGCAATGCCGCCTTCATGGACCCACGTCTTATGCCTACGGAATGGAGTGTTCGACGTTGTGGACCAGCCGGGCCCGAGACAAAGGTAAGTCGCGGCCGATCCGGGCGCGGCCGCGGGGTCGTGGCCATCGTCGCGGACCATGATTTCTGCGCTCGCGCCGTTGTCGGATAGAAACAGAACCAGGGTATTGTCGAACGCCGCCATTTCGCGCAATTGATCGAGGACTCGGCCGATCTCGCAATCCATGCGGTCGATCATCGCGGCGTGGATCGCCATTTTGGTCGCTTGGAACTCGCGTTGCCCGTCGGTGAGCTTGTCCCAAGACAGCGGCCGATTGACTTCACTCGCTCCGAGCGTCTTCAACGCCTCGGGGAAATGGTACGGCGGCCCTACTTCGCGTTCGACTGCCGAAAGGTCGCCTGTCACGATGCCCATGCCCTGTATCCGCCGCCATCGGTCGGCGCGAACCGCATCCCAGCCTCGCCGGTACCGCTCTCGGTAGCGGGCGATATCTTCCGGCAAAGCGTGCAATGGGAAGTGCGGAGCCGTGAACGCCAGATAGTGGAAAAACGGCTTGCCTGCGTGTTTTTCTGCGTGCTCTTCCAGGCAGCGGATGGCGTGGTCGGCGATCGCGGTGGTTGCGTAATAGCCGGTTCCGGGTTCGACCGGCGGCAGCTTCTGGTCATCCTCGTGGTGGATTCGTGGGTTGAAAAACCGGCCCTGGTCTCTCAAGTAGTAGGAGCGATCGAAGCCACTTGCGACCGGCATGCCGTCGATGTGCCACTTGCCCGAGTGGTACGAGCGGTAGCCCGCCGACTTCAGCAATTCCGGCAGCAGCCTCGCCCAGGCAGGACGTCTTCCACGGCCGCCGCTGGGAATGCCGGGTACGGTGTCTCGGCGCACCTGCTGGGCGTAGTATCCGGTCAGCAAGGCCGCGCGCGTGGGCCAACAGCGCGCCGTGTTGTAGAACTGAGTGAACCGCAATCCATTTTCAGCGAGTCCGTCGAGATGGGGCGTTTCGATCTCGCCGCCGTAACAGCCGAGATCGGAAAACCCAAGATCATCTGCGATGATGACCATGACGTTGGGCAGTTCGGTCGCGGATGATGGAGACTGCAGGGCAAGACAAGCGGCAAGAAAGACGAGGATCCACCTCCAGGGCAGTTCAAAACCCAAATCGGTCGTAGCTGCGTTCGCCAGAACGCGGGTTTTCCCGGCATCCGACCGCACTCTGGCGAGTGCAGCTACGGTTCTGAAAGCGCTTCTAGTCAACGGTCAGTCTCCTCTGTTGCGCAGACGCGAGTCTCTAAAACTCCACATCGACAACCAAGAGTCGTCGAGTCGTCGTTTTCGTTGCCGCCCGGAATTCGCTGGGATTCATCTTTTCTGTCCAACGAACTCAGGACGGCAGCAAATGTTCTGAGCGCGGTCGTAACCCGTATTACGTCGGAAGTTCGTAGCCTTTGCGGCGCGGACGCGACAGCAGAGCGTTCGCTTCGTCGCAGTTGGTGAATCGTTCCGCCTTGGGATCCCACTTCAGTCGTTCGCCGACCGGGCCGGCTTCGCGGACGATATTGACTAGATAGCACAGGATCGTGGCACGCAGGCCATATTCGATGTCGGCGTTCGCACGTTTGCGAGTCTTGATGCACTCGATCCAGTTCTTGATATGCGGCTGGTTCTCCGCAACCTTCAGATGGCCAGGGTTGTCGGGCGAATCGAGCAGCTCTTTGGGATTCGCGGTGACCTTGTCTCGGTTGATTTCAATCTTGCCCTTCTCGCCGACGAAGATGCAGCCCAGCCCCGGTCCCCAGTCTCCGTCCAGATGTAAGCGAAGCTCCGTACCGTTGGCGTACCACATGCGCATTTTTGCGCGAGGGCCGATCACGTTCTTAGTCATGTTGTAGTATCGAGCGCCGGTCTCGTCATCCGTCGGTTTGCGTGGATCGAACTTGCCGCAATCCTGATCCGTGGCCGGTTCTTCCAGTAGGACTTCCACCGGGCCCGTGTCGTCCGTGCCCAACCCGCGTTGGATCTGATCGTAGCTGTGGGTACCCCAACCGGTGACGCCGAAACAGCGACCGCCACCATCGTAGGCCCACCAGCGAGCCCAGCCGTATTGGAGATTGGCGTGATAGGGCCGCATCTCGGCCTGATTGGTCCAAGTGTCCCACCAGTCATCACTGCCGCCTGGGGGCATCTTTTGGGCCGGTTGCGGTGTCCAGCGAACGGGGCCGACGAAGTTCGGCGCCAATACCGTCTTGACCTTGCCGATGGCTCCGTTCTTGACCAGATCGCTGGCGAAGTTGTTCAGCGGAATCGAGCGTTGCTGGGTGCCGACCTGTGTGACTCGTTCGTACTTGCGGGCAATGTTGACCATGTCACGTCCCTCGGCGATCGTCAGGCACATCGGCTTCTCGATGTAGGTGTCCATCCCGGCGGCCATGGCGTGACACGTGATCCAACCCCGGGCGTGAGTAGTCGTCTCGACCATCACGCCGTCGAGATTCTCCCTCTCGATCATCTCCCGAAAGTCGGTATAGCCCTTCCAGTCCTGGCCCTTGCCAACGTTTCCGACAAAGCCGTCGACACGGGGCTTGAAACAATCGCATACGGCTGCAATTCTCATCTCGGGAATGTCGAGACAATTCGAGGCGATTCCCCGACAACGACCACCGAGCCCAATCAACCCGACAATCACGCGTTCGTTGGCGCCAGGCCCATCGCGCCCGAGCGCTTTCGCGGAAATGATCAGCGGCGCAGCGGCCACCGCGCTCTTGAGGACATCTCGCCGCGAGAATTGCTTCTTTGTCATCGCTAGGTTTCCTTTTTGTTCGGAGGGCGTAATTGGGGGATGGTTTCTTCGAGGTCGCTACCGACGGTCGACCCTGTACTGTAATCTGGAACTGGCCGATTGTCTGGACCATCAATTCTCGCTATTGAAAGCGGAAACCGCAACCTGTTTACTGGCCCTCGGCTGTTGTATGCTCTCTATCGGGGATTGCGACGAAACGCGGAGGTCCGGGAAGGAAAAAGGGGGGATCCGGCCATGAGAAGAAACACGACGTTGCGAAGGTCAATCCTCTCGGCGACTGCATGCTGGCTGTGTACGGTTGCTCTGACATGCAGTTCGACGGCGTCGCAGCCGAATACGGCCGGGAAGGCGGGGCTCAGGACCGAAGTGGATTGCGTCGAAAGTCAGCACGGTGTGCTGGTGACGATCGCATCGCAGGAGATTCCGGCGTTGCGATGCGATATCTGGTGTTACGAAGATCAACTGGGAAAGCCCGTGAGTCACAAGAACGATGGCGATGCCTTGGTACTGACCCACCGATTGAACGAGGCTACGGTCACAAGCCGATTCGAGCCGACCGTTGACGGGGCGGAGATCCGAGTGGAGGTAGCCGGACCCGACGCCGAGGCCGTTCGGGCGGTTGGTTCGCTGAATCCGTGCTGCCAGTTCCACAAGGCCGACGCGTTCAAGAATCGAGGCGACTATGTGGAAGACTTCGTCGCCCGATGTTTCGTCATTCTGGAGGACGGCTTGACACTGCTGAAGGACACGCGACGCGTTCCGGGCACGCGGGAGAGAAAGGACGACAAGGCCAGTCTACCACAGCCGTGGATACAGGAGTATTTTCCGATTTGGCGTAAGCACCCCGGCCAAATACCAGGGCAGCGGGGCTACAGTCTGGACAGACCTGTGTACCCGCTGATCGGTTGTGTGTCGCAGGACGGCAAATACGTGGCGGCCATCGCTTGGCCGGAAGCCCGATCGTTGGGCCAAGTCTGGCACGATTGCCTGCACCCTCGCCCGGCAATCAGCGAGTCCTATGACGACAAGGCTAATCGCACGGTATCACGTGGCCGCGTGTACTTCCTCCCCAACGATGAGGAAACTTTGTTGGCAGCTTTCAAACGCGACTTCCCGGACTGGCAGCGACCGGACCAGCGATAGACGGCGGAGGACCGATGAGCCTTCTTCGTCGTCACGGCGCTCTCCAAGGTGTTATCGGCACGATCGTTGCACTACACTCTTACGTGGAAGTCGCGGTCGCATACCACGAGTGAACTCCAATGATTCTGCCCCGCCATCATTTTGTTCGAAGAAGACAAGCCAGAATCACTACTTGGCAAAATCATGAATGCGACGGTTGAATGTGTGGTCAAGTCCCGACCGGAATCGAGTATTCTCGTTCACCTTATCAAAGGAGCATCGGCAAAGATGAAGATCACGACAACTATCATTCTCTTTGGTACTTCTGCTGTGTGCGCAATCTGCCAAGCACAATCGCCCGGATCGGATCAAAGCGGCGACCTTTTCCGCAAACCGGCTGGCGTCGTTACGCGCTGGTCGAGTTTCGAGAATCTCGCCGCTCGCAAAGGCGAAGGCGGCAAAGAGAACAAAGGCGCGAAGGGCCACGCTTTCGATTCGATTGCCGCCGGCGAAACCAAGGTGCTGCTGGACGTGACCGGCAGCGGTACGGTGCGGCGGATGTGGGTGACATTACGTCCGCGGGATCCCAAGATGCTCCGCTCGCTGCGCCTAGACATGTTTTGGGACGGCGCCAACAAGCCGGCGGTCTCCGTGCCGGTGGGCGATTTCTTCAATTGGGTGCATGGGCAGCCGGCGAAGTTCGAAAACGCTCTGTTTGCCAACCCTGAGGGGCGTTCGTTCGTCTGTTTCATCCCCATGCCGTTTCGCAAGGCCGCGAAAATAACGCTTACGAACGAATCCGACAGGCCGCTACCGCACATTTTCTACGACGTCAATCTCACGCTTGGAGACCAGCACGGCCCCGAAGTGCTGTACTTCCACGCGTCGTGGCATCGGGACCGGCTTACCAAGTTGGGCGAGGATTTCGCCATACTGCCTCGAGTCAACGGAGCCGGGAGATTCCTGGGCTGTCACGTCGGAGTGATCGCCAATCCTGTGAATATCGGCTGGTGGGGCGAAGGCGAGGTCAAGGTGTATCTTGACGGCGATGATGACCTACCGACTCTCTGCGGAACGGGCACCGAAGACTACATTGCCACGGCTTGGGGACAAGGCGAATACGGGCAACGCTACCACGGCTGTCTGCAGGCCAACAATGAAACGCGACACTACTCGTTCTATCGCTACCACATTCCCGATCCGGTCTACTTCGACGAAGACTGCCGAGTCACCATTCAGCAGATCGGGGGCAGCAACAAGAAAGACGTCGCCAAGATGGTCGAGCAAGGTGTTGAAATCAAACCCATATCCGCCGACCAAGGTGGCAAGTTCCTGAAACTGCTGGAAGAGAAACCGGCGATTGATCTGGCCAAGGACGTTGCCGATTCAAGCTGGGTCAACTACTATCGGCGGGACGACGTCTCGGCCGTGGCTTTCTTCTACCTGGATTCGCCGACGAACAACCTGCCGCCGCTTGCAGAGGCCGCGGAACGGGCTGCCTCGCTAGAATGAGTATACGACGCAGTGGCGTCCAGCGAGGAAACGACGAAACACCGACCCTCTCGTGATAAGGATCAGGACGATGAAACAGATGTGTATTCGGCTAGTAACGTGTGTCTTCCTTGGCATGCTTGGTGGGCCTTGTTTGTTTGCCAATACGGAGGTGAGGAACATCGTCCAGGAGAAAGGGATCACGGGTGGCGTCATCGTCCATCTGGACTGCGGCAGCGGCGAGCGCACGGCTGCGTTGCGTTTTGGCGACCGTTTTCTTGTGCAAGGACTTGACCAAAGCCCAGAGAAGATCTCCGCGGCTCGCGCCAGACTTCGTGCCGAACAAGCCTACGGTCCTGTCACGTTTGGTCTGTACAACGATCGGCAACTTCCTTATGTCAGCCGGACTGTCAACGTCCTGGTTGCTGAAAGCGAACCGACCGTTTCCGAGCAGGAGTTGCTTCGCGTACTCGCCCCCGGAGGGATTGCTTTCCTACGGCAAGGCGACGGTTGGCGGATGTTAGTGAAAGACCGTTCGCCCAAGACGGACGATTGGACTCATTATCTGTACGACGCCACGGGAAATGCCGTATCACGGGACACGGAGGTGGCGTCCCCGTTCTACGTCCAGTGGTACAGCGGCCCCAAGTGGGCCCGCAGTCATGACCGGCTGACCAGCATGCCGGCCCTCGTTTCCAGCGGCGGGAAGATCTTCTACATCATCGACGAGGGACCGATCTCGGACATCA
>CAZURK010000259.1:0-22439 GCA_964623055.1 uncultured Pirellulaceae bacterium
CGCTCAGTTTCGTTTCGCTGCGCCACATCCATCCCGCATGGGAAGTGAAGAAGAGGTGCGCCTTCTCTTGGTCGCAGATCACCCAGAAGTCGATCCACATCTTCACGTTGGCCGGATGCTGGTCGAAGAGCAACTTCGGCTTGGTCCAGGAGTCTGGGTCCGCCACATCGTCGGATGTCGAAAAGGCCGGCTGCAACGAGGGGTTCCGCGACGGATCTTGTACTTGATAGATCAAATACCATTTCTTCTGTGGCGAGAAGAAGAACACTTGGGGAGCGCAGTAGTACCCATCCGTCAGATTCAGCAAGTGGCGTTCGGACCGGTCGGCGTCTTTCCAATCGGCAAACGAAAGATACTCGATCTGGTGTGTGCGGTTCTTGCTGCGAATCGTGCAAAACAAATGCCAACGGCCGTCATAACGAACGATAGAGGGGTCCTTGATCGAATAGCACACATCGCCGCCATGGTCGACCGGCCTGACGAGCGGCTTGCTAACCGTCCAACGAGCAGGAGCAGCAGAAAGGGGCCCGTCGTCGGTCTGTTGGGGCCGTTCACCAGCGGCAGCACAGAGAACTAGATCCAAAACGCGTAACGCCACGATGGTCAGTACAGCACGTCTCATACCATTTTCTCCACGGCGAGTCGACGTTGGGCAAAAATGAAAACAAACTATTGTAGCACAAGCACGATGTCCTGCCGTCCGGTTTGAGCAACACCGATAGAGGCGGCGGCGTGCTTTCCGTTGGTCCTGCAGTCCTTGATCTTCGTGCCCGCATCGTCAGAGATGAGAGACTGCTGGATTGTTAGCCTGGCATGAGTATGATACTACGCAGAATGAACTACGGAACGGAAGAGGAGATGTTGCCGTGCCGCGGTCAAGTAGAAAACGTATTCACATCACGCGAACGCTCGACTTGCACCAGCCACTGCGAAGCCGCCTTCTGTCCGCACCGCAACAGAGTCTGGCCCACAACGGAGATGACTGATGATACGAATGATGACGCGTCGCCTTTTGGCAGGGCGGCGCTGTGCAGACCTGCCACGGTCGCATGGTGCTGGGCGCCTCGACCGACGTGGATTTCTGTTGGCGGCGGGGAGCGTTGGGGCGGTCGGTGTTCTTGGCGGGGCGTCGGTTCTGCGGGCACAGCCAAAGAGCGGTCCGTTCTTCGATGTGCGAGGTGTTGTTCTGCGCCCCGACGACATTCGGACGCTGGACTGGCCGGCGCTTGCCAAGGCGGCTCGGCTGACCACCGTCGCGACGCACGACCCGAAGAAGCCGAGCGTCGTCGAGAGCTTCATGCGATCCGAAACGGGCCGGGAGTTTTCTCAGGCGTGTCGAGATGCTGGGCTTCAGATCGAGCATGAGTTGCACGTGATGCGTGAGTTCTTGCCACGCGATCTTTTCGCGAAGAATCCTGAGCTATTCCGCATGACCGAAGACGGCCAGCGCGATCCGAGGGTCAACTGCTGTGTCTCGAACAAGACGACGCTTGAGATTGTCTCTGAAAACGCGGCGAAATGCGCCAAGGCGTTACCGCCCACAAGCGGCCGCTATTTCTTCTGGATCGACGACAACAAACCGATGTGCTGTTGCCGGCGGTGTCGAGGATTCTCCGCAAGCGACCAGGCATTGATTCTCGAAAACGCGATGCTCCAGGCGGTGCGGGCGGTTGATGACAGGGCGACCCTGGCACATCTGGCGTACGCCAACACACTGCCGGCTCCGAAGAAGGTGAAACCGGAGCCGGGCATCTTCCTGGAATTTGCGCCGATTGAACGGCATTACATGATCAAGCTGAGTCGCCGCGAAGTAACAGGCCGTCGCGGGCTGACACACGGGCAATTGCTGGACTTTCTCGACGCGAATCTCGAAGTGTTCGACACCGGCTCGGCACAGGTCCTGGAGTATTGGCTGAATGCCCGGATGTTCTACCGCCAAGCCCGCGAGACCGACTTCCCATTGTTCTGGAGCCAAGGGATCTTTCTGGCGGATCTCGAAGAGTATGCCAAACGCGGCATCCGCCGGGTCACATCCTTTGCTTCAGGCTTGGACGGGGCCTACGTCAGCAAGTTCGGCAATCCCCCGGTCGCAGCGTACGGCAAGGGCCTGTGGGAATACCGTGGTTGACACGAAGGAAGTCCGAAGATTGCGGACTGGCTTACACCACCGTACCGTTCGGCTAATCCTGCTGCCGGCTATTCTGAGGAGGATGCTTTCGCATCCAGCAACTCGCGCATCGCGGACATCAGTACGTCTTCCACTTCGGGGGCGACCAAGGACATGCCTACCTCATAGCCGCCTTGCGAATAGGCGATCTTCGTGCCAACGTACAACGAGCCTAAGTCGCCGTAAGCAGCCATGCAGACGAAAGCGTCGGGTCGCATCTTCTGGGCGGCCAACTGGTACTCCACGAACAACTCGCCGGGAATGTGCAGCACGTAGGCCGGACCGATCCGCAGACAAGACGGTTCGACCTTGTGCCCCGCCTTGGCGCGGCGGATCCACGCCAGCTTCACGGCAGCAAGAACGCGCGAAATCAGCGTGGCATCGGGATTCTCCAGTGTCCCGCGAATCCCTTTCTCGTCGAGAAGTGAACGACTCACCGGTAGGCTAACCGGTGCGACGCGCCAGTCGACATCGGCCGCCGTGACGGGCACTTTCTTCTGAGTCTCCCACGCCAGCTTCATACCCCGTTCGAGTCTCGCTGCGAGGATGGGACGCATTTTCGTCGACCCGTCATTGTACTTGCCACAAGTGATGTCGCCGCCCGCACCGCTGAAGTAGATCTGTGCCACGCCAGGCAACGCCGCCTCGCGAGCCGCGCGAGCCAGGCCGACAAAATCGGTGCTGACATCACCACGGCCGTAGTAACTGCACGGGTGGCAGGCATAATAGCTCATCGCAACCAGTGGCTCTTCGCCATCCCAGAAGCTCACCAATCGGACACGTGGATCAATGAGACCTTCGGGCGCGGCGCTGCCCCGCTCGTTCCGCGGACCGGCGCCTTTGCTGCCGCGGGTGAATGCCAGTTGGCCATCGGGTGTGAGCACGCGCCGCGTGGAAGCGACCTTTTCCACCTTGCCCAGGCCGTAGCCCAAATGCGTCACGTGGCGCGGCTTCCCGGCAGCCTTGCCGGCCGCCTGGGCCACTCGTTCCATCGCCTCCTTGGCGGAGGCGACGTGGAACATCTTTCCGCTCAGGCCGTGCCCCGCCAAAATCTCCTCGGCCGAATTGCCAACCCCCACCGCGTCGTGGTTGTGAACCGTGTGTACGGCAACCCGATCGGCAGACGTGCCAACCGCTCTTGCCAACGCCGCTCGCCAGGCATCGTGCGTCTCGTTCAGCAAAAAACGCCAATCCACCGCGCAAAGAACGATGGGCGGTCCGTGGCCGAACAGGACCATTCCCCGCGCGCTTAGGCGATCAAGGATTCTCCTGGCCGGCGGCCGATTACCCAAACTCAAAGGGCTGCCCAGCGGCGGCGTCACGTCCGCTTGAAATGTGGCGATCCGCAGGGGAGGCTTCTCTGTCTGGGCCAACAAGCGGTCGCCGTATCCGACCGCTGCAAGATTCCAAACGGCAAAGACGAGCACACTCCGGATCGTCATGCTATATCACTCCTTTCCTGTTTCTTTCGTGTGTTTTTGCGTGTTTTGTGGTTGACCTTCCTGAGTCAGTAGGCTTGGGGCGATTCCTACCGGTTGATCAGATTGCTTTGTTCCACACGAAAGCTCTCATAGCGATTCCTTCAAATCAGGCGATTATTCAACAAAGCGAAACGAGTACAAATCGGCGTCTTTCATTACGAATCGCAGTCGCACCGATCTGCCTGCCAACGCAGCGAGGTTGGTGTTGTCTTCCCACGAAACTGGGCCGTCGATTTCATCGCCGATCAGGAGTTTTGACTTGGCCAACACCTTTTGGTCGTCGGCACCGGCGGCTGGGAGGATTTCGACTTGAATTGAACCAGCGGCGGAGGTGGAGTAGTTCATTTCCAGCTTGTCGCCCTTGAAGATCAGCGGCTTGGTCAGGAGCGTCCCGCCTTTGTGCGGTGCGTTGATGGAAATGAACCCGTCGGTCCTCAACGCCATTCGTTCGATGTAGACCGTCGGCAGCGAGTAGTGTCGCGTGCAATACAACGAGATTTCGTTCGGGCCGGTGGGAATGACCACTGGAGCGATGCTTTGGGTGCGGCCGAACCAGTTGTTCTTGTCAGGGCCGGGTCGAATGAAGGCTTCCATGAATGTGCGATCGTATTTCGTGCCGCCTCGCGAGGACATGAAGGCGGCATCCGAAATACCCTTGTTCCATGTAGGCAATCCGGCCGCCCGAAAGTCGGCGTCACTGCGCGAATTTCGGCCAGGGAAGTATCGCTTGGGAAACGACAGGTAGATGTGCGGCGAGCGGAAATACGGCTTCGTCGCGTTGGTGTAGAGTTCCTCCATCGGAGTGTCGCCGTAAGTCATGTATTGCGGCGGGCTCCAGTGGATGAGGTCGTCGGACATGTGCCGGCGAATCTGCCGCGTGCGCGGTGCGACGTCGTGTCCCTGAACCTTGTTCGGATTATCGTCCCACCAGCGCGTGTAGAGTACGTAGCAGTTTTCGGTCTCGCTCCAGAACGCAACACTAACCGTGTCGAAAACGTGGATTCCTTGCTTTGGGTACTTGATGACCGAATCGGGATGAAAGTCCCGCCAGTGAATGCCGTCCGCCGAGACGAGAATCTTCAACTCGAACAGATTCGGCAACGTCAGCGCTTTATAACGCTGATCCGCGGGGACGCCGGGGCGAGTATCAAGGAACGGCGAGAAGTGCCCTTCCCCGTTTCCTGGTTCAAACAGAATGTTGTTGTCGCGCGAACCGTTGAATTCGTGCAGACCAAGATTCGGTCGAGTCCACTCCATGCCGTCCTTGCTCTCCGCGTAGCACCAGCGTTCCACCTTTAAGTCGGATTGCGCTCGGTAGTACATCCGGTAGATATCGCGGTCCTGAAACATGGAGAAAACCGCGCTGTACTTGCCTTCCCACGGCTTGTCGAACCGCAACGCCGGCCCCTTGCACTGCGGCGAATGCAGCTTGAGCGAGACGCCGTTCAACTGGTCGATCAGATGATAGTCAACGAACAGCTCGCGGCGCGAACCGATGTCGACCGGCCCGGACGCGCGGCACATGGATGCGGGAATCAAGCCGACGCACGCCAATAGTACACATAGAATTCGGACTTGCATTTCAAATCTCTTCATCCGTTCGATTCCTATCTGCTGACATGTTCTCCTGACCGCGCGCGACCCTCATGATGATCACTCCTTCCAGTCCACCCATTCAGCCACGCCGCTCTTGTCGTAGCTTTCGCGGAAGTTGCGCATGAATTCGTCGCTGAGCGGTTGCTGGGCGGGGAACGAGGGGCCCATCGACAGGCCGGCGGCTTCCATGCCCAAACGTGCCAGCGGGCCTTCGCCCATGCCGCGCCATTTCAGCTCTTCTGGCATATGTACGCGCAGGATTGGATCGACATACATCCGTAGCGTCAGTTCGTCGTATTCGTCGTAACGCTTATTCTTCCACAAATCCCAGATGTGCAACACCAGACGCGGGGCCACACAACCGTGTGCGTTGATGAATCCGGTCATGCCCAGCTTGATCGGCAGTGATAGCACGAATGGCGGCTGGTTGTTGATGAAGTTCAACTTGTCCGCAAACAGCCGCAGGCAGGTCACATAGTTGCGCAGGTCGAATGACGACCACTTGACACCTTCGACGTTATCCAGTTCCGCGAGCCGATCCAGTAACGGCGGCGTCAGTTCGTAGCCGGGCTGCGGCATGGCCCATGGGGCATTGTAGCACATGATACCCACGTCAGCGGCGTCGTTCACTGCCTTGTAGTGCTCGAACACCTCGTCGTCGGTCGGCACCAGGTAATGCGGCGGCTGGATCTGGACAAAATCAATGCCCAATTCCGCGGCGACCGTGGCTTTTCGAACGGCCTCGCGGGCCGACAGCTCGAAGATACCGGCAATCGACGGCACCCGGCCTTTGCACTCGGCAGCGGTCAGCTCCACGATCGCCCGCCACTCGCCGTCGTCCATGAAGTACCCTTCGCCGCCACCGCCGGCGCCCATCACAACACCGTTGCCTTCATTGATCCCCTGGTCGATCATCCACTTGAGATGCCGCTGCTGCTTGTCCAGGTTCAGTTTCCCGTCATCGGTGCGAAACGTCCGGATGGCGATCACGGGGCCGACGAGTCGTTTGCGTCGTTCTTCACTCATGGTTGGTTCCTCGTAGTGCGAAGTTAGTAATGATTGTGTTCATTCAATAAACATCTCTCGTTTCCACGTGCGACTGCTACTTGCGTGCTGAAACAACGACCCGCGCGATTTTGCCGCCGGGCTTGTTGTTGAAAAATGGCGACTGATCGAAGACCATCCGAAACGTGTCCGACGAGACCGCCTGCAGGTCGGTGTAGCCGCTGCCTTCGCCTTTGTAGATCAATTGCGGTTTGGACCAGTCGCGCCCCGTCCCGTCCCAACTGGCCATGACGTGCACGTCGCGGGTGCCATACGTGCAAACCAGTACGCCGTTGGTCAGGAGCAGCAATTGCGGGGATACGCCGACCGAACGCAGATCACGCCGCTGGCTCCACGTCTTGCCGCCGTCGGTCGAGCGGGCTTGATGCATGTGCGAGCGAGGACTCGTTCCCGTCCGGAAGACGCTCAGTAGTTCCCCGGACTCCAGCCGCACGAGGTTCATTTCGTCCGGTCCTTCATTCCCCAGGGATGAATCACTGCAAAGATGAGAAAGATACCGCCAGTTGTTGGCGCCGTCCGTTGATTCCACGATACCGTTGATGTACTTGGCCCGTCCCTGAACTCTGCCGTAAACACCGCACAGCAAGCGGCCGTCCGGCATTTCGAGGATGTGCCCCCACATCCCGGCAAACTTGTCCGCCGCAAACGGTACCTCAGCCAATAATGTCTCATGCTTGCTCCATGTTGCCCCATCGTTCGACGATCGAAGAATGAACCCCTCTCCCGTCTGTTCCTCATTCACTCGGAACAGATAGCGATGGCTGATCCATGTCCCGTCGCTCAATCGGCGGCGGAATAGTCGCAACTTCGGCTCCGGCTGTAATCCCGGCCAGGGCTTCCACGATTTGCCCTGGTCCGACGACATGATGCAATACACGGTTTCCTGTTTTGATCCGTGCCGGCCTTCGCGATACGTCATATACCAGGTCCCGTCTTGCGCCTCGTGCAGGAATGGGAAGTGAAGCTGTACGTCGTCCTTTGCCAGGATCACCTGACGCGACACAATCGAAAGCTGTCGAGGCTCACCGGCGGAAACGCTCTCGACGGAGGTCACCATCACAAATGCCATTAGAAGCAGTCTCGGTCGGTTCATTGGCTCGACTCCTGTGTGGTAGTTGTTGATTCAGCACTCTGCCGTCGGCGCGTAGCCAGACTGACGATGCAGCCAACCACAATGCCGACAGTCAGCGCCGTCGGGGTGATCCAGGTGATGCTGATGGAGCGTGTTTCGATCAGGGGATTCCAGAAGGAAACTAGAATCGCGGTCAGAAAACCGCTGACCGCCCCGACGTTTGCACCCGTCGGGGTCGCGAACCTGACAAACATTGCCATGAAGAACAGTGTGAAGATCGGTGTGACCAGCAGGCTGGTCATCCGCTTTGCCACTTCGACCAGGTTGCCAGGCACGTAATCGATCAGCGTGCTTGCGCCGATGACGATGATCCCGACCGTCACCGCCAGCAATTGGGCCGCTCGAACGCGCGCTTTGGCGGTCAGGCTTTCGCTACGGAACCGATCAACGAGATCGGTCATCACCACGGCGCTGATTGAGTTGACACCGGAATCAACGCTCGACATGGCCGCGGCAAACATGGCCGACACCACTAGCCCAGAGATGCCAATCGGCAACTGGTGAGCGATGTAGTGTGGAAACAGCGCATCCGCAGCGTCAGCGATGCTCTTCCCTTCAGGAAGTTGTGCTGGGTGCGCGCGGAAGTAACCCAGCAGCGACAGACCGACGAGCGCTAGAACAAACAACACGAGGACGGCGGCGACCGAGTTCGTCAAATACGAACGCCGCGCGGCCGTTGCGTCGCGCGTGGCCATATATCGCTGGATCGCCGTCTGGTCACCGCCGGCCGTGCAAACTGCCCAAAGTGTCTGCATCACGATTACGCCGACCACCGTCAGCCGGACGTACGGATCCAGACTGAACACCGGCTGCGGTTGCCAACTGCTGTCCCACGACGTAGGGAACCAACTCAGCCCGCCCAGGCGCACCGTTACCGTCACGATTACCAGCACGGCGCCACCGAGCAGCAACAGAAACTGAACGAAGTCGGTTATCACAACGGCTCGCAATCCGCCCAGCGTCGAGTAGACCAGAGCGACCGAGCCAATCACGACGGTCGCCACGAAAAGCCATCGGCTGTCCAGGCCGGCCATCACGAGCATGGCATGGGCGGCGAAGTTCAACAGCACCGCCATCCACACCAGCCGGAGCGCGATGAACATGGCCGCGCCGGTCAACCGCGTGCTCAAGCCCAACGTCGTTTCCAGCAACTCGTACGCGCTCGTGACGCGATACCGCATGAATACCGGAATGAGCAGATACCCGACGATGAGATATGCAATCGGGATCGACAGCACGCCCGTCAGCATGACCGGGCCGTACCTGATGATCTCGCCCGGTCCGGACAGATACGAGATCGTGCTCATCAGCGTGGCGAACAGGGAGATGCCGATCAGCAACGGATTCATCGCGCCGCTGCCGGTGAAATACTCGTCCGTGCTCTTCTGGCGGCGGCTGTAATACCATCCGAGCGCGATCATCGCGCATGCATAAGCCACGATGGTGAGTCCGTCGATCCAGTGCAATCCGTCACGCATGGCCGTTCGATCTTTTCAGGAGTCTGGGGTGACTTCGCCCCTCGATCTTGACGGTGTTGCTATATTTGATACAGTGGATTGTGTATAACAACATTCAATTGGAGAGTCAACCATGCCACACCAGGTGGGTACGCTTGTCAAAGCGATGAACCTCCTCGACGCCCTGGCGGAATCCGCGCCGATTGGGGTAATGGAGTTGAGTCGCCGGCTGGAGATGGACAAGAGTGGCGTTTCGCGGTTGTTGACAACGCTCAAATCCCGCAACTATGTGCGGGTCGCCGAGGACGGTCGCTACGACCTGGGCTTGCGGCTGTTCGAGCTCGGTCAGCTACTCCAGGACCGACTGCCTTTCCGCAAAGCGATCATCCCACACGTCGACGCCATCGCCAGCGAGACCGGCGAAACCGCTTTCGCGGTACATTACAGTCAAGGACAGATCGCCTATCTCTACGATTGTGTTTCAACACAGGACATCCGACTGGGCGAACGCACGGGCATGCGTACCTCACCGTGGAACCACCCGGCAGGAAAAGCGATTCTCGCCTATCACGACGAGGGCGCAGTGCTCGCCGAGTTATCATCCGCCCGACGCACCGGGCGTGCCGGACTCCCAACCATCGACGCCTTCCGCCGTGAATTGGCTTGCATTCGCAAACAAGGCTTTGCCGAGCAACGCGACACCGACAAATGCCTTATCGCCGTGCCCGTCTTGAATTCGGCTGCTCCCGTCGGCGCCGCCCTAATGGTTGGCGGGCCGTCCTCACGCATCAAGCCGAGCACCATTAAGCAACTGGTCCGAATTGTCACGCATCACGCAACAGAGGTCTCGCGAACACTCGGTTGGCTGCCATGACACCCGTCAGTCAATTGGACGACAACTCCACGAGGCCGAGCGTGTATCGGTAGTTGTCCGCCGTGGCCCAGTCGTGCGCTTCGGGTTCTTTACCATAGGTTGTCAGGTCTGAGCAACATCGACAAACGCTGTAACGCGTCCCTTCCGTCGATCGTGCATTCCGTGATTCGCTGACCATCCGCATGGGGACTAGGCTGTTTGCGGTCGAGGTCAGAACCGGTAAACTCACCGTGTCGATGGCAAAAGCACTTGGCTGAGTAACGCAAAGGTCGAAAGCATGATCGGACGACTGATTCTGGCGTGCACGACGGTCTGGGGGATTGCCGTTGTGCCTAGCGCGGTTCGTGGTACGGAACCGGTTCGGGACGTGAGCTGGTTCCTGCGGCGACTGCGGACGGTCGAGCATTTGGCGGAGTTGGAGGCCTCGCACACGGCGATGGCGAGCACTTGGGATCGCACCGGAGGCAATGTGGACGGCACGGATTACAAGGACTTGCTTGTTCAAGGTCCCGGCCTGTCGACGCGGAACGTGCTGCTCGACGTGGCGGGACCTGGCTGTATCCACCGGATCTTCGTGGGACAAGTCGGCGAGGTGCAGGCGAAGACCCGAATTCAGTTCTTCCTCGACCGCCGTGAAACTCCCGCGATTGACATGCCTGTCGTCGAGTTCTTTGACGATGAAAACGGCCCTATTCCCTATCCGCTCGTCTTCCACAAAAGCTATCCCGGAACTCTCTTTCCGATTCCTTTCGAGAAGCACTGCCGAGTTCAACTCGTCAATGACGAATACGGTGGAGCGAATTGGAAAGCGGAAGCCTGGAGCAACTACTGGCAGATTACGTACACGCGGTACCCTGGAAAAATAGTCCGTAGCTTGAACTGGCCACTTGACGAGCGCGTACAAAAAGAAGTCCAGGCGACGCGCGAGGCGTGGCTGGAGGCCGAGTCAAATCCTCCGGCCGAGCCGGATGCATGGACTGTCGACATGGAATTCCGCTTAGAGCCAGGACAGTCCGTTGCTGTCGACTTGGCTGGCACGGGTGTTGTCCGGCAGTGGCGCTGCACGGTGATCCCGCCGACGCCGGAAGTCCTGCGCAACCTTCGAGTGCGTATCGCCTGGGACGGTGCGGCGGTCCACAGTGTCGATGTGCCGTTGGGCTATTTCTTTGGGCACGCACACTGGGCACTCGCCGAACATTTCCTTTCGCCCGCCGCAGTTCTCGGCAAGAGAGTCACGGCGAACTGGCTCGCACAACCTCGATACACCTGGCATTTCAACTCGTTGCTGCTGGGGGCGTCCGACGAAGAGGCCTACTGCCGGTTTCCAATGCCGTTTGCCGACGGAGCAAAATGGACGTTTGAAAACGCGTCGACGCAAACGGTTCAGCGGTTGCAGGTCCGCCTTGACGTTCAAAAGTCTGCCAAACTTCTC
The DNA here is from genome assembly GCA_964623055.1 of uncultured Pirellulaceae bacterium. Classification (GTDB taxonomy): domain Bacteria; phylum Planctomycetota; class Planctomycetia; order Pirellulales; family Pirellulaceae; genus JADHUC01. Next base: position 11,205 of record CAZURK010000259.1, read on the forward strand.
GACAAACACGGTCGATTCCACGCCACATGGAAGCAAGCACCGGCAGCCATGGAGCAGACGCCTCGCTTTGGGCCGAAGAAAGTCCCCGCCCAGATCGTTCTTGATCGACAAGCGCGTGGCAAGTACGTGGGCGCCCTGATCTCGGTTGATTGGCCGCACTTGGATTGGTGGGGAGAAGGCGACTGGCTGATCTGGTCGGATCAGGACGGGTGGCCGCCGGACTACCATGGGACAGGCAGCGAGGAGTACTTCAATAGTGGCTGGGGGCGATTCGACCGCAAGGCCGTTTCCGGGTTCGTCACGGTCCGTCCGGGCCATCCCACGGTCTACTCGTTTCATCTGAACGATGCATTCCAGTTCCAGCGCAGCATCCGCGTCGTCGAGGAACAGATGGGGCACCAGAACGGAGAGGACCTGATCCGCCGAACGCATCCCCTTTGGACCAGCACGGCCTTCTGGTACGCGCTCCCTGCCCAACCATCCGGCTCCGACAATCCTTAGCTTTGGGCAATATCTTACTTCATCTCCTTCACCACTTGAGCAAAGGCACGGCCGAGCCTGATTTGGCCGTTGGCGTCGAAGTGGACTTTATCGGATCTCATGCTGAAGCCCTCGGTGGATATCATCCTGCAATTCTCGATTCTGGCAGGGCTGCCGGAATCCTGGTCGGCTGACGCCATTTCGCGGCGGATGATTTCCCGTGCAGCGAAGCGCTCGATCGGCAACGGCAATACTTGAGCAAACACCATAGGCAAGTCCTCTGCGGTCGCCATCCCCAGATCCGCGGCCAGGCGCGCACGCAAGTGCTTGAGATTCTCCGCGTAGAGTAAAGCGGACTCTTCCCTCTTCGCGTCCTGTTCGCCTTGTACCCATAGGAAAGCTCGAACCACCGGTGTGTGGCCTTCCTTCTTCAGTGCTTCCAATCCTGTAAGGAATCTCCTCAACATGCCCTTGTAGTGCTTGCCTCGATTCTCATCGTCCGATTCGACGCCGGGATAGAAATGCGAGCCTGGGGCAGGCCCGCCACCCCGCCACTTACTGCCGGACCAGCCATAATGCAGTGGTTGACCGCTCGCGGCGTATTTGATGATGTATACGGGCTTCCCCTCTGCCCCCATCTCCACTGCGAACGAGATCTCAAGACCGAACTTGTCTGGCCTGTTGCTCGTCTCTCCCAACCTGAGCGGCCTGAAGGATCCGCCCCTGAAGAAGAACGCGTTCGGGATCGGATCAGGGATATCCTCCTTCAGATTGGAGACCCTGCCGCACCCCTCCATGTTCGATTGTCCTCCCAGAAGATAGACATCGACTTCGCTGCCAAGAGCAGACAGCGGCAGCGATAGCGTCGATACAAGAACGATGGCAACGTGTTGTTTCATATTTCCGTCTCCCGCGCGTCGCGTGACTTCGATCATGTCGTCCTGTTGGCACCTCACTCAATCCGATCGAATTGGATGGCGATCAGGTCGAAACCGAGGCCCTTTGACTTCTCGTTCTTTCCGACAAGCTTCAACATGAGATTCACAGGGCCTTCGTCAAGATCAAGGACACCCAGGGGAGTCAACTTGCTACGTTGGCGCTGCGGAGCATACATATCGACCGCTTTGCCAGCCGGTGCTTCATCTCGAAACAGTTGGATTTGTGCCTGGCCGGGGCCTTGGACCGCTTCGATCGACACCGCGTATTTGCCGGACGCCGGAACATCGCAGGTTAGGCAGATAAAGGGGGCGCCCATCCAATCCGGGCCTTCGGCGCGCATCGAAAGATAGCCGGTTCTATCGCCGGCGAGCTGTTCGTCCTTCTTGGTAAGCGTCACGCCCCGGAGCGTGAAGGCGTAAATCGGAACGTTCCAACTCGGCGTAAAGATGATCCGTTTGAAGTCGACGACGTGGCGTTGCTCCACGGGCGGGGTTTTCTGGTCCCAACTGGGCGGAGCATCCAGATAGACGTACGTCACCCCGACGTAGTCTGTCAGGATGCTGTTGCCCTCGCCCCCGTGCTCGATGGTCTGCCGAATGCTGGAGCGAAACGCGTAGGCGTCTCCAATCATCAGCCGATATCCTCCGGTTCTTCCGAGGTGCTTCTGATAGCCGAGGCAGCCGCTGAGCGGAAAGGACAGCCGCTTTTCCCAGCGGTCGGGGACATCGTACCAGCCGCCGTTGAAGAAGTCCTCCGAGCCTGTCCCCTGAATGGTCAGCTCGCCGTCGATCGTAGTCTGGTCGTCGCCTTCGAAAAAAAGCGTGCCGCCGGACTCCATGCCCTGCGCCTGCTGGATGCATCCAACAATGTGGCCTCGACCATCGGCTTCCACGAAAGTGAAGGGCTTGCCCTTCGTCGTCGGATTCTCGCGCCGCCACGCCGCGTAGAATTTGCCCTCGTCCGAGGTCCGCGGAACCGAAGCAAAAACAACCTCCGCTTGCACTTCCACCGCAGGTCCATCGGGCCTTTGCGAAACCAGTTCGATCTTTGCCGACCGATCATAGGGCATTGGAAAATAGCAGTAGCTCACATCTGCGGCAGTACCCACCAGCAGCGATGTCATTGCCGGACGCCCCCAGGCGTAGCCGAAAAAATCTCCGACAGGGCAAAGAACCGCGGGCTTTTCTTCACCATCCCAGTGAATCCGCAAGAGCAAATCGCGAGCCTTCCCGGCGAGAGCGGAAGCCGGTGTGATCCGCAACCCTGCAATCCGGCCGCCGACCTTCGACTCGAACAGCGTGGCCGTCCCGCCGGCCGGCAGCGATACTCGCGCCTCGTGGATCGTGCATGCAACGCCCTCCGCGACGACGTGCCGGCTGATGTCGGAACCGGCTGACGAAAACAACTTAGCAGCCCTCTGCTCGTGTCGCCGGTACTCGGCCGAGGGCGAAGGCGTCCATGTTTGGACTGGAGCGTCATCGGGGTAGCGAGCGTGGTTGATCTGGTAAAACTGCACTCGCTTTCCCAGCACTTTCACCTTGCACGACTTGCGGTACGCCAGCGGTACATACGAGTAGAATCCGCCTGCTCCGTAGCCCACCAGAGGCGACACGAAGGGAGCTTGGTTTCCGGTAAACAACTCACGGAATTTCACTCGGATACGCGGGCGGTCCTCTCCGTCGAAATAGAATTCCATCGTGTCGTCCGACGGTGTAGGAGTCCAAATGCGGTAGATGATACCCGGCCCTTTCAGATCCGCGATGACCAAGCCGTCGTCTTCCTTGGCGACATAGGAGTATCTCCCCGAGAACCCATCATCGTTCCCGCCCGACCGATCGTAGCTCGATACTGACCCGATATAGGTGCTCTGTCGAAACCGGGGCAGCAAATCCAGGCGGTACAATTCCTCCATTCCAAGCCCGCAACGTCCAACGTCTTGTGCGCCGGCAGGCAACAGGCTGCCAAGGACGAAAAGGACGGCAACCATAACAGTTCGCATAATATCTCTCCTCGTAAATCAAGAGCCCTGGGTTTCACCGGTCCTGGTTTGCCACCTGTTCATAAACCTGGGCATATCGTTGCCCCAAGGTGATGTACGATTTCCGATCAAAATGGGAGTACTTGGGTGCGTCGCAGGCGGTCAATTCCGTTGTTTCGACGAAGCCCGTGTGTTTCACCTGTTCCGGAACTCGTCTCAAGATCGCCATAATCTCCTTTATACCCGCGATTGTTTCGGGCTCTTTGCCAATGACGCGAAATTCCGGCAGGTTGCCGACGATGAAAGGCAAATCCTCGATCTGCAAATCACTTCTAACACCAGCAATAAGCTGGTGCAGCTTACTCTCGTAGGTCTCCCTGCGCTCCTTCCTGCAATCCGACTCACCCTGATGCCAGAGAACGCCTTTGATCGTCCCCTTTTCCGTAGCAAACAGGGCTTTCTTCATGGCATCTTCATAGATGTTGCTTCCCTTCTTGAGTATGTCGATGCGGGCGCCACCTTTGGCAACCGGAATCAGTCCTACCGTCACGCCGGGGTGATTCTTCAGGTATTCCTTTGCGAAAGGCAGCCCCAGCCCGAAACTTCTCGGGCGGTTGTGGCGGACGTGAAGAGGATGCGCAGCGGGCTTCCAACTGAATCTCTTGGCCGGAGTCGGTATGTAGACCACGTGAGGAACGGGTTCCTTGTCTTCAGGCAGCAAGTGTTCTCCTCTCATCCCGCCGGCCATATTGGACTGTCCCATCAGGAGAAAGATGTGGAAGTCTTTCTTGTCGGTTGGAATATCCCAGTCGTTGCCAGATGCCGTTTCCGTTTTCCTTGCTTCTTCCGCCTGTCCGGCACTCAGGCCGATCGCGACCGCCATCATTGCCAAGAAGGTGACTGCTGTCTTCATGATCGTTTCACTCCTTCCACTCCATCTTGAATCCCAGGCTGGCCTTGGATTTCCCGTGGGTATGTTCGAGACAGAATGCGTGGTTTCCGCGCTTCAGGGCCACCGTGGTTTCTCCTCCTCGGGGACGACGCCTGCTATCTTTTCGATTGTCCCACACGGCTTTCCCGTCCACGTAGAGCACAACGTCGTCGGCGTGGGTCGTGACGGTGAACGTGGCTGGCGTATCTGCAAGCGCCACGATCGTGCCGGTGAACATCAAGGCGATGTTGCCGTTGCGGCGGGTTCCCTCGCAGTCGACGGTTGAGACGGCTTTGGTCTCGACGGGCGTGAGGTCCTTGATGTCAGGCACTCTGCCGGCATGTTCGTAGTAGCTGCGTTTCAGGTCCACAAGCATCAGCCTCTGGGGCGCGTACGCCACGGGTTTCCCCATCCACCCATTCTCGGTAACCACGCGAGCGATGATCCTGGCCCCCACGCCGCACTTGAGCAGCTCCCCGTTGTAGAGGGCGGAGTTTGCGTTGGGGACCGTGCCGTCTGTCGTGTAACGGACCGGATACCCCTCGTACGTCCTCATGCGCGTCCCCATACCCTCGACGTCGTAGGAGAACTCCGGGTCGGGGGAAATCAGCTCCAGCTCGGCAAAGGACGACCAGGGCCAGTTGCCCGCGGTACGGTCCACGGAAAACACGATGGAACGTGTGGTCATCGGCTGTTCGAGCAGGATGTCACCTCCGCCAGGAATCTCGGCTTCGGCCAGGGGCGTGTAGGTCTTCGTGGCCGCGTCGTAACGGAGCAGGGAACATTTTGTGACGGCGCCGCCGCGGACATTATCGAGGCGTGGGGCGATGCGCAGGCCGAGCAGCGGGACGTCCGAGGGGAACTGCAGATGAATGTGGTGAGGGACGTTCCTTGCCCACTGCGTGGTCCGTGGCGTTTCGTAGTAGGTGTAGGGGTCGCCGTCAAAGGCGAAGTTGAACAGGTGCTTGGGCAGGCGCCGGGTAATGGTCCAGCTCTGGCGCGACGTCCCGTAGGCTGCGCGGGCGACCGGGCCGCCCTCCCCAGCCTCGTCGTAGGCGCAGACCGCCACCAGCCCGCCGTCCGGCAGCGGGATGGGCTCTTGGTACAATCGGGATTCCCGAGTGGGCTCGGTGCCGTCGAGCGTGTAACGGATCTCGGCTGCGGGAAGGTGGGGACGGAACGACACCGTGCCGATTTGGTCGCGGGTGACGTAGACTTCGCGGGCGTAGGTCTTCGATGGAACGTCCAGCCAATCCTGGTCGGTGGCTCCGGTCATGTGAAGACCGTTGTTGACCGCGCTGAAGGCGGCGCCGTAGCCGCCATTGATGATGACCAACGGGTCCATGTAGGGACAGCCCATGTCGTAGGTGGAGTAACGCAGTCCAAAACCCGGTTCCCAAGAAAGTACGAAGTGCCACGCATATTGCCTCATCACGCTGCGAAACCCTTCCGGGTCGGCCGCGGCCAGCCCCAGCAGGCCCCAGGTCGCGCCTTGCGCGCCGTAGGCATGGTTGTCCCGCATCGCCCAGTGATGATCGTTCTGGTACAGGGCCGTCCCGCGGCTGATCCGATCGTCCCCACGAATCTTCGCGGCCAAGCCGGCACCGCCCGTGCGGAACCACGCCTGCCGACGGGACGGGCTGTGACCGTAGCCCTGGCCCCCGTGGCCGCCGCGTTCCGGATCGGACCACCCGGACATCACATAGGCCCCGACGGTCTCCCACGTCTTCGATTCCACGCCGATGCGGTGGGCCCCCAGGGCGTCAAAGGTGAGCATGGCGATGCTGGGAGCGACGAGCGACTTGCCGCCGTAAGGCAGCGAACCCGGATGGTGGCCGTAGATCGCATGGCCCCACTTGCTGAAATCTGCCGTTTGGGGGAAGTACGCGAGCGTTTCGCTGATCCAGGGCAGTACGGCCACGTCACCGGTTGCAAGGTAGTATTCGGACAGCATCACCCCCGCCGCCCCGTTGAACCAAGCGTTCAACCCGATGCCGTTGCGGCCCTCGTCGACGAAATCATGGGCGACCTTTTGCAGTAGAGGGCCGTACCCGGCATCGCGCATGCCGAGCACGTTGCAGAACGAGTAGCACGAGGGAATGACACCTCGCGCGGACCAAGGCGCGCCCTTCTTCTCAAGGTAGCTTGCGCTAAACGCCGCCATGTCGCGCCGCATCGCGTCTGCCATGGGGCAGTCGAATGGAAACGTGTCGGTAAAGGCTGGAGTTTGGGGAAGGGAAATCGGTATGTGGACGGTGTCCGCGCCGCGCAGAACGGTAAACTCAAGTTTCCGGCTGCCGTCGAGGAGCGCGTCGACAACCGCCCGGCCCAGCGTGCTTTCATGCGACCGCATGAACCAGCCGGCGGTGGACTTGGTCTCGTTGGGCAGTAGCGGGACTCCGTCGATCCCCATGATCAGATCGCCGACGCGCAAACCCGCTCGCTCCGCGGATTTGCCGGGTCGCACCTCCACGACCCCCATGCAGGTCTCCCCGGACCAATAAACACTCCTGAATCCCAGAATCCCCGCGTCGACGACGCTGCCGCGTGCCGGGTAAGGCAACATCACGACATCGTTCACCATGACCGGCTTGCGACTCCTGTTGCTCACGACCAACCTGGCTTGCCGCTCGTTCACTGCGTCCGCCACGCTGGGGTCAATCGCGAAGTAGAGGCGGCGAACGGACGGCCCCCACGGCTCGAGCGGGAGCGGCTCACCGTTTACGCCCAGGAATTCCAACTCCGCCAACGCGGCTCTGTTCTCACCATCCAGGGACGATTTGCAGAGCACCTTGAAATAGCGCTCCGATGAGGGCTCTTCGAACATTACCGTCACAGGTTTGCCTTTGGGCTTATCCAAAGCGCCACCACCTAGCGGGAGCCAGTTGTAAGAACCTCGGCTGTGAAAGATCTCGAAAGCCTTAACGCCGGAGCCGCCCGCCGTCGCGGAAGGCGTCAGACGCACGCCGCCGACCGCGTGCGTTTCCCCGATATCCACGACAAGCCAGTGACGCTGGCCGGGAGAGTTGACCTCGCAGTTCCAATCGGTAGCGGCATCGCCGTCGACTGCGGCGTCGCCCGGTCCGCGCGTGCCCAGCGCCATGATCGGATACTGCATTTCGACGACCGACGCCGAACTGACCTCGGCCGGGCTTGCGGCGTAAACCTTACCGCTCTCGGCGTCTTCGATGGACAGCATTACGGGCGGGGCGACTTCTCCATCCCAACCGTAGATACTCACGGTGGCAAGGTGATGCAGTTCCTTCGCCAGCGTGATCGACGTTTTGAGCCCGCAGCCGGAGTCAAGTTTCAAGGCCATCTTTCCGGGCCCGGCTATCGCCCAAGTGACCTTGCCTCTGCCGGTCGTCCGGGTTTCCCACCCTTCCCGTTGAAATGGCGTTCCCACCTCGATCGTCTCGTCCGCCGAGGCTTCGAAACGCTCGCTGATCGTGGTGCTCCCTGTCGGCGGCCTGGCCTCGGAAACCGAGACCGCGATGAGCAGAACCACAAGGGTTGTCAATGCCAGGTATCGAACCATGAGACGCATACCATTACCTCGTCACTCCGATGTTCCGGGAAACCACCCCTCAAGGAACGACGCCAAATGTCCATTATACTCCGCGGTGGCAAGATGCTCCGTTCCGTGTTGGTTGCCCCAGGAATAGCTGATGAGGCACTTGCCCTCGTGCTCGAGAATGTCGATGTCCGAGTTGTTGATGTTTCGCGCGGTCGCAATGCGTTGTTTTTGCTCGTCGGTGAACTCCACGCCCGGCGCCAACTTCCGGTCCTCGTCATCGGCCATGAGCACCGGGTTCAACGGGCTGTCCTCCCAATGCTTCAGGTCGCTACTGCGAGACACAAAGGTGGAGTATCCACGATGTCGGACCACGTGGAAATTGTAGAAATAGCCGTCGTGGTATTTCAGGCAATGCGGCGCGGCCATCTTGTTGCGGCCGTGGATGTACTCCTCAGGCAGAATCTCCCAGTTCTTCAGGTCTCTCGACTTTGCGAATCGGGCCGTCCATGAGTTTACGTTCGGCCTGTTGATCTCGAACATGAGCACGTATTCGTCCCCAACCTTGATCAGCGACGTGTTGCAGATGTTGAACTGCGGATCGTCGATCACATTCCACTGCTGCCAGTTCTTCAGGTCTTTGGAGGCGAACAGGTTAACTTGTTTTCGGCGCTTCGGTCCGGGTTTGTCGTACGTCGCCACGACATAGGCCGTGTCGTCCTCGACATAGACGGTTCCGAAAGCGTGATCCTGGGCCAGCGACGCCAGTAGCTTGCCCGTCTGAACATCACGTATCGCGATCTGGCTCCCCGGCAGCCCACGCTCTCCCTTGTAATGGTTCTTGCACCATTGTTCTCGCAGGAGTCGCCCTTGCCACACGAAATTGTGGCCTTCGACGACATCGAGGTCGATAGTACCCATCTTGACGATCTTCGGCTTGGCCAGCGTTTGCACCGCCTCTTCGCTCTTGACCGGTTTCTGACTCCGCTGAGTTTCCAGCTTTTCATAGTTGCATCGCAGCACGTAGCTGAGCGACCCATCTCCCCCCGTGATGTTCGTGCCGCTGGCCACGTAAAGATGAGTCGGCCGACCGTCTTGCACCAGCACTTGTGGTCGTTGAAACGTGCCGGAGCCGTAGTACAGCCGAACGTTCTTCCGCTCAACCTCGGGCAGGACCGTCTTCGGTGACTGGTAGCCGATTTCCGGGGTGGCGTCGAACGTGATTCCGTCATCGGATTTCCACAGAAGCCCGCCGCCCCGCACGTTCACCCCGTGGTTGTCGGTCGTGAGCAGGTAGAACTTGCCACCGCTGATAAACGCATACCCGTCCTCAACGCGGCGTTCATTGCTAGAGAGCGGATTTGGCTGGTGGACGTACGACCCCTCGATTTTGTCGGCAATCGCCACGCCCATCCTGGCGCCGTGGCTCTTGAAGTAGAGGTAGTACTTGCCGTTGGGTGCTTTGACGAACGCGGGGTTGTTCACTCCATTGCCTGCCTGGTAGGTCCAGTGTCCACGCTCATCAGAAGGACCGAGTATCTTGCCATCTTTACCGACCTTCTTCCAGGGGCCGTTGAGTGAATCCGACACGGCCATGCCGATTCGCTGGGCTCTCGGATGGTTGCCCTTCCCCTTCGTGATGCCGACCGAGTTGCCGATGTATAGTAACACATACTCCCCGTCGACCTTCTTGATCAGAGGATTGTGGGCCGCATAGCGGTCCCAAGTGTCTCCCCCTGTCCCCTTCAAAGCAACATCAGCGAAGGTGAACGGCCCTTCAGGACCATCACCAACGTAGTGCGCGATTTCCGAGTCGTGCCGCCATGCCTTGTCGAATCCCCGCCGAAACGTCTCACTGGGGACCGGCCAACGGGCAACAAAGAGATGAATTTTGCCCTCGTCGTCCATGATCGGGGAGGTTCCCCAGCAATGGTAACCCGGTTCGTTCACCGCCACGCCCGCGTACTCCAGCGATCGACAGAAGTCGGATTCCCGGATCTCCGGTGCGGGCGTCTCCGATTCGGTATCCGCCGCGAGATTCGCACGCGGGAAGAACAGGCAGACGGTGGCTGCCGAAAGGACGAAGGTGGTTTCTCGGATCATTCTTCCCCTTTCTCGAATTGTGGTTTGTTATTGCCCCCTTGCATTGCCGTGTCCATCATCTCCATCACTCTCGACTCTCGATGATGACTTGGCGGTAGTCGTGGCGATCCACGGGTACGGTCAGGACACCGCCTCCTCGGTGAACAATCTTTTCCTGACTTGAAGCCAACCACTGGCCCACGGCTTTTTCTGAACGGGTGGTTGCCGATGTGCCTTCTTCGGCATCGGTAACCTGCCATTTGCCGGGCGTCCCTAAGCCAAGCCTGTTTGCGTCAAGGCTTAGGCGGGCGACGGTCTTTTCGCCGGTGTTCACAACGGCCAGCAGGACCTTGCCGGGGCGCTTCCACATCGCGACGTAGCAGTCTTTGGGTGAGCACGCCGCGCCGGCATCGGTCTCCCAGTATCCCACGAACTCCACATCATCGGCTTCGATGCCGAAGCGATCTCGGCCGATCCACACCGGCGTGTTCAAGGCGTTCGCATTGCCGGAGGGGAGAGCGTCATGCAGGATTGCCATGCCCGTATAGGCGCGCATCGCCTTCAGCAGGCGGTTGGGCTTCCACTTGCCCTGGTACTCGTGCATGAAATTCACGGCCGTGCCCCATTGTCCGGGGAAGTCGACTCGCATGCGCTCCAGCGACCAGAAGTCCATGAAGTCCTTGTTCATTTCCGGGTAGATCACGTGGTGCTCGCCGTCGTAGGCGATATCCGTCGCACCGACCCAGGGGATGATCATGTTGTTGGTCATGTGGAGCACGATCTTGTCATGCTTGCCCTGTTCGGCAAAGGCCGCCCGGACGCGAAGGAAGTACCGGCGGGTGGAGAACATCTGGTAGGTTGGCTGGACGCGGCCGTCGCGCAACCGATAGCCCCGCCCCGCCTCGATGTTGTCGCAGGCGACCGGCCGCATATTGTCGACGTAGTAGCCGTCGATTCCCGTGGCTTTGCACCACTCGGCGTAGTTGTGCACCATGTAGTCGGTCAGAGTCTTGCCGTAGAAAAGGCACTCGCTGATCGAGGTTCGCCACTGGTCGCCGAAATAGGTCACCTCAGGTACGTGTCGCGCCGGGAGTGCCTGGTGGATGAAGTAGGGCACGGCGTTGGCACGATAGTTGTTGATCCCAAAAATGTATCGGTTATCGCTTGCGTGCCGCGCTTCGACTTGCTTCTTGCACTTCTCGATGTCGCGGCAATAGGGTATGGCCAGCCAAATCAGGCTTCCCGCCGAGGCGTAGTCGATAAACGTGTCGCCGCACCACCACGAGTCCATCCGCCACCGCTTGTGCATCG
>CAZURK010000260.1:0-22254 GCA_964623055.1 uncultured Pirellulaceae bacterium
GCGGTTACGTGGCCGGCAGCGACACGCTGGACGTAACGGACTACGAGACGCTGACCGTAGCGATTGCGGCGGCTTCGATCGCCGAAAACGCCGGTCCGGCGGCCACCACGGCCACGGTGACCCGCAGCAACACGGATACCGGCGCGACGTTGACGGTGAGTCTGACCAGCGGCGACGACACGGAGATCGGTATTCCGGCCAGCGTGATCATACCGGCGGACGAATCGTCGGTCACCTTCGACGTCGACGCGGTGGACGACGCCCTGGTGGATGGTACGGTGACCGTGTCGATTACTGCCAGCGCCGCGGGTTACGTGGATGGGGCCGGTACGCTGGACGTGGATGACGAGGACCACGATGGCGATGGACTCTGCGATGACCTCGAGAACAACGCGCCGAACGATGGTGACGGCAACAGCGACGGTGTTCCGGATAGCCTACAAGGCAACGTCGTATCACTCCAAAATGCCGTCGATACCACGTTCCTGACACTCGCCGCGCCCGCTGATACAAGATTCGATGACGTTGTGACCGGTGCCGTTCCACCAGACGATCCTCCACAGGGCGCGACTTTTTCCGTCGGTTTTGTCGAACATGTCATCGCGGAAGTTGATATCGGCGCATCGGTAACCGTCACCATTTACTGCGAGTCGGCCTCGGATCTCAATACGTATCTGAAGTACGGTCCCACGCCCGACGAACCAACGCCGCATTGGTACCCGTTCATGTACGACGGGACCACAGGCGCAAGGGTTTTCTCGGACCGCATCGAAGTGCACTTCGTGGACGGCGGGCGTGGCGACGACGATTTGATCGCCAACGGCGTAGTTGTCGACCCTGGAGCCCCGGCTCGTGTCGAATACCCGTGGCAGAACCCCGTCTTGCGTTACAACGTAAACAACGACTCGCTGGTTTCCACCCTTGACGTACTCGCATTGATCCAGCGAATCAACACGAGCGGGATTGGGCAATTGCCGCCCGTACCGAGCGGCGAAGACTCCATACCACCGTTCTGGGACGTGAGTGGTAACAACGAGCTCAGTCCAGTCGACGTCTTGGATGTGATCCAGTACATCAATGCGGACCCGGGCGGAGAAGGCGAACAGGACCAACCGCATACGTCATTTCCCGAGGCCGAATACAATTCCATTTCCGGGTTTGGATGGACCGATGCATTGCTTTCGATGGACCTACGGAAATCATTGTCGTTTCCTCAACACTCGGCCAGCGCCCAACGTAAACCGTCGACACCGGTCCATAAGAACGACGCTCACGACAGTTGTACGGACCCTTCGCAATCTGTGTCGGATTGGCATCAAGAGATACAACGCATCGGCTCCGAGAGAGAATCGGTTGCGAAAGAAATGGCTCGCATGCTCGCGTTCCTGGACTACGGCGGGGCAGCGAATGATCTGGAGGATGCGCTTTCGGGCATCGCCCAGGACATTGCCGTACTCTGGGCATCGTACGACTAGTCCTCGATACAGGCTTATTGGCGTCAAATTCAGGGCGTAACTGAATTAGGCCAAGCTTCTGTGGAACGCCAGTGCCGTTTCCTGTTGGTGACCGCCGTCGAGCGAAAGGTGGGATCGCGAGGCCCCACGCGGACCGGGGATGCGTACGCCGCCGCCGGACCCGACTCAGCAGGAACTTCGCCCTCCCGTGCAAGTCTCCCATCTTCAGACGGCTAGAGCCACCGGTCGCAGATAACCGCGGCGAACGGATCAAGTCGCGACCGCGGTGCTTGTCGCACGCTGGCTGGTGCTGCTGAGGAACTCGCCCAGTGTGTCGGCTACGGCTTCCATGGATGGTGGACGATCCTCTATGGACTTGGCCATCATGGTCAGGCAGAGATCTTCCACTCGCGGGTCGATATCGGCGCGGTATGTGGTGGGTGGCTCCGGTTCCTCGGTGACGATCATGTAGATGACCTTGACGACGGAACCATCAAAGGGCAGTTGGTTGGTGAGCAGTTGGTAAAGAATGACGCCCAGGCTGTATACGTCGCTTGGCGGGCCGATGTTCTCGGTTTCGCCGTTTGCCTGCTCGGGTGACATGTACGCAGGCGTGCCGACTATCTGGCCAGCTTGTGTCAGACGGACGTTTGCTTCGCCCATGCGCGCGGCCAGGCCGAAGTCCGTGATTACGGGCCGACCTTCGCTGTCGATCATGATGTTCGACGGTTTGAGGTCCCGGTGGACGATTCCTCGTTTGTGAGCGTGGCTTAGGGCTCGAGCCAGTTTCCGCACAACCAGGGCGATTTGGCGTTCCGGTTGTTTGCGTTCCGGCGAGATGTAGCGGCTGAGCGGATTGCCCTCGATGAATCCCATGGCGATATAGTGACGGCCTTCGGCAGTGCCTACGTCGTATACGGGGCAGATGCCGGGATGGCTCAAGGTCGCCGCCGTCTTGGCTTCCTCCTGGAACCGGTCAAACGATCCGTTTGCATCGTCCCCATCGGTCCGCAGAATTTTCAGCGCCACGTCCCGCTCCAGACGCAGGTCTTTGGCAAGGTAGACCGTTGCCATGTTGCCGCGTCCCAGTTCGCGAATCACCTGGTATCTTCCGATATCGTTCGATAGGACACTCGTAGACGTCTTGTCCAGTTCAAGCGATTCGTCGAAGCTCTCGGTCGCCACTGCCGCGGGTCTGCTATTTCGTCTTCTCGATACGAGACTCTTGGCCTTGGCGGCAAAGGCCGCGGCTTGGACGGGCTTGTACATGATGTCGTCGACACCGCGCGACATCAGGTCTTTGGTCAAACGCGGATCATCCAGGCTTGTGTGGATCACAATCACCGGCCGCCGCTCCATCTTCAGAAGGTCTACGGCCAGCGAATGTCCGTGTTTGTTCGGCATTTTCAGGTCGGTGACCACAAGGTCGTAGGTCTTCCGAGCGATCTTCATTTCGGCTTGTACACCGTCCTCCGCCACGTCGCAACGAAATCCCTCCTGTTTCAGCGCAAAGGCCAGCATCTTGCGTGCGATTGCGTCGTCGTCCACAACCAGTGCTTCAAGGTCTCTGGCCGGCATCGAGGTCCCCTTCAAACGACTATTCCTGTGCTGTGCATCTGTTCCAGTTCGGTCCCGCGCAGCAGGTCTCCGTTGATTTCGTGTCCGCAGGCTGACGCTGGTGCATCGGCGGCCAATCTGTCCGCTTCGGTGTACTGATTCCGGATTGTCTGAAAATCGTTCTCTCGATCCAGAAATGCTTGTACAAGGTCCGCAGCGAAGGCGGTGCCAGCACCGTTGACAATGATCGCCCTCGCCTCCTCATGACGCAAAGCACGCCGATAGATGCGTTTTCCGGTCAGCGCGTCGTACACGTCTGCCAGGGCGACGATTCGACCGCACAACGGAATCTGGTTGCCCGCCAACCCGTGTGGGTATCCGCTCCCATCGAATCGCTCGTGGTGCGACACGACGATATCCCGAGCCATCAGAAGCAACGGCGAGTCGGCGCTACGGGCAAGCGCGGCGTCTACGGTCGCCACCCCATGCGACGTGTGGCCCTTCAAGATGTCAAACTCCGTCGGGTCCACCTTGCCGGGCTTGAGTAACAGGTCGGCGGGCATGGCCAGCTTGCCGATGTCGTGCAACGGACTGGCGACGTAGATGAGCTTCAGGTAGTCATCGTCCAGAACGCCGTCGTATTCCGGCAGCCGCCGGAGCTGGTCCACAAGCACGCGGCAGTAGTTGCGAATTCGTTCCAGGTGGGCGCCGGTGGAGGGATCCCGCGATTCGGCCGTCCGAGCCATCGCCAGAATTTCTTCTTCCTCCGGCGTGCGAGTGACGACAAAGCGTCCGATGTTCACCAGCGTGACCAGCTCGTCCCGATCTACCGGTTTGACCAAGTAATGATCAACGCCCGCGGCAAACGCCGTCCGGCGATCTTGCTGGGAATTGCGATTGGTGAGCATGACGAAATAGAGATCGGGTGACGAATTCTCTCCACGAAGCATGCGGCAGACTTCGACGCCAGTTTTCTCCGGCAGATCCCAGTCGCACACGACGAGCGCGGACGCCGATCGCCGAAACTGGCTAATCGCCTCCAATCCATCGCTGGCCGTTACGACGTGGTACCCCTCTTCTCTCAGGAGCCACGTCACCAGCCGACGTTGGACGCCGTCGTCGTCAACCACCAGCACATTCATGCTATTCTCTCATCTCAAGCATTAGAGGCTCGGGGATCGCCTCGCCTGATCTAGTATCATTCGACTTTTTCGCCTCGCCCGTCTTCAGCACGTAATCGACGCACCGCTGCATTGCCTCGCGGAGTTGCTCGACGTACTGCAGCGCCTCTGCCAGATCACCGGATCGGCCGCTCGCTTCCAGATGCGCAGCGAGGGATCGCACGTCCTCGGCAGCGATGATGGCAGCGGCGCCTTTCAGCGAATGAGCGGTTTCTGTGACCGCATCGGCGTCGCCTTCGGTCATGCTTTGCGCGATTTGCCCGACGCGTTCGGTCCCTGTCTCGGCGAACTCTTCGAGCAACGACTCGGCAAACTCGACGTTTCCCATGCATCGTTCGTACAGTGCTTCGGTGTCGATGGGCGCCCCGAGACTGGAGTCGTCAATTCTCTCGCCCTCGTTGTGCACTTGGCCGCTCGCGCAGAGAGCAGCCGCAGCGTGCTTTCCGCCAACATGGCGAATGACCGTTGCCAGCAATTCTTCTGCGCCTACCGGCTTGCGAATATGGTCGTCCATACCGGCTGCGATACAACCGTCTCGGTCGCCTTTGACTGCGGAGGCCGTGAACGCAACGATGGGAACACGCCCTTCCAGCCTGTCTTCCAGCTCCAATCGACGAATCTGTTTGGTGGCTTCCAGGCCATCCATGACGGGCATCTGGCAGTCCATCAGGATCAGGTCGAATCTCTTCTCCTGCACGGCGGACACGGCCATTCGGCCATTGACGGCCAGGTCGTAGCCGGCCCCGGCCTCTTTCAGCAACGTCGATACGTACATGCGGCTGGTTTCATTGTCCTCGACGACCAGAATCCGGACGTTCGCGAGAGGCTTTTCGTCCTGTTGCTTCGGGGATGGCTCGCGGCCCGATTGGCTGCCGCGTTTGTCCCTGCGTCGAGTGCCATCCAGCAGCAGGCTTGTCACCGCCGCCAGCAGGTCCGTTTGCTTAACAGGTTTGGCCAGGCAGCAGTCGATTCCCAGTCGGCGCTGACGATCGGCATCCAGCATCGCGTCGAACGCACTCATCAAGACGAGGAAGAGGTCTGTTCGATGCGACAGCAGTTCCGCCAAATCCAAGCCGTCTCGTTCCGGCATGGATAGATCTGCGAGGACCAGCTCGAAAGGCTGATTTGCAGCGTCGGCGTTTCCAATGATCTCTGCTGCGTCATCAACGTTTCCGGTTGTCTCTACCGTGAGTCCGAATGCCGCAAGTTGTTCGGCGAGGATCTGTTGCGACGAGTGGTTGTCATCCACGACCAGTACGCGGCGGCCCTGCAAGCGGCTGTCGTACACCTGCGTTTGGGCTTCCTGACGGGCCGCGCGTCTCAGCCGTACGTCGAACCAAAACGTCGAACCACACCCAACCTCGCTCTTGACGCAGATCTGGCCGCCCAACATCTCGGCAAGGTTCTTGCTGATGGCCAACCCGAGCCCCGTTCCGCCATATTCACGGGTATTCGAGCCATCGGCCTGAACGAAAGGATCGAACAGTTGCCCGATGTTGCCGTCTGCAATGCCGATGCCCGTATCGGCTACCGAAAACCGAACGACCACGTGATCGTCAAGCGACTGTTCCAGGCTTGTTTGAATGCGTACCTCGCCCTCGTCGGTGAACTTCACCGCGTTGCTGATCAGGTTGATGAGCACTTGCCGCAAACGCACGCTATCCCCAATCAAGTGCAGTCGCGCGTCCGGAGCAATCGGGCACAGCAACTCCAGGAGCTTCGCGTGCGCCCTAGGGGCCAACAGGTCTGCCGTGTCCTCGACCAGTCGCCCGAGGTCGAATTCGTGCTCGTGCAAGTCGATCTTGCCGGCTTCGATTTTCGAGAAATCCAGAATATCGTTGATCAGGCTCAGTAGCGATTCGGCGCTGTTGTGGCAAGCCTTGACGAAGCATCGCTGCTGTTCGTCCAGGTCGGTGCCTCTGAGCAACTCGGTCATTCCAATCACGCCGTTCAAAGGCGTGCGCAACTCGTGGCTCATCGTTGCCAGGAATTGGCTCTTGGCTCGGCTGGTCTTCTCTGCTTCTTCTTTGGCCCGGAACAGCGCCCGTTGCCGTTCCAGGCGGTCTGTCAGATCGCTGAAGGCGACAAGCGTGCGGTCGCCGTACGCCGAGAAATTGAATTCGATGTGTCGAACGGAACCGTCCTTGCAGGTCACGTCGGCCACCATGGGTTCGGGTGCGGCCCGATCCATTGATGCCCTTTGGACGAGTTCGAACCACTTCATCACCACATCGTCTCGATACTCCTCCTCCGGAAAGGCGAGGATCCACCAATCATTGAAACTGCGGACGTCTTCGTCCGTGTAGCCGAACAGCCTGGTGAAACTGCGGCTCAGGAAGACGACCTCATGCGCGTGTGTCTCCACAACCATGGGGATGGGCGATTGTTCAAGCAGGTTGCGCAAGAACTCCTCGTTCTTGCGCAGCGTCTCCACGCTCCGTTTTCGCTCCAAGTCCGCCTGCCGGCGTTCGTCGCGTCGGCGGACGAGCGTGCGCGTGTAACACCCAGTCAGTAATGTGGCGAGGAAGGCCCCGATACCTGCAATCAGCGGCGACCAACTCGCTCGCTTGGCGAGGTACTGCGGATCCGGCCTGCAGGCTAGCTCCCATTGGCGGTCGCCCATCTCGAAGCGTTCCCTTAACCAACCCGTGTCGTCTCGTTGTATTTCGCCTGCTGGGGCGGTGGAGTAGGCTGTGCCCGACGGGGGCTCAGTGGTCGATCCGTACAGGATCCGTTTCTCCGGGGCGGCAGTCAGATCCTGCAACGCGACATCAATCCCGGTCTGGAGGGATCCCTCGGTAGCCGCCTCGACTATGTCCTCCACGCCGTAGACCCCGACGATGAAACCATCCGAGTCTTGCAAATTGGGCTGACGGTCAAGACTCGCGGTGCCGCAGCGAACAGGCAGTATGTCTACGAACGCAACGATGTCTTTCGCAATCGTCAAACGCTCGCCGACCGTGATCTTGCCCGTAGCGCTCGCCCGGGCAAAGCTATTGCGGATCGCAGGGTTCGCGCCCAAGTCGCCGTTCCGGTATTCTTGACTGAAATGGGACGGTTGGAAATGTGCAACTGGGAACGACTTGCCATCCTCGCTCCGCGGGACCCAGAGCAGGGCGATCGGACCGTCGCTTCGGCGAAGGATGGGCTCGGTGAACACCTTGAATTCCTCAGGAGTCACCTCCTCGGAGCACTCGAAGAACGCCCCGACCGTCTCGATGTCGTTCAGCGTCGAAAGAAATGCTCGCTGGATGGTCGAGACCAGCTTCTGGGATCGAATTGCGAACCGAGCTTCCGTGACCCTTCGCTCGTAGCGATAGAATTGCCACCAGATCAATAGGCTGATGCACAGACCGGCGGACAAGACGATCAACGGCAGCCAAGTCCGGCGGTCCCGATTCTCGGAACTGAACTTCTCGTCAAGGGCACGCTCGCGGGAGGTTCTCGTTGGCGGCTTCATGTGGTCTTTCGCACAGTTGGCTTTGCCCATACGCAAAACGCGACTACCCAATCCATCGCGCATAGAACGGGCCGACGGCGAATATCGTCCCAAGTAATGTATAGGTCAGGATTAAGATAATGGGGCGGTCCACGGCATGGGGGTGAACCGCGCTCGCCGAGACGCCTACTCAGAAGGACGGGAAAGAAACGAGTGTGCCGATTGCGCGGACTGTAGAATCAGGGGCCGGCTCGGTTCCGGCGAAACTCCGCGCGGTGTACAGCAACGTCGTGCAGCCGCATACGTCGTTCGAAGTGGGTGCGGTAGTCCATATCGTGCTCGGCAGGCCGTTCGGACACCTTGTGCGGCCCCGCCAAACCGGTGGTCTCGGAGATCCACTCAAGCGTGACGTGAAAGTACTCTTCCACGTCGGTCCAGAAATGAAACATACCATCCGGCTCGAGCACCCGTTCGATGTCCTTCAAAAAGGACTCGTTCAGCACCCGCCGGCGCCTGTGTCGTTTCTTCCACCAAGGATCCGGGAAGTACACGTGTACATTCGCCGCGCAAGCGTCGGGCAGTATGTCGCGAAAGAGCGTTTGGGCGTCGCCGTGGACCATGATTGCGTTTTCGCGCTGCTGGCGAGCCAGTTTGGCTGCCGCAAAACGGGCATATTTCCGCGATACCTCGCAGCCAAGATAATTGCGGTCTGGGTTCTCGCCCGACGCTTCGACCAGGAACAGACCCTTGCCACTGCCCACTTCGATTTCCAGAGGCGCAGCACGTTCGAACAGAGCGGCGATTTCCAGCGGCACGGGCAACTGGTCAACGGTTATCAGATGTCTTGATAGATCCAGCGACGGATCGATCTTGCGAAGTGCACGCCGGTTCATAGTGTCTCGTTCGGACCGCAAATACGTAAAATGAAGCCATTCTCCCAAAGCAATACGATCGACTTCTCTATAACATCTGTAGCGCCCGTTGACCAGCGGAGGTTGACCCGCCCTGCGTTCCATCCAGCTATGGCATTTGCTCCGTGAACTCGCGGATCAATCGTGTCGCATCTGCGTAGGGATCCCAAAGGAGTTTGGCTGCCACGAAGCGTGAGAGTGGTGATCGGTTGGCCTCCACCGATAGCGAAGGCGGGAGTTTGTCACCGTCGGACCGTGCAATATCTTTAATCTTCGAGGCTGACTCACGCGCGGCCACAATCGTCTTCTTGTCGGCAGCGTGAGCCGCCCCCGCTTCCCCGCCGTGTCGCCAATCCAACCGGACCGAGCGTTGGCGGAAAATCGGCCAGTCCAACAGGTACAGTTCGTGCAGCAAGCCTCCCGAGAGATCCGGTGTGCAGATACGACTTGGCTGCCAGAAGCGTACGCCATGATCTTCAAGGTACCTGATCGCCCCGTCGATCGTGCCGTCGTCGTCCGGTCCGGCAATAGCAATCCGTCCATCGTGCGCGTTTATCACGAAACCTCCCGAGCCGACGTGTCGGAGTTCCTTTTCGTCGACGCGTCCTGCAGCCGAGCATGCTTCGCGGCCCAACAGGATCACGTTACCTGTGCACTCCGTGAGCGCTGATCCATTTGGATTGATAGGCAATCGTACACGGAACACCTTCTCCAGATGGCCCTGCAAGGCAGTCGCCAAGTCTTGCTGTTGTTGGGACGGGTTCGGGCCCGTCAGAATGGCAAAGATCGGGCTCACGCACCGATGTTCGGTGAACGTACGGAATCCTTCGCTCATCCACCGCGAACCGTAATCCATCCCTACGTGCTTGTAGTGTTGCCGCTGCATGTACTGGTCGTACAACTCGCGTGGCACGGCGACTCCTCGCCCGATATTCGGGCGAAACTGGCTCAACCAGATGGCCTTGCCCTTGTGTGGAAGAGTACCTGGAGCCGGCTTCGCGTTCGTGGCCGTCATGCCCAGTAAGACGATTTCGGCGTTTTGGACTTTGGGATAGGGGTAGTAGTTGTCCTGTGGCCAGATGTCGAAGCCAATGCGCTGAACCTGCTTGTCCCAGTCCGCGTACGTGAAACGTCCTTTGCGATCGAAATTGCGCATATCGACGCGTACGATTTGCTCGCCCGCGTGCAAGTCGATATCACTGTGCACCTGGTTGATGTACACAGTGATCGGCACGTCGCACGAGGCACGGATGCGGAAATCCAGATAGAAGCAGTCTGTAGCATCAATCGGCGGATCAAGAATCCGTTCTGCATAGAAGCGTCCAGCGTGGATCGTGATGTTATGGTGCGGTATCACGGGCAGCTTGGCGAGCGGCGCTTGGATGGCGATGCCGGTTGACGTTTCTCCGCAAGGACAGTCGACGATTGTTCTGCTCGGCGGCGAGATCAAATCGGCCTGCGATCCGTCGGACAACCACCTCTCCGCCTCGTCAGTCGAATCGAAGTCAATGGAAACCGTCTTGCCGGCCAACACCGGTGGCTGGCGTTCTGGCCTGCCCAGTTCTTTCAACAAATCGTCCAAGCCTGCAATGGCACGGTCGCAGATGCCGGCGCCGGCCTCTTTCTCGTCCGGCTGCACCTCGATTCCCATTGACGCGATGGCCTTCAGGAAATCTTCGTTATGCGTCCTCGAAACGTATTTGTTGCCTAGCCCTTCGTAGACATGGTGAAGGCGTTTGGAAAGTCTGACGTAGTATTCAACATCCTGTACGTAGCGCGCGACCGTACTTCTCAGATTGGGGTCCGCCTTTTCGGGATGAGTGTTCTGGAGCACAAGTTGAATGGTTTCGAGGACGCTTGCCAGTATTCTTGCCCGAGTCGGTTCGTCGGCCTCGTCCGCAAGCTCGACCGCCCGTTCGGCAAGTTCCCTTGTTTCCCGAATGAACTCAGCGTCTCGAAATGGATACCGGGTGTGCTGGAGGTTTCTCTCGATGGCCTCCCGCCGCAGTCGCTGGTATCGTCGCATCGGTTCGGCCGCAGGACCGTAGTAGGCGTCGACAAACTCGGTCACCAGATCTTCGGTGTTCAGCAGCGGATCCCATAGCAGGTTCGCACCCACCCACTGGAACAAGTCGCCGCGGCCGCCGCAGGAGTAGAACACTCGCGCGTCGTTCTTTGCCAGGAACTTCAGACGATCTGCCTGGCCGTACACCCAGGCGCCCGGATAGTCGTACAGGCCCATTTGGTCCGGAAACATCATTGTCCATGCCATGTACTCCTTCATGGCCGTGATGTTCAGCGGACTGGCCCAAGTCACGGCGGACGTGGTACGCGAGTTCCAGTACCAGGGACAGTACATCACCACGACGTTCGATTCAGGTTTGACATTCACCGGAGGTTGAGTCGATCCGGCGTAAGCCAGCGCAAGCATTTCGTTGTCCGGATATTCCCTCTTGACAGCCCGGGCCACCGAGTTGACCCATTTCAGATAACGATCGGTACAGGAACGCGGCTTCGGGTCCGCGGCAAGGCACTGGGGGCACTGGCACGGGCTGGTATCGCCATCGGTGACGTGGAAGAACCGGCGTTGGTGTTGGATCCCCATCCACTCGATCGCTCGATCGGCCGCGATGCGATGCACGTCCGGATTGCTCAGACAAAGGGCAACTCGCGCGTTTTGCGTGTCCTTCGGAATACGCTCGCCGCCTTTCATGGCAAAGTATTCTGGATGGCTGTCGTAGTACTTTGCCATAGGCACGAGATACGGTGCGGTGTGATCGCCGCCCAGCCATCCCTTGCCCTTAAAGTATTCGTGATCCTGGACAAAGCGGAACTCGCCAAGACCGTATTCCCGCAGCGAGGTCCCCCAACGTCCTTGATCCAGATATCCCAACAGATCACGTCGCGCGAAGAACGGTTTGCTGGCGATCGTAAAGGGAGCCAACCTGCTATCTTCAAGCGGTTGGCGGACTTCCACAGCGTTGAAGCTGCGCCAGGGGTACAGTTTTAGCCCCAATCGTCGCAGCAACGCATACGTCGCGTAGATGGTCCCTTGCGGGGCATAGCCGGCCAAGGCAATACGGTCCGCCGAGCACTTGATGACGTAGCCGTCGTACTTGACCGCATCCAACTCCTCCTCCGTGATGGCACCCGCCGCGACTGCCGTGCGCCTGCCGAGCAGAATCACGTGTTTGTGCTCGTCGGGCTGTTCAGTAGTGATGGTCATTTCGACGTCATAGAGACTCTGCAACTGCGTCTGCAACACCTCCGCCATGGATCGTTCGGCAGCCAACGGTTCAGTGGGAATACAGATTCGATCGAATTGGCCAACTCGGATGTCCGCATCTGCCGATAGCGCGTCGCCGATCGCGGAACTGGCGCCGAACAAGACGGCAACGAGAGTCAGGGTCGGCACGGTACATCTGGTTGCAGCGGCACGTGTCATTTCGAGATCCTCCTCGCTTTGACGATATCTGGTCGTGGCCCAGCGCGTGACGCAAGCCATCCTCGCATATCCATCCATGCGCAGCTAGCACCAGATGGGATCCAGCCGCGATGCGCCAAGAATGAGGTTTGCGGTTCTGTTCGGATCCTGTGCAGACGATGGGCTCAGACGGCGCCAAACGGGACCCCGTGGGCCGTTGCATCCGGCGCGTCAGTGTATAAGCTAGGCGGAATCGACGGGAGATTCCCTAGGCACGGTCAAGGTCCGCGGGAGGATGTAATGAGTCGAATCGCTTCTCTGCTTTGTATTGCTGTCGCACTGTTCGCCAACACGGCATCACAGGCGGCTGATCACCCGAACGTGCTTTTCTTTGCCATCGACGATCTCAGGCCGGAATTGGGCTGCTATGGGCACGCGATGGTCAAAAGTCCGAACATCGACCGGTTGGCATCGCAAGGATTGCTGTTTGAACGAGCGTACTGCCAGCAAGCGGTTTGTGCGCCGTCGCGGATCAGTCTGCTCACAGGTCTGCGGCCGGATTCCACGGGTATCTACGACTTGAGCCATCCCCTTCGCCAAACTCGGCCGGATACGCTGTCGATGCCGCAGCACTTCAGGGACAATGGATACGAGACCGTTTCGCTCGGCAAGATCTACCATCACACAAGCGACGACAACTTGATTGGCTGGACTGACAAGGCGTGGCGGCCCGAGGGTGCGTGGAAGGGCCGCGGCTATCTCGATTCAAAATCCTTCGACCGGATTCAATCTCGCGAACAGACGCGAGGCTACACGGGCGTTGGCCCTGCGTACGAGTCGCCGGACGTGGCCGACGGCGACTATCCGGATGGGAAGACTGCGGAGAAGGCTATCGCGGAGTTGTGCAGGCTGAAGAAGAAGGGCCAGCCGTTCTTCCTGGCGGTGGGATTCGTCAAACCGCATCTGCCTTTCAACGCCCCCAGACGCTATTGGGACCTATACGATCGCGCGGCAATCGAAGTACCCGCGTTGGACAACTGGCCGAAAGACATGGCATCGATGGCTGGATCCAACTGGGGTGAATTGCGCAAGTACACCGGCATGCCACGGCAAGGACCGATGCCCACCGAGGAGGCCGTCAACTTGATTCACGGGTACTACGCCAGCGTCAGCTACGTGGATGCACTGGTCGGCAGCGTGATCGATGAACTGGATCGATTGGGGCTGCGCGACGACACGGTGATCATTCTCTGGGGCGACCACGGCTGGAAGCTGGGCGATTACGGGGCTTGGTGCAAACACACCAACTTCGAGTTAGACACCCATGTGCCCCTGATCTTGTCGGTGCCCAAACAGAAGACAGCCGGCCGGCGCAGCGAGGCGAATGTCGAGTTTGTGGACATCTTTCCAACATTGGCGGAGCTGTCCGGGCTGGAGATTCCCGATCAGTGCGAAGGGACCAGCATGGTACCGTTGTTGAAGGATCCTGCTCGGTCCTGGAAGGAAGCCGCGTTCAGTCAGTATCCGCGCGGCAAAGTGATGGGGTACTCGATCCGTTGCGGCAAGTGGCGTTACACCGAGTGGATCGACCGGAAGACCGGCCGCGCCCAAGCGAAGGAGTTGTACGACCATTCCGCCGGGCCCGCGGCCACCCGCAACCTAGCTGCAAATCCGGCCTTCGGTGATACGGTCAAACGCTTGTCCACGCTGCTCGACGGCGGGCAAGGCTGGAAAGGCGTGAGGGAGAGATTGTCGAAGTAGGTGTCTATTGCAGAATCGTTTAACCGCGACCCAGCGGGGAGCGCGTCGGAGTTGACGTCGGTTGGCGCATCACGCGCTCCCCGCTGGGTCGCGGTTAAGCGAAGACTCGTGAAGGAGACATACGATGAGGCTAACACGACGTGAGTTCGTTCGACATGCATCTGCGAGCACGTTGGCGGTCGGTGCACTTGGCGCCGCGTCCGCTCTGGCAGCCGACAAGGAGGACAAACTATTGCCTATTGTCGATACGCATCAACATTTGTGGGACTTGACCAAGATTCGGCCGCCGTGGCTCAAGAAGGAAACGAAGCTGCACCGTAGTTACGTCATGGAGGATTACCTGAAAGCGACGCGCGGGCTGAACGTCGTGAAAGCTGTCTACATGGAAGTGGCCGTTGCACCGGAGGACAAGGTTGCCGAGGCGGAATACATCGTCGAGCTTTGTCGTCAAACCGATAATCCCACGGTTGCAGCCGTGATCGGCGGCGAACCGGGTTTGGACGGATTTCGCGACTACATCACCCGATTCAAAGGAAGCCCCTTTATCAAAGGCGTTCGTCATATTCCACGTGGGGGCAAAGGGAACGACTTTCTCTACCTTAAGCAGCCGTTCATCGAGGACGTGAGGCTACTCGGCCGACTTGGCATGCGTTTCGACCTGTGTATGCCTCCACAACGTTTGCCGGAGGCGGCAGGCGTAGTCGATCAATGCCCTGACACTCGTTTCATTCTCGACCATTGCGGCAATGCAGATCCCAAGGCGTTTTGGAACGACGGCCGACGAGCCCAGAACGGCTTGGCCGGTCCGCTTTCGCACGACCCGGATCAGTGGCGACGCGGCATTGCCGATTTGGCCAAGCGCGAGAACGTAGTGTGCAAGATTTCCGGTATCGTTGCCCGCGCTCCAAAGGACACCTGGAACCCGGACGACTTAGCCCCCATCATCAACCACTGTCTCGACACCTTCGGCCCGGACCGAGTCATGTTCGCCAGCGACTGGCCAGTCTGCACGCGAGTGGCCACGCTGCGCGAGTGGGTGCTGGCGTTGAAAGAAGTCGTTAAAGATCGAAGCGAGGAAGAGCGCCGCAAGCTGTTTGCCGACAATGCGATTCGTTTCTACGAGATTGGGTAGTACCAGATCGCTCGGTAGCTGAATTCGCAAGAATTCAGGGGCGTTGCGGGTTGCCAGAATCGTCTGAATTCTTGCGAATTCAGCTACGGGCCAACGCGACTCAGCGCCTAGATGTCGATGATCGCTTCAGCGAATTGGGGCAGATTCCACGATCCGTGCTTCACGTCGACGGGGACCACGTAGCGGCCGGATTCGGCGTCGGCGGGAATGCGAAACGCAACCCGGAACTCCTTTTCCGTCTTCGCGGGTATCTCGGCTTCGACCCATGACACGGCTGTGCCGCCGAATGCCTTTGGTAATACGGCGCGGCAGGCTGCGTTTAGCGGCGCGGTCGAATGGTTCGTGATTATCACCTTCAGATTCACCGTATCGTTCGGCTTTGCCTTCTGTGTGTACGGGAAGCAGCGAACCCAAGACGCATCCATGCCGTAGTTGGCGTGATCCCAGGGGACGATTTGGCCGAACAGCTTCTCGCGCTGGTCCAGGTTGTTGCGCATGAACTGGACTTCTTCTGGCGTGAATGTGAACGCGTCGTTCACGTGGCAATTGAAGATGTGTGTGGGCTTTAGCTTTTCGATCAGCGAGATGCAGTACTGGAAGCCCACGTCGCGGCCCAGCCAGTTGCGATTGTGGGCGCAGTAGTCGTCGATGCCGCCCATCGTATGCGAATCGCCTACGAAGAGCATTCGCTGCCCGTCGGCTTCGGCCAACAGCGCGTCGTGGTATAGCGTCTGCCCTGGGTAGTTGTACGAAGTCAGCTTGAACTCGTGCCATTGCCACGACTGGCCATCTTCCATCGGCCGATGCACTTCAATCGGTTCCGGAGCCAGGCACGGCAGCCGCCACGCCGTTGGATTGGTCAGCACATCGGCCAAACGTCGGTCGGCAAAACACGAGCAGTCGAACTCCTGCTGAAACTCGGGAATGCCGTCCGTGTGATCGTAGTGGTAATGGGTGACCCACAGCCCTTCCACGCTCTTGATCTCGCCATCTTCGAGCATCTTTTTGAGGCGATTGACGACTGCCGGCGACCCAACGTCCATCACGAAAGCCGCGCCGGTTTTCGAGACGATCATCCAGGTTGTACCATAATGCCGCAGGCATTCCGGCGGTTTGATACCCGGCCGAATCGGCATCTGTCCCGGCCGACCTTCGTAGTCGGTAAACAGTTCGGGAAAGTAGTGCCGCAGCGCGCTGATGGCCACGTAGTTCTCGTAGCACGTCTCGAACCGTTTGATCAACGAACCGATCGCCTTGCCGGGTTCGGTCATCACGTTCCCATGCGACGGTACGAGCGCATCCGGCCGCAGGCCCTTGATCCGCTCCAGACTGTCGACCAGCCGCCAACGGTCGCCCATGAATCCATGGTATCCGCCTATTGTCCGAGTACCCCTACTGAACCCCTTCTGCAGACTGTAGATGTCCCAGATTTGCCCCTCATCGTAGATGCAATCGCCGCAGAAGACGACGCGCCGGCCATCGACTTCTATAAGGTAACTGACCGAACCTTCGGTATGGCCCGGGGTATCAAGCACGCAGATCTTCGCCGGACCAAAGGTCAACTTGTCGCCTTCAGAGAACGCCACGTCAACGCGGATTGGATCGACCAGCATTAATCGTTGAAGCCGGAAGTCGCGGTACACGCGCCACAGATGTTTGTCATCCTTCCAGTAGGCCGCGGGGTTGGTGAAGTATTCATGCTCGGTGGCCGGCACGCCGATTTTGACGCCAGCAGCCGCCATCTCGTACGCCCCGCACGCCTGATCGCGATGGTGATGTGTAAAGACGATCTGCTCGACCTTCGTGATTCCAGCATCCGACAACGCCTCGGCCACGCTATCGTCGCCGCAGTCGATCAGTAGAGCCTTGTTGCCGTCACGCAGAATACCCACGTTGATTGGCCCGTGGTAGACGAGCAGGTGCTCGGACAGTTCGGTGAGTCTTCCACGTTCCGCTGCGAGTGGCTGCGCGCAGATGGCCGGTGCGCCTCGTCCCAAAGCCAAGGCAGCCGCAGAAGCCGCCGTCGTCTTCAGAAAACCGCGTCGCGATGTCTGGTCTCGGCGAGCGCTATTATCGAGATCGGCCATAGAGAATCCTCCCGTATGGTTCATATGCGTTCCCAAGCCGGAGCTTGGGAACGAGTTTTGGAAGTTTCCAGTTTCAGGTTTCAAGTGTCTAGTTTCGGATTCTGCCAGCCAGACTTCACCCGTCCAAAACCCAGCCCTTGCGGTATTCGCGGCGGATGTATTGGTCGGCCTCGGGGCAGTTCTTGGCTTTCATCGTCTTGGGATCCCAATCGAGCTTCTTGCCGACTCGGAAGGCCGCCGTGCCTAACAGGTTGTGCTCGACCAGCTTGCCGGAGTAGTCGAAGTTGCACAATGTCGGTTCGCCTGTCTTGGCGCCGTGGATCCATTCTTGATGATGGCCGCGCGACGGTTCGATCCACGGTTCGGGTGGCTGGAAGTCCTTGAACTTCTCCTCGGGCACCAGGATCTTCTTGCCGTAGTCGCCCAACAGAATCCCATCGTCGCCGATGAACACGATGCCCTTATGCCAGCTTTGGATATCGTGGCCGGGCACCTTCAACTTGGGCCGCTGGATACCGTCATACCAATGCATGGTCACCGGCGGCATGTCGCCGCGCGACGGGTGTTCCCAGTGAACGACGAGCCACTCGGGATACGTTTCCTTGCGGAGTTGCGCTCCTTCGGCCGCCACGGTCAATGGGTCGCGCAGCTTGAGTGCCCAGAATGGCAAGTCAATCAGATGACTCCCCATGTCGCCAAGGCAACCGTTGCCGAAGTCCCACCACTGCTCCCACGTTGTGCAGCCAGGCAGGTATCTCGGATGGAAGGGCCGGTCCGGCGCCGGGCCGAGCCAAAGGTCCCAATCCAAATGATCGGGCACAGGCGGTTCTTCTTTGGGACGCTCGCCGTCCTTCGGGCCGTTGCGACCGCACCATACGTGTACCTCGCGGACCGGGCCGATCGCTCCGGACTGGACCAACTCGACCAATCGGCGATAGTTGTCCGTGGCATGGATCTGCGTACCCATCTGAGTGGCGATCTTGTCTTTCTTCTCCAGGTACTTCTCTTGCATGACCCGAGCTTCATAGCTGCAGTGGGCCAGCGGTTTCTCGCAGTAGACGCTCAGGTCCCGGTTCATCGCCCAGACACAGGCCAGTGCATGCGTGTGGTCGGTAGTGCTGACCACGACGGCATCAAGATCCTTCTGATCCACCAGTTTCCGCCAGTCGTCGTACTTCTCTGCCTTGGGAAACTGTTGGAATGCCCTCTCCGAACGATGCTTGTCCACGTCACACAAGGCCACAATGTTCTCGCTGCTGACCGATCTGGTGTTGGAGCCTCCTCGACCGCCAGAGCCAATGATTCCGATATTCAGCTTCTCGTTCGCCGACTGGCACCGGCCAGTCGTACTGGTGCCGGCTACCCAGACACCAACTCCGGCCAAAGCCGTATTCTTCAGGAAATGACGACGATTCGTTCGGCGTTTCATCGGTAGACTCCTTACCTGAATCAGTGATAGGTTCGGTTTCGAACTGCGTTGGCGCGCGTTTGGTAGGTCCCGACTGCCGGACGGGACCTTCTCTGTGGGAGGATGATCGTCTCGCGTTTACGGGTCCCTTCCGGCAGAAGGGATCTACTGCGCCCATCAAACTAGCCCGTCGTACGCGACGATGCAAGCTTTTCAAGGCTTTCTCCGTGCACCCGTTGGCCTTGTCACTTTTTGGGCGCTCTGGTAGCGTGATGGGTTTCCACTTGGTCGAACCACGCGAACAGGGTGAGTTGATGTCGAGGAATCCTTCGTCCAGCGGAAACGGAGACGGGACCGCTGTTGACGATACGGCCACCGCTGAGAGAATCTCCGTGCGCGGTGCGCGCGTTCATAATCTGCAGGATGTGGATGTCGATATTCCGCGCAATCAATTGGTTGTGATCACCGGTCCCAGCGGGTCCGGTAAGAGCAGCCTGGCATTCGATACGCTATACGCCGAGGGGCAGCGTCAATACATCGAAAGCCTGTCCGTGTACGCTCGCCAGTTTCTGCACCAGATGGAGCGGCCGGACGTCGATCTGATAGAAGGTCTGCAACCCACCATCTGCATCGACCAGCGACCGGGCAGCGCAAATCCGCGCAGCACCGTGGCCACCGTCACGGAGATCTATGACTATTTGCGTCTCTTGATGGCTCGTCTGGGCGAGGCGTCCTGCTACCAGTGCGGCGAGCCGATCCAGCAGCAAACGCCCAACGAGATATTGGACGCCCTTCTGGAGTTGCCGGAAGGTACGAAGACCATACTTCTGGCGCCTCTGGTCCAGGGGCGTCGAGGAAAGCAGAACGACGCGCTTGCGAAGGCCCGAAAGGCCGGTTTTGTACGGATTCGGTTGGATGGTCAGATTCATGACCTCGACAAACTCCCGGACATCAATCCACGGCAGTTCCATGACATCGACGCCGTCGTCGACCGAGTGAAGATCCGATCGGACGTGCGATCGCGACTCGGCGAGTCGCTGCGATTGGCGATCCGTCACGGCGAGGGTCAGGTCATTGCCTGCTACTTGGATACGAACGGCGACAACGGCGATCGCCCAAACGGGAAATGGCAAGACTGTTTGTTTAGCACGCTGTATGCCTGCCCAAAATGCAGCATCAGCCTGACGGAACTCGAACCGCGCACATTCAGTTTCAACAGCCCGTACGGAGCGTGTCCGCAGTGCGAGGGCCTGGGGCGGCTGGAACAGTTCGATCCCGATTTGGTGCTGCCGAATCCAGGGCTATCTTTGGCCGACGGGGCGATCGTGCCCTGGAAGAACGTCCGGCCGGCGGCCAAGAAAAAGCGTCAAGACGAGTTGGCGGATTTCATGCGCGTCCAAGGCTTCGCATGGGATACGCCACTGAACAAAGTGAAACCAGCGGTGCTCGAAAAGCTGCTTCACGGCGACGGGGATGCGTTCCTTGGCGTCTTTACCATGTTGGAGAAGGAATTTGTCACGGCGATTCGCGAGGACCGTCGCGACGAGTTGGCCGCATTTCGCGCACCGACCGATTGTCCAGCCTGCAGCGGATCGAGGCTGCGGCCCGAGGCCAATTGCGTGTGCGTCGGCGGCAGGGCAATCCATGAGATCTGTCATATGTCTGTCGCCGAAGCGAGACGCTTCTTTACGAGGCTGGAATTCCCGGCTTCAAAGAATGCCATTGCCGATCCGCTGACGACGGAAATCTGTAAGCGGCTGGAATTCCTAGAGAAAGTTGGCATCGAGTACCTTACCCTGGATCGAGCCGCGGACACGCTTAGCGGCGGCGAACGGCAACGCGTACGGTTGGCCACCAGCATCGGGTCGGGGCTGGTCGGCGTGTGCTACGTGTTGGACGAGCCAACGATTGGCCTGCATTCACGGGACAATCAGCGATTGATCGACGCACTGCGCGACCTCCAACAACAAGGCAACACGGTCTTGGTAGTCGAACACGATGCAGCTATGATGCGCGAAGCGGACCAACTGATCGACGTGGGGCCGGGTGCCGGAACCGGCGGCGGGCGCATCGTCGCACAGGGGGCGGTGGGCGAGGTTATGGGCAATGAAAACTCGATCACCGGACGGTATCTTCGTGGCGATCAGAAGATTTCCGTTCCGAAGAAACGCCGCCGAGTGGCCAAGTCGCGCTCCGTCGTCATTGAGGGCGCGGCGACCAACAACCTCAAGAAAATAGACGTGCGTTTTCCGCTGGGCGCCCTCGTGTGCGTAACTGGCGTAAGCGGCTCGGGAAAGAGCTCGTTGGTGAACGAGACATTGGCGCGGGCAATCGTCCGACGACTGGGCGGTGTTGCGCCGAAACCTGGGCCGCTGAAACATCTTCGTGGCACCAGTCAGATCGACAAGATCATTCAAATCGACCAATCGCCCATCGGTCGTACGCCACGCAGCACTCCGGCTACGTATGTAGGCGCGTTTGATGAGATCCGCAGAGTTTTCGTCGCCACGCGCGAGGCCAAACAGCGAGGATTCCGAGTGGGCCGGTTCAGTTTCAACGTCAAAGGCGGTCGTTGCGAGGAGTGTCAGGGCCATGGCGTCAAGAAGATAGAAATGAACTTCCTGCCGGATTTATACGTGACCTGCAACGAGTGCGGTGGCGCTCGCTTTAATCGCCAGACTCTGGAAGTCCGGTATCGCGACAAGACGATCGCCGATGTGTTGGCCATGTCCGTCGACGAGGCGACGGCGTTTTTCGAGAATTTCCCCGCAATTCACCGTTGGATGCAGGCGTTCCGGGACGTGGGGCTCGGCTATCTGTGTCTGGGGCAACCGTCAACGACGCTGTCGGGCGGCGAATCGCAACGGATCAAACTGGCCAGCCGATTGGCACGCGCCGAGTCAGGCCGCACACTCTACCTGCTCGACGAGCCGACCACGGGGTTACACTTCGACGACATCCGCCGCTTGTTGGACGTGCTGGGCCGGTTGGTCGATCGCCGCAACACGGTGATCGTTATCGAGCACAACCTGGAGGTGATCAAGTGCGCAGACTGGATCATCGACCTCGGCCCCGAAGGCGGCGAAGCCGGCGGCCACGTTGTCGCCACGGGTACTCCAGAAACGATTGCAGCGTTGGAAGACAACCATACCGGACGGTTCTTGCGGGCGGTACTGGATGCGTAGTGCCGTGTGTGTCCTACTGAACGAAACGCCGCTCTTTGGCAATTCCCCCGCGCGGGCGATTTGACGAATCTTCTTTCCTGATCCGTGGACAAATGCTGGAGTCGCAGGGACACGTGGGATATACTACGACCCAAGATCCAATACGGCACTCCTAGCCCAAATTCGCTTTTCCACGGGGGAACGACTGATGAACAAGCACCAGATGGGGAAATGCCCAATGCCCAAGCTCCAATGTCCAATGAGCCGCGGGTCTTCACTGCTCAGCAGGGCAATGCCTCTATTCGTGGTTTTCGTCTGTCTTCTGTGCGCCATCGGAGGAGCATTCGCGGCGGAGGCTGTGGCACTGAGAATGGAGACGTTGATTGTGCCGCCGTCGACACAGCCTCTGGTGTTCGTGCTTGTGAAGAATCTGCAGGAGACTGCGTACAAGGGCGAGGTTTCGCTCAAGGTGCCAGATACGTGGCGACTGGCGCCGTCCAGCCGTCCGGTTGAGTTGCAGCCCGGCGAGACGAAACGAATCCCGTTCGCCATCGAAAAGGGGCGCAACGTGGAAGCGAATCGTTATGCCTGCGAGATGGTCGCCACCAGCGGCTCTTCCTCTGTGGTGCATCGGCAAGAGATCTTTGCGGCGAGTGCTCCATACTTCAAACCGACGATCGACGCCGCAACGGATGATTGGGGAGACGCAATCCCAATCACTTTCACGAAAGACGGC